>NZ_JBFRGS010000001.1:0-672113 GCF_052115465.1 Allobosea sp. 2RAB26 | reverse complement strand
CCCGCCTGTCATCGCGCCAATCGCGCTGAGCCTTGCCGCATCCGCCGTCTTGCGAACGAACCCGGTCACGTCGTGGCTCTGTTTCGGGCAATGGAAACGCTCGATGAGCCTCCTGCCCACCGCGGCTAGATCCTCGCGAACGCCTGCGGCGACGACTGGATAAGGGCCTTCACATCCGGGTTGGAATTCAGGAAGGCAACCAGCTTGTCGACCGGATCGGCCTGGGGGAGCGGGGCCGGGGGGGGGGGACATAGGCGGCCGGGGCGCCCCACACCAGCATCTCTGCCCAAAGTTCAGGGGTGTCGGCCTCGGAGATAAGAACCGCGGCGGCCTCCTCTGTCATGAGGATAGCCGCCGAATTATCCGTGTTGGCGTACGCCGCTGAAATGATCGTGTACGTCATCCCTTGATCTCCTCGATCACAAGCGTCGCGCGCTGAGCCCACCGAGAAGACGCTGAGCCGGCTGCCTGTTGAAAGCGATATTTCCGGAGTTCGCTCCGACCCGGATCGTGATGGTCTGCGCGGAGGTGGAACCGGGCGTGAACTCGTACTCAAGGGTCGCAGCATAGCCGAGCGCGACCAGCGCCCGCTGTATGGCGGTCGTGTCCATGACGTCTCCGGGAATGAAAAGCCGCCGGTCAGGGCGACCCTGGGGGTTGTCGATCTGGGCAAGCCGCGCGGGGGCTCCAGAGACTTTGACAGCAGCGACGCGACGGCGCCGCAGGACACATGCCGATGCCCAATCCGCTGACGAAAATTCTTCGCGATATCTGGGAGCTGCCCCTTTTAGCGCTTCAGTATTTCCGCTCGCCCAGGCCGCATCATGCGCAGTGGCATGAGTACGATCCCCTGCCCTTCAAAAAGATCGGGGACGCCAACGGCAAGGTCATGCGCGCCCATGAGACGGAACGCCGGTATCGGGACGGGAAATGGGAATACCGAGAGATAGTCGAGACCGATGA
Source organism: Allobosea sp. 2RAB26 (assembly GCF_052115465.1). Taxonomy (NCBI): domain Bacteria; kingdom Pseudomonadati; phylum Pseudomonadota; class Alphaproteobacteria; order Hyphomicrobiales; family Alloboseaceae; genus Allobosea; species Allobosea sp. 2RAB26. Next base: position 671,150 of record NZ_JBFRGS010000001.1, on the reverse strand, counting down.
AGAAGCGGGCCAGCGCTGGACAGACCGCTGGTGGGCTAGACGACCACTAGACGGTCCTCAGCGCCTGCGGAGACAACTGAAGAAGCGCCCGTTCCTGGAGCGCAGGCAGAGAGCATCCGGCCTAGCGCTCGGACCTGTAAATCGCGCCATTGGCGAGCCATCTGCCCCCCGCAGTGCGTTATTGAGCCACCAATGTCCGATACCCCCAACAGACCATGAACACCGCCTCCTCGCCGCCGGAAGCCCAAAGACTAGCGAGTGAGTAGCTGAAAATGTCGACGCCAGTATTGTTGTAAATCCTTCTACCGACTGAGCGTGAGATTTCCAGTTCTCCAACTATGCGCGACGTTCTAGCTATCGACATGCTCTCGATCTACTCTTTCACTGGCAGGACGCCATTTTAGAGATGCATATACGCGTGATTCTAGCGGGCCCATTGTCCTTCCAATGTAATACGAAGCGCTTATCGCTCGTTGATCAATTTTATTAGTCAGCAGAATGGATGATAGATAAACAACAGAACCAGAGACGCCAACTGAAATGACAACGCAAAGCCAATAAGGGAATCCCAGAGAGTAACAATATATGCACGTCGCACTGCCAACTGTAAGAATGATTGGCAGATGCACAAGATAGAGTGCGAATGAGACGTGCCCCAGGAATTGTGGCACATCCGTACTCAGCAGACGCATGATATATTGGCTCTTTAACACACCCGCCAATATTAATACGGCTCCAATGCCGTGATAGAAAGAACCTACATTGTGTGGATAGGACGAGAAAGGTAAATTTTGCACCGGCGGTACAGGCCAATTTTGAACCCATGCCCCCGGCATGGTGCCAATAAAAAGCCCAAGCATTAACACCGCCGCACCAGTAAGCTGCTGTCCAACAATAAGCCGTGAGCGGGTTGCGTAATAGAGCAAGGCGCCAGCAGAGAACAATGACACGTACATTCTGGCAAAAATCGTTAAGAAAGCGAAGTGGAGGCCGATTTCGATCACCTTTCGCCGAGTATGATTTTTAGTGATAAGCTGGGACGCGAAGCAAACAACTATTATTAGCAACGAGCCCTGAAACTCTATCGGCATGGTCCATAGAACGCCGTTAATAGTGCTAGCATAGGAAAAGCCCCCTAATATTGCGCCAACGGTTCCCTCAAAAATGACAGCAGCAAGGCTCGGCACGCCGTTCGGGAGATTCAAGGTGGCACCGTACGATCGTGTAATCTTGGCTGCTTCCTGATGCACCTCACCGAAAATTATAAAAAGCGTGAATGCCAGCAAGCTAGTAATTAGGATCAGCGGCATAAGTCGAACGTAGCGCTTCGCCGATCCGGCCAATAACGATATGCGATTGTTGCTAAATGAGGCTGTTAGCACGAACCCGCTGAGGGAAAAGAAAAGGCAAACAGGGAGATCTGCCATTATATGCAACATGAATGGCAGTTTGGGGATCAACTGGTCAATCGCCAGGTGTGAAAAGCGCGGATCCCCTGTAATCATCCCAAAATCAAAGAACGCTACTAGGTGCACAACGACCACTTGGAAGGCCGCTACCCCCCGCAGACCGTCGAGAGCAGGGTACCGCATGTTTGCATTCTGCGTGGGCGATAAGGTTGGCGTCACCGTCACCTCTCCCAGCCGACGCACAAAGTCGGCTGCGTCACTGTACGATCACGCTAAACTATCGATCAAGGAGGAGGGAGTGCCGATCCGTGCTGTGTCATGTTCTAACGGTCTGACTCGTTCGTTCTGGCAACTTAAAGCGTCAATCCGACAACGCTTAAGATGCAACGTGGAAACGAGGGTAGACTTTCCTGCAACGCCCAAATACCGACCCACGCCACTAATGCCACCCAGCGCAAAGTCAGACGAGCCCGCCCCAATCTGAATTGCTACGGAACCAGTAGCACCAGCAACAACCTCAGCTTGCAGGCTGCAGTGGGTAAAGGAACTCCCGCCGGCAGTTGACGTCACTGTCGCAGCGACGGCGTTGGACGCGCCACCGACAAACGCGGCCAAGATAAGGTTATTCGCACCGGCTTGGGCAACCTAGCTTTCGCCGGCTTGAGCGCGGTCTTTATCGTCTTCGTTTATGGCCTTGCGTATGTCTTCACGGTCTATGTTGATGAACCGGCCACTCGCTTAGCGAGGTGGGTCAAGGCCAGAAAGCTGCGGCCTATCCAGCCTGGGGCCAACCCCGCTTGACCTAAGCGCCCGGTCTACTCGCCCGCATCATCCACTCCCGGCCAGTCCGGCTCAACTTTTCGAGCGGCATCAGCAGTCTTGGCCGCATCGATCGCCTGCTTGGCGCTGAGCCGCGCCGCTTCAATTAGGGCGCCGATCTGGATCCATTGCTGGTAGGCAGCCATGACCGCCTCGCCGACGTCCGCCAGTGTCGACGCCGTGATCCCGACTTCGGCGGAAAGCAGCGGATACCCCGCCGGATCGGGCGCCTGATCGTCCGCGAGGCGCCGCGCCTCATCGGCCTTGGGCTGATAGGTCATCGCCTGTCCGGCGCCGGGGGTGATGTATTTCAGCCGCTCGGCCTCGGCAGCGGCGTCGATGGCTGATTTCAGGCGGCGCTTCAGCACCGCCAAATCGACGATGATGCGGGTCGTCGCCTTGAGCGTCCCAGTGACGGCAAGCCAACGCAGGTTCGTGATGCGACCGGCCGCGGTCGAAACTGAATTGGCACAAAGCCGACGCCGGCTTTGTGCCCGTAACAGTTGCCGAAGGATTGGCCCCGCAGCCCGGCCGAGCCGCGAAAGAGCGCTTGCACAACCGTTGCGAAACCATCGCTATTCACATCGAACCCGTCGCTGAATGTCATCGTGTCCGAGTCGTAATAGACGTTGCCGTAGGGCGCCGGCGTCGCGTTAAAGGAAACGTAGCCCGACTTGTAGTCCGCGACACCAGCCCTGAACGTGGCGCCATTGTCGGTGGAAATCCGTATATTCGTGCCGCCGTGGATCGCCTTCATGAACGCAGTGATGCGCAGGACGTCTGATCGGGATTGGCGAGCGCAAGAGCGGGCAGCCGATGGCGCTGCGCCACGAAGCGATCGGCGACAAGCCACCGATCTCGTTGCAGAACTCCGGCGGCGCGGCCCGACAGCCGCGTGAAACACTCCGGAAACTCCCCCTCAGGCGACCCGACAAATGGGAACAGACCAGCGTCGATTGACCAACCCCACCATTGGCACGAATTCAAAGCAGCGCGGTGGAAGGCGGGATTTGCGAAACGGCGCCTATTCCGCTAGGCAGCGGAGGTTATCGCGGCGCTGGCTGCGGCGTGCGCTTTCGGGAATGAATTGATGACGACTGCAAGGGATGGGCGCAAGGTTGCCCTCGTTACCGGCGTGACCGGACAGGACGGCGCCTATCTGTCAGAGCTGTTGTTGGCGAAGGGCTACGAGGTCCATGGCGTCAAGCGCCGTTCGTCGTCGTTCAACACCCAGCGCATCGATCATCTCTACCAGGATCCACACAGCGGCGGCGTACGCTTCAACCTGCACTATGGCGACATGACGGATTCAACCAATCTGATCCGCCTGATGCAGGAGGTTCGGCCCACCGAGGTCTACAACCTCGCTGCCCAGAGCCATGTGGCGGTGAGCTTTGAAAGCCCGGAATACACGGCCAATGCAGACGGCATCGGGGTGCTGCGCCTGCTGGAAGCCATCCGCATCCTCGGCATGGAGAAAGAGACCCGCTTCTACCAGGCGTCCACCTCCGAGCTCTACGGTCTCGTGCAGGAGGTTCCGCAGCGCGAGAAGACACCGTTCTATCCCCGCTCCCCCTATGCGGTGGCGAAGCTCTACGGCTACTGGATCACGGTGAACTACCGCGAGGCCTACGGCATGTTTGCCTCCAACGGCATCCTGTTCAACCACGAAAGCCCGATCCGCGGCGAAACCTTCGTGACGCGCAAGATCACGCGTAGCGTGGCGCGGATCGAGGCTGGCATCGACGAGTGCCTCTATCTCGGCAATCTTGACGCCCAGCGTGACTGGGGTCATGCCAAGGACTATGTGCGCGGCATGTGGATGATCGTGCAGGCCGACGAGCCGGATGACTACGTGCTGGCGACGGGCGAAACCCGCACCGTGCGTGAGTTCGTCGAGCTTGCCTTTGCCGAACTCGGGCGCAAGATCGAGTGGCGCGGCAAGGGCGTCGACGAGCAGGGCGTTGACCGCCAGTCCGGCAAGACCGTCGTGCGGATCGACCCGCGCTACTTCCGGCCGACCGAGGTTGACCTGCTGATCGGCGACCCGTCAAAGGCGCGCCAGCAGCTTGGCTGGCAGCCGGAGATCAGCTTTGCCCAGATGGTGAGCGACATGGTGAAATCAGACCTAGCCGCCGCGCTAAAGGAGAGGGCCGATGCCCGAACCTGAATTCGAACTGGCTGGCAAGCGGGTCTATGTTCCCGGACATCGTGGCATGGTTGGCGGCGCGCTGGTGCGCCGCCTCGCCGGCGAACATTGCGATGTGTTGACGAGCAGCCGTTCGAATGTCGATCTGCGCAACCAGGCGCAGGTGGAGGCGTGGTTTGCAGCGAACCGCCCGCAGGCTGTGTTCCTCGCCGCCGCGAAGGTCGGCGGCATCCATGCCAACAACGTCTATCGGGCCGAGTTCATCTACGACAACCTCGCCATCGCGATGAACATCATCCACGCCGCGCACAAATACGACGTCGAGAAGCTGATGTTCCTCGGCTCCACCTGCATCTATCCGAAGCTCGCGCCGCAGCCGATGAACGAAGATCAACTGCTGCAAGGGCCGCTGGAGCAGACCAACGAGCCCTACGCCATCGCCAAGATCGCCGGCATCAAGCTGGCGGAAAGCTACCGCCGGCAGTATGGCGCGGACTTCATCAGTGTGATGCCGACCAACCTCTACGGTCCGGGCGACAACTACCACCCCGAAAACAGCCATGTCGCCGCCGCGCTGATCCGGCGATTCCATGAGGCGAAGGAGACCCGCGCGCCGTCCGTGACGGTCTGGGGCACAGGTACGCCGAGGCGCGAGTTCCTCTATGTCGACGATCTTGCCGACGCCTGCATCCATTTGATGAGGACCTATTCGGCCGAAGGCCTGATCAACATCGGATGTGGCGCCGACGTGACGATCCGCGAACTCGCGGAGACCATTGCGGCGACCGTCGGCTATACGGGCAAGCTTGAATTCGACTCGTCCCGACCGGACGGCACGCCGCGCAAGCTGGTCGATGTAGGGCGTCTGGGTGCGCTGGGCTGGCGCGCCAGTACGAGCCTGCATGATGGCCTGAAGCTGGCTTATGCCGACTTTCTGTCGCGACCGCGTCGCGCCGCGTAACCCGGAGAGCGATGCTTGGCCGGCCCCGACATTCCTTGGGCCAAGCGCCTGCAGCACCGGCTTCTTGCCGGGATCCTGCGCATCGTTGACGTCGCAGCGGGCCCGTTCAGCCCGCGCCTGCGTGGCGTGACCCGCTATCTTGCTGGGCTGGTTGACCAGGGGCGGCATGCCGAGGTCGACGTCCTGATGGCGCAGGGCGCGCGCAAGATCATGTCGCGCGTCCTGCCTGGGCGCGGTGACTGCCGTGCCCGCCGGCGCGACCGGATTGTTATTGATGCACGCTCGCAACGCTTCGACGCGGCAGGTGCGGTGATCGCCAAACCCGCACCCGCTGTGCAGCCCGCGCTGCTCGCCAGCATCGTCATTCCCTGCTTCAACTATGGCCGCTTTGTCGTGGAGGCCGTGCGCTCGGCACAGGCGCAGACGGTGGCGAGCATCGAGGTCATCGTGGTCGATGACGGTTCGACTGATCCATCGACCGTCGCCGTGCTCGACCGGCTCGCCGCCGATGGCGAGATTACGCTGATCCGCACCGTGAACCAGGGCCTGCCCGCGGCACGCAACAGCGGCATCGCCGCCGCGCGCGGCGAATACATCTGCTGCCTCGACGCCGATGACCTGATCGAGCCGGTCTATCTGGAGGCAACTATTGCGTTGATGCGGACCGACAGCTCAGTCGGGTTTGCTTTTTCGCATGTCCGCTTCTTCGGCGATGTCGAGGAGACATGGGAAACGCGCGATTTCGACATCGACGAGGCGCTGGTCAGCAACTTCACTGCCGTCAGCGCGGTCTTCCGGCGTGATGACTGGGAGGCGGCGGGGGGCTATGCGCCCATCATGCGCGGTGGCTTCGAGGATTGGGAGTTCTGGATCCGCCTCAGCGCGCTCGGCCGGCGCGGACGTGTCATCCGCCATCCCCTCTTCCTGCACAGGCGCCATGGCCGCACCATGACCCATGACGCCAAGGACATGCAGGAGGAGCTGCAGTCGCGTATCCGCACGCTGAACCCGGTGGTGTTTGGCGATGCCCGGCTGAGGGCACGCATCCGCGCAGTCGCCGGCCAGCCCGGCCCGGTTGAGGACAGGCTGGCGGATCTGACGCACGCCATCCGGCGGATGGACAAGCCCGGCCTGCTGGTGGTCGCGCCTTGGCTCCGGCGCGGCGGAGCCGAGGGCGTGTTGCTCTCCGCTCTGGCAGGGCTCGCCGCCAGCTGGCATGTGGTGCTCATCACGACCGAAGCCGACGATCATCTGATGACAGGGGCATTTCGGGCGGTCAGCCCCGAGATCTTCCATCTTGATGGCATACTCGACGAGGAGCACCGCGCCGCCTTCGTTGCCCATCTCGTCGCGAGCCGACGCGTGACGCATGTCCTGTCGTCTGGCTCGGCCTGGTTTCTTAAGAACCTGCCCGCGCTCGCGGCTCAAACACCGGGGGGCCTCAAGGCGGCGAACATCATCCACAACGAGGTCCCGGACTCGGTCTATCGCGCGGCGATCGCGGCTGGGTCGGCGCTTGGCATTCACATTGCCGTGTCCGGACCTGTCAAGCGTTCCCTGCGCGCAGCCGGCGTGGCGCCCGACAGGATCGTGCATATCGCCAACGGGATCGACGCCGTGCCCTTCGTCAGGGCGGCCAGTCGCCGCGCCACCTTGCGCGAAGCGATGGGCCTGTCGCCGGCCACGCGGCTGCTCGTCTGGATCGGCCGCATGGGGGTCGAGAAGCGCCCCGAAGCCTTTGTCGGCATCGTCGCGCGGCTTGCCCCGGACGGCGCGCTCCGCGCCGTGATGGCGGGTGACGGGCCGCTGGGGCCGGAGGTCGACCGGGCCATCCAGCGCCATGGCCTCGGCGACGTGATTGTCCGCCGCGGACATGTGAACCCCGCAGAGGTCGCCGAACTGCTGGCTGCTGCGGACATGCTGGTGCTGACCTCGGCTGTCGAAGGCGCGCCGCTGGTCGTTCTGGAAGCGTTGGCGACGGGTTGTCCCGTCGCGGTGACGCGGGTTGGCGATGTGCCGACGATCATCACCGACAACGAGAACGGGGTTCTCTGTGATCCGGTCGAGCCATTGGCGCTGGCGGATGCGATCGTTCGCGCGTTCACTCAGGGGCTTCATGCGGACCCATCGCGCGACCGCATCCAGATGCGTTTCATGGCTGGTGACCGCACGCAAGCGGCGATGGCTGCGCGCTACGAGGCCGTGTTGCGGGGTCTCACATAAGCGCTCAGTGAGGCTTGCCGTTCATTCGTGCCGCGGACGCTCCAGCGCAGCTAGAAGCGCCGCGACGAAGGCGTCGGGCGACCTGGCCTGTCGCTCGGCGACCACGTTCGACGCCAGCCGCCCGTGCAGGCCCGGCGTGTCCATCAGGGCGCGCAAGGCGGAGGCCAGCGCTGTGGCGGAGACGCTGGCGGCCACAAGGCCCGTAACGCCGTCGCGCACTTGCTCTGCCAGTCCGCCTACCGGCGTACTGACCACCGGTACACCGGCGCCCAGCGCCGAGGCGACCACGCCGGACTGGCTGGCCTCGACATGGGAGAGCACAACGGCATGATGTGAAGACAGGGCAGTTGCGATCTCGTCATCCCGCAGCCAGCGGTTGGTGACCTCCACCTTCAGCGCCGTGATTCTGTCGGCCACATCGTCCAGCGGACCCTCACCCATCACTGACAGCGTGACGTTGCGTCCTTCCGCCTTAAGCTGTCGAAGCGCCTCCAGCAGCAGCGGCAAACCCTTGTATGGCATGATCCGCCCGAGGAAGAGCAGCCGCCAGGGCTGGCCGCTTGAAGGGGCCGCCTGCACGGCAGTCGACTTGCTCCCCGTCAGCGGATGAAACAGCCGCGCGACCTGGGACGGGCGGATGAGGCTCCGGCGCAGGGCCATCTCGGCAACGGCATCGCTCAGCGTGAACACGGTTGTCGCCGCGTGCATGTCCTTGAGCAGCAAGGGCAGCATCCGTGCTGTGCCGTCGCCCGGATGCGGTTCGGCATCATGCAAGATGGTGTGATAGCCCGCGCCGGCGGCAGTGACGGCCCCGGATGCCAGGAAGGACCAGACATGCGGCATGAGCGTGATCACGTCACTGACGCCAGCCTCCTGGATAACCTGCGCCAACCGTGCGCGCAGGACCGGAATGCGCCACAGGCAGGCCGCACCGAGGCCGCTCGAGAAGGTATCGACGAGGACGAGCCGCTCGCCCAACGACGCGAAGATCGGCAGATCGGCATTGGCGCGCGACAGCGACAATAGGCATGGTGGACCGGAGTGCCTGTCAAGCGCTGCGACGATCTCCCCAACCAGCGTGTTGATGCCCCGCCTGCCCCAGTACAGGAGCATGATCTTCCGGCCAGTCATCCGTATGTTCCAGCAGATCGAACAGCAAATGGTTGACCTTGCTTACCTCGATAGCAACGGGGCGCCGAGGCGTCAACGTGGTGTGGTTGCCGCGCCAGGCTCCCTTAACGTCCATGCTGATCCTGATGCCGGCACCGATCAGCAGGCCGGCGCACCCGCGGCTGGTGAACTGCGAGCCCTGGTCCGTATTGAAGATCTCCGGCTTGCCGAAGCGAGCCAAGGCGCCCTCGACGGGCTCGATGCAGAAGGCGGTGTCCATCGTGATCAAGAGCCGCCAGGCCCAAACCTTGCGGCTGAACCCGTCGACGACAGTGGCCAGATAGACGAAGCCTCGCGCCATCGGGATATAGGCGACATCCATCGCCCAGACTTGGTTGGGATGCGTCACCGGCAGCTTGCGCAGCAGATAGGGGAAGATCGCATGCCCCGACGCTCGCTTCGAGGTGTTTGGCCGACGATAGAGCGCTTCGATCCCCATCCGCCTCATCAGCGTGGCGACGTGCAGTCGCCCTGCGACATGGCACTCGGCGTTGAGAAGACCCTGCAACATCCGGCTGCCGGCGAAGGGGTATTCCAGATGCAGGGCGTCGATCCGGCGCATCAGGGCCAGATCGGCGGCCGGGACCGTGCGCGGCAGATAATACCAACGGGCGCTGAGGCTGGCTCCCTAGGTCCTTTCGGCGGTCCGGTTCACTGATTCCATGGACGCGAATCCTCCTCGGGCACGTGGAATCAGGGAAACAAACCGCCGAGAAGCCCCCATGCGTCAAGCTCAGAGACCGTTGATCTGATATGCAGCGGCCTATCGGAGCGTCACGATCTCCGCTTGCCGCACTGGCGCAGCGCGTTGGCCGCCTGTACACCACGCCTTCAGCAGACTGGAGACTAGATCATGAAGGGCATTATCCTGGCTGGCGGCTCCGGAACGCGCCTGCACCCCATGACCCTTGCGATGTCGAAGCAGCTCCTGCCTGTCTACGACAAGCCCATGATCTACTATCCGCTGTCGACGTTGATGCTGGCGGGCATCCGCGAGATCCTCGTGATCTCGACGCCCCACGACCTTCCGCATTTCAAGCGCCTGCTCGGCGATGGTTCGATCTGGGGGATGTCGCTCAGCTACATCGAGCAACCGCACCCCGGCGGCCTCGCCCAAGCCTATCAGATCGGGGCCAGCTTCGTCGGCGATGGACCGTCGGCGCTCATCCTGGGCGACAATCTCTTCTACGGCCACTCGCTGCCTGAGATGATGTTGCGGGCCTGGGACCGCAAGACCGGCGCTACGGTCTTCGCATACCACGTTCGCGATCCGGAACGGTACGGCGTGGTCGAGTTCGATGCCAATGCCCGCGCGGTCTCGATCGAGGAAAAGCCGAAGCAGCCAAAGTCGAACTGGGCCGTCACCGGCCTCTACTTTTATGACGCGCAGGTTGTTGAGATTGCCCGCACCCTGAAACCGTCTCCCCGCGGCGAGCTCGAGATCACGGATGTGAACCGGATTTACCTCGAGCGTGGCGAGCTCTCGGTCGAGAGCATGGGCCGCGGTTTCGCCTGGCTCGACACCGGAACGCCGGACAGCCTCCTGGAAGCCGGCGAGTTCATCCGCACCCTCGAGGCGCGTCAGGGCCTGCGCGTGGCCTGCCCGGATGAGATCGCCGCCCGACAGGGCTGGATCAGCCCCGCGGAACTGGCAGCGCTCGGCGAGAAGCTCGCCAAGAGCGACTATGGCCAGTATCTCCTGCAAGTGGCGCGCAGCCTGAAGAGCTGACAGACCAGTGCGGGTCTCGCGTGACCAGGTCAGGGACTGATCTGGAGCGTTTTCGGCTCAGTCCGTCTCATATCCTGCGGCGGCGAAGAAGTTGTCGGCTTCCTGCGGCGTAACGTAAGCGGTGTCCTGGCCCCACCTTTCGAGACTGGGCGTGAACGATGATTTTCCGAGCCGAAGGGGCTTGGACGCATGACGATTTCAGAGCTGACGAGACCTGTGCGCGGGTGGGCGTAAACAATGACGATCTGCCTGTTTCGGGCGCGCAGATTGCTGTCTTCGGCAGCTGCGCGCTGATCCGGAATTTGCGCGATCAGACGTTTGCCCTGACGATCGATCGGGTGCGTTTGAGGTTGTAGGCGATAGCGGTGAGGTGAACCTGGGCGGTGGCTTTAGCGAGGCTCAGCCAGCTTCACATCGGACTAATAGCGGCACGATTAGGCCATCTCGCCCCGACTTCGCCTCTGCCTGTTCGACCCGCTTCTAGCATGCCCTGCGTTGGGCCGCGCGCCCCTGCCTCAGGCCCACCCCGTCCTCCAGACCGCGAACTTCGCCTTGGTCTCCGCATTGGCCGGATAAAGTCCGAAAATGGTCTCGCCCGCTCGGACACGCTCTTCGACGAAATCCTCATAGGCCGTCTGCTCATAGGCCTCCTCAGCGATCTCATTGGCGAGATGCGCCGGGATCACGCAGACTCCCTCACCGTCCCCGACCACAATGTCACCGGGGAATACCGGTACATCGCCACAGCCGATCGGGACATTGATATCGGCCGCGTGGTGGCGGATCAGATTGGTCGGAGCGCTCGGCCGGCTGTGAAAGGCCGGAAACGGCATCTGGGCGATGTCGGGCGAATCGCGGAAGCCGCCATCGGTGACGACGCCGGCAACGCCCCGCTGCATCAACCGCGAGACCAGGATGCCGCCTGCCGATGCCGCGCGCGCGTCCTTGCGGCTGTCGATCACCATGACATGGCCTGGCGGGCAGGCCTCGACCGCCTTGCGCTGCGGATGCTCGATATCGGCGAAGACGCCGAGATGGTCGAGATCCTCACGCGCCGGGATGTAGCGCAGCGTATAGGCCTCGCCGACCATCCGCGGCGCCGCGGTTCCCAGCGGCCGCACGTCCTGAATGAAGACATTGCGGAAGCCGCACTTAAACAGTGCGGTCGTCAATGTGGCGCTGGAGACGCGCTTCAGCTTTTCGCGATTTTCGGGGGTCAGCACGGACGTCATCGGAAGGTGATCCTCATTCGCTCAAAGGAGGCGGCATACGACGCTGATAGTCGCCGCCCCGGGGCTGCACCGCCGCGCAGCCTCGGAGTGACGCTTTTGCTCAGGACACGGCCATCGCGTTTCACTCGATCTTTACATTCGCCTTCTGCGCCACCTCGGCCCAACGCTTGGTTTCGGCGGCGATATGGGCGGTGAAATCGGCCTGGTTCGAGCCAACCGGGTCGACCCCAAGCTTCCTGAGCTGCTCGACGGTTGCCGGCTCGCGCATGATCGCCTGCACCTCGGCAGAAAGCTTGTCGACGATCGGTTTCGGCGTCGCGGCAGGCGCAAAGAAGCCGTGCCAGGAGGTCGCGGCATAGCCCGGAATGAACTCGGCCAGCGCCGGAAGGTCCTTGGCCACGGCGAGCCGTTCCGGCGTTGCGGTCGCGAGTGCCCTGATTTTGCCGGCTTCCACATGCGGCCAGGCAATGGTGATGTTGTCGAAGGAAAGCTGGATCTGCCCGGAAAGCAGATCCTGGGTCACCTGCCCGCTCGATCGGTAGGGAACATGGGCCATATCCGTGCCGGTCGCGACCTTGAACAACTCGGCAGCCATATGCGTCGAGGTGCCGGCGCCGGACGAGCCGAACGAGTATTTGCCCGGGTTCTTCTTCAGCAGTTCGATGAGTTCCGGTACCGACTTCGCCGGCAGGTCGAGATTGACCATCAGGATATTCGGCACGCTCGCCACCTGCGAGATCGGCGCAAAATCCTTGATGTGGTCAAAGGGCATCTTGCTGTAGACGGCCGGGTTGATCGCATGGGTCGAAACCGTGCCCATGGTCAGCGTGTAGCCGTCGGCCGGCGCCCTCGCGACGGCAGCGACACCGGTGTTGCCGCCCGCGCCCGCCCGATTCTCGACGATGAACTTGCCATTGAGCCGCACGGCCAGCCGCTCGGCCAGAATTCTGCCGAGAAGGTCGGTCGTGCCGCCGGCCGCGAAGGGCACCACGATGGTCACGACCTTCGAGGGATAATCCGACTGCGCCAGGGCAGCCGGGGCGATCATCAGGCAGGCGGCAGCCATCGCCGCGCGTCGCGTCAAACTCATCAGGTCTTCCTCCCTTGTTGCAGCGCCCGCGCAATTCGCGCCGGCTCGGCCCTTCCCGGGCTCCTTGCCGCAGGGCATAGCACAGCATTTCAGATTTGAAATCTGAAATTTCAGACTTGTTCGGACTTGATGTTTGTGATGTTTGATGCGGCGATGCAGGGCGGAACGCCGGAGCCCGATCGGGATTTCGGTGCCTCCCCCGCACATGCTGGGACTATGATGACCGAGACCACCACGATCGAACCCGTCGCCCCTCACCTGCTGCGCTCCTTGCGCGAGCATGTGCATGAGCGTCTGCGTCGCGCGATCGTGGCCGGCAGCTTCCAGAACGGGGAGAGGCTGAACGAGCGTCAGCTCGCCGAAATGCTCGGCGTCAGTACAACCCCGGTGAAGGACGCGATCCGTAAGCTCGAAAGCGAAGGGCTTGTCCGCACAGAGGCACGACGCGGCGTCTTCGTGCTCTTCTCCGCGCGCCAGGCTCTGGAGATGGCGCTTGGCCGCGCCGCAATCGAAAGCGTGATGGCCCATATCGCCGCCAATCGCATCAGCGACGCCGAGATCCGCGACATGTCGCGGCTGATCGACGACATGGCGCACGCGACCGAGCACAGTGCACTCGAGGACCTCGTCAATCTGAACGAGGCCTACCACGGCGCGATCCACCGGATCTCGGGCTGCGCCTATCTGGAGCGCCGGCTGGACGGACAGCGCATGTATGATCACGCCCAGCGCATCGCACTGCTCGGCGAGCAGGACGAACGCCGCCAGGGTTTTGTCGAACACCAGGGAATCTTCGAGGCGCTGGCTGGGCGCAAGCCGCAGCTCGCCGAGCAGCGAATGAGGAGCCACATCGTGCGCTCGGCCAAGAGCCATGTGCGCCAGGTGTTCGGCTCGGATGCGGAGGGATTGGCCTATGACGAATGACCGCTTGCGGACCGCATTACGCGGGATTTCCGGTGTGCATGTCACAGCCTGGAAGGGCGACGGCGAGGCCGATTGGGCCCTGACCGGCCAGATCGTCCGGCGCATTGCCGAGGCCGGCATCCACAATATCGTCTCGGCCGGAAATACCGGCGAATTCTACCCGATGACCACCGACGAGGTCGTCCGCAGCCATGCTGTCGCCGCCGAAGCTGCGGCCGGCAAGTCGCTGGTCACGGCCGGCATCGGCCGCTCCCTTCGCGAAGCGATTGCGACCGGCAAACTCGCAGTTGCGGCCGGTTGCGATGCGGTGATGGTGCATCACCCGCTCGATCCCTTTGCCGCGCCGCAATCGCAAGCCGATTACATTCTCGCCATTGCCGAGGCCCTGCCGATTCCGGTCGTCGCCTATATCCGCTCCGACGCGATCGGCGTGAAGGACCTCGCCCGCGTCGCGACCCACGCCAATGTCGCCGGCGTGAAGTTCGCGTCAAACAACATGATGCTGCTGGCCGAATGCGTGCGCGCGACCCAGGGCACCAGTGCGAACTGGATCTGTGGACTGGCCGAAGGCTGGGCCGCACCGTTCCACGCGCTCGGCGCCCGCGGCTTCACCTCCGGACTGGTCAACGTCGTGCCCGAACGCTCGCTGGCGATCTGGCGGGCGCTGGAAGGCAACGATTATGAACTCGCCCGACACCTCGTCGACGAGATCGCCGGTTTCGAGACGCTGCGTACCAAGTATGGCAACGGCGCCAATGTGACCGTGGTCAAGGAGGCGCTCGGCCTGCTGGGCACGCCGGTCGGCCCCGTCCGCCTGCCCGGCCTTCCCGAACTGAACGACAGCGAACGCGCCGAGCTGCGCCGTGTCGTCAGTGGCTGGGGCGCACGGCAAGCAGCAGCGGAATAGCCGCGAACGTCATCGCAGAGCACTGCGACAAGGCATGCAGCCCGCATCCCCGCCGGCGCACTGCGCGCAATGGCGGTCAGGACCACAAGCAAGAAACATCCGAGGAAACACCATGCCCCACCCCCGCAAGACGCCCGAGACGCTGCGCAGCAGGCGCTGGTTCGGCGCCAGCGACCTGCGTTCCTTCGGTCATCGCTCGCGGGCGCTGCAGATGGGCCTCAATCACGAGGAGTTCATGGGCAAGCCGGTCATCGGTATCCTCAACACCTGGTCCGAGATCAACCCCTGTCACACCCATCTGCGCGACCGGGCCGAGGCGGTGAAGCGCGCGGTCTGGGCCGCGGGCGGTTTCCCGGTCGAAATCCCGGTGATGTCGGCCTCCGAGCAGTATCAGAAGCCGACGACGATGCTCTACCGCAACTTCCTGGCGATGGAGGCGGAGGAATCGATCCGTTCCCATCCACTCGACGGCGCGGTGCTGCTTGGCGGCTGCGACAAGTCCACGCCCGCCCTCGTGATGGGCGCATGCAGCGCGGGCCTGCCCTTCATCTTCGTGCCGGCCGGCCCGATGCTGCGCGGCAACTGGGCCGGCAAGGTGCTGGGTTCCGGGGCCGATGTCTGGAAATACTGGGCCGAGAAGGAAGCCGGTAACATCACCGACGGCCAATGGCGCGAGATGGAAAGCGGTATCGCCCGCTCGCACGGCACCTGCATGGTGATGGGTACCGCGGCGACCATGATGAGCCATGCCGAGGTGCTCGGCCTCACCTTGCCCGGCGCCTCCGCGATTCCCGCCGCCGATGCCGCCCACCCCCGCATGGCCGCGGCTGCGGGAAAGCGCATCGTCGAAATGGTCTGGGAGGACCTGACCCCCGACCGCATCCTGACCCGCAAGAGCTTTGAGAACGCGCTCACTGTCCATATGGCGGTGGCGGGCTCGACCAATGCGATCATCCACCTGATCGCGATGGCGGGTCGGGCTGGCGTGCCGCTGACGCCGGAGGATTTCGATACCTTCTCGCGCACGGTGCCGGTGATCGCTAACCTGCGGCCGTCCGGCGATTTCCTGATGGAGGATTTCTTCTATGCCGGCGGTCTCCCCGCTCTGTTGAAACAGCTTGAGAGCAAGCTGCATACCGACGCCATGACAGTGACAGGAAAACCCCTTGCCGAGACGATCGCGCTCGCACAGGTCTATGATGACAACGTCATTCGTCCACTCGACAGGGCCGTCTCGACCGCCAACGGGCTTGCCGTCCTGAAGGGCAACCTTGCGCCCGATGGCTGTGTCATTAAGCCTTCCGCGGCCGAGCCTCGGCTGCTCCAACATCGCGGCCCGGCTCTGGTTTTCGAGGATTACGACGCGATGATGCGCGCTGTGAACGACGAGGACCTCGATGTCACCGCCGATCACGTCATGGTCCTGAAGAACTGCGGCCCGGTCGGCGGCCCGGGCATGCCGGAATGGGGCATGCTGCCCATTCCCAAAAAACTGCTGAAGCAGGGCGTGCGCGACATGCTGCGCATCTCGGACGCACGCATGTCCGGCACCAGCTACGGCGCCTGCGTGCTCCATGTCGCGCCGGAGGCTTATATCAAGGGGCCTCTCGCCGCGGTTCAGACCGGCGACATCATCGTTGTCGATGTCGAGGCTCGCAGTATCTCCGTCGAGCTTAGCGACGACGAAATCACCGGTCGCCTCGCCACTTGGTCACCACCCGACCGCAATTATGCTCGCGGCTATGGCCGCATGTCCGCCGCTCATATCCGCCAGGCCGACAAGGGCTGCGATTTCGACTACCTGGAGGGCACGGCCAAGGTGGCGGAACCGGAGATTCACTGAGCGACCTCAGAATGACCACGGCCGTGGAAGCAGCGAGCCTCACGACAGACCAAACCTGCCTTGGACTGGCCGAGAGCCCAGGGCATTATCGATGCGAGCGCCGAATTGGCGTGGCTAAGGCGATGGGGCAGTTGATGACGATGGGGTATAACGACACGCTCTCCTTCGACCCACGCCTTGCCTACGAGATGCCGACCAATTCACAGATCGAGCAGGAGCGCTGGGTCTTCGCCATGTGCAATGGCAGGCGTGGCGGCCGCTTCGCCGAGATCGGCGCCTTCGATGGCGTCCTCCACAGCAACAGCTACTTCCTCGAAACCGAACATGGCTGGACGGGTGTGGCGGTCGAGCCCAACCCCGAACTTTTTGCGAAGCTCCGGCAGAACCGCACGGCGATCTGCCTGGAAAAGGCTGTCTATCGCGAGTCCGGCAGGGTCCTTGACTTCGTTGCCTCCCAGGAGATCGGCACCCTCGAGGAGTTCGCCGACAGCGACGGTTATGCCAGGCATCGTCGCCAGGTCGTCGCGGAGAAGGGCCTGATCCAGGTCGAGACCATCACCTTCAACGAGATCGCTGCGATGGGTGATTTCGCGCTAAACGGCTTCGACTATGTCTCGCTCGATACGGAAGGTTCCGAACTCGACATTCTGCGCAGCATCGACTTGGCTCGCCACCGGATCCCGCTCTTCACCATCGAGCACAATTTCGTCGAGCCGCGCCGGGAGGAGATCAGGCTCCTTCTAGCCGAGGCCGGCTATGATCGGCTCAATGTCGGCTTCGACGACTGGTATTTTCACCAGCAGCTCCTCTGCGAACGAAATCACGGCGCCGCGGTCGATCTCGATGGCATCAACCGGTATTTCAAGAGCCTCTACAAGGATTAGCTGGCGTTCCGACAGGCCCATGGCGTGCCTCCTCCCAGCTTATGTTGACGCGTTTTCGCAAGTCTGGAACAAGCTCACGCACGAAACAGCCGCCCCACGGGTTCGGCGTAAAGCGCGAGTGCAATGTGAATTCGGAAGCCGCGCAGCGCTTCATCGAGCGCACCCATGATCGCTCCTTGACCATCGGCATCATTGGCCTGGGCTATGTGGGCCTTCCACTCGTATTGGCGGCGCTACGCAAGGGCTTCAGCGTCATCGGCTTCGACATCGATCGCGACCGCGTCGCGCTGATCAATTCCGGCCAGAGTGACATCAAGCACATCCCGTCCGAACCGATCGCAGAGGGCATCAGCAGCGGCCGGTTCGCCGCCACGACCGACTTCGATCGGCTGTCCGAGCCGAACGCCCTGCTCATCGCCGTGCCGACGCCGCTGACGCGGCACCGCGAGCCGGACATGTCCTATGTGGTCAAGACTGCAGAGGCGATCGCGCCCCGGTTGCAGCGCGGCCAACTGATCGTGCTGGAATCGACGACCTATCCCGGAACCACAGACCAGGTGATGCGTCCGATCCTGGAAGGCGTATCCGGGCTGGCAAGCGGCCAGGATTTCTTCCTGGCTTACTCGCCTGAACGCGAGGATCCGGGCAACCCCAGCTTCGGCACATCGGATATCCCCAAAGTGGTCGGGGGCGACGGGCCAGATGCCTTGGCAATGGCCGACGCGCTCTACAGCGCACTTGTGGTCAGAACGGTGCCTGTTTCATCAACCGCAACCGCGGAAGCCGTCAAGCTGACCGAAAATATCTTCCGAGCAGTCAATATCGCGCTCGTCAATGAGCTGAAGCAGGTCTACAGCGCGATGGACATCGACATCTGGGAGGTCATCGAGGCGGCGAAGACCAAGCCCTTCGGCTTCATGCCCTTCTATCCGGGCCCCGGCCTCGGTGGCCACTGCATCCCGATCGACCCCTTCTACCTGACGTGGAAGGCGCGCGAATACGACATCACGACGCGCTTCATCGAGCTCGCAGGCCAAGTCAACACCCATATGCCCTATCTGGTGGTCAACCGCCTGGCGGAGCTGGTCGATACGCAGCTCCGCAAGAATTTCAGCGATGCCCGTATCCTCGTCCTCGGCATCGCCTACAAGAAGAATATCGACGACATGCGGGAAAGCCCCGCGCTCAAACTGATCGAGCTGATCGAAAAGCGGGGCGCCCATGTCGCGTTCCACGACCCCCATGTGCCAGTGATCCGGCCGACGCGCGAATACCCGGAGCTGACCGGAAAGAAAGGGATCCCGGCGCTCGATGTGGAAGCTCTGGCTAGCTTCGATGCCGTTCTGATCGCGACGGATCACGACATCGTCGACTACCGGCTTGTGGTCGAGCACGCCCATCTGATCGTGGACACGCGCAACGCCTGTGCGCGACACGGACTAAGTGGCGCAAACGTATTCAAGGCGTAACAAGCCAGGCGGATCGGCGGCCGGTCGATCCGGCTCAACGACCCCGAGCAGTTCACAACTGCTTCCGCCAAATCGTGTGAGCGAAGGCCGGCTTCATATCAGCAGGGGGCCGGCACCCGGGACATAAAAAACCGCCGGGCCAGCGTCTGGCCCGGCGGTTATAAGCTATGTCTGGGAAGCAAAGGGCAAGGCCCTTCGCTTCGACGGCCTCACGCCACCTTCGCCACGACCGCTGGCTTCTCCCACTCCTCGCCCCAGATCATCACGGCATGGCCGGGTGAGACCTCGCGGAACTGGCGGACCGGCGGGACGTAGTCGGGCGCACGCACCGGGCTCTTGATCTCGTCGTTCGAGACCGGGCGCTTCTCGAGGCGCCGTGCCGGATCCGGCACCGGCACCGCCGCAAGCAGCCGCTTCGTATAGGGGTGCTGCGGATTGCCGAAGATCGCCTCGCGCGGGCCGATCTCGACGATTTCGCCGAGATACATCACCGCCACCCGGTGGCTGACGCGCTCGACCACCGCCATGTCATGCGAGATGAAGAGATAGCCGAGCTTCATGCGCTCCTGCAGCTCGAGCATCAGGTTGATCACCTGCGCCTTGACCGAGACGTCGAGCGCCGAAACCGATTCATCCGCCACGATCAGCCGCGGCTCGACCGCGAGTGCGCGTGCAATGCAGATGCGCTGGCGCTGGCCGCCTGAGAACTCATGCGGGAAGCGGCTCGCCATATCGGGCTGAAGCCCGACGCGGCGCAGCAGCTCGGCGACCTTGTCGCGGGCCTCCGAGCGGGTCGCGAGCTTGTTGATCAGCAGCGGCTCGGCAATCGCCGCGCCGACATTCATGCGCGGATCGAGGCTGGCGAAGGGGTCTTGGAAGATCATCTGCATGCGCTTGCGCCGGTCGCGCAGGGTCCGCTGGTCGAGCTTCAGAACATCCTCGCCGTCAAGCAGCACCGAGCCGGAGAGCGGCTCGATCAGCCGCATCACCGAACGCCCCGTCGTCGACTTGCCGCAACCGGATTCGCCGACCAGCGCCAGCGTCTCGCCCGCCTGCAGGCTGAAGGAGACGTTCTCGACCGCATGGACCCGGCCCTTGACGCCGCCGAGCAGCCCCGCGCGGATCTCGAAACGGGTGGTGAGCCCGCTGACCTCGAGCACCGGACGCTCGGCATGCGCCACAGTATCGGATGTCTCGGTCGGGACGTCCGACAGCCCCGTTGCGCGGTCGACCACCGGGAAGCGCATCGGCCGCTTGTGGCCAATCATCGAGCCCAGCTTCGGCACCGCTGAAAGCAACGACCGGGTATAGGGGTGCGTGGCGCGGGCGAAGATATCCTCGGTGGCGCCAGTCTCCACCGCCTGGCCGTTATACATCACCACCGTGCGGTCGGCGATTTCGGCGACCACGCCCATGTCGTGGGTGATGAAGAGGACGGACATGCCCTCCTCGTCCTGCAGGCTCTTGATGAGCTCGAGGATCTGCGCCTGGATCGTCACGTCGAGCGCTGTCGTCGGCTCGTCCGCGATCAGGAGCTTCGGCTTGCAGGCCAAGGCCATCGCGATCATCACGCGCTGGCGCATGCCGCCGGAGAAGCGGTGCGGGTACTCGTTGAAGCGCGACTTCGCCGCCGGGATACGGACCTTCTCGAGCAGCCGGATCGTCTCGGCCTCGGCCGCACTGCGCGACAGGCCGCGGTGCAGGATCAGCGCCTCGGCGATCTGGAAGCCGATGGTCAGCACCGGATTCAGGCTCGTCATCGGCTCCTGGAAGATCATCGCGACTTCGTTGCCGCGGATATGGCGCATATCGGCATCGGGCAAGGTCAGCAGTTCCTTGCCGCCGAGCTTGATCGAGCCTTCGATCTTGCTCGAGCCGGGCGGTGTCAGCCGCATGATCGAGAGCGCCGTCACGCTCTTGCCGGAGCCTGATTCACCAACGACGGCCACCGTTTCCTTCGGTCCGATATCGAAGGATACGTCGCGGACCACGGAGCGCCACTGCCCCTCGACACGGAACGAGGTGGTCAGATGCGAAACGGAGAGAATGGGAGAGGTCATGCTGAAGCTTTCCAGTCTTTCCTAGATCACGCGGCGCGGGTCGAGCGCGTCGCGCAAGCCATCGCCAATGAAGTTGATCGAGAGAACGGTGAGGAAGATCGCGGCACCGGGGAACAAGGCCCAGTGCGGGGCGACATCGAGATGATCCTTGGCGTCGAACAGGATCCGACCCCAGGTCGGGATGTCCGGCGGGAAGCCGAGACCAAGGAAGGACAGGGTCGATTCGGCGATGATCGCGGACGACACCTCGATGGTGCCGGCAACGATGACCGGTCCCATCGCGTTGGGCAGGATGTGGCTGACGACCTGCCGCCATTTCGTCGCGCCCGACGCACGCGCCGCCTCCACGAACTCCTTCTCGCGCAGCGAGAAGAACTGGGCCCGGACCAGGCGGGCGACAGGCATCCAGCGCAACCCACCGATGACGACGACGATCAGGACGAAGACGCCGCCCTCAAGCCCGAAAACGGCCTTGAGCTGTTCGCGGAACAGATAGATCACCAGCAGCAGCAGCGGCAGCTGCGGCAGCGACAGGAAGAGGTCGGTGACCCACATCAGGAAGGAGTCGACATAGCCGCGCGACATGCCGGCGATCGCCCCGACGACGACGCCGACGAACGTGGCGACCACCATGGCGGCAAGACCGACTGCGAGCGAGATGCGCCCGCCATAGATCATCCGCGCCAGAATATCCTGGCCGAGATCGTCGGTGCCGAACGGATGGCTCCAGGACGGCGTCTGCAGCTGTGCCGCGAAGTCGATATCGTTGATCGCCACAGGCCAGAGCCATGGGCCAATGACGACGCCGAGCACAAGCAGGCCGAGCACGATCGTGCTGATCATTGCCAGGCGGTGTCGGCGGAAGCGGCGCCAGGTCTCGCGCGCAGGCGAGACCGACACGCTCCGCGCCGGCGAGCCGGAAGTCGGCTCAGCGGAAGGAGATACGAGGGTCGAGCCAGCCATAAAGGAGATCCGCAATGAGGTTGAAGAAAACGACGAGGCAGGCGAAGACGAAGGTCACCGCCATGACGACAGGGGTGTCGTTGGCGAGAATCGCCGTGATCAGCAGCGAGCCGATGCCGGGCACACGGAAAATCTGTTCCGTGACGATAGCACCGCCGAAGACCGCCGGCATCTGCAGCGCGACCAGCGTGACGACCGGGATCAGCGCGTTGCGCGCCACATGCCGGATCGTCACCTTCGTCTCGCTGAGGCCCTTTGCCCGGGCGGTGGTGACGTAGTCGAGCCTGACGACGTCGAGCACGGCGGAGCGCACATAGCGCGTATAGGAGGCTGCCTGAAAGAGACCGAGCACCAGGATCGGCATCAGCGCCTGCCGCATCATCTCCCAGTACCAGCGCCAGCCTGTCGCCGCGATATCGGAGCGATAGACGAAGGGCAGCCAGTCCAGCTTGATCGAGAACAGCAGGATGAAG
Source organism: Allobosea sp. 2RAB26 (assembly GCF_052115465.1). Taxonomy (NCBI): domain Bacteria; kingdom Pseudomonadati; phylum Pseudomonadota; class Alphaproteobacteria; order Hyphomicrobiales; family Alloboseaceae; genus Allobosea; species Allobosea sp. 2RAB26. The sequence continues at coordinate 648,845 of NZ_JBFRGS010000001.1, read as the reverse complement.
AGCAGGCCGGTGAAGAAGGTCGGCAGCGAGAAACCGACGAAGGCGAGCGTGTTGGCGATCTGGTCGAAGACCGAATAAGGCCGCGTCGCAGCATAGATGCCGACCGGCAGCGCGATCGCAAGCGCCAGCAGCTGCGAGCTGCCAACGACGAAGAGCGTCGTCGGGACCCGCTGCAGGATGAGATCGTCGACATTGATTCGGCTGGCGAAGGAAAAGCCCCAGTCGCCCTGCACCATGGCCGTCAGCCAGCGCACATAGCGCACCATGACCGGATCATCGATCCCGAACTTCGCGCGCAACGCCATTCGGACTTCGGGAGGCACATTGGGATTGGTCGCGAGCTCCTCGAACGGGTCGCCAGGCGCCAGCGCAAGAACCGTAAACAGGATCAGGCTGATGCCTAGAAGGCTCGGAATGGCGATGAGCAATCGCCTTATGAGGTAACTCGCCATGTACAGGTCTCTGTCAGCGTGCGGATCGGGACCGTAAACCGGAACCGAAGGATGCAGGGAGCGACGAAGACGCCCCTGCGATGATCCGGCTCCGGCCGGTCAATGAACGGTCGGTACTCACCCTTAGCGAGAGCGCATTGCGCTTTCGCTAAGGGATTGGCCGCTTCTACTAGCTGCGATACCAGCTCGCCAGTCGCCAGACGTCACTGTCCCAGCCGCTGTATTTCGGCACCAGGTTGTTGGCCGCCGCGGCGACGCGCGTACGCGACAGAAGCGGCAGGATGACGTTGGCCTCGCAGAAGGCCTCATCGACCTTGATCAGCAGCGCGGCGCGCTTGGCTGGGTCGAGCTCTTTCTGCGCAGCCTTGTAGGCGTCGTCCGCTTCCTTGCTGGCGTAGCGCGAGACGTTGCGACCGAGCCACTTGTTCTCCTTGTTGGCGATCTCCCAGGAGGTGAACTGGTTGAGGAAGCGCTCCGGATCAGGCTGCGGCTGCGTCGTGGTGTACATCTCCATGTCGCAGTAGAGCTTGGTGTAGGTGTCGGGGTTGGCGACGTCCGAGGAGAAGAACACGGACGCGGTCACCGACTTCAGCTCGAGATCGATGCCGGCGCGTTGGCAGGCCTGCTTGATGATCGCCTGGGTCTTCTGGCGCGGCGCGTTGATCGAGGTCTGGAAGACGTATTTCAGCTTCTTGCCATCCTTCTCGCGGATGCCGTCGGCGCCCTTCTTCCAGCCGGCGTCGTCGAGGATCTTGTTCGCCTTCTCGACGCTGAACTCATATTTCAGCTTCTTCGACTTGAACATCTTCGGCTCGTTGACGAAGCTCGCCGTCGCCGTGCCGCCGCGGCCATAGATGAATTTCTGGATCGAATCGCGGTCGATCAGCAGGTTGATCGCCTGGCGCACGGCCGGATCGCTGAGCGTCGGATGCTTGGTCTTGACGCTCGAACGCTCGCCATCGACCTCTGTCCACGGATCCGTCGTGTTGAGGATGATGAACTCGATATTGCCGCTAGGAACCGCCAGCACGCGCCCGCGCCCGCCGGTCTCCATGCGCTTGAGGATCTCGTCCTCGACCAGCATGTTCCAGGCATAGTCGAACTCGCCGGTCTGCAGCACGGCGCGCGCCGCCGAGACTGCGTCGCCGCCGCCCTTGACCTCGATCGTGTCGAAATGCGGCTGGTTCTTGACGTGATAATCGGGGTTGCGCTCGCCGGTGACGATGTCACCCGGCTTGAAGTCGACGAACTTGTAGGGACCGGTGCCAACGGGCTTCAGATTGGCCGGAGCCTCGCGCGACTTGGCCCCCTTGTACTCGCCGAAATGGTGCTTCGGGATGATCATGCCGGCGACGCCCACGAAGGCATCGGCCCAGAACGGCGTTGCCTCGGCGAAGATGACCTTGACGGTGTGGGAGTCGACCTTCTCGACCTTGATGTCCTTGTAGGAGCCGGTGGTGTAGGCGGCGGTGGCCGGATCGGCAGCATATTCCCAGTTGAAGACGACGTCATCGGCCGTGAACGGCTTGCCGTCATGCCATTTGACGCCCTGCTTCAGTTTCCACGTCACCGACTTGCCGTCGGCCGAGAGACCGCCATTCTCCTTGGAAGGGACTTCGGCAGCGAGGCACGGAATGAGATTGCCTTCGGCATCCCAGCCGGCGAGCGGTTCATAGAAGACGCGCGAGGCCTCCTGGTCCTTGGTGCCAGAGGCGAAATGCGGGTTCAGCAGGGTCGGCGCCTGCCAGAGCAGGATCTTCAGCGGCCCGCCGCCACCGGCCTTGGTCGGCTTGTAATCGTCGACCGGCTGCGCCATCGCGACGCCGTTCCAGGCCAGCATCTGGGTTGCGATCGGTGCGCTCAGTCCCAGCGCCACCATCTTCTGCACGAAGGAGCGCCGCGACAGGCCACCTTCCTTCACATCCGCGATCAAACCTCGCAGGCCGTGTTCGTTCATACATACCCTCCGCCAATCGGCAACCGACAAAACTCCGGAGGTCTTGCGCCCCCTGCTTTTCCCTCAAGCTGCTCCCAGCAAGGCATGTGCCAAAGAGCGCGTCAACCATGCAGCGCAGCGCCTTGCAGTCCCGCTTGGAACTGACTGGACGAGACTCTCCTGGCTTGCTCAAATGCGGAAACACTTAGAAGCGAGATAAAAATGGACAATCGAAACGACCTCTGGCGCCAGGTTGACGCAAGCAAGGAGCGCTTCATCGCGCTGAGCGAACGGGTCTGGGGCATGCCCGAGGTCTGCTATACCGAACAGCGCTCCGTGGCCGAACATGTCGCCGAGCTCCGCCACCAGGGCTTTCGAATCACCGAGAACGTCGCCGACATCCCGACGGCCGTCATCGGCGAGGCCGGAGAAGGCGGCCCGGTCATCGCCTTCCTCGGCGAATATGACGCACTCCCCGGCCTCAGCCAGGAGGCGGGTGTTGCCACGCACCAGCCGCTCGAGGATGGCGGCCATGGTCATGGCTGTGGGCATAACCTGCTCGGCTCCGCCGCACTGCTCGCCGCCACCGCGATGAAGAACTGGCTGGCCGAGAACAAGATCCCGGGGCGCGTACGCTACTATGGCTGCCCTGCTGAGGAAGGCGGCGCAGCCAAGGCCTTCATGGTCCGCTCGGGTGCCTTCGACGACGCCGATGTTGCGATTTCCTGGCACCCGTCGAGCTTCTGGGAGGTCACCCCTCCCCTCTCGCTCGCCAATACGCGTGCCGATTTCATCTTCACCGGCCGCGCCGCCCATGCTGCGGCCTCGCCGCATCTCGGCCGCAGCGCGCTCGACGCCGTCGAGTTGATGAGTGTCGGCGTCAACTATATGCGCGAGCACATGCCAAGCGACGCGCGCGTGCACTACGCGCTGCTGGATACGGGCGGCATCGCCCCCAACGTCGTGCAGGCGCATGCGCGCGTCCGCTACTCGATTCGCGCGCGCGATTTGCCCGGCATGCTCGAGCTCGTCGAACGCGTCCGCAAGATCGCCGAGGGCGCGGCATTGATGACCGAAACCAAGATGGAGATGCGCATCATCAGCGCCGTCTCGAACGTCGTCGGCAACACCCCGCTCGAGAAGGCGATGCACGACATTCTGGAGGAGCTCGGCGCTCCGCATTTCGACGAGACCGACCGCGCCTTCGCCCGCGATATCCGCTCGACGCTCTCGCCTCAGGAGATCGCTTCCTCCTGGCGCTCGATCGGCCTGCCTGAAACCGAGGCTCCGCTTGCCGATTTCGTTGTCCCGCTCGACGCGCCGCGCAATCCGATGATCGGCTCGACGGATGTCGGCGACGTCAGCTGGGTCGTGCCGACGGTTCAGGCTCACGCGCCAACCGTCGCGATCGGCACGCCTTTCCACACCTGGCAGGTGGTGGCGCAGGGCAAAAGCCCGGCCGCGCACAAGGCCATGGTCCAGGTTGCCAAGGCGATGGCAGCGACCGGAGCCGCCGTGCTCTCGGACCCTGCCCTGATGGCTGCGGCAAAGGCCGACCTGAAGACCCGCGTCGGCAAGGATGGCTATGTCTCGCCACTGCCGGGGGAAGTGCAGCCGCCGCTGAACATGTCGCGCGGCTGAGACATAAAACAATCCCCAGCCGCCACTGGCGGCTGGGGACAGCTTTCGGTTTCAAGTCGCCGCGGCAGCACGCCGCGACGAACGATGACCTCAGAGGACCGGAGCGGCCTGCTGGCCCAGTTCCTCGGCTGAGGGAATACGGCCGCCCTCGAACCAGTAGGCCGCTGCGGCACGCGACATCGCCGCGCCGTCATGGCCGATTCCGTTCACCGTGATCAGCTGCCAGTTGCAGGGCAGCCCGAGCCGGGCCGCCTCGCGCTTGGCGAAGTCGAGCATGAAGTGGGCCCGGCCGTAGCGATGCGGCCCCTGAGCCAGCGCCTCGGCCTGCGATGGCAGGTTCGGATCGGCGGTGGCGATGTCCTGGTCACCGGCGAAAATGATCATCGGATAGGCAAGCCAACGCGCCAGCGCCGCTTGATCCAGCCCGAGCTCACCGAGGCCTTCCGGGAAACTCCTGTCAAGGCAAGGCAATGTGTACCAGCCCGGATTGGAGGCCATCGCCGCCTCGAAGGGTTCCGAGCCTTGCGTCGCCAGCATCCGATGGACGAACTGACCGCCGGCCGAATGGCCGAAGATGCGGATCACCGGACGGTCGATGACGCCACCGGCACGCAGCGCCTCGAGCACACGCTGCGGCACGGAATAGAGCCAGGTGTCGCGTGCAGCGATCGCGCCGCCGGCCCCGAGAACGAGCCCGTTATTATAGCCTTCGGCCTGCGGATAATGCTCGTTGGAGAAGGTCGGGGCGACGATCAGGAGGCCGTGCTTCTCCGCAGCATCGATCCAGAAATCGCGGTACTCGTCGCCATTGCGCAGCATGCCGTGCTGCACGACCACTACCGGGTCGTTCGGCTTGTGGCCGGCGGGACGATAGATATTGACCTCGAGCGGCCTGTCGGGATGAAAGCGATCGACGAAAGGCAGAGTGCTGCGGCCGATGGCGGGCGTAAGCGAAGCGGTGGTCATGCGGTCTCCGGGGCCTTGTGCAAATGGCAGGCGGCGCTGCGGCCGGGCGCGATCTCGGTCAGTTTTGGCCGGACCTCACGGCAAACGGGCATCGCGAGCTCGCAGCGCGGGTGGAACGGGCAGCCTGGCGGCGGTGCGAGTGGCGACGGCAACTCGCCCTTCAATGGCTGGAAATCACGCTTGCGCCCGGCCGCCGACGGGATCGCCTTGATCAGGGCCGCGCTATAGGGATGCGCCGGCTCGGCGAAGATGGCAGTGGCAGATCCGATCTCGACGATCCGGCCGAGATACATGATCGCGACCCGGTCGCTGATATGGCGCACCAGCCCAAGATCATGGCTGACGAAGAGATAAGTCAGCCCGTGCCGCTCCCGCACATCCATGAACAGGTTGATGACCTGGGCCTGGATGGACACGTCGAGCGCCGACACCGGTTCGTCGCAGACCAGGAAATCCGGCTTCACCGCGAGCGCGCGGGCAATGCCGATACGCTGGCGCTGGCCGCCCGAGAACTGGTGCGGATAACGCTCCCGATAGGCGAGATCGAGCCCGACTTCGGTCAGCGCCTGATCGACAGCGGCCTCGATCTCAGCCTTCGGCAGCAGCTTATGGACGCTCAGCGCCTCGCCGACGATCCGGCTGACCTTCATGCGTGGATCGAGCGAGGCGTAGGGGTCCTGGAAGATCATCTGGACCTTGAGCAGGAACTCGAGCCGGTCCTTGCCCTTGAGCCCGGCCACCGGCTTCTGTTCGTAGATGACCTCGCCCGTGCTCGGCTTGAGGATGCCGGTGGCGACACGCGCCAGGGTCGACTTGCCGCAGCCGGACTCACCGACGAGCCCGAGGACTTCACCGCGCTTGACGCTGAGATCGACGCCGTCGACGGCTCGCAGCGCCGGCGGCGCCTTGCCGCGACCGGTCGCCATCAGGATGCGTTCCGCCAGGGTGGGGCTGCGGCGGAAGTGCTTGGTCACACCCTTCAGTTCGAAGACGGGCGCACTCATGCTGCCTCTCCCTGCGGAACCGGGTTATGGCAACGGAAGCTGCGTTCGGCGGTCCCGGTCGGCGTCGGATCCTGCTCCGCGCAGATCGGCTGGACCCGGTTGCAGCGGGGGCGGAATGGGCAGCCGCTCGGGCGCCCATCGATCCGCGGCGCGACGCCGTCGATCTGGTTCAGGCGCTCACCCGGCTCGACCATCGCGGCCGAGGAATTCAGCAGACCAAGCGTATAGGGATGCCGTGGCTGGTCGAGCACGGAGTCGACCGGACCGATCTCGACAACCCGGCCGGCATACATCACGGCGACCCGGTCCGCGAGCTCGGCGACGACCGCGAGATCATGGGTGATCCACAGCACCGCCGTACCGGTTTCACGGCTGAGCTTCTGGACCTCGAACAGGATCTGGCTCTGGATCGTGACGTCGAGCGCGGTGGTCGGCTCGTCGGCGATGATCAGGTCGGGTGCATTCAGCAGCGCGGTCGCGATCGCGACACGCTGGCGCATGCCGCCCGAGAACTCATGCGGGAATTGCTTGAGGCGTGCCTCCGGCGAGGAGATGCCGACACGTGCCAGTGCCTTGGCCGCCTCGCTCAGCGCTTCCGCGCGGCTGCACTGGCGATGCTCCAGGATCGCCTCGCTCATCTGCTCGCCGATGCTGAGCACCGGGTTCAGCGTCATCAGCGGATCCTGGAAGATCATGGCGATGCGATCGCCGCGCAGCTTGCGCAGCCGCTCTTCGGACGCCTCGCGAAGGTTCTCGCCGGCGAAGGTGATCTCGCCCGCAACGATCTCGCCCGGCGGATCGATGAGCTGGACCAGCGAGAAACCGGTCACCGACTTGCCGGAACCGGATTCTCCGACCAGCCCGAGCACCTCGCCGCGCGCGACGCTGAGATCGACGCCATCGACGGCCGGCCAGGCGCCATCGAGCGCGTGGAAGACGGTCCTGAGTCCCCGGACCTCGAGAAGCGGAGCACTCATGAGCGCACGTTGAAGCTGCGGCGCAGGCGGTCGCCGACAAGATTGAGCGACATGATGAGCAGCACCAGCGCGATGCCGGGGAATACCGCGATCCAGTATTCGCCGGAGAGGAGGAATTCGAAGCCGTTGGCGATCAGCAGTCCGAGCGAAGGCTGCGTCACGGGCACGCCGACGCCGAGGAAGGACAGGGTCGCCTCCAGCGTAATTGCGCTCGCAATGCTGATCGAGGCCACCACGAGCACCGAGCCGACCGAGTTCGGCAGGAGATGGGCCAGCATGATATGTCGGGTCGGCAGACCGAAATTCAGCGCCGCCTCGATATATTCCTTGCGACGCTCGACCAGGGCGGCGGCACGCATCAATCGTGCATATTGCGCCCATTGCACCAGCACGATCGCAAAGATCACCTTGTCGACGCCACGGCCGATCGAGGCGAGCAGCACGAGCGCGATCAGGATCGAGGGAAAGCCGAGCATGAAGTCGACGACGCGCATGATCACGGCATCGACCGCGCCGCCGAACTGAGCTGCGAGCAGGCCGGCGGTAATGCCGATGACGAGCGCGCCCGCGGTCGCCGTGAGACCAACCATCAGGCTGGTCCGAAGCCCGTAGAGGATCGCGCTCAGCATGTCGCGACCCTGGGCATCGCTACCAAGCCAGTAGGTGATGCCGGTCATGCCGCTGTCTCCCGGAGCCAGCCGGTTGTCCATCACGCTCAACGAGGCGAGGTCGTGCGGGTTCTGCGGCGCGATGACGGGAGCAAGTACGGCGAGCAGGACAAGGATACCGAGCAGGATCGCGGCGCCGCGCGTCGTCGGCCGGTTCCGGATCCGGCGCAACACCTTCTCGCGCAGGGGCGTATCGGCATAGGCCGGCACGACTGGAGCTTTCGCCGGCGCGCTCATGCCATGTCTCCGGTCAGCTTCACGCGCGGATCGAGCGCGGCATAGAGAATATCGACGAGGAAGTTCACCGTGACGAAGAGCAGCGTTGCCAGCAGCACATAGGCGACGACCACCGGCCGATCGAGCTGGTAGATCGAATCGATCAGGAGCTTGCCCATGCCGGGCCAGGCGAAGACCGTCTCAGTGATGGTGGAGAAGGCGACGAGGCTGCCGAACTCGATGCCGACCACCGTCACGACCGGGATCAGGATGTTGCGCAGCACGTGCCGACCGACGATCCGCTTGCGGCGCACGCCCTTGGCACGGGCATATTTCACATAGTCCTGCGTCATCGTCTCGGTCGTGCCGGCCGCGACGAGGCGGATCATCAGTGCCGTATTGGGGATGGCGAGGTTGAGCGCCGGCAGGATCAGATGCTGCAGCCCGTCCAGCGTGAGCAGGCTGGTCTGTACGCCGAGCACGGAGACGGTCTCGCCGCGGCCGGCCGTCGGCAGCCAGCCAAGCACGACCGCAAAGAGCAGGATCAGCATCATCCCCTTCCAGAAATTCGGAAGGGAATAGCCGAGCACGGTACTCGCCATGATGATCCGTGACGGCCGGCTGTCAGGATCGAGTCCCGCGAACAGCCCGAGTGGCACACCGACCGTGACGGCCAGCGTCATCGCCAGCAGCACCAGTTCGAAGGTCGCGGGCAGACGGGCGAGGATCAGTTCGATCGCGGGCACGCCATGTACGAAGGAGCGCCCGAGATCGCCCTTCAGGGCATTGCCCATGAAGGTGAAATATTGCTGCCAGACTGGCAGGTCGAGGCCGAGCCGCTTGATCAGGGCCGCGCGCTCGGCGGCACTGACCTGTGGCGAGACCAGGAGCTCGATCGGGTCTCCGATGCCATAGACGGCGAAGAAAACCACGACCGAGACCGCGAGCAGAACGATGACGCTCTGGATCAGCCGCTGCAAAACATAGGCGGTCATTGCGTTTGATCGACTCTGCTACGCTTACTGGATGACTGGACTTACTTGGCGACCGGCTTCACCGACATCGCCAGCATGAACTGGTCAGCGCGGCCGGTGACGTTCAGGTCGGACTTGAACGCCCAGATGCCGCTTTCGAAGTGCAGCGGGATGAACGCACCGTCTGCGAGCACCAGCTTGCCGGCTTCCTGCAGCAATTCGGCCCGCTTGGCATCGTCGAGCGTCGTCACGGCAGTGCGGATCACCTTGTCGAACGCGTCGTTCTTGTAACCGCCATAGTTCGAGCCGCCGAGGGTCTTCTCGTCGTTCGGGGTCGGCGGCCACTGACGCAGGAAGGACGCAGCCTCACCGGTGCCGGAACCCCAGCCGCCGAGCGCAACGCTGAATTCCTTCTTGGCGCGGCGCGGGAAATAGATCGCGCGCGTCATCGCATCGACCTCGGTCTTGATGCCGATCTGGGTCAGGTACTGCGCGACAGCCTGGGTGATCTGGCTGTCATTGATATAGCGGTCATTGGTCGAGGACAGCGTCAGCTGGAAGCCCTTGGCATAGCCTGCCTCGGCCATCAGCTTCTTGGCGGCAGCCGGGTCATAGGCCAGCTTCGGCGGGTTCGGCAGCGTGCCGAACATACCGGTCGGCAGGAACTGGTAGGCCGGCTCTGCCGCACCGTCCATGATCCGCTTGACGATCGCGTCACGATCGATGGCGAGCGACATCGCCTTCCGGACGCGGGGGTCCTTGAGCGGGTTCTTGCCGTCTTCGGACTTGACGAAGGGGCTCTGGTCGCGGGCCACGTCGAGCTGGAAATACATCACGCGGGTCGAGGGCGTGACGACATGGCCAAAGCGCTTGTCACCCTTGATGCGGCCAAGGTCGCGCGCCGCGGGATTCTCGATGACGTCGTAGTCACCGGCAAGCAGCCCGGCCAGGCGCGGACCGGCATTGGTCACCGGCAGCAGGCGCACGGTCGCCCAAGGCTCGGCCTTGCCCCAGTAGCTCGGGTTGCGCTCGAGCTCGATCGACGAACCGCGAACATAGGACTTCAGCTTGTAGGGGCCCGTGCCGATGGCGAGGCTGCCGTCATTGAAACCGCTCACGGCCGGCCAGGCGCCGGTCACGCCGCAGTTCTTGGGAACGTCATAGCTGATGGGGCCATGCTCGACGATCGAAGCCGAGAGAATGCTGAGGCTCGAAAGCAGGTTCGGCATCAGCGGTTCGGGGTTGATCGTGTTGATGATCAGCGTGTGGGCGTCGGGCGCCTCGACCGAGGCGAAGTTCCCGGTGATATCGGCGAAGGAATCGGAGACCTTGGTCTCGTTCTTCAGCGTGCGGCAGAACGTGAAGACCACGTCTTCCGCAGTGAAGGGCTTGCCGTTCGAGAAGGTGACGCCCTGGCGCAGCTTGAAGGTCCAGCGGTTCTTGCCGTCATTCTCCCAGGAATTGGCGAGGCTGGGATGGAGCTTCTGCTTCTCGTCCTGACGCACGAGCGAGTCGAAGATGTGCTGGGCCAGCGCATTGTTCGGCGTGAGATCATGGTAATGCGGATCGACAGCTGTCGGTTCCGAAGCCAGCGCGATGCGCAGGGTCTGGGCCCAGGCCGGCGCGGCGGCAAGGCAGGTTCCGGCCAAAGCCGCAACCATTAAGGATTTACGCATGGTCATCTCCGCTCCCAATGTGAACCATTTTGACAGCTTCATTTTCGTTGGGTAGCAAACATGAAAATATTCGAACGTCAATCGGGTGGAGACGCATGTCCCAAGGCTTGAAGCCGACGACCGATCTCTCGAACCGGATCGCCCGGGTCTACCCGTCCTTGAGCAACGGGCATCGGCGTGCGGCCGATTTCGTGCTGCAGCACCCACTCGACGTCGCCACCATGACGATCGAAGGACTGGCTGAAGGCAGCGGGACCTCCAACGCCACCGTCACGCGCTTCGTCCGCGCTCTTGGCTATGGAAACTATGCCGAATTCCGTGCAGCCCTCTCCTCGGCCCTGAAATTCGCGCTCGATCCGGTCGACAGTTTTGCAGGCGCACGCTCGGCCGCGGGCTCGACCTTCGCCACCTTCGTTGACGCCCTTTCCGACCAGTCGGCCAATCTGCAGGCCGCGCGGGACGCCCTCGACGAGGCGACCACGACACGGGCGATCGAGGCGCTGCTCAAGGCGCGCCGCGTCTTCATCGCCGCGTCGGGGGCGAGCCATCATGTCGCATCTTTCCTTGAGGACGGGCTCGCGCTCTATCTCGACGCCGACGTGACCTTCGCGTCCTCACGCGCTGGCCCTGAACGAGCCATTCGCCACATGCTCTCGGCCAGGCCGGACGACCTCGTCGTCGCGATCTCGGTGCCGCGCTATTCGCGCACGACGCTCGACCTCGCCTCCTTCGCGAAGAAGCGGGGGTCGACTTTGCTTGCGCTGACGGACGGCCCCACCTCCCCACTCGCCAACATCGCCGACATCACGCTCTTCGCCCCGGCCCGGAATCGGCTTCTGCCGAATTCGCCGACTGCGATCTTCGCGCTGGCGGACGCCCTGATTACGGCGATCGCCCGCGAGCGACCTGACGCAGTCGAAGCACTGAAGGGCTTGAGCGAAAGCCTGCTCTGGACATTTCACCACTGAGGTGAGCTTGCCATGCCCCCCGTCAACAGACGGGGTGTAGCAACAAACCCGTGTACCGGCGCCGATCATGGCGCTTCGCGCTACTGAAGGAGCATCGCAAGACGAATTCAACTGAAGCGAGAGCGATTCAGGCTCTTGCACAGCAGCGCGATGACAGTGCCCCCGCTCTATCGGGTTACGTCACGGCGTATCCGCCGACTTGTCGACAGGTAACCAAGGCAAGTGTCGAACCCGAAGAGGTCGTTCATGGCCCAGGATTTCTGCGCTATTTTGAAAACTATCTGATTCAAAATCTTAAAATTTACGAAGAATTCTCGTCTATCGGCAGAACATTGGCCTTGGCGCAAGAGTGCACAAATTGCTATTCTTCTAATCTGGAATACGCGGAAGACACGGCCTAGCACCGAGACGATCGCGCACTGGATCGATGCCACGATGGATTGTGGATGAACGACCGGGTGAATGACAAGTACGCAGGCGCTTCCCAGGCGCAGGGCGGAGGAACTGACACGACGGTTGGGGACGGAAAGAAGTGGCGCTGGCCCACCGCATTCCGCAACGCAATCCTGCAACGCTGGAACGCCCTGACCCTCGAACGCCAGTTCCTCCTCACCGCCGCCTTGGCCGTCGGCCTGTCCATGGCTGCTCTCGGCTATTGGGTCGAGAGCCGGATTCGCTCCGGCTGGATTCAAGGCATGGCGGAAACGGGAGCGCTCTATCTCGAGGGATTTCTGGCACCCCATGTGCAGGGGCTGGATGCCTCGAACACATTACCGCAGGAAAGCCGTGAGAAGATCGAGGCCCTGCTGGTTAATACCAGCCTCGGCCGCCACGTCGCGATCATCAAGTTATGGGACCTCAACGGGAACCTGATCTTCAGCACGAGCAAGGTCGAGTCTCACGGGAAGCTGCCGGCAGGCGACATCAAGCGGATCATGGCAGGCAACGTCGTCGTCGACACCGATCTCGACGATGACGGCGATGAGCTCAGGGCTCTGAAGTTAAAGCCAAAGCTGATCGAGATCTATGCGCCGATCTACAGGGAGAAGACCAGGGACATCATCGCGATCGGAGAATTCTACGAGTTCAGCCAGTTCATGAACCGAGAGATCTCCAGCGTCCGATACGCGACATGGTTCCTCATCGCGAATGTCGCCATCGTCATCGTCATCCTGCTACATGTCATCGTCAAACGCGCGAGCCGGATCATCAGTAGCCAGCAGGCTCTTCTCGAGCAGAACCTGGCGCGGGCTGAAGCCCTGGCGAAGCGGAACAATGCGCTCAGGCGGGCAGCGGACCGGGCCAGGCTCAACGCCACCGTTCTCAACGAGACCTATCTTGCCAGCATTGGCGCCGACATCCACGACGGGCCCATCCAACTCCTAAGCCTGATGATGCTGAAGCTGCCCTCTGCAGCAGATCGGGCGAGCGGGACCGTGGCGCCCGCAGCCCATGCTCACGGCGAGCTCGAACCCCTGATCCAGCAGGTCCTCTCGGATCTGCGCAACCTGTCGTCAGGGCTGGCACTGCCCGAGGCGGAGAATCTCTCTCTCGCTGAGACCATCCATCTGGCCATTACCCGCCATGAGCAGCAGACAGGCACACATGTGCTTCGCAACATCGCCGAACTGCCCGCGCAGGTTCCCGTCGCCATCCGCTTCTGTTCTTACCGGGTCGTGCAGGAGGCGTTGACCAACGCCTATAAACACGCCGGGGGGCGGGGGCAGAAGGTCGAAGCCCGCATTGGCGACGATAGGCTCGAGATCTGCGTGTCGGACAGTGGCAGCACCTTGCCCGTCCAGCACCGTGACACGACACTCGGTGGTGGCGGCCTCGGGGTGCGGGGCATGGACAGCCGCATCAAGGCATTGCGAGGCCAACTCACAGTGAGTCGGCTGCCTACCGGTGGAACCGAAGTGCGCGCCACGCTGCCCATGCGATCCTGACGGCGCGATCCCGCCCCTATCGAGGCCTCGCCGGATCACGCGTATCAGATGCCGGAGGAACGAGCCTTTGCGCCGCGATCACAACCTCGAGACGATTCCTGGCATTCAGCTTGTGCATGAGATTGGTCATATAGCCCTTGATCGTCTTCTCGCTCAGCGAGAGGGCCCGGGCGATCTCTCGATTCTGCTTCCCGCACAGGAGAAGCCTCACGATCTGGTCCTCCCGCACACTCAGCCTGGTGCTTTGCGCCGCCCTCTTCTCCAGCGCCTTGCTTTGCAGCGCACCGATCACCTTGGTGGCGAAAGCAGGCGTGATATAGATCTCGCCTCGCCGCGCCGCCTCAATCGCGTCGAAAAGATCATCGGCGGGACTGCCCTTGAGGACGTACCCGCTGGCGCCGGCGTCGAGCGCCTGAATGGCATGGTCGGTACTGGTCGATGCGGTGAACACCACCATTTTCATGTGAGGCGCAGCCTTGGATGCGTCCGAAATCGCCTGGAAGGCATCGCCCGCCATGTTCAGATCGACAATCATCGCGTCAGGCTGGTGAGTTTCCGTGATCGTGGTGATGTGATCAGCAGCGGAACCGGTCGCAACGAGCGAGAATCCACCTTTGCGTTGCAGCAGTGCAACGATCCCTTCGGTCAGAAGCGGGTGGTCGTCTACAACCGCAATCGATATGCCATCCATCGCTGACCTCCCCCAATTCTATGCCGCGACGCTGAGAGCATGCTGGCTCATTTACAGCCTCGTGTAAATGACTTGGTGAACGAAGGGTTAACTTATGTTGTCTTCGCGCCAAACGCTCGCCCAGGAACCGCCGTATGGCTAGATCTTGCACGAATACCTGGTGATTAATGTGACATAGGTCACAGATCGCACCGGGATTGCGTTGATCGTTCAGTCAAATGGATCAACCCCGCGCCTCGGCATTCCCATTGGCTTGCCGAGATCGTCTCGTGTATCGTATGCAGACATTATCATACAATGCATGGAATCCGGAGAGCCGGCATGGCGCGGAGCGACGAGACAATGCAGTGGATCCGCCAGCTCGATCCATCTGCAGGCCCGCGTTACCTCCAGATCGTCGAACTGATTGCCGAGGCCGTCGCGAACGGCACCCTGCGACCTGGCGACAGACTCCCACCTCAGCGGCAACTCGCCAAACTTGTTGACGTCGATCTGACGACGGTTACTCGCGCTTATGCAGAGGCAAGACATCGCAATCTGCTCGATGCGGTAACCGGGCGCGGCTCCTTCATCTCGACGCGGAAGGAACAATCGGGTCCGCTCATCGACCTTAGCATGAACATTCCCCCGCCCCCGAAAGGCATACGCCTTGCTGAATTGATGCAGCGCGGTCTCACAGAGGTCCTGTCGCGATCCAGTGCCGATTTGCTGATGACCTATCATGTCGGAGCGGGTTCGCTGGCGGACCGGGCGGCCGGCTGTGCCTGGCTTGAGCCCGTTCTCGGACGGATCGAACCCGCCAGATTGCTCGTCGCCCCCGGCGCGCAGCCGGCGCTCGTGGCACTGGCCAGCCTGCTCGCAAAACCGGGCGAGGCCATCCTGGTCGAGGCCCTCGCCTATCCCGGCCTGCTTGCAGCGGTGAGGCTGGCGGGGCTACGGCCTGTCCCCGTCGCGACGGACGAAGAGGGTCTTCTGCCGGGCGCCCTGGAGCGGGCCATTGATGAATCCGGCGCAAAACTGCTCTGCGTGACGCCGACGATCCAGAATCCGACCACGGCGACGATGCAGCCTGCACGACGCGATGAGATCGTGCGGATCGCGCAGGCAAAACACCTGAGGATCATCGAAGACGACCCTTACAGCCTGCTCGCCGGCGATGCTCCGCCACCGCTGGTCGCCCTCGCTCCGGAGCGGACCTATCATGTCGCGACCCTGTCGAAGGTCCTGACCCCGGGGCTGCGTACCGCCTTCGTCGTCCTGCCACCGGACGAGAACCGTGACGCGCTCGTCGCGATCCTGCGAAGCATTGCACTCATGCCGCCCCCGCTGATGACGGCTCTTGCAACCCATTGGATCCGGATCGGCGCCGCTGGCGACCTGCTCGACGGGGTGCGCCGCGAGGCTGCGGCCCGCCAGGAGCTGGCCCGCTCCATCCTGCCGGCTTCGGCCCGGCATCATCCGAACGGCCTGCATATCTGGCAGCCGCTGCCAGCGCATTGGGATCGTTACCGCCTGGTCGAGGCAGTCCGTCAGGAAGGCCTCGGGGTCACGCCATCGGATGCATTCAGCGTCGAAGGCGAGGCCCCGGACGCGGTCAGGATTTCTCTGGGCGGCGTGCCGGAACGCGGCCGCCTCGCCCATGCCCTGAAGGCGCTGGCCGCAATCATGGGCAATGAGCGCTCGCAGCATCAGGGGATCGTCTGACGAGACCAGGAGCGCTCAGGCACAGCCTCCTCAACGCGCTCCGTTCCTCCGGGTCAGGCCGGCGTCTTCTCACCCTTGGGGCGAGCCAGCCGACCTTCCTCAGCCTTGTGGAAGAACTGTGCTGCGACGAGCCAGCCCTTCAACGGCTGCAGCGGCGGGATGCAGGTTAGCAGGATCAACGGCAAGGTGGTGACGAGATGAACCCAGGCCGGCGGCTCATAGGCCATTTCGAGCCAGAGCGGGAACACCACGGCCGGAATGCAGACAAACATCATTACGAAGAAGGCCGGCCCGTCGGCAGGGTCAGCAAAGGAATAGTCGAGACCGCAGACCTCGCATTTCGGCCGCAGCTTCAGAAAGCCCTCGAACAGGTGCCCCTGTCCGCAACGCGGACACCGTCCGCGCAGGCCGGTCTGGGCAGGCGAGAGGGGTGGCCATTCTTGGTCGGACACGGGAACAACTCCTTGAAGCCAGCTCTGAGCGGCCAACGTCGCCCACTAAATGGCAACAGAGACGTACAATGTCAAGATTGTACGCATACACAGATGGAAAGCGACGGGCCAATCCTCGCGACAGACACATCGCGCCGCCAACAGGCTTCTGCCGCGCGATGGAGCAAGTCTAGAGGCGTTGAAGTCGCGGGTACGGCGCGAGATCGGGACTGACACTACAGCGTGCCTGGGCGGCGAGACGGGTGAGAAGCGAGCGCCGAACGGTTAGCCGCGCCGCGATGCCCCAGCCGGCTTGGCGATCGAAGCAAAATGCAGGTTCACGATTTCGGCTCCGGCACATCGAGCTTCAGCTCGACATGAACCGTATCGCCATCGGCATGCGTGACGCGGAAGCCCAGATCGCTCGCCATCTGTAGCATCGGAACATTATGCGCCAGCACTTCGCCGAAGAGCCGCTGGTAGCCCTGCTCCCGCGCATGCGTGATGATTTCGGTCATGAGGCGATAGCCGAGGCCCCGCCCCTTCATGTCGGAGCGGACGAGGATCGCATATTCCGCCGTCTTGCGCTCCGGGTCGCCCGAGATCCTGACGACGCCGAAGATCGGCCCCACCCCATAGGGCGCACCGGGCTCCCCAGCGACCAGGGCCATTTCCCTGTCATAGTCGATCTGTGACAGCCGGGCCGCCGTTGCATGCGGAAAGATCTTCACCGGTCCCAGGAAGCGCATCCGCAGATCGTCCGGCGTACACAACGCGACCATCTCGGCGAGAGCGCTCTCGTCCTCGGGCCGGATCGGGCGCAGATGGAGCTGCGTGCCGTCGCCGAGTGCGATCTCGCGCTCGAGCTGGTGCGGATAGGCGCTGACCGCCAGTCCAAGACGGCGCCCTTTCTTGCCGGCGATGACGATCCGGGCATCGAGCGCAATGCAGCCTTCGTAGTTGGCGAGAAGCGGGTTGATGTCGAGCTCGATGATCTCGGGCAGCTGCACGACCAGCTCCGACAGGCGAACGAGAATATCGACGACCGGTTCGAGCGGCACGGCGGGAACGTCGCGAAACCCCGCCAGTAACCGCGCAACCCGCGTGCGCGAGATCATGTCGCGCGCCAGGACCGAATTCAGCGGCGGCAACCCGATGGCGCGGTCCCCGATCACCTCCGTCGCGGTGCCGCCGCGTCCGAACAGGATCACGGGACCGAAGGTTTCATCCTGAGCAATGCCGAGGATCAGTTCGTGGGCCTTCGGTCGGGAGATCATGGGCTGGATCGCAAAGCCATCGATCCGCGCCGTGGGTCGAATCCGGCCCACGCGCTCCAGCATCTCGCGCGCCGCAGCCTCGACCTCCACCCTGCTCTTCAGGCCCAGGACGACGCCGCCGACATCGGATTTGTGGATGATGTCATGCGAGAGAATCTTCAGCGCCACCGGAACCGCGATCCCCTCGAAACATGCTCCGGCCTCCTCCGGGGTCGCCGCCAGTTTCGTCTCGACGGTGGGTATCCCGAACAGCTCAAGCAGTTGCTTCGATTCCGGTTCCGTCAGCGACGTGCGTTTCTCGCGCAGGGCTGCCCGGATGAGTTTGCGCGCCGCCTCGACCTGCCTGGGCGCAATCGCAACGCCAGCTGTCGGGGTTTCCAGCAGAAGCTCCTGGTTTCGCCGGAAGGCGGCGAGATGACTGAAGGCCCGGACCGCCTCTTCCGGTGTCGCAAAATTCGGAAGTCCGCCGTCACGCAGATGCGCCCTGGCGGCCTGCGCGAGCGTGCCGCCGAGCCAGCTCGTCATGACGGGAACATGCTTCTGCCGTGCGACAACCCGGGACACGGCACGTGCCGTCTCCGCGCCGTCGGCGACCGCGGACGGACAGTTGATGACCAGGACGGCATCGCTCTCGCGCTCTTCCAGCAGCGCTTCCAGCGCAGCCGCGTAACGATCTCCCGTTGCGTCACCCAGGACATCGACCGGGTTACCGCGCGACCAGCCTTCAGGCAGCACGCTTTCTAGCTTGGCGATCACCGCCGGGCTGAGGGTCGCGACGCGGTTTCCCCGCTCTCCTACGGCATCGACGGCGAGGATGCCGGCGCCGCCGCCATTGGTCAGAATGGTCAGCCGGTCGCCAGTGACGCGGACACCTTTTGCCAGGATCTCGGCCGCGGCGAAGAGCTCATCGAGTTCGGCCACCCGCAACAGGCCGGCGCGCCGAAAGGCAGCGTCATAGACTGCGTCCGCGCCCGCAAGTGCGCCGGTATGCGACAGCGCCGCCCGCGCTCCGGCGGCACTGCGCCCGGCCTTCACCACGATGACAGGCTTCATGCGCGCCAGCGCCCGGGCTGCCGACATGAACTTGCGGGCATGGGAGATGTTCTCGACATAGAGCAGCACTGAGCGCGCCGTCGGATCCGTGCCGAGGTAATCGAGCATGTCGCCCGCGTCGACATCGCTGGTGTCGCCGAGCGCAATCGCGTGCGAAAGGCCGATACTGCGCCGGTCAGCCCAGTCGAGCAGCGCAGACATGATGCCGCCGGACTGGCTGACGATGGCGATATGGCCTGGCCGCGGCGTCAGATGCGCAAAGCTCGCATTGATCGCGCGGGCGGAGGAAATCAGGCCGAGGCAGTTCGGCCCGACGATGCGCATCAGATGCGTCTTGGCCGCATCGAGCATCCGTTGCCGCAGCCCATCCGTGGCCGCACTGTCGCCAAAGCCGTTGCTGATCACGATTGCGGCGCGGCAACCACGTTGTCCGAGCTCCGATATCAGCTCGGGAACCGCCGCTGCCGGCGTCGCCAGGACGGCAAGGTCGGGCGTGACAGGGAGTTCTGTGACGGAGCGATAGCTCAACGCCGCGCGGATCGCCGTTTCATGCGGGTTGACCGCCATGATCGGCCCCTTGAACCCCGCGCCATAGAGATTGGCGGCAAGCGTCGCCCCGACCGAACCGGGCTGATTGCTGGCCCCGATCAGGGCGATCGCGCGAGGATTGAAGAGCGCGTCGAAATTCCGAATGCTCATGAGCGGAAACCGGGCTGAACGCGCCCGGTCTCAAGCCGGGAGTGGCTCAACCGCGCGTTTGCAGAGTTGAGCCATTTTCCCCGCAACGATCAATGGCACATGAAGAGCGGCACCTTGCTGTTCTTGAGCAGGGATTGCGTCACCCCGCCGAGCAGCCATTCGCGCAGGCGGGAATGGCGATAGCCACCCAACACGATGAAGCCGGCACCGAACTCGGCCGCCTCGTCCTGGAGTGCGGTCGCGACGTCGCGCCCCTTGCCGAGCGCCACCGTCTTGACCGTGACATCGACGCCATGACGCGCGAGATGAGGTGCCAGCTCGACGCCGGGCACCGCGTTGGACAGGTCCTTCTCGCCGGTGACCGAGACGATCTCGACAGCCTTGGCGGCTCGCAGAAACGGCAAGGCATCGGCAACCGCACGCGCCGCGCTCGCCCCGCCGTCCCAGGCGATGACGATGGTCTCTCCGGAGAAGCCGGGATGGCCGGGCGGAACCACCAGGACCGGCCGGCCGCTCTCGAACAGCGCCGTCTCGATCAGGCCGCGGTCGATGGCGAGCGTCGTCGGCTCCGCATCCAGGATTGAGAGGTCGTTGACGGGGGCATGGTCGAGAAAGCGCTGCAGCAGGCTGCTGTAGATCAGTTGAGGGCTCTCCACCGTGCTGACCACGCCGGCAAGATTGGCCGCGAACCGGGCGTCGGAGGCAAGCTTCTGCGCGAGACCGGCGATGCGCCGATTCTCCGACGCAACGATCGCACCGCTGAAATCATCGATCATCGAATAGGGCACGGAAAACCGGCTTGCCGCCGCCTGAACCGTAAGATGCGCATTCGTCTGCCGCGCCAACGAAAGCCCGTAGCCGACAGCAAGGTTCTCCTCGGTCTGCCCCTCCTCCGTCACCGCCACCAATATGCTCTTGATGCCTTCGATCATGTCATCCTCCAGTACGCGAAAGAACCTCCGCCAGTCCGGCCAAAACGTCCTTGCGCCAGATCAAACCGGACGCGCCCGAAATATGCGCGATTGATCGTGGCATGCATATCCAAGCGGCAGAAAGGACGGACGACCATCATGCTTTATGTCATCACCCTTCATCTCGCCCGGACGAGCGGCTATCCCGAGGGAAGCCCACGACATGGCTACGAGATCACCGCGCCGCTCGACCCTGACGGACATATCGATGCGGCCGCCTGGCAGGACCAGCGCGATCTCTGCCGCGTCAGGCGCTTCTCGGTGGGGGAGCCGGATCGTCACGGCTGGCTCCTGCGCCGGGCCGGAGGCGCCGGCGGCGCGACCTGGTTCATCGACTATGACGATTCCGGCAGCGATGACGACGAGGCCGGCTACCGGCTCGACCGGCACCGCTTCGTCGTCGGCGACTATGTCTCTATCCGCGACGGTGACGGCCACCTGCAGCCCTTCCAGATCATTGCCGTGAAACCGAGGGCCCCGGTCAAACCAGTCATCGCCTGAAGGCATCTACGGCATCTGCGCGGTGCCGGTGTGCAGGGGGGCGCCTTGCTCCATATCAATGCGTCCCTGCACACTGGGCTCGATCATAGATGCCACGGATGCGTCGAGATTTGGGGGACATGCAATGACAGCAACGGTGAAAGCGCAGGCGGGTTACGCCAGCATCATGGTGCCGCTGAACCTCGGCAGCGGGGCCGCCGATCGGGTCAAGCTGGCCGCGTCCCTGGCGGATCGTTTCGGCAGCCGGCTGATCGGCATCGCCGCAGAGGACTTCGTTCTCCCCTATGTCGGCGACGGCCTGGCGAGCGTCGACGCGCTCCTGATTGAGGAGAGCAAGCGCGCAGTCTCAGCAGAGCTTGCCCGCGCCGAAGCGATATTCCGCAAGGCCGCCGGCGACATGAAGCACCTCGTCTGGCGCAGCGCCATCGAGACACCGCGAAACTTCGTTCTCGACCAGGCCCGCGCAGCAGATCTCGTGGTGCTGGCGCGCCAAGCCCATCACGATCCCGTCCAGGGAGGGATGAGCCTCTCTCCGGGCGATCTGGTCATGTCGCTTGGCCGGCCGCTCCTCGTCGTACCGCCCGACGTCAGCTATCTCTCCGGCAAGCATATCCTGGTCGCCTGGAAGGATACGCGGGAAGCGCGGCGTGCCGTGCGGGATGCCCTGCCGCTTCTGATGCAGGCGGAATCCGTGACTGTCCTGTCGATCGGCCCGGATGCCGAAGATCAGGGCGCCGAAGACGTGCGCGACTATCTCACCTTGCACGGTGTGGCGGCAAAGGCAGTCCTGCAGACCGACAGTGCCAAGCATGCAGTCAACGAGTTGATCGACTTTGCGACCGAGCACGGCGCCGATCTCATCGTTTCCGGCGCCTATGGCCACAACCGCATGCGGGAATGGATGTTTGGCGGCATGACGCGCGATCTGCTGCAAGCTTCACCGGTCTGCTGCTTGATGTCACATTGAGGCTTTGCCGGCTTCGCAGGCGTCCACCGTCCGCATGACATCCCTGCTCCCATCCGGCTCGCATAGGAGGTTTCGGGGTGCCCCAGTCTCAGGCGGAGGCCCTGACACAGCCCGACAGTGAAAGCTGGGCGGCGCGGACCTCCCGGCTCTATCGCCAGCATCTTGACCTGATTCTGGTCGGCATTGCTTTGGCCGGGCTCATTGCCGGCGGCTGGTTCTGGTGGAGCGGCATGGCGAACTCAGCCAGTCGCGCCTGGACTGTTGCGACCATCCCGGTGCTGCTGGCGCTCATCATACAGATCGTCAGGTCGCTGCGGCGCGGCGATGTCGGTCTCGATATCGTCGCTGCCCTGTCGATGTCGGCGGCGCTGGCCTTCGGCGAAAGCCTGGCCGGCAATGTCGTCGCGCTGATGTATGCCGGCGGCCAGTTGCTCGAGAATTTTGCCCAGGGGCGTGCGCGCCGGGAGATGTCGGCCCTCCTCGGCCGGGTCGCCTTCAATGCCATGCGTTATCGCAGCGAGACACTCGAGGAAGTGCCGATTGCCGCGATCCGCCAGGGCGACCGCCTGCTGATGCGCACCGGGGAGGTGCTGCCGGTCGACGGCCATGTCGCAAGCGGCACCGCCGTGCTCGACCTTTCGGCTTTGACCGGAGAATCCGTGCCGAAGAGCCTGAGCCGCGGCGCCGAGGTGCTCAGCGGAGCAACGCTGCTCGGAGCCCCGTTCGATCTGATCGCGAGCCGGCCGGCGTCCGAGAGCACCTATGCCGGGATCGTCAAGCTGGTGGAACAGGCGCAGGCGAGCAAGGCGCCGATGGCTCGCCTGGCGGACCGTTACGCCATCGGTTTTCTCGTGCTGACCCTCGCGATCGCGGGGGCCGCCTGGCTGCTGAGCAGCGACCCGATCCGCGCCCTGGCAGTCCTCGTCGTGGCGACGCCCTGTCCCTTGATCCTCGCCGTGCCGGTCGCGATCATTTCAGGCATCTCGAAGACCGCGCGGGGCGGCGCACTGGTCAAGGATGGCAGCGTGCTCGAAGCCCTGGCGCGAGTGCGAACAGCCATTCTCGACAAAACCGGTACGCTCACCCAGGGGCGCCCGACGATTACCGAGATCCGCACCTGCAACGGCTTTGCCGCGACGGAGGTACTAACCCTCGCCGCGAGCCTCGATCAGGCCTCCGCCCATGTCGTGGCCATTTCACTGATTCGGGCCGCGTCCGATGCCGGACTGCCCCTTCTGCCCCCCTCGGATATCTCCGAAACGCCGGGAAAGGGCATCGAGGGACAGGTCGGCACCAGGCGCATCGCACTGGGCGGCGGTTCCTATGTGCGCAGCCGCAGCCGCGGCGGTGATCCGGACGCGCTGGTTGCGGACGCCCCCCCGGACGCTCTGACCGTGGCGGTGGCCGCGGACGGGCTGCTCGCCGGCGTCATTCTGCTTCGCGATCAACTGCGCGACGATGCGCGTTCGACGCTTCAATCGCTCCGCACCGCCGGAATCGAGCGGATCGTGCTGGCTTCCGGAGATCTTGACCAGATTGCCCGGACAGTGGGCGAGGATCTCGGCGTCGATCAGGTTTTGGGAGACCTGACGCCGGAGGGCAAGGTCGCCGTCGTGCGCCGCGAAGCCGAGAGCCGGGCGGTGATGATGGTGGGGGACGGCGTCAACGACGCGCCCGCACTTGCCGCCGCGGATGTTGGGGTCGCGATGGGCGCGCGCGGCGCCGCCGCGTCGTCGCAAGCAGCGGGCGTCGTCTTGCTGGTCGACGAACTGCAACCGCTGGCGAAGGCACTCGTGGTCGCCCGGCGCACGCGCGGCATCGCTCTGCAGAGCGTCTTCGTCGGCCTCGGGCTGTCCCTCGTCGGAATGCTTGTCGCTGCCCTCGGCTATCTTCCCCCGGTGCAGGGAGCCCTGTTCCAGGAAGCGATCGACATCGTGGTCATCCTGAACGCGCTCCGGGCCCTGCGCTGACGCGAAATGCACATCCGTTGAGCGGTTTCCTGGCCGGTGAGGTATTTGCGCGCGCCTCCGCTCCAGCTTCCACGCTGGCCGTCGCGCTCCCGCGCCAGCTGCCATCTGGTCATGAATGCCAGGTCTTCTGACGCTGCCCCTCGGAATTCAAAACCCAATCCGCCCCCCGCAGCCCCCTTCGTCCAAGACGTGACAGCAATGCTACCCTGGTGCGCTACGCAATCCGCGACTGGCTGCCGTGCTCTAGTCTGGTCCCTCGTAACGGCCGCCCGCCCCCGCCCCGAACTCACCCGGCAGGCAAACTTTTAGCCGGCTCTGCTCCAGGACCGGCAAACCAACATTCGAGCGCGACTTTCCGCGGGTTGTCAGTATCCTGCACGTTCGGTGTCATGGCCTACCGGCCGCCGGTGCAGGTCGAGAGAAGACGGAGGCCCATGAGCCCGCTTGATATATTCGCCTGGATTGTCCTCGTTGTGCTCGTGTGCAGCACGGTTTTCGTCATCGTCTTCATGGCCATGCTTCCGGGCATGATCGCCAAGCGACGCAATCATCCCTGGGCCCAGGCGGTGGCCGTCGGCGGCTGGGTGACGCTGTTCCTGGGATTCGTGCTGTGGCCTGCCGTCCTGATCTGGGCCTATGTCGACGTGCCCGCGCGTGTTGACGCGCCCGCGCGCCCGCAGGAGCTCGCCCGATGATCGTCGTCCTGCTCAATGTCTATCTCGCCCTGCTGTTCGTGCTGGTAAAACTCCGGATCGTGCCGTTCAACCTGTTCTGGAAGGTCTCGCCGGTCCTTGTCCTGCTCCTCTTGCTGATCGGCCTGTTCATCCCGATGAACTGGGGCGCGCCGCAAGGCGCGGCGCTGGCCATCCGGCAATCCGTCGCCATCGTCCCTGATGTCGCCGGCGAGGTGATCGACGTCCCTGTCGAGCCGAACACGCCGTTGAAGGCGGGCGCTGTGCTGTTCAAGATCGACCCCGTGCCCTACGAGGCCCAGGTCAAGGCGCTTGAAGCGCAGTTCCAATTGCAGCAGCAGCGCCTGGCTCAGATGACCCAGCTGCAGAGCACGGGGTCCGGCCGCAGCTTCGATGTCGAGCAACGCCAGGCCGAGGTCGACCAGCTCAAGGCGCAACTCGAGGGCGCCAGGTGGAACCTCGAGAAGACGGTGGTTCGAGCTCCGGCCGCCGGTTACGTCACCAATGTCGCGCTGCGGAAGGGCGCACGCGTCGCCAACCTGCCGCTTGCGCCGGTCATGGCCTTCGTCGACACCGCGGAGACGGTCATCGGCGTCGAGATCCAGCAGATCGATGCCCGCTACATTGCGGCCGGCCAGCCGGTCGAACTGACGTTCAAGTTCGCCCCGGGGCAGGTCTTTACCGGCAAGGTCGAGAGCGTGCTGCAGGCGATCTCGACCGGTCAGGTGCAGACATCCGGGGCGGCGGTGACGCCGAAATCCATCCAGGCAGCCCCCTTTGCCGTGCGCGTGAAACTCGACGACCAGGCCTTTGCCGACAAGCTCCCGGCGGGTGCTGCCGGCGATGCCGCCATCTTCACCGATCGCGTCACGGCCGCACATGTCATTCGCAAGGTGCTGCTGCGGCAGATCGCGATCACCAACTACATCAACCCCTTCTGATGCGAACGATCCGGCCCGCGGAGCTCGGCGCGCAACGGCCGCCAGCTCCCCGAGCCGGAGCGTCTCGGGATCACGAGCAACGAGTTGGCCCGATCGGATCGCCCGGCTCGGCTGATCGGTCGGGCGTTCGCCGTCCACATGATCTCGCGGCGGCGCGTTGACGCCGGCTGCTGCCGCCGGCTTTGATGCAGCGACACTATACGACCGGCATCGCCCGCTCACGCGGCGGCGGGTTGTTCATCCACACGAAGGGTTATCCAGATGCCTAGCGGCGGCTCCATCATCACAATCAGCGCCGCGAGGCCCCCCCTTCTCCGGGCCTCCGCGGCCCTCATCCTGCTCGCCGCTCTCGCCGGCTGTACGCAACGCGAGCCCATCGCGGCGAACGAGGGGCCAGGAATCCCGATCCGTACGCCGCAGGAGCGCAGCTATCTCGATCCCGGCCCTGCACCGAGCGAAGGCAGCGGGCCGGCTTATGTGCGCGAGAACCGCCGCTCGCCCAATTTCGGCGATCGTTTCGGGGGCGATGTCCTGTCCCGCGCGCCGTACTGACCCCAGCCATTGCTGAATGATGCGCAGAGCGGCCATAACCGCTCTGCTGCCTTGCCCTGCGACCTGGATGGCTTCTGCATGAGACGGCATGGGATGAGGATCGCTGCTGGGGCACTGGCGTTGTTGCTCGCCGGCTGCGCCGGCGACGTGCAGGGCGTGCTGGCGCCGGTTGCGCATGGCGCACCCGACGCCAGCAAAGTCACCATGCTCGTGGCAACGACGCGCTCGCCCGATCCGGATAACGGCATCCTGTTTTCCGGCGAGCGCGGCGCGAAATCGTCCTTCGCCGAGATCACCGTCTCGATCCCGCCCGCGCGCGCGCGGAAGGTTGGCGAGGTCCAATGGCCAAGCCGCCTTCCCGGCGACCCGGAACGCGAATTCGTGACACTGAAGGTCGACCGTCTCGACCAGCAGGCCGCCTTCGCCCGCTTGCACTCAGCAGCGTTGAAAGCCCCGAAGCGGCGCGTTCTCCTCTTCGTCCATGGCTTCAACAACCGGTTTGAGGATGCGGTCTATCGCTTCGCTCAGATCGTCCACGATTCCGATGCCAATGTCGTGCCGCTGCTCTTCACCTGGCCCTCGCGCGGTTCGCTCTTCGCCTATGGCTACGACCGCGAGAGCACGAATTATTCCCGCCATGCGCTCGAGGCCACGCTGCAGGCGCTGGCGCGGGATCCGGCCGTCGGCGAGGTCTCGATCCTGGCCCATTCCATGGGCAACTGGCTCACGCTCGAATCGCTGCGCCAGATGGCGATCCGCAACGGCCAGATCGCACCGAAGATCGCCAATATCATGCTCGCCTCGCCTGATGTCGATGTCGATGTCGATGTCTTCCGGACCCAGATCGCCGAGATCGGCAAGAGCCGCGCGAAATTCACCCTCTTCGTCTCGCAAGACGACCGGGCACTGGCGGTTTCCCGCCGAGTCTGGGGCAGCACGGCACGGCTGGGCGCGATCAACCCGGAAGCCGAGCCCTATCGCGACGAGCTGGCTGCCGAAGGCATCACCGTACTCGACCTGACGAAACTCAGATCGGACGACCGGCTCAACCATGGCAAATTCGCGGAGAGCCCCGAGGTCGTGCGGCTGATCGGGACCCGCCTCGTCGCGGGCCAGTCCATCACCGATTCACGCGTCGGCCTCGGCGACCGCCTGATGGCTGTCACCGCCGGTGCCGCGGCAACGGTTGGAACTGCGGCCGGTCTTGCGATTGCAGCACCGATCGCCATTGTCGACCCCCATACTCGCCGCAATTTCAATGGCCGCATCGAGCAACTCGGAGACTCGATCAGCGACGCGGCGAGCACGACCGGCGAAGTACTAACCACGCCGCTGGTGAACACGGGCCAGAAACAATAGCCGGATCGCGTGCACCAATCTCCAAGCCGCCGAACGCCAATTTCATGCGGTCGCCCGGGCAAGCTGCGACGGCAAGTGCCGCGGAGCACCTGTCAGATCACAGACGGCAACATCGTCGGTTTTGGCAAGTTCACGGTCACCCGCAGACCCGCCGGCTGGGCCGAAGCGAGGGTGACGTCCCCGCCATGCGCCCGGATGACGTCCCGGGCAATCGTGAGCCCGAGGCCGGTGCCACCGGTCGCACGGCTGCGCGATCCATCGAGGCGTTGAAACGGAGCGAAGGCACGCTCGATCTGGTCCGGCGCAATCCCTGGCCCGCCATCCCTGAGAACAATGACAAGCGCCTGAGCTTCGTCGCGCAGTTTAACGCTGACCCGCTCTCCATAGCGCAGGCCATTGTCGATGAGGTTTGACAGAGCACGGCGCATCGCCACGGGCTGACATGACAGCTGCGCATGATCGGGGCCGATATAGGTGACATGCCCCCCCATATCCGTGAAATTGTCGCAAAGGCTGATCAGCAGCGAGGCAATATCGACCACGCTGTGCGGCTCGCGCCGGGCATCGTCGCTCCCGAACGCGAGAGACGACTGGATCATGGTTTCCATCTCGGAAATATTGGACAGGACCTCCTGCCGCTGATCCTTGTCGCGCACATACTCCGCCATGAGCCGCAGCCGCGTGAGCGGCGTGCGCAGGTCATGCGATATGGCCGCGAGCATAGTGGTTCTCTCATCCACGAAATGCGTGAGGCGCGCCTGCATGTCGTTGAAGGCGTGGGCGATCGCGGCATATTCCGGCAGGTCCATGTCACCGATCGGAGTCAGCGCCCGCTCTCGGCCGAGCCGTTCGGCCGCTCCGGCAAGCTGCGTCAGCGGCTTGACCAGGCTGCGCGCCATCCAGATGGATAGCATGCCGACAAACAGCGCCCCGCCGATCAGGTCCGCCGCGTTCCGCACGTAGCGCGCGCTCGCCAAATCGCCGGCGCGCTGTCTCACGATCAGCCAGGACCGATCCGAGAGACGGACGCCGATCTCGATTTCCGATGCCACGAGCGGGTAGTGCTCGACAGAATCCGCGGCGACATTGGTCATGAGCGCCGGCAGGCCGGACAAGAGAACGACACCGGTCCTGACCTGACTGAGCAGGTTGCCGTAGGGCGTGATGTTGACAACGACAGCATCCGCGTCGACGCCCAGTTTCTTGCTGATCTGGGCCTGGAGCGTCGCGCTCGATGCAGGCGAAGGACCGCCCGGCGCTGCGGGTTGACCTTCACGGATGACGAAATCGAGCCACTCCTTCGATTTCAGCGAAGACAGCGCCAAATCACGCTGGCTGGCATCGGCCGCCGTCACGGTCCGTTGAGCATCGACTGTCGTATCGACAAGCCACTGCGTGTCGAACAACGCGAAATCCGAGGGTGGCACCAGCGCGCGAAGCGCTTCGCCGAGCAGTTGAGTCCCGATGAAGGTGAGGACCACAACAATGGCGATGCGGGGGGCAAAACCCACCCGCGACCACAGCCTTACCCTCATGGCGTCGCTTCGGGCGCATCGGCAACCACGTCCGCAGTCATGACATATCCCTCGCTCCGCACGGTCTTGATGAGCAGTGGTTCCTGCGGATTGATCTCGATCTTGCGGCGCAGCCGGCTGATCTGGACGTCGATGCTGCGATCGAAGATCTGGCTTGCCCTGCCATGGGCCAGATCGAGCAGCTGATCACGGCTGAGAACACGCTGCGGATGCTCGACGAATGCCAAAAGCAGATCGAACTCGCCGCTGGTCAGGTCGGTCAGCACATTGTCGGGAGACAGGAAGACGCGGCGTTTCGCATCCAGAGTCCATCCCGCAAACCGAAAGTTCGACCGCACGTGATCGCGCGCAGCGGCGGGAGAGACGCCGGTCCGGCGCAGAACAGCCCGCACCCGCGCCAGAAGCTCCCGCGGGTTGAAAGGCTTCGTCACGTAATCGTCGGCACCGAGTTCGAGCCCGACGACCCGATCCGTATCGGATGTCATCGCCGTCAGCAGGATGATCGGGATATTGCTCGTGGCACGGACGCGCCGGCAAAGGCTGAGCCCATCCTCTCCCGGCATCATGATATCGAGGACGATGAGGTCGAAGCGCCCTGCTTCCAGGGCTTCGAGCATCTGCGCCCCGGCCTGGGCCTGCGTCACACGCACCCCATGCTCACTCAGGAATCGCGCGAGGATCCTGAGTATCGTGGCGTCGTCATCGACGATGAGGAGATGAGGGCTGTTCGAGCGGGCCACGCGATGAAGCTCCGGCAGAGGAGTACCCTTGGCCTTCCACATGCCCTTTGGGCAAGCATCATTCTGTAACAGTCTGTTGCAAACCGAAATCCCGGAGACATCGCCCCGCGCCCCCACTGCCCTAGAGATGAGCGTCTCGCGAACGCGTTTTGCGCCATTGGGGTTGATGAATGACGTCGTTGGAGGCGCTTCGGCGCATTTTGTCCGGCCGCGTGGCCCTGGCCGCATCTGCCCTGGCGCTCATCTGCACGACAGGTCCTGGTGATGCCCATGCGCAGAGTCTTTTCGATCGCATGCCAACGATCCCCGGCGATTGGACCATCACCCTGGGTGCTCAGGGCAGGTTTCTCCCCGAATTCGAAGGCGCGAGCCGCTTCCGCTTCGAACCCCTGCCGATCGTCTCCGTCCGCCGGGCCGGCAAGGCTGCGCGCTTTCGCGCCCCTCTGGACGGTGCCGGTATTTCGCTGATCGACATCGGCGGCTTCCATGGCGGTCTTGTCGGCAAGTACAAGGGCGGGCGCGACGCTGGCGACTACCCCAGACATTTGCGCGGGCTCGGCGATGTCGACGCGACGATCGAAGCTGGCCTCTTCGCCGAGTTCTGGCCCCGGGATTGGTTCCGGACGCGAATCGAAACGCGCCGTGGTTTCGGCGGGCACAGGGGCTTCGTCGCCGACCTTTTCGCCGATGTCGTCGTTCCCATTGGCGAACGCTGGACGCTGTCCGGCGGGCCGCGCCTGTCGCTGGCCGACAACAAGGCGACCGCACCGTATTTCGGCGTCGACGCGGCCCAATCGCTGGCTTCCGGACTTCCCCTCTTCAATGCCAAGGGCGGGCTGCATTCGATCGGCGCCGGCCTGCAGGCGCGCTATCAACTGACGCCGCGATGGGAGGTCCGTGCCTATGTCGAATACGCCCGCCTCAGGGATGATGCGGCATCCAGCCCGCTGGTGACCCGCTATGGATCGCCGAACCAGACGACCGTCGGCCTCGGCTTGAGCTACTCGTTCGACGCCAAACTCTGGTGAGGGGATGCCCCTTGGACAGGCGTGGCGAGGGTGCGGCGTACGTGAGGCAGATGGAAGCGCCGGCTCCGGCCGCTAAAGCGTAACGGAGGAAAGGGCATTTACGTTTGCAACGGGCGCAGGGGGGCTGGCAATGATGATAGAGCTGGCGAGCGCGCGAGTGTCGTGCAAATCTCCGGGACCTTGCGATCATTCTGCCCCCATTGCAGGCATCTACCGTGCCGGTTCACGCTCCGAGACCAGACAAACCTAGTTTCGCGGGTCGGCGCAGGGGCGTTCTGCGCATTCTATTGCTGTTTGTTGCATCAGCAGCCATTGCAGGCTTGGCTCTCTCCTACAGCACGGTGCGCGACTACGGCTCCTTTCGAGCGTCGATACTGACCGGCGCGCCAGGCGGCGCCTATCATTCGCTCGCTTCAAATCTGGCGCAGCTGGCCAGGCGCGACCGAGGGCATCTCGAGGTTATCCCGACAGCGGGTTCGATCGAGAACGCCAAACGCCTGATGGCAGACCAGAAATCCTGCGCCGAGAAATTTGCCTTCGTTCAGGACGGCACTCCAGTGCCTGCCGAATCCGAACTGGAACTATTGGGGCGCCTGCCCGAACCGGAGTCGCTGCTCTTTCTGACCCGGCGCGATCGGTCCTTCGGTAGCTTCTCCGACCTACGGGGCGCCTCCATCGGAATAGGCCCCGAGAATTCGGGAACGGCCTATCTCGTGCTCCAGCTGCTCGGCGATCCCGACCTGAAGAAGCTCGACATTCGAACGTCCTATCGCGAGCTCGAGGAGCAAGCTCAGCTTGTGGCGCAGGGCAATCTCGATATTGCCGCCTATGTCATGCGAAATGATGCCGAGTTCCTGCGGACGATCATCGGCCGCTATGATCTGGAAATCATCGAACTCCGAGATTTAAGAGGTTTGACCGACCGCTTTCCATGGCTGACTCTTGGGCGCGTGCCGGCTGGCCGATACGACTTGATGCGCCTGGCCCCTGCGACCGACAAAATGGTGCCGCAGGTCAATACGCTGGTCCTGGCCAACGCGTGCGCGAAGAGAGCTGACCGCATTGAATTGCTGGTGCTCCTGGCGGCTGCGCTTCCGACTTTCGTGCGCAGCAACCCGCCGACCTCGACGAGTTCGGCGACCGCGGTGCCGCTATCGTCCGAAGCGAGGCAGTTCTTTCTGACTGGCGAGCCGGAGTTCGTAGACCGCTATTTTCCGTGGCTCGTGAACCTCATGTCGCCCGCCTATTGGATCTACCTCGTCATGGCCGTTACGGCCCTTTTCAACCTGCTGAAGGGCATCAGCCGCTTTCGTCTTTGGCGACTTGATTCCGCGCGCGAGAAGCTTGAGGCGGAAGCAAGGCTCGTGGCGGGGGAGGCCGTCAGCCATGCGCCAGCACTGCATCCCATCGCGAAGCCCGCCTTGCCGGATGCGGATGAACGTGAAGCGATCAGGGACATGCTGGAGCGCCTGGCCGGGCTGCGCGAGCGGTGTCAGCGATACGCCAACTCGTTCGCAACGCCGATGGGCGAGGAAATGTTCTATCGCTACCAGCAATTCCTGATCGACCGCACGACAGTCGAACTGAAGGCGCGTCTTGGAACGGGCTCATAACTCGTAGCTGCACCGATTCCCAACACATGCGCCGACTATCGCCCCGACACGGCCCAGCCTCTCTCGTCTGGTCGATGAGATGACACGGCGCCGCTCGTTACAGACGTGCTTGAGACCGTGCACAAAACCGGCAGCAGGCCAGTTGTTGGATCAGAGAATGGCGGCACCACGTGTTCGATCAGGCGGCGCGACTTGGTGCCTTCTCAGACGGCATGCCATCTTTGATGGCGGCTTTGATTTGGTTCCGCAGTTCAGGCGTATCTTGATGCCCATGCACGGCAACGGCGTGCTGCACCGAGGCCTCCACCAGTTCGCTCTCATTGTCGGCGATGATCGTGACTGAGCAATTCATCTCGCTCGGGAATTCACGGCAGTCGATGAACTTGCGTCCCATAACGTCCTCCCCGATTGGGAGATCAAGCAACCTTCCATCACGTCGAATGGAAGCCCCCTACTTCACCTACAGTACGCTTACGCCCGGGGCCTGGCAAAAAGATCCGGCGCCCGACGATCGGATGTAGCTGAGATAATCGAAGCCTGCTGATGCGGGAGAATGTCGTTCGCCCCTGTGGGTCTCGATCCTACCAACCCGTTCGCCACTTCAGGCTAGCAGCCAAGGGCGTCACGTCCGACTGCTATGGACAACGGTTACAGAAATCTTGGAAAATCGTTTAAAATCAATATTTTATGATAATGGCTGGGGCGCCAGGATTCGAACCTGGGAATGGCGGTACCAAAAACCGCTGCCTTACCACTTGGCGACGCCCCAACGCGCTGCTGCGTTCTAGTGTGCGTCGCGCCTCTGTGCAACCGTCGACAAGCGCTTCTCACAGGTGGCTGCATCCGACGCAACAGATCCTTCGGCGAGGCTCTGGAGAAATCCACACAAGAGGTGCTTAGCCCTGTTGCGCTGCGGCGCGACGCTGGCTATAAGCCGGCCACCAGTTGATCGGAGTGTAGCGCAGTCTGGTAGCGCACCACGTTCGGGACGTGGGGGTCGCAGGTTCAAATCCTGCCACTCCGACCAAAGTTTCCCGAGATATTTCAAGTAGTTACAAATCAAGCCCTTCGGGGCTTTTTTGTTGCCCGGACAGTTTCAGCGTGGCTTGATCCTCAGGTGGGCCTGTTTTGGCCCAATTAACGCATCCACGACTTCTCCCGGTACAGCGATGGTGTCGTGCGCGCCGCTCCTGTAGTCTCGCCCAAGGACAATGGGGCTCACTGTATGACGCGCTTTTCCCGAATCATCGGAATCATGAGCCTCGCCGTGCTGCTTTCCGGCTGCGACAAATGCGGGGAGCTGATGAAGCTCGATATCTTCGGCCAACCCGTGAAGACCTGCTCCGGCAATAATCCGCAAGGCTGAGCGCGGGCCCGTCTGCCTGACGCGAATCGGTGGACTATCGGGCCGGATCTTGTATGCGGCCCGATGCTTTCACCTTGTGCGGCTGCATCGGCCTTGCCGAAAACCGCAATCCACTTTTCGGGCCGACGCCTTCCCGGCTGGCGTCAAAGAAAAAGCCGGGGCAAGCCCCGGCTCGTTCGTCTCTACCGCTGCTGCGGATCTCAGCCACGGCGGCGCAGGAAGGACCAGCTTGCCCCGACAAGGCTCGCAGCCAGCCCCATCTTGAGTGCATCGCCGAGCAGGAAGGGCTGCACGCCGAAAGCGAAGGCCTTGGCGAAGCCGATACCCGTGGCACCGCTCGCCATCTGCGCGCCGAGCGCGAGCCACAGGCCGCCGAGGCCAAGAATCAGCGCTTCCGCGGTAATGAATCCCGCGATCAGGCGGAACACCGAGGCGCCACGCTCGGCCGCCCAGCCAGCGACAGCCGCCGCAAGCACGAAGCCGACGAGGAACCCGCCGGTCGGACCGGCAAGATAGAGCAGCCCGGCTGCAACCGGCGGCGTGTTGGTGAAGACCGGCAGCCCGGCAAGGCCATAGGCAATATAGAGTGCGACAGTCGCAGCGCCGAGGCGCGACCCATAGGCGGCCCCCAGGCCGAGCACCACCAGCGTCTGCAGGGTCATCGGCACCGGCCAGAACGGCACCTTGATCTTGGCCGCGAGGACGAGCAGCAGGCTGCCGGCCACGGCAAGGGCGACATTGCGCGCCAGCGCGGCGCGACGTCCGGAGACCTGGGGAAGGATCGCGTTGACCAGGGTCGGAGCGGAAAGGGGAAGCAGATCGGCCATGCGCTCTCATCCATTTTTCGAGGGCCGCGCTGCGCAGCCGGTTTTCCGTCTATAGAAAATGCTGCAATGCCCTACAAGGCGCGCGGCGGTGCGCGAAGCGGCAAGGCCGGGGCGCAACCTGCCCCCGTGACGCAACTGGACCAGGCGACGGAACCCGCATGAGCGAAGACATCGAATTCGATCGGAGCGCCACGGCTCCCTCCGGCGAGGTGGTTGAACTGTCGCCGCTCGTCCGGCGCATCATCGCCGGAAATGGCGGGCCGATGACCTTTACCGGCACCTGCACCTATATCATCGGCCGGGGCACTGTGGCGGTGCTCGATCCTGGCCCCGACGACCCGGCTCATGTCGCGCGCGTCCTTGCCGCACTCGCTGGCGAGAGCGTCAGCCATATCCTTGTCACACACACCCATCGCGATCATTCGCCTGCCGTGCCGGCACTGCAAGCGGCGACAGGCGCCATCGTCGCCGGCTGCCTGCCGCATCGCGCGACGCGCGAACTGGCGCTTGGCGAGATCAATCCGCTCGATGCCGCGGCCGACCGCGATTATGCCCCCGATCTGCCGATGCATGACCGTGACACGGTCACGGGCCCCGGCTGGACGCTCTCGGCCGTCGAAACGCCGGGGCACACCGCCAATCACCTCGCCTTCGCGCTCGCGGAAGAGACAAGCCTGTTTTCAGGCGACCATGTCATGGCCTGGTCGACGAGCATCGTTGCCCCGCCCGACGGCTCGATGGCGTCCTACATGGCTTCGATCGAAAAACTGCGCGCGATGGAGCACGCCATCTACTGGCCTGGCCATGGCGGGCCGGTGAACGAACCGCAGCGCTTCCTGCGCGCGCTCGTGCAGCACCGCCGGCTGCGCGAAGCCGCGATCCTCAACCGCCTCAGGGCTGGCGACGAGCGCATCGCAGAGATGGTGCCGCCCATCTATCAGGGCTTGCCGGTCGCATTGCATGGCGCGGCCTCGCTCTCGATCCTCGCCCAACTCGAGGATCTGGTCCTCAACGGCACTGTCATCTGCGACGAGGCACTGCCGATGCTGGCGAGCCGATACAAACTGGCCCGGACCTGATGCAGCGGCGTCGATTTCTTCGGATCGCATCACGCCGTCGCACATGACCTACCGTGCCTCGACCAGCAGCTCGACCTCGGCAGCAAAGGCGGCGATGCGGGCAGCATTTGCGCCGAGATCGTGGCTTCCGATCCGCGAAGCCGAGCGGATGTCGATGCGGCTGCCGTCGGCACGCGGTCGCACACGGATCGTGATGTCCTCGGCAAGGCGCAGGATTCGGGTGCGCGCCACCGCCTCGATCCGCCCTGCCCCGCTGCGTCCGCCGGGGCGCGACGCTTCGAGCACCTGCCAGCCCAGTGCAGTGGCGGCCCGGCGCGCGATCGTGAACGCCGTTTCGGCCGGGACCTCCAGCACGATCGGCAGCGTCTTCGGATAGGCTTGGCGCTGGATGCGCCGCTCTCCAGCCGGTACGTCGGGCGGCACCAGGCCGTGGCGTGCGGTCAAGGCGGCCTGCGAGCGGCTAAAGATCGGGGGATCATCGATATCGGTCGATATATCGCTCAATCGCGGCAGCGTCAGCCATTTGAAGCCACCATAGAGCAGTGGGGCAAGCATGATGAGCGCAAGCACGAAGGCCTGCGCCGCCATGCCGACCCCACGATGCCCCACCTGCCAGATCCGCATGAAGGCGAGCACGGCCAGCAGCAACGCCAGCAGAACGAAGCCATAGGCACCGGCGATCGGCGCGAGCCCCTGTGCCGAAGGCTCGCCGAGCCGGGCGACGAGAATGGCCAGCAGCAGCACCGCGACGGAAAACCAGGCCAGCCGCCGGCTCCAGCGTGCGGCGCGCGAGACAGGTTCCTCGAAGACGATGCGACGATGCATGATGATTACGTGGCGGGGTCTGGCACCGAAGGCAAGCCTCGCGGCTCAGCCTGTCGGCAGGCGATAGTCCTTGAACTGCTCGCGCAGCGCGGTCTTCTGGATCTTGCCCGTAGCGGTATGCGGTATCGCCTCGACCAGGACGACATCGTCCGGCAGCCACCATTTTGCGATCTTGCCGGTCATATAGGCCAGCATCTCGTCGCGGCTCGGTGAACGGCCGGGTTTTGGGACGATGACCAGCAGCGGCCTCTCGTCCCATTTGGAATGGGCGACGCCAATCACCGCGGCCTCCGCCACATCGGGATGGCCGACCGCGAGATTTTCGAGATCGATGGACGATATCCACTCGCCGCCCGACTTGATCACATCCTTGGAGCGGTCGGTGATCTGGAGATATCCCGCCGCATCCAGTGTCCCGACATCGCCCGTATCGAAGAAACCGTGCTCGTCGAGGATCGCTTCATCCTCACACCTGAAATAAGCGCCGGCGACGGATGGTCCGCGCACCTTCAGGCGCCCGAAGGTCTTGCCATCCCAAGGCAGGTCCTGGCCGGCATCGTCGGTGATGCGGAATTCGACGGTAAAGGGCGGATGCCCCTGCTTGACCTTGAGATCGTAGAGCGCATCGCCCTGCAGATGCCCATAGACCGGCTTGATCGAGCAGAACGAGCCGATCGGGCTCATTTCGGTCATACCCCAGGCATGTGCGACCGTGACGCCATATTTGCGCTCGAATGCCTCCGTCATCGCCCGCGGACAGGCTGAGCCACCGATCACCACACGTTTCAGCGTCGAGAGGCGGGCGTTGGTCGCTTCCAGATGCTGCAGCAGGCCAAGCCAGACCGTCGGCACCGCAGCGGTGCAGGTCACGCCCTCGCTTTCCAGCAATTCGAGCAGCGATGCACCGTCGAGCTTCGCACCCGGCATGACCAGCTTGGCTCCGGTCATCGGCGCGGAATAGGCCAGCGACCAGCTATTGGCATGGAAGAGCGGCACGACCGGCAGCACGCTGTCGCGCGAGGACAACCCGATATAATCCGGCGCCGAGCAGGCCATGGCATGCAGCACGTTCGAGCGGTGCGAATAGAGCACCCCCTTCGGACCGCCGGTGGTGCCGGAGGTGTAGCAGAGCCCGGCGGCGGTGTTCTCGTCGAACTGCTTCCAGGCGAAATCATCATCGGCTTCAGTGAGCCACTCCTCGAAGGCGGCTGCTCCCTTCAGGCTGGTTTGCGGCATATGTGCCGCATCGGTCAGCAAGATGTAGCGCTCGATGCTCGGCAGCCTGTCCTGGATCTGCTCGATCAGCGGCACGAAGGTCAGGTCGAGGAACAGCATCCTGTCCTCGGCATGGTTGATGATCCAGGCGATCTGCTCCGGGAACAGCCGCGGATTGACCGTATGCGTGATCGCGCCGATCCCGCTGATCCCGTACCAGAGTTCGAGATGCCGGTCGGTATTCCACGCCAGCGTCGCGACCCGGTCGCCGAGCCGCATCCCTTCCCGCTCGAGGCGCCTGGCCACGCGCAGGGCGCGGCGGCGGATATCAGCATAGGTCGTGCGCCGCAGCGAGCCGTCTTCCACCGCGCGGCTCACGACCTCGCGGGTGCCGTGCTGGACGGCGGCATGGTCGATGATCCGGTGCAGCAGCAGGGGCCAGTCCTGCATCAGGCCAAGCATAGCGTCTCTCCCCACGATCATTCTTGCTGTTGTTGGGAACAGCATAGACAGGCTGCTCCCCGGCAGGGAAGCAGGAGTTGAGCCGGAGCGGGAATGAAGGGCTCGCCTGGAGCCACGCGATAGTTTAGGGCAGAACTGATAGACCCTGAGAGTTGGAACCGTGTCAGCGCCCGACGCCCTACGCACCGATCCAGACCGCGTCTGGTTCCGCTTCATGCGGTTGCACCAGCGCATGCTCGGCCAGATGACGGCGCGCATCCGTACGCTCGGGCTCTCGATCCCTCAATTCGATCTGCTCTCCACGCTGACCGAGCGCGAAGGCATCAGCCAAAGCGAGCTGGCCGAGCGGCTCTACGTCACCAAGGGCAACGTCTCCGGGCTCGTCGATCGCCTGGTGCAGGCCGGCCTCGTCGAGCGCCGCGCCATCGCGGGCGACCGGCGTTCCTATGCGATGCATCTGACGCCCGAGGGGCGCAGGCTGGCGGAAGCCGGCATCGCGGCGCAACGCAGCTATGTCGCGACCACGCTCGGCAAGCTGCCGGCCGGCGATCTCGCAGATCTCGACCGGCTCGTCCTGGCCTGGCGCGACCTCGCTCGCGCCGCGGACGCCGAATAGCGCCTTTATGTTCGCCGGGCTCGCCTTCGCTGGCGGCGGCAATCGCTGCTACTGGCAGGGTGGCTTCCATGAAACCGTGGCGCCACGCCTCGCGTTGTCGCCGCGCCGGGTCGTCGGTGTCAGCGCCGGCGCCTTCGCGATGCTCTATACGGCACTCGGTCTCGGCCCGACCGTACGCGAGCAGGTCAGGCAAGCCTGTATCGACCGAACATCCGAAATGGATTGGGCGGCCTTTCGCCGGGGTGGGCGGC
This sequence comes from Allobosea sp. 2RAB26, assembly GCF_052115465.1. Taxonomy (NCBI): domain Bacteria; kingdom Pseudomonadati; phylum Pseudomonadota; class Alphaproteobacteria; order Hyphomicrobiales; family Alloboseaceae; genus Allobosea; species Allobosea sp. 2RAB26. Next base: position 610,056 of record NZ_JBFRGS010000001.1, on the reverse strand, counting down.
TCTTCCCGGTCGGCGAGCTCTCTCAGAGCCTCCTCACTCAGCTCTTCACGCCCGAGGCCCTCTCAACCCTGCGGCTGATGAGCGATTTCCGCATCGCGATCTCGCGCCCGCCACGCTTCTGGCCCCTGCCGATCGCCGCGATGCTGGGGATCGGCGCCTATCAGCTCGAAAAGCGCCTTCGCCGGCCGGTCCATCCCACCGCCGGGCGCCGCCTCGGTTTCGTGCCCGATCTTGTCCGGCTCGCCGACTGCGCAACCGCAGAGCAACTGGTCGCGGCCCTGATGGCGAGCGCTGCAGTGCCTCCCTTCATGCCGGCCGGGCTCGTCGGGCAGCGCGCTGCGCTCGACGGCGGGCTGGTCGACAGCGCCCCCGCCTGGGCGCTCGCCGATCTGGAACAGGCCGGCGAACGGACGCTGGTCCTGCTGACGCGCCCCTTCTCCGCGGTGCCGCAGGTGCCGGGCCGGACCTATGCGCGCCCGTCCCGGACCATTCCGGTCTCGCAATTCACGATCCGCGACTGGGAGGGGATCCGCTTCGCCTACGAACTCGGCATCAGTGACGGCGAGAGCTTCCTTCGGCGGATGGAAGTCGAAGCGCGAACCGGCTAGGCATGAGGCTGGTTCCTGCGAACTGGTTCTTGCCAACCGACCGGACGTACCGATGCCTGCGATCGATCTGACCGCCTCCGCGACCGACCTCCGCGAAGCCCTGCTCGCGCGCCGCTTCAGCGCAAGCGACCTGCTCGAGGCCAGCTTCGCCCGCATCGACTCGCTGAACCCATCGCTCAACGCCATCATTGCCCAGGACCGCGAGGCCGCGCGCGCCATGGCGGCAGAATCGGACAAGCGCCTCGCCGATGGCAGCGCCCGCCCGCTTGAAGGGCTGCCGATCACGATCAAGGACGCGTTCGACGTTGCCGGCCTGCCCTCCTCCGGCGGGCTACCCGCCTACAAGGACCGCATTCCTGCGGATGATGCCGCCCCGGTCGCTCGCCTGCGCGCTGCCGGCGCCGTCATTCTGGGCAAGAGCAACGTCCCGGTCTTCTCAGGCGATTTCCAGAGCTACAACCCCATTCACGGCGTCACCAACAACCCTTGGAATGCGGCCTTCTCGCCCGGCGGCTCGTCCGGCGGAGCGGCAACCGCGGTCGCGACCGGCATGTCTGCTTTCGAGCTCGGCTCCGATCTCGGTGGCTCGGCGCGCTGGCCGGCCCATGCCTGCGGCGTCTACGGCCTGAAGACGAGCTGGGGGTTGATCTCGACCTGGGGCCACCTGCCGCCGCCGCCCGAGCGCCGCACACCGCGTAATGCCGACCTCCTGGTCGCCGGACCGATCACGCGCGCGCCCGAGGATCTTGCGCTCATCCTTCCGGTGCTGGCCGGCCCGCGCGATTCCCGAGTCGCGGGCGCCACACTCACCGCTCCTAGGCTGGAAGAGCCCCGCGGCCTGCGTGTCGCACTCTGGGCCGACGATGCTTTCGCTCCGACCGACCGGGAGGTCGGCGCAGCCGTGCATCGGGCCGCGGATCTGCTTGCCGCGCAGGGCGCGATCATCGACGAGACTGCGCGCCCGGCGATCCGCTTCTCCGAAGCCTTCGAGGTCTATGCGCTGCTCAACCATGCCGTCGTCGCCTATGGTCTGCCGCCCAAGGTCAGGGCGCGTATCCAGGCCATGGCATCGCGCTTCAGCACCAACGATCTCTCGCATCAATCGCTGCAAGCGCGCGGCGCGCGCATGACGCCGGGGCTCTATCAGCAGATCTCGCAGCGGCGCATGGCTCTGAAACGGCAATGGGCCCGCTTCTTCCAGTCCTATGACGTCGTGCTCTGCCCACCCGCCCCCGTTGCCGCGATCCCGCATGACCACACGCCGGATATTCACGCGAGGCGCCTTGTCGTGAACGGCGAGCCTCGCCCCTATCTCGATTTCCTGCTCTGGGCCTCGCTCGCGACTGGCGCGGACCTGCCTGCGCTGGTTGCGCCGATCTCGCTGTCGGACGCTGGTCTGCCGCTCGGCGTGCAGATCATTGCGGCGGCCGGCGAAGACCTGACGGCAGTCGCCGTCGGCGGCATGCTGGCAAGGGCGGGCGCAGGATATCGCGTTCCCCCCGGCTCGGCCGGACAATCCTGAGCAGGCGCAACCCGATACGCGCCAGAGTCTGCGTCGATCTGCGTGAAAATCGCTCAGTGCTTGCGCTGATCCCGGTCTATGCTCGCATAAAGGCCGCATAAAAACCTGGAGATTGCGCCATGCTATCCAACCTCGCCGTCCGCGACATCGAGACCCTGGTCCACCCATACACGAACCTGGCGACGCATCGCGAGACCGGCCCGCTGGTGCTGGAAAGCGGCAAGGGCGTCTACGTCTATGACAGCGCCGGCAAGGAATACATCGAGGGCATGGCCGGGCTCTGGTGCACCGCGCTCGGCTACTCCAACCAGGAGCTGATCGACACGGCGACGGAGCAGATGAAGAAGCTGCCCTTCACGCATATCTTCGGCGGGCGCAGCCATGATCCGGCGATCGAGCTGGCGGAGAAGCTGAAGGAGATCGCCCCGGTTCCGATCTCGAAGGTGTTCTACGGCGCCTCCGGCTCCGACGCCAACGACACCCAGGTGAAAATCGTCTGGTACATGAACAATGCCCTTGGCCGGCCGCAGAAGAAGAAGATCATCTCGCGGCTGAAGGGCTATCACGGCGTCACCGTGGCCTCGGCCTCGCTCACCGGCCTGCCCAACAATCATATCGATTTCGACCTGCCGCTGCCGGGCATCCTGCACACCTCCTGCCCGCATCATTATCGCTTCGCCGAGCCTGGCGAGAGCGAGCAGGATTACTCCTCGCGCCTCGCAGCCGAACTGGAGGAGATGATCCTGCGCGAAGGGCCGGACACGGTCGCCGCCTTCATTGCCGAGCCGGTAATGGGCGCCGGCGGCGCGATCACCCCGCCGGATGGCTATTTCGAGAAGATCAACGCCGTTCTCGCCAAATACGACATCCTGTTCATCTCGGATGAGGTCATCACCGGCTTCGGCCGCACCGGCAACATGTTCGGCACCACGACCTATGGCATGAACGTCGACACGATCTCGCTCGCCAAGCAGATCACCTCGGCCTATTTCCCGCTCAGCGCCGTGTTGATGAACGACAAGGTCTACGAGGTCCTCGTCGACCAGAGCCGCAAGATCGGCACCTTCGGCCACGGCAACACCTATGCCGGCCATCCCGTCGGTTGCGCGATCGCGGTCAAGACGCTGGAAATCTATCAGCGCGACAAGATCGTCGAGCACACCCGCAAGGTCTCCCCGACCTTCCTGCGGCGGCTGGAGAAGCTTGCCGAGCATCCGCTGGTCGGCGAAGCGCGCGGCGTCGGTCTGATCGGGGGCGTCGAGATCGTCAAGGACAAGGTGACCAAAGCGCCGTTCGAGACCAAGAAGGGCGTCGGCCCGAAATCGGTCTTCTTCGCGCAGGAAGAGGGCCTGATCACCCGCGCCATGGGCGACCGTGTCGCCTTCTGCCCGCCGCTCGTGATCACCGAGGCCGAGATCGAGGAGATGTTCGACCGCTACGAGCGGGCCCTGAACAAGACGCTCGCCTGGGTCAAGGCCGAAGGCTTGCTCGCGGCCTGAGCCGGCATGCTTAAGGGGAGATTAACCGAAGCGGCGACATGATTGCGATCGAGGCCGAAAAGCCACGAAGAAATCACGATCACGCCGCTTCGTCGTCCCGATCGGACGTCACCTTCCCTGTGTCGACGGCCAGGAACCGCCGGCACCGTGCAACAAGTAAAGTCAGGACCGATGCCTTCCGCCAACAAGCGTCAGACGACGCAACGCAGCGCGAGCTTCCATGATGCCTCGGCCAGAGAGGCCTACGCATCGCACTTCCGCCCGATCGCATTTCGCGCGATCGCCGCGGGAACGAGACGTGCCTCGCCTGCGTCGGACAGGACGGCAGAGAGGAAACCGGCTCATCTTGTGCCGGCCGTTCTCCGCAACGGTTTTGACGATTGACTTGACGACTGCCAGACTGACTTTCGAGACCCTCCATGATTGACCGGCGCAGAGCTCTCCAAACTCTCGCCGGTCTTTTTTTGGCCGGCTTCGGCACTGGCGGCTATGCCTATGCTTGGGAGCCAACCCATCAGCGGGTGACGCACTACCGCTTCACGCCGAATGGCTGGCCCCAGTCAGGCCGCCTCAAACTCGCAATCATCTCGGATCTGCACATTGGCGGGCCGCATATGCCGGTATCGCGTGTGCGCGATATAGTCGCGATGACCAACGAGCTGAAACCGGATCTCGTCCTGCTGCTCGGGGATTTCGTTGCGAGCCGGACGCGCCGCGCCTCCGACCCTCCCTATGCCGAATGGGCTATGGCACTCGCCGCGCTCAAGGCGCCGAGCGGGGTCTACACCGTACTCGGCAATCACGACTGGTGGCAGGACGAACCGACACAAAGGAACCGCAGCGGGCCGACACAAGCGGGCCTTGCGCTCGAAGCGGCCGGGATCGCGGTTCTCGAGAATCGGGCACTGCGCCTGGAGACCGCTGCAGGTCCGCTCTGGCTTGCCGGCCTCGGCGACCAGATCGCCTTCGTCAAACGGTTGCGCGGACAGAAGAATGGCGTCGACGATCTGCCCGGCACCCTCGCTCAGATCGCTGATGATGGCGCGCCCGTCATCATGCTGGCGCATGAGCCGGATGTCTTCGCCCGGATGCCGGCGCGGGTTGGGCTGACACTGTCAGGCCATACCCATGGCGGACAGGTAAGGCTGTTCGGCTGGTCGCCGATCGTGCCGTCACGCTATGGCAATCGCTACGCCTATGGCCATGTCCGCGAGAACGGGCGCGATCTGGTGGTTTCTGCCGGCCTCGGCACCAGCAAACTGCCGCTCAGGTTCGGAATTCCGCCGGAGGTTGTGCTGGTGGAGCTAGGCTAGGGCATCGGACCGAAAAGTGGAATCCGGTTTTTGGAAAAATCCGATGCTTAAACAAAGAGCTAGATCGCCGCTCCTGCGTCCGAACGGACGCACGGCGATCTAGCGACTGCCGCCGCATGCTCGGATGCCCCGAGCGTCTTGCTCCGCTCGATCTGAAATGCTGTCAGACCCTGGCCGGGCGAGGCCCGACCAGAACCGGAGGGGGCCGTCAGACCACCACCACCTTGGTGCCGACCGTGACCCGATTATAGAGGTCGATCACGTCGATATTGCGCATCCGTATGCAGCCGGAAGACGCCGAACGGCCAATGGTCTCGGGCTCGTTCGTGCCATGGATGCGGTAGAGCGTGTCCTTGCCGTTCTGGTAGAGATACAGAGCGCGCGCACCGAGCGGGTTGTCCGGACCGCCCTCCATGCCACCGGCGCGGGGCGCCAGATGCGGCCAGCGCTTGATCATCTCGGCCGGTGGGGTCCAGCGCGGCCACTCGGCCTTGCGCTGCATCGTGGCTTCACCCGTCCAGCCGAAGGCCTCGTCGCCGGTCGCGACGGCGTAGCGAATCGCCTTCTTGTTCGGCAGCACGAAGTAGAGAAACTTCTCGACCGTATCGACCTTGATGCTGCCGGGGGGCAGACCGGTCGGGTCCGTGATCTCGTAGGGCAACTGCGTGACCTGATGCTCGAATTTCGGCACCAGCGCGATGTATTCTGCATCGCGCTCGGACAGTGCGGGAGCATTCACGCTCTTGTATTGGCACGCACCGAGAAGGGTCGACAGCGCCAGGGCAACGATTACGGTCTGTTTCATGCCTACCACCAGCGACGCCGCGAACGCGCCTTTATGATGAATGAAAAGTTAATATTCTATTCCCGCCCCGGGGGTTGGGGCGACGTCGAGACATGCCGCTGCTCTATGCGGCAAACTGACATGGCGCAATGAAGTTCCAGCCGTGATGCGTGTTTCGTCGACTTCGACTGCGACCGTGGTAATCGCGCAACGGCAGTGCAACATGACGCGCGGCGGCAGGCCCCGCAATGAGGGTGAGAACCAGTGACGACGCTTCTGATTACACACCCGGCGAGCCTCCGGCACCTGACTCCGCCCGGCCATCCCGAGCGCCCGGACCGCATCCGCGTCGTCGAGCAAACACTCGAAGATGAACGATTCGCCCATCTCGCCCGGGTCGAGGCTCCGCGCGCCGATCTCGAACTCGTCACGCTCTGCCACCCGCGTCACTTCGCGGAGGCACTGATCGCCGCCTCACCGGCAACGGGACTCGTCGAGATCGAAGCCGACACCACGATGTCGCCCGGCTCGCTGGAGGCTGCGCTGCGCGGCGTCGGCGCAGCCGCCCATGCCGTGGACGAAGTGATGCAGGGCAAGGCGAGAAATGCCTTCTGTGCCACGCGCCCGCCCGGCCACCACGCCGAGAGCGTCAAGGCGATGGGCTTCTGCTTCTTCAATCAGGCTGCCATCGCCGCCCGCCACGCCCAGAAGGCCTATGGCGCGGAGCGCGTCGCGATCATCGACTGGGACGTGCATCACGGCAATGGCACGCAGGAGATCTTCTGGAACGACCCGAGCGTGCTTTACGCCTCAACCCATGAGATGCCGCTCTATCCCGGCACCGGCGCCGCCTCGGAACGTGGCGAGCACGGCACGATCGTCAATGCCCCCCTGCGCGCGGGCGATGGTTCCGACACCTTCCGGGATGCGTTCGAGACTGCGGTATTGCCGCGCGTCGACGCCTTCCAGCCCGACCTCGTGATCATCTCGGCCGGCTTCGATGCGCATTGGCGCGACCCGCTCGCCAATATCAATCTGGTCGAAAGCGATTTCGCCTGGGCAACCCAGAAGCTGATGGCGATTGCGGACCGCCGCGCCGAGGGCCGTGTCGTCTCGATCCTGGAAGGGGGCTACGATCTCGAAGCCCTGTCGAAATCGACCGCAAGCCATGTCCTGGCACTGATGCGAGGCTAAAGCATCGGCCCGAAAAGTGGATTGCGGTTTTCGGGAAAGCCGATGCAAAGACAAAGGGTTAGATCATCGGACTGGATGCGATGTCCGGTCCGCTGATCTAGCCGCCCTTGCAAGTCGCCCAGCGGCGACCCAATCCGGGCAGGGCAGGCATCCCCGGGGCTGCGTTTCGTCGCGCTGATGGCGGAGCCGCTCACTCCAGCGGCTGCGTCTCCGCGATCTCGATGCCGAAGCCGCTCAGGCCCACGAAGGAGCGCGGCGAGGATGCGAGGTTGACGATCGAGGCGACCCCGAGATCGCGCAGGATCTGGGCGCCGAGGCCGACCTCGCGCCATTGCTGCGAGCGCTGGGCGTCGGAGCCCTCCTCGACGCTTTTGATCGGCACGCCGGCGGAACCGTCGCGCAGATAGATCAGCACGCCGCGACCATCCTGCTGGAAGCGCCGGAGCGCGCACTGGATCGACTTCGCGCCGCCGAGCACATCCGCCACGACATTCGCACGATGCAGCCGCGCCGGGACCTTCTCGCCGTCACCGACCTTCCCCATGACGAAGGCAAAATGCTGGGTGTCTTCGAAGGGCGTGACATAGACATGGCCGGTCATCTCGCCGAACTCGGTCTTGACCGGGAAGGAATGCACCCGCTCGACGAGCTTCTCGCGCGCCTGGCGATAAGCGATCAGCTCGGCGACCGTGATCTGCTGCAGCCCGTGCGTCTTGGCGAAGGCGGTGATCTGCGCACCCTTCATCACGGTGCCATCATCATTGGCGAGCTCGCAGATCACGCCGACCGGCGGCAGATTGGCGAGCTTGCAGAGATCCACCGCCGCTTCGGTATGGCCGGAGCGCATCAGAACGCCGCCATCCTTGGCGATCAACGGAAACACGTGACCGGGCCGCACGAAATCCGTGGCGCCCATATTGCCATTGGCCAGCGCCCGCACGGTATTGTTGCGCTGCTCGGCCGAAATACCGGTGGTCAGCCCGTGCTTGACGTCGACCGTCACCGTGAAGGCCGTGCCGAGTGGTGCGTCGTTTGACGAGACCATCGGGTCGAGCCGGAGCCGCCGCGCCTCGTCAGCCGTCAGCGGCGCGCAGACGATGCCGCAGGTATTGCGGATAATGAAGGCCATCTTCTCCGGCGTGCAGAGCGAGGCCGCGATGATCAGATCGCCCTCGTTCTCGCGGTCATCGTCATCGGTGACGATAACGATCTCGCCGCGGGCGAAGGCTTCGATGGCCTGAGTGACGTTCTGCTGCATGACAGCCTCCCGCGGCCCTTGCAGGCCCAGAAAATCATTGGGGGTGACGGCACCGTTCGTGGCGGCGGCGATGCGCTCGGCACTTTCGCGCGAGATCCAGGCACTCTGATCGTTGCAGAGCGCCGTCACGCTGGCCGGCGACAGGCCGACCTGCCGCGCGAAGGCGCTGCGAGCCATGCCATTCTGCCGGAGCCAAGTTTCGAGCTTCATGGCCGCAAGTTAATACACCCCCGCTTCACTTGCAATGAAGCGGGGAATTAATTTCAGTATTACTGAAATTCACCGAGCAAAGGGCCAGCGCGGCTCGACCACGCCGACCTGGGCGCGATGGCGCAGGAACTGGTCGGCCAGCACGCAGGCGACCATTGCCTCCCCGACCGGCACGGCTCGGATGCCGACGCAGGGGTCGTGGCGCCCCTTGGTGAACATATCCGCTTCCCCGCCGGTCCGCGTCACGGTCGCGCGCGTGGCGAGGATCGAGGATGTCGGCTTCACCGCGAAACGGGCGACAATCGGCTGCCCGGTCGAGATGCCACCCAGGATGCCGCCGGCATGGTTGGAGAGAAAGAGCGGCTTGCCGTCATTGCCGGCCCGCATCTCGTCGGCATTCTCTTCGCCCGAGAGTTCGGCCGCAGCGAACCCCTCACCGATTTCGACACCCTTGACGGCATTGATGCTCATCAGCGCCGAGGCCAGCTCGGCATCGAGCTTCCCGTAGATTGGCGCGCCCAGGCCGGCAGGAACGCCCTCGGCGACAATCTCCAGCACCGCGCCGATCGAGGATCCGGACTTGCGGATGCCATCGAGATATTCGGCGAAGAAGGCCGCCGCCTTGGCATCCGGGCAGAAGAACGGATTATTGCCGACCTCGTTCCAGTCCCAGTTGTTCCGGTCGATCTTGTGCGGCCCCATCTGCACCAGCGCACCGCGCACGATCATGCCTGGCACGACCTTGCGCGCAATCGCGCCGGCTGCGACCCGCATGGCCGTCTCGCGCGCCGAGGAACGCCCGCCACCGCGATAATCGCGAATGCCGTATTTCACGTCATAGGTGAAGTCGGCGTGGCCGGGCCGGTACTTGTCCTTGATGTCCGAGTAGTCCTTGGAACGCTGGTCGACATTGTCGATCATCAGCCCGATCGAGGTTCCCGTCGTCACCTGCTGGCCGCTCGCCTCATCGGGAAAGACACCGGAGACGATGCGGACCTGATCAGGCTCCTGGCGCTGCGTGGTGAAGCGCGACTGACCGGGCCGGCGGCGATCGAGCTCGAGCTGGATTTCGGCTTCGCTCAGCGGGATCAGAGGCGGGCAGCCATCGACGACGCAGCCGATCGCCGGCCCGTGGCTTTCCCCAAAGGTGGTGACGCGGAAGAGATGGCCGAAGGTGTTATGGGACATGGCAGCCTGACGGGTTTCGCTCCGGGCTCATAAGCCGGATCGCGCCCGCGCGAAACCCCGCTGCGCGCAAACCATGCCCCAACGCCCGCCGCGTCGCGTCCCGCGCTCCGCATCCCCGGCAATGCTGCGCGGCAGCGCAAGTCTTGACAGCCGCCCGATCCGGCGGCTTCTAGGCCCGATGAGACGCAGGCCTGTCACCCAGCCGCGCTCCTGGCGCCCCGGGAGTGTCATCATCGCGGGCGCCTAGCCCCGAACCTTCCGAAGAGGAGCGGGTTCGGGGGGAGTGGCCTCAGGTCGGCCACGACGCCTGCCACGGCGTGCCGTCTCGGACCTGGCACAGCAACCTATCCCGGACGAGGTTCGCGCAGACGGTTTCGCACCGCAAGGCGGCTTGTCCACGGTAGCCCGTCCCGCGCCTCGACATGATGGCCCCGGAGCCGGCGACCGGTCTTTCGCATTCGGAATGCCCAGACCATGTCGAGACAATCCGGCCCCGGCACGCCGGGGTCCGTCAGCCTCGCGCGCGCCCTTTCCAAGCTCGGCTATTGCTCACGCACCCAGGCCGAAGGCCTGATTCTCGGCAGGCGCGTCCGGGTCGATGGGCGTCTTGCCCTGAACCCGAGCCTGCGCCTGGATCTCGCGCGTGCCCGCATCATCGTCGATGGCGAAACGGTCTCGGCCGAACGCCGTGTCTATCTGATGGTCAACAAGCCCCGCGGCGCGCTCACGACCCGGACCGACCCCGAAGGCCGCGCCACCGTCTATTCCTGCCTGGACGGACTGGAGCTACCGTTCGTCGCCCCGGTCGGGCGGCTCGACAAGGCAAGTGAAGGGTTGCTGCTCATGAGCAACGACACGCGCTGGGCGCAGCGCATCCTGGACCCGGCCTCCGGCGTGGAGAAAACCTACCATGTCCAGATCGACACGGTGCCCGACACCGCCTTGATGGCGCGGCTGCGCGCCGGTGCCGTCGACGGCGACGAGGCGCTCTCGACCAAGGCGGCGACGCTCCTGCGCCATGGCCAAAGGAACGCCTGGATCGAAATGGTGATCGACGAGGGCCGCAACCGACAGATCCGGCGCATCGTCGAAGCGGCCGGCGCGCGGGTGCTGCGCCTGGTCCGTGTCGGCATCGGGGCCTTGCCGCTGGGCGACCTGCCAAAGGGCGCGGTCCGCGCATTGCAGCCTGACGAGATCGCACTACCGCTCGATAATGGCTGCGTCGGCGCTCCGCGACCTTCGGCCGAGGGCCGCCTCGACGGGTAGAACCGCCGGTCAGCTTTGGCCCTAGTGCGCCGCCGCCTTGGCCGGCACCGCCGGCGCCCCCTCCCAGCGCGTATTCGCCGGCAGGTTCTCGCCCTTCATGATCACGGTCAGCAGGCCGATCTGCGCGTAGTCGCCGACATGGGTGTCGTAGAGCACCGTCGCTGCCGCGCCCACACAAACGCCCTTGCCGAGATGCACGCGGCCGACCTTCATGACCCTGTCCTCATAGAGGTGGGTCTGCAGGGCCGAATGCGCGTTGACCGTGCAGTAGTCGCCGACCCTGATGCAGTCGAACTCGGTGATATCGGTCGAGTCGAGCCAGACGCCCTTGCCGTATTTCGCACCGAACAGCATCAGGAACCAGGGCAGGAAAGGCGTGCCGCGCAGATAGTCGAACAGCACCTTGCCGCCCAGTCCCCAATAGAGCACGGCGACCGCCTCGGTGCGCATCGCCCAGAACGACCACATCGGCTTCATCACCGGCTTGTAGACGCCCATCAGCAGCCATTTCATCGCGGCGCAGATCAGCGCCTGCGTCACCGCGATCAGGATGGACACGCCCATGAAGCTGAGCGCGAGCCCGCCCCAGTCGCGATCGAAGATCTTCTGCTGCAGCACGAGATCGACCGCGATGGTGCCGAAAGTGATGAACAGCATCGCCGGGAATGAGGTGTGCAGCGCCTCGAAGCCCGCCCGCGCCAGCCTCTTCCCCAGTGACGGCTTGTACGTCCAGTCCGCCCCAAGGTCGACCTTCTGCCGCGTCGGCAGGCGGATCGGCGGCGAGCCGAACCAGGTATCGCCCGGCTGCATCTTCTCATTGGCAGGCGGCTTCGACTTGATGCCGATCAGCACCCGGTCGGGGATCACGGCGCCTGGCGCCACGACCGCATCATTGCCGATGAAGACCTGATCGCCGGTCTTCGTCATGTCGAGACGCATATAGCCGCGGCGCATGTCCTCGTCGCCGAAGACGACCTCGTCGGCGATGAAGTTGCCGGCCCCGATCGCCGTCAGATCGTAGCGACCCGACAGATTGGTCGAGATCTCCGCGCCCTTGCCGATGCTGGCGCCCATCAACCGATACCAGAAGCGCATATAGATCGTCGCGAACAGCGAGGAGAGTGTCTCCAGCGTCACCTCGGTCGCCAGCGCCACCGTCCATTTGCGGGCATAGAAGCCGGAATGGATCGACCACGAGCCCGAGGTCACGCGCGGCAGGATCACCCAGCGCAGGCCGGCCATCAGCAGCACGGTGAAGGCGATGAGGCCCATCGCCGTCGGCCAGGTCAGGATCGGCAGATACCAGAGATAGCTGATATCGGACCATGTCGCGATCTGGTCGTCGATCCTGTCGAAGAGCCAGAAGGCCGGGAAGATCGGCAGCAAGCTGATCGGCGGCAGCACGATCAGCATGAACACGTAGAAAACCGTCATCGCGAAGCGACGGCGCATGCTCGCCTCGGCCTGCGGCGGCAACGCGTCGAGATCGACCATGCCGATCTTCCGGCCAGGCGTGCCGTCCCAGATTTCGGCCGCGCCGACCGTCGTACCGGACGGTATCGCCGTCAGATCGCCAATCTCGGCATGGTCGCCGGTGGTGCTGCCATGACCGAAGACCACGGAGGCGCCAGCGTTCACGTCCCGCCCGATCTTGATCCGGCCCAGGATCAGCTTGTCGCCGATGGCTTCGCCATTGGCGAAAGTGGTCTTCGAGCCGAAGGTCGTGTAGTCGCCGATCTCGATGAGATCGAGCGCACCGGCCTCGTAATCCGAGATGATGACGTCGCGGCCGACCTTGGCACCGAGCAGGCGCCAGTAGAAGCGCATCACCGGCGTACCCTGCAGCCATTTGATATGGACAAGGCCTGCAACGCGCGCGGCGAACCACCAGCGGAAATAATAGACACCCCAGAGCGGATAGACGCCGGGCTTGGTCCGGCCGAGCACGATCCATTTCAAGGCGATCGAGATCAGGCCGGTGACGATGGTGATCGCGACATAGACGCCGAGCAGGGTGAAGACCTGCGCCGGCAGCGACAGATCCTCGCCGGAAATCAGCAGATAGGTGACGAAAATTCCGAGCCACTGCGCCGTCGCCAGGCTGATGATGATCGGCAGCGCGGCGGCCTGCGCCAGCCCGCACAGGAAGCGGCGCCGAAAGGAGGGCGGAGTGAAAGACAGATCCTCCGCCTCCGCGATCCCGCGCCCATCGAGCACCGCCGCCATGCCACGCAACGTACGGGCACCATAGACGTCCTGCAGCGTGATGCCGGCATAGGCAGGGGTTTCGCGCACGATCGAGATGAAGCGCGCGGCCAGCAGCGAATGACCACCGAGATCGACGAAGAAATCGGCCTCGAACGGCAGGCTCGACGCACCCAGTACGCGCTTGGCCGCCTCGAGAAGGGCGGCCTCCGTCTCGTTGCGCGGCGGCTCCTGCTCGCCGGCTGCGGCCGGCGCCGTCAGCGGCGCGGCCCTCAGCATCTTGCGGTCGACCTTGCCCGAGACCATGCGCGGCAGCGAGCCGACAGCCTCGAAATGGGCGGGGACCATGTAGGGAGGCAGCTGTTCTCTCAGCGCAGCGCGCAGCACGCCCGCATCGACCGCGACGCCGGGCTCGCTGACCACGAAGGCGACGAGCCGTTCGATGCCGTCATCTTCGCGCAGCACGACCGCCGCCTGGTTCACCCCCGGCTCGTCTGCGAGCTTCGACTCGATCTCGCCGAGTTCGACCCGGAAGCCGCGGATCTTGATCTGGTCGTCGATACGGCCATGGAAGACGATGTTGCCGGCCGCATCGAGGCTGACCGCATCACCGGATCGGTAGAGAATGGGGTCGTCGATCCCGCCAAACGGATTGGCGATGAATTTCTCCGCCGTCAGTTCGGGGCGGCCGTGATAGCCCCGGGCGACGCCCGGGCCGCCGATCAGGAGTTCGCCCTGCTGGCCAGGCGGCAGCAATTGCAGCTCTTCGCTGACGACATAGGCGGTATAGTTGGGGATCGGCCGGCCGATGGTCACCACCTCGCCGGGTTTCACCTCGGTCGCGGTCGCCACCACGGTCGCCTCGGTCGGCCCGTAGGTGTTGAGGATGCGCCTTTCCGGCTTCGCCCATTTCTGCACGATCGAGGGCGGCAGCGCCTCGCCGCCGAGCAGGATGAGCCGCAGCGAAGGCACGTCGGAAGGCAGGATACCGAGCAGCGTCGGCACGGTGTCGATCACGGTGACGCCGGCACCGTTGAGGATTGCCGGCAGCTTCTCGGCATCGCCCATCATCTCGGGCGAAGCGACGAACAGCGTCGCGCCGACGAGATAGGGTGTCCAGATTTCCTCCATCGACAGGTCGAAGGCGACCGACGCGCCCTGGAAGACGATGTCGTCTGGCCCCATCCCGTAGAAGGCGTTTCCGGAGCGCAGGAAGTGGCAGATGTTGTGATGGCTGATGACGATCGCCTTCGGCGTCCCCGTCGAGCCCGAGGTATAGATCAGGTAGGCGGGATGATCCTTGCTCAGCCCGGCCGCGCGCGCCGGCAGGAGTGCGCCGTCGTCACGCGCCACGAGATCGGCGGGCGACCAGACCGGACGCCCGATCGCGGCCGCCTTGCCCTGCCAGGCGGCGCAGGTCACGAGCCCCTTGGCCTCGGCATCGTTCAGGCAGGTCGCGATGCGATCGACAGGCGCCTCGGCATCGAACGGCACCCAGGCGGCGCCGCTGAGCGTGATCGCGATCTGCGCGACAAGAAGGTCGATGCCGCGCGGCATCCACAGGCCGACCATGCTGCCGGGGCCGACGCCCGACAGGACAAGGCCGCGCGCCTGACTGCGCGCTGCTGCCCAGACCTCGTCATAGCTGAGCCGGCGTCCGGCATCCGTCAGAGCCGGGTGCGCGCCGCGCGCGGCCACTGTCGCAGCGAAGATCTCGCCCAGAACCTCATCGCGGATCAGGTCAGGCCGCTTCTCGCCCGCGATCATGGCGAGCGGGGTGGCGCTCCGGGCGGTCTCGTCCACCGACAGAATGCTGATGTCGTTCATGGTGCCCCGCTGCGGATCGGCCAGAGCAGCCCCGGCGGCACTCACCCCAAGGCGACCCTGCGGCGAACCGCACCTCTAAAACTGCCCCGGAAACCGTATCGTTCGATCCGGATTCCGGCTGCCTCCCCCCGGCCGAGCATGTCGCTGTTGTGTGCATCCCTGCTAGCACAACACTCCTTAAAGAGCACCCCTGAACCCACGATGAATGTCTGCGACCGAACCTCGCGCTAGACCCAGGAGACGCGTCCGTCCGAGACCATCAGGATCTTGCCCTGCCAGATATCGACCATGGCGGCTTCCCCCGGCGCGACCGCGCCGACAAGAGCGAGCACGGCGCGCGCCACGCCGCCATGGCTCACCATCACCGTCTCGCCCGTCAGCCCTTCCAGCACCGGCCTGATCCGCTCGGCCAGCATCCGGTAGCTCTCGCCTTCAGGGGGAACGAAGCCCCATTTGTCGCGCTCGCGTGCCAGCGCCAGCTCGCGCTCGGACTTGCGGACCTCGCGCCAGGTGAACCCTTCCCAGGCGCCGAAGGTCAGCTCGCGCAGGCGCTCATCGATGCGGTAGCCCTTGGGCGGCAACCCCAGCCGGTAGCGCAGGATTTCCATGGTCTCGCGCGCCCGCTCCATGGGAGAGGCCACGAAATCGAGCCCCTCATAGCCCTGCACCAGGTTGCGCAGGCGCCCGGCGGCTTCAGCCGCCTGCTCGCGCCCGAGTTCGTTCAGCGGGATGTCCTTCGAACCCTGGAGACGGCCCTCCCGGTTCCAGTCGGTTTCGCCGTGACGGACGAGGAAGAGGCGGTGAGAGATCGTGAGCGGCAGCATGCTCCGGCTCATGCACGCTCCGCGCCCGCAGGTCAAAGCGTCAGAGGGGCACAGGGGCATGCGTATTGGCCATGGCAACCTGTCATCGCTTTCTGATGGCAGAGCGCGAGTGCGCTGTGTATAGGCGGCTCTCCGCTTCGGATGGATCCATGTCCCCGGCTCTCACTTTGCCAGACGGTCGCAGGCTTGCCCTCGGCACGACGCCTCTGCTCATGGGCGTCGTCAATGTCACTCCCGATTCCTTCTCGGATGGCGGCATGCTGAAGAGCGCCGACGAGGCGATCGCTCATGCCGAAACGCTGATCGCGGAGGGCGCCGATATCGTCGATATCGGCGGCGAGTCGACCCGGCCAGGCCATGCAGAAGTCGATGCGGAGACCGAGCGTGCCCGAGTCATCCCGGTGATTTCGCGACTCGCCACCCGAACCCGCATCCCGATCTCGATCGACAGCTACAAGGCCGAGGTCGCCGAAGCCGCGCTCGGCGCCGGCGCAGCGATCGTCAATGACGTCTGGGGCTGCCAGCGCGAGCCGGCCATTGCCGATGTCGCTGCCCGCTTCGGCGCCCCGATGATCCTGATGCACAACCGCGACAGCATCGATCCCGCGCTTGATATCCTCGACGACGTTCTGCGCTACCTCGAACGCTCCATCGCCATCGCCATCGCAGCCGGCGTGCTACGCGAGCAGATCGTGGTCGACCCGGGAATCGGCTTCGGCAAGACGCCGGCGCAGAACCTCGCGATGATCCGCGACCTCCGCCAGCTCGAACAGCTTGGCTGCGCCATCCTGCTCGGCGCCTCACGCAAGTCGACCATCGGTCTGATCACCGGCCAGAAGGTTCCGGCCGAGCGACTGGCCGGCACGCTTGCAGCCCATCTCTACGGCGTCTCGCAGGGCGCCTCGATCATCCGCGCGCATGACATTCGTCCACATGCCGACGCCTTCAAGGTCTGGACCGCCATCGGAGACGCGCCATGAGCGAGACAGGCAGCATCCTGATCGAGAAGCTCGACATCTATGCCTATCACGGCTGCTTCTCCGAGGAGGAACGGCTCGGCCAGCGCTTCACGCTCGATATTGCGCTGGCGACCAATATCCACGCCTCGGCCATCAGCGACGACCTCGCGGATACGGTCGATTACGGCAAGGTCGTCGCTGTGGTGAAACAGACCTTCACCACCCGCCGCTACAATTTGCTGGAAGCGGCAGCGCGCGCCGTGGCGCAGGCCATCCTGGCCGAGTTCCCGCCGGTCAGCCGTGTCTGGATCACTCTGCGCAAGCCCGCGCCGCCGATTCCGGCAACGCTGGCAGCTGTCGGCATCCGCCTGGACTTCCGGCGTGAAGACTGAGGCCGCCCTCTGCTTCGGCGGTAATCTCGGCGATCCGATCATTGCCTTCGCCGCCGCGATCGAAGCCCTGGCGCGCCATCCTGCCGTGACCGTGCTGCGGATTTCCTCGGTCTATCGCACCGCGCCCTGGGGCAAGCTCGACCAGCCCGAATTCAAGAACATGGCCGTGATGATCGCAACCGATCTCGCGGCGGCCGACCTGCTCGCCTTCTGTCTGAGGATCGAGCGCGAGCAGGGCCGCGAGCGCAAGGAGCGCTGGGGGCCGCGCACGCTCGATATCGATATTCTGACTTATGGCGAGGCTATCATCGACGAGCCGGGTCTTCAGGTTCCGCACCCGCGCATCGCCGAGCGCGCCTTCGTCCTGGCACCGCTCGCGGAAATCGCGCCGGCGCTCGTCATCGGCGGCAGGAGTGCGTCCGAGCTGCGCGACGCTCTCGCGAGCGAGGAAGTCAGGCGCGACGATACGGAAACGGCGCGCCTGCGGAACGCCAGCGCCGGCTGAAACCGGCGCTCCGGATCACTCGCCCTTGTCGAGCGTGATATCGGGGGCAGACGGTACCTTCATGCCGACCACGTGGTAGCCGGCATCGACATGCATGATCTCGCCGGTGATGCCGCGCGACATGTCGGAGACTAGGAAGACCGCGGTCTCGCCGACTTCCTCGATCGTCACGGTGCGACGGAGCGGTGAATTGTACTCGTTCCAGCGCAGGATATAGCGGAAATCGCCGATACCAGAGGCGGCGAGCGTCTTGATCGGCCCAGCCGAGATCGCGTTGACGCGGATCTTCGAGGGACCGAGATCGGCGGCGAGATACTGCACGCTCGATTCCAGCGCCGCCTTCGCCACGCCCATGACGTTGTAATGCGGCATCCATTTCTCGGCGCCGTAATAGGTCAGCGTCAGCATCGAGCCGCCATTGGTCATCAGCTTCTCGGCGCGCTGCGTGACGGCGGTGAAGGAATAGCAGGAGATCAGGAGCGACTTGGTGAAATTCCCTTCAGTCGTCTCGACATAGCGGCCGGTCAGCTCGTCCTTGTCGGAGAAGGCGATGCAGTGAACGACGAAATCGAGCTTGCCCCAGAGCTTCTCGACCTCGGCGAAGACGGCATCGATCGTCGCCGAGTCGGTGACGTCGCAATGGCCGACAACGTGTCCGCCAAGTTCCTTCGCCAGGGGTTCGACGCGCTTCTTCAGCGCATCGCCCTGATAGGTGAAAGCCAGCTCCGCACCAGCATCGGCCGCAGCCTTGGCAATGCCCCAGGCAATCGAGCGATTGTTCGCGACGCCCATGATGAGGCCCCGCTTGCCCTTCAGGACATTGGCGGTGGAGGAGGCAGCGCTGGATTCGGGCATCGGGGACCTGCGAACTGGACGAAGCGGAAGGTCTCTTAGCCGAGCCAGCGCCTCAACGAAAGGCTCAGTTGCTCGCTTACTCGCTCCGCGCCTTCATCAGCGCCGTCAGTTCGGGATCCTTCTCCGGCATCTCGATGTCGATTGCGACGAAGAGATCGCCGTGATGACCCTTCTCGCCCTTCAGCCCTTTGCCGCGCAGGCGAAACTGCTTCGTCGTACCGGTTAGCGGCGGAATCTTCATCTCCACGGCTCCGGTGAGGGTCGGCACATGCAGCGGCCCGCCCAGCACGGCCGTCGCCAGCGGAACCGCCACGCGGGTACGCAGATCATGGCCCTCGATCGTGAAGCGCGGATCGGGCTTGACCTTGATCGTCATCAGCAGGTCGCCAGCCTCGCCCGAGAAGGGATCGGTCTGGCCAAGGCCGCGTAGCCGCATGACCTTGCCGTCCGCAACACCCTCGGGAATCGTGACCTCGACCTCGCGCCCATGCGGCAGCTTCACACGGCGGGTAGCGCCCGTGGCGGCCTCGGCAAGCGAGACGCTCAGGGAAAAGCTCTGCTCCGGCGGTTTCTGGGGCTCATGCCGAGCCCGGCCGCCGCCGCGGCGGGCCGCATCACCGAAAAGCGAACCGAAAATATCGGCCGGATCGAAGCCCTGATCGGCCCCGCCACGCCCGGACGCCGCGCCGCCGCCATGGCCGAAATTGAACTCGAACCCGCCGGCACGCCCGCCCCGACCGGCGCCCATGCCCTCGAAGCCCTGGAATTTCGGCTTGCCGTCGGCGTCGATCTCGCCGCGGTCGAACTGCTTGCGCTTGGTTTCGTCGCCCACGATCTCATAGGCGCTGTTGAGCTCCGAGAAGCGGTCCTGCGCCTTGGGATCATCCTGATTGCGGTCGGGATGCAGATCCTTGGCGCGACGGCGATAGGCTTTCTTGATTTCAGCTTCGCTGGCACCACGGGCGACGCCCAGGACCTGATACGGATCGCGCATGCATGAACCCCACTCTTCGACGAGACGCTGTTTCCCGCGCCCGATACGGCACGCCGGAACAGCTCCGCCCGCTATGTGGGGAGACTGTGGCGGGAATGCAACGTTTTCCTTCCCAGCGCGGCCGCAGGCCGGATCCGGCAGCCTATGCTAGCTCAACCCCTTCCAGGGTTGCGTTTCCTTGACTGCCCATTCTCCACCGGACGGACGGCAGGCCGTGCCCTGAAGCCGAACCGGGCTGGTCTGCGTCTGGACATTGGCGATGAAGGCACGACAAATCTCGTCCGAGCGCAGGAACGGCCCACCGACCGGCGTGAAAGATCCCTTCATGCCGCTCTGCGGATTATCCCAGTTGACCGCTGCGCCATTGCCCTGGGGGTCGAGGGCCAGCGCCATCGCCCCATCGGCACGGCGCAGATCCTCGGGGCCGAGTTCGGTGGAGAGGGCGCCAAGCACGCTCGGCTTCGTCGTGCCGCGCGCCGGCAGGGTCGAAGTGGTCGTCATCGCCACCTCGTCCTCGGACTTGCTCGACAGGCCGAGGATCGGAAAGGAGACCGAGCAGCCGGCGCTGGCAACGGCGAGCAGCAGCACGGCGGCGACCGCAGCCGGACGCATGGGCGCAGCGCGCCGATCGAGGCTTTGGTTCGCCGCCCGGGCTGGCCTATATAAACTCGCAGTCCAACACCAAATCACAGATTGCGCTCGCCCGACGCTTAACCAGAACTTGCCGAGGATTAGACACGTGGAACGGTTAACGCCGGGTGACTTCACCGAAGTCGATGAACCCTTCGCCCTGTTCGCGAGCTGGCTGGAGGAGGCCGCGCGCTCCGAGCCGAACGACCCCAACGGCATGGCACTCTCGACGGTCGATGCCGAGGGCCTGCCCAATGTCCGCATGGTCCTGCTGAAGGGGCACGATCGCGACGGCTTCGTCTTCTACACCAACACCCAAAGCCAGAAGGGCGAGGAGCTTCTCGGCCAGGGCAAGGCGGCCGCATTGTTCCACTGGAAGAGCCTGCGCCGGCAAGTCCGTATTCGCGGACCCGTGTCGATCGTCAGCGACGCCGAGGCCGATGCGTATTTCCAGTCTCGCCCGCGCGACAGCCGCATCGGAGCCTGGGCCTCGCAGCAGTCGCGCCCGCTCGAGAGCCGCTTCGCGCTCGAGAAGGCCGTGGCGAGCTATGCCGCGAAATTCGGTCTCAGCACGATCCCGCGCCCGCCGCATTGGACTGGATTCCGCATCGACCCGGTCTATATCGAGTTCTGGCGCGACGGCGCCTTCCGCCTGCACGATCGTGTGGTCTTCCGCCGTGCCTCGGCCGCCGAGCCGTGGACGCGAACCCGCCTTTACCCCTGAGGATCTGACCGCATGGCCATGCCGAAATTCGACTTCCCCAAGACCGAGGCAGGCAAGCGCCCGGTCATGCTCCTGACCGGAGCGAGCCGCGGGATCGGCCACGCCACGGTGATGCAGTTCGCCATGGCGGGCTGGCGCATCCTGTCCTGCTCGCGCCAGGCCTTCTCGGATAAATGCCCCTGGCCCTCAGGCGCCGACGATCATGTCCAGATCGATCTCGGCGACCCCGAGGACACGATGCGTGGCATAGCCGAGATCAAGAAGCGGCTGGCGGCCGAGGGCGGCAAGCTCAATGCGCTGGTCAACAATGCCGGCATTTCGCCGAAGGGGCCGAAGGGCATGCGCCTGGGCGCTGCCACGACCTCCTTCAATGACTGGCACCAGGTCTTCCAGGTCAACTTCTTCGCGCCGATCATGCTGGCGCGCGGCCTGCTGGACGAGCTGACCGCCGCCAGGGGCACGATCGTCAACGTCACCTCGATCGCCGGCTCCCGCGTCCACCCCTTCGCCGGTGCCGCCTATGCCACCTCGAAGGCTGCGCTCGCCAGCCTGACGCGCGAGATGGCCGCCGATTTCGGCCCGCTCGGCATCCGGGTGAACTCGATTTCGCCCGGCGAGATCGACACTGCCATCCTCTCGCCCGGCACCGAGAAGATCGTCGCGACGCTGCCGCTCGGCCGGCTCGGCAAGACGGAGGAAGTCGCGAAGGCGATCCATTTCCTCTGCACCGACGCCTCGTCCTATGTCACGGGCGCCGAGTTGCACATCAATGGCGGGCAGCACGTGTGAAGAGCCAAGGCGGCCAGGTCATCCGTTTTCCGACGCAGGCCAAGGCGGCGCGCCCAACGCTTGCCGCGTCCCTCGCGGTCTTCCGCGACGGCAAGGTGCTGCTCGCAACCCGCACCAAGCCGCCGGCCGACCAGCTCTGGTCACTCCCCGGCGGCAAGGTCGAAGCAGGCGAGACGCTTGAAGCGGCCGCACTGCGCGAGCTCGAGGAGGAGGTCGGGGTCAAGGCCGCCATTCTCGGCTTCAACCGGCATGTCGAGATTTTCGGACGTGATGCGGCAGGCTCGGTGACGCATCATTTCGTCATCGCCTCATTCGTCGGCGAATGGATTTCCGGCGAGCCGCAGCCCGGCCCTGAGGCAGGCGCCGTGATGTGGGCCGATCCGCTCAAACTCGGAGGCTTGGCGACGACGCGCGAACTCGGTGACGTGCTGCGGAACGCCCATGCCATCCTGCAGAACGGCGGGCAGCGGCCGTGACCTGCGCCCGCCTCGCGCTCCTGCTCGCCTGGACATTGGCGGTTGCGCCGTTCGGTCACGCCGTTGCACAGGGGCAACGCCAGCAATCGGCGCCGCAGCCGCCGACCCAGGCCACGCCGCCCCCCGAGGCGCCGCCTCCGCCTTACGAACCGCAACTGCTCGAACTCGCCGAGATCATGGGCTCGCTTGCCTATTTGCGGACCTTGTGCGGCGGCAAGGAAGCCGATGTCTGGCGTGAGCGCATGACTGCGCTGATCGAGGCCGAAGGACGCACGCCACAGCGGCGGGAACGGCTGATGAGTGCCTATAACGGCGGTTTCCGGGCTTATGCGGCGACCCACCGGAGCTGTTCTGGCGGCAGCCAGGAGGCCGCACGGCGACTCGCCGCCGAAGGCGACCGTCTGGCCCGGTCCCTCGCCGGCCGCTATGGCGGATAGGTCACATCGGGACGAAACTGTGTCTTTCTCAAAACTCGCGCGGTCAAATTAACCTTTCTTAAACACCGCGGTAGCGCCAGCCTTCCCTGATGCGTATGAATCTGAGGCAGTCGATCGCCCCGGCGCAGGCCTGATTCTCGGGTACGCGCCGGTCCTTTGTGACCAGCCGCAGAGTCCGTGCCTTCATGTCCATCCGTCCAGACGATCTGCAGCTCGATCCCATGCTCACCGACGAGCCGGGAGATGCACGCCGCGTCGCCTATGGCTATGTCGAGGACGCCTTCAACGAGGCGCAGCAGGACGGGCTCGACAGCGATGCGCTGGCTCACGCCGCTCTCTTCGCGGCCTTTCGCACGCTGGTCGAGACCTATGGCGAAGAAGCCACAGCTGTTTTCGCCGAAACCCTGGCGGAAAAGGTCCGCTGCGGCGCCTTCACGATGGGCACACGGCACTAGATCGCCATGCGTCCGACCGGACGTACTGTGGCGGCCCATCTCTTTGCCCCGCATCGGATTTCTCCGAAAAGTGGATCCCACTGTCCGGTCTGATGCTCTGGTCTTGCCTAGGCGCCGCTAGCGGCCCGGCGGGCATTCTCTGCGCGAGCGAGCAATAATGTTCGCTCCTGCACATTCCTCGTCATCGCCGCCGCGCGCTCGAACTCGGCCTGCGCCTCGCCATGCCGATCGAGCTTGCCGAGCAGATCGGCGCGTACGCTCGGCAGCAGATGGTAGTTCTTCAGCGAAGGTTCCAAGACCAGTCGTTCGACCGCGGCAAGCCCGGCTGCCGGCCCCTCGGCCATGCTGATCGCCACCGCCCGGTTGAGTTCGACGATCGGCGACGGGTGGATCGCGGCCAGCGCGCCATAAAGCACGGCGATGCGGACCCAATCCGTCTCTTCCGCGGTGCGCGCCCGCGCATGGCAGGCGGCTAGCTCGGCCTGGAGCAGATAGGGACCGATCGCGCCGCCGATCGCGCGGGCCCGCTCGATCGCGGCAAAGCCCCGGCGGATCAGAAGATGGTCCCAGCGAGCGCGTTTCTGGTCGAGCAGCAGGATCGGCTCGCCGCTCGGGCCGACCCTGGCCCTGAGGCGCGACGCCTGGATCTCCATCAGCGCTACGAGTCCATGGACCTCGGGCTCCTGCGGCGCGAGCTCGGCCAGGATGCGCCCCAGCCTGAGTGCTTCTTCGCACAGGGCCGGCCGGATCCAGTCCTCGCCGGCTGTTGCCGCATAGCCCTCGTTGAAGATCAGGTAGACGACCTCGAGCACCGACTCGAGTCTCTCGGCCAATTCCGCGCCATGCGGAACCTCGAAGGGCACTTTGGCATCGGCAAGCGTCTTCTTCGCCCGCACGATCCGCTGCGCCATGGTTGGCTCAGGCACCAGGAAGGCCCGCGCGATCTCTTCGGTGGTGAGTCCACCGAGCAGTCGCAGCGTCAGTGCAAGGCGCGCCTCCGTCGAGAGAACCGGATGGCAGGCCGTGAAGACAAGCCGCAGCAGATCGTCGCCGACATCGTCATCGAGCGCGGCGTCGAGATCGGGCGTCGTCTCGGTTTCGAGTTGGTGGCCAAGCTCCTGATGCTTGCGGGCGAGAAGCTTGTCGCGGCGAAAGCCGTCGAGGGCGCGGTGCTTGCCCGCCTGCATCAGCCAGGCGCCCGGATTGCGCGGTACGCCGTCTTGCGGCCACTGCTTCAGGGCTGCGACCAGCGCATCCTGCGCCAGTTCCTCGGCGCGCCCGACATCACGCGTGATGCGCGTCAGCCCGGCGATCAGCTTGGGAGCCTCGATTCGCCAGACCGTTTCAATGGTGCGGTGTGCATCGCTCGCCAACATGACGGACGATACACACCATTTCGGCCCTTGCTGCGCAAGCCGTCCGGTCTGTCGTCAGGCCGCGAGAAAGCGTTCCAGCTCCGGCGCCAACACCGGCAGCGAGACATTGTGCGTCTGCCCCTTCAGCACGGCGTGACTGGCTCCCGGAACGGAATCGGCCGCAGCCTGCGCCGCCATTCTCAGCGAGCGCGGGCTCTTCTCCCCTGCAAGCAACAGCGTCGGAACTGCGACCTTGGCGAGGCGCTCGGCCGGCACCGTGAAATCGCCCATGATCGTCGTGTCGTAGACCAGCGTATGGGCCACTGCCTTGAGCTTGGACCAGCCCGGCATCAGCCGCATCAGCCAGCCGACAAATGTCGGCATGCCGACGATATCGACCATGAAGAAGCGCACTGCGGCGCTGCGCCGGCCCGCGGCGATCAGCGCCCTGAGCTTGCCGGGGCAGTCCTGCGGCGGCTGCCGGCCCTCCTTGTCAGCGGCGAGATAAGGCGGTTCGTACAGCGCAAGCCGGCGAATCGGCACGCCTGCGGCGGCAGCTTCAAGCGCCAATGCGGCGCCGGATGAGAGGCCGACAGCCGCTGCCTCGCCGCCCGCCTCGGCGACGAGCGCAGCGATGTCCTCGATCTCGCGCTGCTTGGCATAGGTCGGCGAGTCGCCGCTATCGCCGCGCCCGCGGCGGTCATAGACGAAGACGGTGAAGCGCTCCGCCAGCAGCGGCGCAAGCTTCGGCATCGGCCCGAAGGCGCGGCTGCAGAGCGCGCCGTCGACGAGGATGACCGCCGGGCCGGAACCGAAGCGCTGATAGGCGATGGCGGTGCCATCCTTGGACAAGACCGTATTCATGAAAGCCTCCACAGACCGATGGCGCAAGACGCAGCGGCAGGTATCGTCCCGCCGTCACTCACCGCCGATGCCCATTTCCCGGAAGCGCTCGACCGATTCGAACTGCTCGAAATCCTCCAGCTCATAGAGTTCGCGGATCTCGATTTCGCACTCCTGACCCGGCTCGAAGGGCCTGGGAAAGCGCCGCGTCCATTCGAGCGCTTCCTCGCGGGACTTGGCCTTGATCACGGTGTAACCGGCGACCAGCTCCTTGGTCTCGGCGAAGGGGCCGTCAACGACGCGGTTCTTGCCGTCGGCCGAGTACTTGATCCTCCAGCCCTTCGAGCTCGGCTTCAGGCCGGAGCCGTCGAGCAGCATGCCGGCCTTGGCAAGCTCCTCGTGATAGGCCGCCATCGCCGCCATCAGACTGTCATCTTCCGGGAAGATGCTCGCTTCGCTGTCCTTGGTCGCCTTGACCATGATCATGTAACGCATGGATTTGCTCCTGGAGTCGGTGGTCCGAAGCCGGTCGGGGCCTTGTGCCCCGCCGCTCCTGAGGACACGTCGATCGACGCGTCGCGAAATCGACGCGTCAGCCGGACTTTTTCGCGGCCTCGGCGCGGATGCGCTCTTCCTGCTCGCGCAGCTCCGGGGTGAAGGCCTCTCCGAAATCCTCGGCCTCGAAGATCCGGCGGATCTCGATCTCGGAATCGCCTGTCATTGGATTCGGGCAGCGCTTGACCCATTCGACCGCCTCTTCCATCGACTTGCACTGCCAGATCCAGAAACCGGCGATCAGTTCCTTGGTCTCGGCGAAAGGTCCGTCGACGACGGCACGCTTGGCGCCTGAGAAGCGGATGCGTGCGCCCTTGGAGCTGGGATGCAGCCCGTCACCGGCGAGCATGATGCCGGCCTTTACCAGTTGCTCGTTATAGGCGCCCATGGCGGTCAGCAGTTCCTCGCTCGGCATGATGCCGGCTTCGGAATCCTGGGTCGCCTTGACGATGATCATGAAGCGCATCGGTCTTCTCCTGATGGGGTGGGTGGGTTCTGACTTTGGTTCGGAGAGCGGAGAATTCCCGCTCTCTGTCCTCACGTCGAACGGCGCGCTCCGGAATCGACAACGCGCCGAAACTTTTTTCAGGCTGCGCTGAGATTTTTCTCGCGGCGCGCGATCTCGTCCTCGCTCGGCGCCTCAAGCGCGAAGGAGCCGGTCGTAACCGCACCGGCTCGACGATAGGTCGCCATGATCACGCCCGTGCTCGAAACCCTGCTCTCGACCAGCGTGAAGGCAGCGGGCATGGTGCCCTCGCCGAACAGCCGCTTGCCTGCGCCGAGCACCACCGGGAAGATCAGCAGGTTGAACTCGTCGATCAGGTCCTTCGCCAGCAGCAGCTGGATCAGTTCGCTGCTGCCCTGGAGCAGGAGCTTGGGACCGTCCTGGCGCTTCAGCGCCGCCACCTCGGCGGCGATATCGCCACGTAGCGCGACCGAGTTCTGCCAGTTCAGCGTCTTCGGCGCAGAGGTCGCGACATATTTGATGCAGGCGTTGAACTTCATGGCGACCGGGTCGTCGCCGGCATGCGGCCAATGCGCCGCGAAGATGTCGTAGGTCTTGCGGCCGAGCAGCAGGTCGAATTCCTCGGCGAAGGCCTTTTCCATGACCTCGCCCATCGGCTCGTCCCAGTAGTGGAAGGTCCAGCCACCATGGCTGAAGCCACCTGAGCTATCCTCCTCGGGGCCGCCCGGCGCCTGCATCACGCCGTCTAGGGACAGGAATGTGGCGGCAACGACGTTTCGCATCTTCGGATCTCCCGTTGGGCGGGAGCCGTGCCCCCCGCGCGATTGTCAGGGGCTCCGGGGAAGCCGCAATGACCTGCGGCCTCCCCTGCTCCTCGCCAATACGTCGAACGGGGCAGCGCACGATCGACACGATCGCGCAAAAAAGATCAGCCGCGCGGCAGCGCCTCCAGGAAGCGCGCCGGCTCGCCCTGCGCAGGCGTCACCACTTCGCGCTCCCACATCACCTTCCGGCCGCGGACATAGGTGCCGACGGGCCAGCCGGTCACGGTGACGCCGTCATAGGGCGTCCAGCCGCAGCGCGAGGCGATCCAGTCATTGGTGATGGTCTCGCGGCGCTTCAGGTCGACAATGGTCAGGTCGGCATCATAGCCCGCCGCGATCCGCCCCTTGCCCTCGAGCCCGAAGATCCGCTGCGGGCCATGGCTGGTCAGATCGACGAACCGTTCCAGTGAAAGCCGCCCGGCATTGACATGGTCGAGCATGATCGGGACCAGCGTCTGCACACCCGGCATGCCGGAATGGCTCGCAGGGTAGGCATGATGCTTCTCCTCATGCGTATGCGGCGCATGGTCGGAGCCGAGCACGTCGACGATGCCCTGCTCCAGCCCCCACCAGATCGTCCGACGATGGCTGTCGTCGCGGATCGGCGGATTCATCTGGGCATAGGTGCCAAGCCGCTCGTAGCAGTCCGGCGCGACCAGCGTCAGATGGTTCGGCAGCACCTCGACGGTCGCGACGTCCTTGTGATCCCTGAGGAAGATCATCTCCTCGCCGGTCGAGATGTGCAGGATGTGAACGCGCGCGCCGGTCTCGCGTGCAATCCGCACCAGTCGCTTGGTGCAGGTCAGGGCGACCTCGGGCGAGCGCCAGACCGGATGGCTCGACGGATCCCCCTCGATGCGCAGGCCCATGCGCTCGCGCAGCATCATCTCGTCTTCGGAATGGAAGGCCGCGCGGCGGCGCGTGCGCTTCAGGATCTCACTGACGCCCTTGTCGTCCTCGACCAGCAGCGAGCCGGTGGAGGAACCCATGAAGACCTTGATGCCCGCCGCGCCCGGCAGGCGCTCCAGCTCCGGCACATCGGCAATGTTCTCATGCGTGCCACCGACCCAGAAGGCGAAATCGCAATGCATCCGGTGCCGACCGCGCCTGACCTTGTCGGCCAGAGACGCCTCGTCGGTGGTCTGCGGGATCGTATTCGGCATCTCGAAGACGGTCGTGACGCCGCCGAGCACAGCGGCGCGCGATCCAGTCTCCAGATCCTCCTTGTGGTCGAGCCCCGGCTCGCGGAAATGCACCTGGCTGTCGATGACGCCCGGCAGGATATGCAGGCCGCGGCAATCGACCGTCTCACCTGCGGAAGCCTGCGACAGATCGCCGAGCGCCAAGATCTTGCCGCCGGTAATCCCGAGGTCGCGCTGGACACGGCCATCGTGATTCACGACGGTGCCGCCCTTCAGAATGACATCATAGCTCTGCGGCATCGGAGGCGTCCTGCTGGTTGAGGATGAGGCTGAAGCGGCCTACCTATCGAACGGACCCGCGTCCAGCCCTTGGCAGCGATCAGAAACGAGCTTCACCATGCCTGCAACCCGATTGGTCGATCGCGGCGTCATTCGCGTCAGCGGCGAAGACGCGCGCGACTTCCTGCAGAACATCGTCACCAACGAGATGGACGCGGTGACACCGGACCATGCCGGCTATGGCGCGCTCCTGACACCGCAAGGCAAGATCATCAGCGATTTTCTCGTGGTCGCGGTGCCCGAGGAGGAACGCGGAGGTTTTCTCCTCGACGTGCCGCTGCTGCAGGTTCCCGATCTGATGAAGCGGCTGAAGCTCTACAAGTTGCGCGCCAAGGTCGCGCTCGACGATCTCACCGAGGTGGCCACCGTGGTCGCATCGAGCGGCGGTTTCTCGCTCCCCGACGATGCCGGCCTCGTCTATGCCGACCCGCGCCTGCCGGCGCTCGGCGAGCGCGCGATCACTGACCGCAACGACGTCGGCTCGCTCGCCAGCGCCGAACCCGATGCCTATCACGCCAGGCGCATCGCGCTCGGCATTCCCGATGGCGGCAGGGATTTCGCCTATGGCGACACCTTTCCGCATGAGGCGCTGCTCGACCAGCTTGGCGGCGTCTCCTTCAAGAAAGGCTGCTATATCGGCCAGGAGGTCGTGTCGCGCATGCAGCATCGCGGCACCGCCCGGACCCGCATCGTGCCGGTGGTTTTTACCGAGGGACTGGTTCCCGAGATGGGCGTCGAGGCGACCGCCGGTAGCAAGGTGCTCGGCCGCATCGGTTCCTGCGCCAAGGGGCGCGGCCTCGCCATGCTGCGGCTCGACCGTGTCGCCGACGCCATGGCCGCTGGCGAAGGACTCGAAGGCGGCGGCGTGGCCTTTACCCTGGAGAAGCCGGACTTTATCCGCTTCCCCTTCCCCGGCGAGCCCGGCTTTGGAGCAGCAGCATGAGCGGACGCGCAGCAGTCGAAGGCCCGGACGGCAAGTTCCGTTGCATCTGGCCGGGGACCGATCCGCTCTATCTCGCCTATCACGACACCGAATGGGGCGTGCCGGAATATGATTCGCGCGCGTTGTTCGAAAAGCTGATCCTCGACGGCTTTCAGGCTGGCCTCGCCTGGATCACCATTCTGCGCAAGCGCGACAGTTTTCGCTCGGCCTTCGCCGGTTTCGAGCCGGAGGCGATTGCTCGCTTCACCGAGACCGATGTCCAGCGGCTGCTCGGCGATGCCGGCATCGTCCGCCATCGCGGCAAGATCGAGGGCACGATCAAGAGCGCTCGCGCCTATCTCGAGATCAGCGAACGGCGCGAGTTCTCGGATTTCCTCTGGCGCCATCTCGACGGCCGCGTCCTCCAGAACGCTTTTCGGACTCATGAGGAGGTGCCGGCCGAGACGGCGGTCTCCAAGGCGATCTCCAAGGAGCTGAAGGCCGCCGGCTTCACCTTCTGCGGCCCGACCATCGTCTACGCCTTCATGCAGGCCTGCGGACTGGTCAACGACCATCTGACCGGCTGTTTCCGCTACGAGGAATGCGCCGTGCTCGCCCGCGACATCCGCGTTCCGGCCTGAGCATGGCCAAGGCGCCGCTTCCACCCCGCGCCTGGCAGCGCATGCTGTCGGGCCGGAGGCTCGATCTGCTCGACCCCTCCCCGCTCGATATAGAGATCGAGGATATCGCGCATGGTCTGGCTCGCGTCGCGCGCTGGAACGGCCAGACGCGTGGGGAGCATTCCTTCTCGGTGGCGCAGCACTGCCTGCTGGTCGAGGCGATCGCGAGCCACCTCAATCCGGACTGGTCAAAGCCCTGGCGGCTGATGGCGCTGCTGCACGACGCTCCGGAATATGTCATCGGCGACATGATCTCGCCCTTCAAGGTGGTGATGGGCGACGCCTATAAGAGCGTCGAGCTCCGCCTGCTTGCCGCGATCCATCTGCGCTTCGGCCTGCCGGCGGCGACGCCCGCCATGCTGGCGCGGAAGACCAAGGACGCCGACAAGATCTCGGCTTTCCTCGAGGCGACCGAACTCGCCGATTTCGACCGCGAGGAAGCTCTGATCTTCTTTGGCCGGCCGAAGCCGCTGCCGCGCGAGGTCACGGACTGGCTGAGGCCACTGTCGACCGAACTCGCGCAAGCGCGCTTCCTGGAGCGCTTTCAGGCCCTCGTTTAGCGATCTCGGCTCAATCCGCCCCGGCGACCGGGCGCATCATGAAACGCGCATCGCTGCCATAGCTCGCAAGCTTGGCCTCGAGCCGCGGGTCGACGACGACCGAAAAACCCTGCTTGCCCCAGAAGCCGACAGAGGCATTGACCGCGACGAGCGACAGGCTCGGCAGCCCGAACTTTTGAGCGAGCCTGAGTGCATCCGCGACCGCCAGGACAGCGGCGCCGGTGCCTCGCGCCTGCGGCAGCAGCGCGAGATCATGGATGTAGAAGGTCCCGGGAGCGGGCGGCAGCGCGCCGAGCGGCGCGTTCAGGGCTGGGGGCTCGAGCTCGCGCCAGGGATGGCTGAGCAGATAGGCGGCGATCCCGCTCCCCATGTCCAGGACCCGGCAGCCATCGCCAAACAGCTTCAGCCGCTCGGCGAAAATGGCGGCCTCCTCCGGAAAATCCGGATGAACCTCGGCCGCCACTGCGACGACAGCGTCGAGATCGGACACGGTCATGGTCCGCCAGTGAGATCCTGCTACCTTGGTCATCGTCGATCCGTCCTGCCTTTCCGCGCTCCGATGTTGCACGCAAGCGGACAGAGGGTGAATGCCGATTTATTCTATTTTGGCAAAAGTCATCAAGCATTCCCGCGGCTACAGGAGAAAGCGATTTCCTCCGATACTGCGCCTCACCTCATCCCTGCCGAATGCGAAGGAGACCGCCATGTCGGACACCAAGACCCTGCCGAAGGGTGTCGTCATCAAGGGCGCAATGGGTCCGCGCTTCGACGAGATCCTGAGCCATGATGCGCTCGCCTTCGTTGCCGACTTGCAGCGCCGCTTCAACGAGACGCGCAAGCGCCTGCTCGCCTTGCGCAAGGAGCGCCAGAAGCGCTTCGATACCGGCGAGACGCCCGATTTCCTGACCGAGACCAGGCATATCCGCGAAGGCGACTGGAGGGTGGCGCCGATTCCCGCCGATCTGCAGGATCGTCGTGTCGAGATCACCGGTCCTGTCGACCGCAAGATGATCATCAACGCGCTGAACTCCGGCGCCAAGGTGTTCATGGCCGATTTCGAGGATGCCTCCTCTCCGGTCTGGGCCAATATGGTCGAAGGCCAGATCAATCTCAGGGATCGCTGGGCCGGCCGGATCGACTTCACCGAGCCGACCACCGGCAAGGCCTACAAGCTCAAGGACAAGCCAGCCGTTCTGATCATCCGCCCGCGCGGCTGGCATCTGCCGGAACGCCATATCGAGATCGACGGTGAAATCGCCTCGGGCTCGCTGGTCGATTTCGGCCTCTATGTCTTCCACAATGCCAAGGCGGCGCTGGCTGCGGGCTCCGGCCCCTATTTCTATCTGCCGAAGCTCGAGAGCCATCTCGAGGCCAGGCTCTGGAACGATGTCTTTGTCGCCGCTCAGAACGCGCTTGGCCTCAAGACCGGCACGATCAAGGCCACCATCCTGATCGAGACCCTGCCCGCGGCCTTCGAAATGGACGAGATCCTCTATGAGCTGAAGGATCACATGGCCGGGCTGAACTGCGGCCGCTGGGACTACATCTTCTCCTTCATCAAGAAGCTCGCCCGCAACCCGGCCTTCGTCCTGCCCGATCGCTCGCAGGTGGTGATGACCAAGGCCTTCCTGCGGGCCTATTCGCTGCTGCTGATCAAGACCTGTCACCGCCGCGGCGCCTTCGCCATGGGCGGCATGGCGGCGCAGATCCCGGTCAGGAACGATCCGGCCGCCAACGAGGCCGCCTTCGCCAAGGTCCGGGCCGACAAGGAGCGTGAGGCCGGCGACGGCCATGACGGCACCTGGGTTGCCCATCCCGATCTCGTGCCGGTGGCGATGGAGGTCTTCAACCGGCTGATGCCGCAGCAGAACCAGCTCGACAAGAAGCGCGAGGACGTCTCCGTCGGCCGCGAGCAACTGCTCGAGGTCCATGAGGGCACGCGCACCGAGGCCGGCTTCCGCGAGAACATCCGCATCGGCGTGCAATATCTCGAAGCATGGCTGCGCGGCCGCGGCGCGGTGCCGATCTACAACATGATGGAGGATGCCGCGACGGCCGAGATCAGCCGTGCCCAGATCTGGCAGTTCATCCAGTACGGCGTCACCGTTGACGGAGGCACCATCGTCACCGCGGATCTCTTCAAGCGCTGCCTCACCGAGGAGATGGAGCGCGTGAAGGGCGAGGTCGGGCCTGAAAACTACGCAAAGGGCCGTTTCCCGGAGGCGATCGAGCTGTTCTCGACCCTCTCGCTCGCGCCTGAATTCGAGGAATTCCTTACCGTCCCGGCGTACGACAAGCTCGGTTGAGTCCAACGACCGGCGCCGCCTGGGCGGCGCCGGTCGTTGCCTATGCCCCGGCGATGCGGATCAAGCGATATGATCGCTCCGTCGCAAGGCGACGTTGATTTCGCGCAGGAACTGGACAAGCGAAGCGCCGAAGAGCCCAACAGCCACGATGAAGAGCACGGCCACACCCCGTTCATGGGCCGACCCGACGAACGCAAACATGAACGCGAGCATCATCAGCAGGATCGTCGAAACACCGCTCGAGATGGCAAGACGCATCGCGCTGTTGATCAGATGGGCGCGCCGCTCGAGGCGGGGGAGATCAGCCTTGAGTTCGTGAACGACAGGCCCCTCGCCCTGCAGGCTGCTCAACATGCGCGACCGGTCGAGAATTCGCTCTAGGCGACTGATCAGGACCGATATCAGGCCGACGACCGCGCCGAGCAGGAATGCTGGTGCGGCAGCCTGGCTGATGACCAATGAAAGCTGGTTCACGGACGGAAGCTCAGGAATCATGGTTTCTTCGCCTCGTCGCGAACGCCGTCGGCCGCCGAGCGAATTGACCAACCGGGTGCGATAGACAGCCCCCAATCCCATCCCGGGCCCAAGCGATCATGCGTGGTTAGAGCGTGGATTCATGAAACTCGCGGCCGACGCGCCTGTCTACGGCTATCCGCTGGTGACAATGGAAATGCCCCGACGGATCCTCATTCATGTCGCGGCACCAACCTCAGCCCGAGCGCAGCCGGATTCCATCCTCAAGCAGCGGGAGTGCCCGAGCGGCTCGCGATGGCAAGGGCCATGACGATCATTGCTCCAGCCAGGCCAAAGGTGACGTGCAATCCGGTCGCGACCATGTCCGGAGATGCGACCGCGCTGCCGTCCGTCCCCGCGGCGAGAGCGAACACCGCACCCATCACCGAAGCACCGGTGATCAGGCCGAGATTGCGGGCGAGGCCGAGCATCCCGGAGACAAACCCGCGCCCTTCCGGACCAGCCTCTCGCATCACGGCCGTGTTGTTGGCGGCCTGGAACAGCGCATAGCCTGGGGTGAGAACGATCAGGGGGACGGCATAGCCCGCAATCCCGATCTGCAGCGGCACGAGCGCGAAGAGAAGCGATCCGACGGCCATGGCGGCCAAGCCCACCAAGCTCATGCGTTGCGCGCCGAACCGATCGACCAAGCGGCCAGCCGGTACGCCCGAGAGCGCCGCGACAACCGGCCCGATCGCCATGACCAGGCCAGCGCCCGATGCATCGAGGCCGAGCGCCATGGTGAGATGGAAGGGGCCAACGACCAGTGTTGTCATCATCACCGCCGCGACCAGCGCGGTTGTGGCGAGGCCTTTCCGCAGCCCGGGCTCGCGCAGCATCGAGAGCCGGATCAGGGGCTCCGCGACCCGCGCTTGTACCAATACGAACAGGAGCGCGGCGACTGCTGCGGCTAGCAGGAGCCCGCCATTGAGCAAGCCGAATGCACCGCGGTTCCAGGTCATGGCGAGCGCATAGGCGACCAGCGCAGCGGCCAGCAGCAGCGTGCCGAGCATATCGAAGCGCGGCTTGTCTCCCCTCTTCTCGAGGCGATCGACCGGAAGGCTCCGCAAGGCGATCATGAAGGCAACGACGCCGAACGGGACAGTGACAAGGAATATCGCCCGCCATCCGAAGCCGTCGATGACAGCACCACCGAGCGAGGGGCCGAGTGCCGTGCCGACCGCCGACATGGTGCCGAGCAACCCCATGGCACTGCCGGTCCGGTCCCTCGGCAGGGCATCGCCGACAAGGGCCAGGCTCAGCGTCATCATGACTGCGGCGCCCGCCCCCTGCACCGCCCGCGCGGCGATCAAGCCGGCGAGGCCGGAAGCAAGGCCGCACCCCGCCGAGCCCGCTGTGAAGAGGGCTATGCCGGCCAGCAGAAGCGAGCGGCGTCCGACGAGATCGCCAAGTCGTCCGACCCCGACGCTCAACGTGGTGATGACAAGCAAATAGGCGAGGACCACCCACTGCACCTGCTGGAAGGAGGCTGCGAAGGCCTGCACCAGCGCCGGCAGGCCGACATTGGCAATGCTGGTGCCAAGCGAGGACAGCAACATGCAGAGGGACAGGCTGGCGAGAGCCAAACGAGGCGCGCCACGCTGGGCCGTCGTGGCTTCGGTGGGGAACGGCGGGTCAAGCATAGCCTTCATCATCGTGGGGGGCTCCGAAGCACGGTTCGAAGCAGGTAGCCACATATGACACCTGGCGGAAGACGCAGCATTTGCACTGATTCAGTGCATTTGACGCCATGTCATGCTGGCGAGCCGTGCTAGTCTTGCCAGCATGACGAGAGCCGACCTCAACTTGCTCATCACCCTCGATGTCCTTCTCACCGAAGGCAGCGTGGCCCGCGCTGCCCGGCGCCTGCGGCTAAGCCCGTCCGCGATGAGCCGAGCCCTGGCGCGGCTGCGCGAGACGATCGGCGACCCGCTGTTGGTAAGGGCGGGGCGCGGCCTTGTACCAACGCCGCGTGCAGTGGAATTGCGGGAGCGCGTCGGTCCGCTCGTTCAGGAAGCGGAGGCGATCCTGCGGCCGGCCGAGGCGCTCGATCTGCAACGGCTTGTCAGGACCTTCTCGGTTCGGGCGAGCGACGGCTTCGTCGAGGCCTTTGGGCCTGAACTCATCGCGCACATCCAGGCGGAAGCGCCCGGCATACGGCTCCGCTTCGTCCAGAAGCTGGACAAGGATAGTACGCTGCTTCGAGAAGGCAGTGTCGATCTCGAAACCGGTGTCATCGGGGCGGCGCAGAGTCCGGAAATCAGGACGCGGGCGCTGTTCTCGGATCACTTCGTCGGGGTCGTGCGGCGGGGACATCCATTGGCCACAGGCGAGATCACCGCCGATCGCTTTGCTGCTCGCCGGCACATCCTCGTCTCGCGGCGCGGTCTCGACAAGGGACCGATCGACGACGCGCTGGAGGCGATCGGACTGCGGCGAGACATCGCCACGATCGTCACCGGCTTCTCGCCTGCGCTCTCGCTCGCGCGTGGATCCGATCTCGTCGCCATTGTGCCCGAACGACACACTCGGACCCTGCGCGACGGCATGGTCACCTTTCCGCTGCCGGTTTCTGTGCCTGAGATCTCCGTGTCCCTGCTCTGGCATCCCAGGCTGGATGCCGATCCTGCGCACCGCTGGCTGCGCGAATGCGTCCGCCGGGTCTGCGGGATGCAGAATTCGCCCGATGATATGGGTGGGGTGCCGGCTGAAACAGGAAACAACCGAGGGCGCCGTCCGCAGGCTGATCTCCTGCCCGATTACTGACGTCCCGATGGCAGCAGCAGCCGCCCTGTCACAATCCGGCTGAGACACCGGGCCCCCGCGGCGACAGGTTCAGCGCGCCATCATTGCCCCGCAGAGCCTGGTCGCAAAGCGGTTGAAGCAGTGCGCATATGGCATCTGGTTCGCGCCCGCCGGACCGCAGCATGTGGAACACGGCAAAGCTGGTCAGCGCGAAGAGCAGGTCGACGGCATCGCGCTGCAGTTGCTCGTCGCGCCCACCTTGGCGGCGCACGAGCGCGGCCAGCGCCAGCCGACGGCGCTCATTGCGTTCTGCCAGGCTCTCCGTCAGTTCGGTGTCGCCGGCCGCTGTCGCGAACAGCCCAACCAGTCCGTCATCGGAACTCCAGAAGCCGCAGAACACCGTGACCAGCGCCGCCAAGGCCTCCTTCGGGTCAGAAATGGCCATTGCGTCTGCAAGATCAGCGATCCCGCCGGCAGCCGCCAGGGCGTCGAAGGTCGCCTCCAGCAGCCCACGTCGCGAGCCGAACTGATTGTAGACGGTCAGTCGAGTCACGCCCGCCGCGGCCGCCACGGCCTCTAGCGAGAGCGTCCTTCCAGCCGGCTCCCGAAGCAATGCCGCTGC
Source organism: Allobosea sp. 2RAB26 (assembly GCF_052115465.1). Lineage (NCBI taxonomy): Bacteria > Pseudomonadati > Pseudomonadota > Alphaproteobacteria > Hyphomicrobiales > Alloboseaceae > Allobosea > Allobosea sp. 2RAB26. The sequence continues at coordinate 573,270 of NZ_JBFRGS010000001.1, read as the reverse complement.
CGCAGCGAGGAGCCGGCCGCGCGTTTCTGCGGTTTTGGCCTCTCGTTTGGCACTCGAATAGGGCCTTGACGTTCTCTCGTGACTCATGACTATACAGATTGTATATCCAATTTTGCCCATTCAAACGGGCGCTGTTTCGGAGCCTAGCCTATGGAACCCTTCCTGATCAGTATCATCGCCATGCACGTTCTCTCCTCGGTGTTCTGGGCCGGCACGACATTCGTGCTGGCCCGTACTGGTGCAAACGACGTCGCCCGCCTCTTCCGCCCGCAGTTCGGTGCCGCCGTCGTCGCGATGATCTCTGGCGCGCTCCTGTGGAGTTTCATCCATGCCGGGAACGTCGGAAACGCAGAAATGCTGCTTGCGCTCGGCGCCGGCACCGCGGTGGCGGCGTTGGTGATCCAGGCGCTCGGGGTGCTGCGCGGCTTGCGCAGGACCGGCCAAGCTGCGCCCTGGCTGGGTCTCCTCTACCGGATCTCAGCCGGGCTGCTGCTCGTAACCGTGATCTGCATGACGGTCGCACGCTATGTCTGAGCAACCGTCGACCGTGTCACACATCCCGACTTTCCCCGACCTCGCCGGCAAAACGGCGCTGGTCACTGGCGGCTCCGGCGGGATCGGCGCCGAAACCGCGCGTTGGCTGGCGCATAACGGGGTTTCCGTAACGGTTGCCGGCCGCGACCAACCCCGGCTCGACACGGTGCTGCGCTCCCTGGAGGCGATCTCCGACGGGCATGCCGCCGTCCGGATCGACTGCACCCGGCACGACGAGTTGGAGACCGCCCGTGCCGCGTTCGTTGCACGGCGCGGCAAGCTCGACATTCTTGCCGCCTTCGCCGGAGGTGGGACCAGCAGGCCCGTTGCGCTGGAGGATGTGACTGAGGCGGACTGGCACTCCAGCCTTGATCACAATCTGACCGCCACGTTCTTGACGCTCAAAACCTTCCTGCCAAGCCTCAAGCAGGGCCGCGGCGGCGCCGTCATCACCATGGCCTCGACAGCCGGCCGCGCGCCTTCGCAGGCGCCGCTCGGCTATGGGGTCGCCAAGGCCGGCGTCATCATGCTCACACAGCAAGCCGCACACGACCTCGGGCCATCCAGCGTGCGCGTGAACTGCATTTCACCATCGGCCGTATTGACCGACCGGACCGCAACACACATGCCTCCCGCCGTCAGGGCGCAGGTGGTCCTCGCTCATCCGGTCCGGCGGCTCGGCTCGCCGGCAGACGTGGCGGCGGCCACGCTGTTCCTCGCTTCGGAGAGTTCGGGCTGGTTGACCGGCGCAACCCTCGACATCGCCGGCGGACGGCTGATGCACTGATCACCGGCGCCAAAGCCGGCGAACCAGGCCAGTTGGACTGGCAAGCGATCGCCTCGCCCCCCTGCCCCGCCCAAGAAGGCCCTTGGACAAGGACTCGCATTGAGCCCGTTGGGGCGCTTCGGTCGCCTGTATGCGTCTCAGCTGTCCCTGTCGGGCGCGAACATGGTGCCTTGCTGGAGACAGTCGCAGAGATCGCGATAGACCGCGGCCAATCGCTCACGTGACGGGCGGCTGGCACCCACTGCATCCTCGATCCGGCGGGCAAGGCTGCCATGCTTCAGGATGGTTGCCCAGATTGGTGTCCAGCGCGCTGGATCAATACCCGAGCTGTCATCCATGTTCTCCAGAATGTGCCGCCAGAGATCGCCGGCGCGACAGGACTGACCGGAATAGTCGAACAGCCTGAGATAGGCCCCATCATCGATCATGGCGTCCTCGGCGGATATCACGCAGCTGTCGAATATCCGGGCCAGCTCCTCGGTGGCCATATCGCCGCTGAGGCGCTGGAGATCGCCGTAGAGGCGATGAACTGCTCCAACGACAGCGGCGGCAACTGCGAGATCGGCTTCGGGGCACTCCTGGGTATCGATGACCCGAATTTCGATTGTGTTTCGGTCGAAGCGGGGGATGCAGCCCCTGGCATTGAGCCAGGGGTGCCTGAGGATTCCGCCGGGATCTGCAGACGCCATGACGGCATAGATCGGCTCGAGAATCGTGTCTTCGTACGCGCGTTGACTGGAGACGGTGTCGGGAATGATCAGGCCGTTGATCAGGGGATAGGCCTTCGCATTGGCTCCGTAGGCCCTCATGCGGAAATCGCGGTAGGCGGTGCGCTGGCCGTCGGCAATGGGCGAGCTTGCAGCCAATGCTGGAATGATCGGCAGGACGCGACGGATCGCTTCGTGGAGCCGCGCAAATTGATCGTCGTCGGCAAAGGGGAGATTGAGATGGACGCTCTGCAGATTGGTCCACCCATGCGATCTGGTTTCGAAGATGCGCTGATAGGTGCGGTAGATTCCGTGGGGATCAATCGGCCACGGCTGAGCATCATATCGGGGATCCAGCCACGGATGCATTGCCGTCGGCATCAGGCGCGCTCCGTGGCCCAGAAGGGTCTTGTTCAATGCGATGACCTCGCGTTGCAGGGGCTGGGCGAGGTCTTCCAATCTGGCCGCTGGAGCGAGATTCTTCGCTTCCAGGACATGAAGCACGAACTCGTTGGACCAGCCGATCAAGCCTCGCTCCATAGCTACGGCGCCCGTGCCGGCGGCATGCGCCAGGACGATATCTGCAATGGAGCGGCATTCCAGATCGGCGGTTCCGACGATCGCGTATTCAATCTCGATTCCGAACCCTTCGAACGCATTGAGCGGCCTCATCCCATGGACTCCGAAGAGCGAGGCGTCATCTGACATGTGCGCGGGGCTTGAACGGGATCGAGTGTGGCAGACAGCATGGGAGGGCCTTCCTGGGAGCGACTCCCGGAGACCCTAGGCTTGCAATCACCAGCAATTGCTTTCGCTGAAGCAGAAAGAGGCGCGCAGGACAGGACCAGGCAGTGGCATTCCGTCCACGGGAGATCAAAGGACGAGCCGGGATTTCGAGAACGGCTGCTGCCGCTCGCACGAAGGAACTGGCGAACGCGATCGCAACAACGAGACGCCGGCGCCCCTGCGGTCCTCGAAGGCCAGCTCGCCAGATGATGAACCCAGCGCAGGCGAGCCGCTCGCTCAAAGTCTATGAGAGTAGACGCTGAGTCCACCATTGCCAATCTACAGGTCGGGCGTCCACATCGGCATATCCAGCGCATCGACGTTGGAGAAACGACATGAACCCGATATCTGAACCGATCCTCACCTCCGGCTTTCCGCTCGGCAGTTCCGCAGGGCTGGTGACCGCCTTCGAATGGCTCGGCCAGCCATATCGCCTCACCAGGGTGGATATGCTGGGAGAAATGCGCACCGACGCCTACAAGCGCCTGAACGGCCGCGTGGAGACGCCCGTGCTGATCACCGGCGAAGGCCGTGTCCTCACCGAGACGATGGCGATCGCCCTGTGGCTGGAGGCGCGCGACCTTGACCGCCGCATCAGCTTCGAACCCGGCACGCCGGAGGCCGACCGGCTGCATCAATACGTCGCCTTCCTCAATACCGGCTTCACCGGTGCGTTCGTCCCGATGTGGGTGGCGCTGGAAGCGGAAGGTGTAACGGAGGAGTATCGCGAAACGCTGCGCAAGTTCGGCCGCAGCTTTGTCGCCGAGCGCCATGAACAACTCGAGGCGATGATCGGCGACAGCGACTACCTGCTCGGCGACAGACCGACGCTGGCCGATGCGGTGTTTGCCGGCGTTGCGCGCTGGGTGGACTTCCACAAGGCCGTCGACCCACGCGACTATCCCCGCATCCTGGCGCTGCGCAAGCGCATCGAAGCCGATCCCGCGTTTCGCTTCGCGGTAGCCATCGAGGACGGCAAACAGGCGGCAGGCAGTGGCGCGATGAAGGGTCTCGTTCCGCTCGCCGATGTCCTGCGCAACGCAGACGGCGTACTCGCGGCCTGAGACGCATGAGAACTGACTGCGCGCCATGGGTGGTGGCGCGCAATCCCCCTCTCCGCTCAGGGCGTGCGGGGGCTTTCGTTGAAGGCCCGGACTGCTGCAGCGGCGAGGTCGCCGACCGATCTGGAAGGATCTGACATCAAACGAGCCACGATCCCTCCAAGCCTCGCCTTCGCAGCTTCGGCCTCATCTCCGGCAAGATCTGGGTCGCTTCTTACAGTTTCCCATGCTCGGGCGTGGATGGCCTCTGCGATAAGCATCTCTTTTGAATTCAAGACGCCGGGAACACGGAAATCGAGGGGCAGCATAGAAAGGGTCTCGGTGAACCCGCGCTAGATAGTCCTCGCATTCCGAACGGCAAGGGCTCCGCCCTCCGTCGCCGGGGCGGGGCTCGACTGGATTCCGGCTGTCTGCCGCGACCAGCGCGGTGAGAGTGCGAGAGGCACGTCAATCGCACACAAGGGCGAGCCTGACCGGCCCCGAATGTGCATGATGCGGACTAATGCTTTGACAGCACCCGGCGCGACGCGCTCAATCCCGCGGCAACCGGAAACCCTGCCATGCCTCGCCTTGCCTTGACGTCGACTGCTCTCGCCACAGCGCTGCTGCTCGCGCTACCGGCGTCAGCCAAGACGCTGAAGCCCGTCCGCAATGTCGAAGCGACCGAGGATTTTGCCGGCAAGAAGCCCGACAAGGCAGCCAAGGATGTCAGCGGCCTGGCCTGCCTGCCGGCGAATGGCGAGGAGCGGCGCTGCCTCCTGGCGAATGACGAGAACCGCTCGGCCCAGTTCGCTATCCTGACCAAGGGGCGCATCAAGCCTGCCGGCGTGGTCGAGCTGATCGGGGACAGCCCCTCCCCGACCGCGCTCGGCGCGATCCCCGCGTCTCCTTGTCCGACGATCGGCGGTTATGGCGAGTTCGACGGCGAGGCGGTCGCCTACGCCGCGCCCTATTTCTACATCGCCGGTTCGCATGGCTGCTCGCGCAGCAGCAGCGAGTTTCGCCTCTCGTCGTTCCAGCTCGCGCGGGTCAAGGTCGATACGGCCGGCACCCCCATCGGCCAGGTTGAACTGACCTACCGCCTGAGTGATCTGTTGCGTCGTGCCGGCGAGGTTGCGCCCTTTTTCGGCAAGCCCCTGACGGATGGCAACGGCCTGAACATCGAAGGCATAGCGACCGCTCATGACAGGCTCTGGATCGGGCTGCGGGCGCCGTCGCAGAACGGTCGCGCCTTCCTGCTAGAAACAAATCCGGACGAGCTCTTCGCGCCCGGCAATGAACCCGCGCAGGGCACTCCGACTGTGATCGCTTTCCCGGCTGGCCCGAATCGCGGCGTGCGCGACCTTGCTGCACTGCGGGACGGACGCCTGCTGGTCCTGGTCGGCCCTGCGCAGGAACAGGACGTTCCCTATGGCCTGCTGCTGCTTGACCCTGCCGCGCCCCAGTCACCGAGGGATCTCGGCACACTTGCACCGCCCAAGGATGCCAAGGCGGAGGTCGTGACCATTCTCGAGGAAAGGCCTGGTCGCCTGCGCTTCCTGATCGGTTATGACGGCATCAAGAATGGTCGATTCCAGGAATACGAGCTGCAACTGCCATGACTATTTCCTTCCGGTCTTGCCTTGAGGGCGTAGTGACGCGCTATCGCGCCGAGGTCGCCTCGCGGCGTGAGCATCTGTCGCTGTTGCGCTGGCAGATTGCCGCAGGCCATGCGCTCGACGAGCGCGACACCTTTCCGGGCCATGTCACGACCAGTGCGATCGTCCTGTCGCCGGATCACGCCCAGATACTGCTGATCGACCATGTCGTCATCGGTCGCTGGCTGCAGCCTGGCGGCCATTACGAAGAGGCCGAAGCATTCAACCTTTCCGCTGCGCGCGAGGCCATCGAAGAGACCGGCGTCAGCAGGCTTGCCCTGCATCCCTGGCATCGCGGCGACGATCTGCCCTTCGTCATCGACAGCCATGACGTCCCCGGAAAACCCTCGCGCGGAGAGCCGGACCATATCCATCACGATCTGCAATATCTCTTCGTCGCCGATCCCGCGGTGCCGCTCGTCGCGCAGCTCGAGGAAGTTCACGCCGCAGCCTGGAAGCCTGCCGCCGAACTCGCCGGCATTGCGCCGCTCGTTGCGGCCCGCCTCGCTTCGGTTGCGGTGCGATAGCAGTGTCGCTGCAAAGATGTAACTTTATTATATTTTGGGAAGCCGGCGCAGTCTCGCCATTCCCGACCAATTTCGCGAGGATTCTCCCCGCAACGATTCTGGCGGCCAGTTAACGCTCTTGCAAATCATTTGCATCTGATCGATCTTGGGGCATCGATACCCGAGGACTGACTGATGCTGCCGAAGATTGCCGCCGCTGCCCTTGCCCTGAGCGCTCTTTCCGCCAACGCCTTGGCAACCGACCTGCCTACCCGCAAGAGCGTGCCTGCCGCCCAGCCGACGCTCTCAGCCTGCGCCGAGAGCGAAGGCATCCCGACCGACGCTTTCGGCTTCACAACCGGTTCGGACGTGGCGGAGCTCGGTTCGTTCGGGCCGAGCCTGACCTATGGCGGCGCCTTCGGCGCGCGCAGTGGCCGGTCGAACGCCCACGGCGCGCAGCTCCAGGGCTCCTATGGGCTCTTCTCCTGCTTCGAGATCGGCCCCTATCTGCTCGGTGGCTACATCAATGCTTCGGCCGGGGGGATCAGTGCTAATTCAAGCAATAATGGTGCCGGCGTCGAGATGAAATACCGCCTGCTCGGCCGTGACTTGCACGGCATCGGCCTGACGGTGGTGCTCGATCCGAGCGTCAACCGCACTGATCCCGACGGCGCCGGCCGCTTCACCACTTTCAATACCGGCATCCGTCTCTTCGCCGACACGGCGCTGGTGCCAGGCAAGCTCTATGCCGCGCTCAATCTCTCCCAGGACATGACCTGGACCGGCCCCGACCCCTATGGGCGCTCCTCGACCTTTACGGCCTCAGGATCACTGGCCTGGCAGGTCGTCGACGGCCTCTATGTCAGCGGCGAGGTCCGCCATCTGCGGCGCTACAACGATCTCGGCTTCGGCAACGAAGCGGGCTACGCCACATTCGCCGGCCCCGGCATCTACTGGCAGGCGACGAAACAGCTCGCGCTCTCGGCCGCCTACAACATGCAGGTCGCCGGCAAGGCCAAGGGTGAACCCCGTAATCTGGACCTCACCAATTTCAGCCAGCATCCCGTCAAGGTGAAAGCCGCCTACAGCTTCTGATCAGCCTGCATTGGTCAGCGCAGCAGCGATCGGCCGGTCATCTCGTCCGGCTGTTTCAGCCCCATCAATGCCAGCAGCGTCGGCGCGACATCAGCGAGCCTGCCATCGGCCAACGCCTTCGCATCGCCACCGATCAGCATCACGGGCACCGGAAACGTCGTGTGGGCGGTATGCGGCTTGCCGGTCACCGGATCGACCATCAGCTCGCTGTTGCCGTGATCGGCCGTGACGAGCAGGGCACCCCCCATCTGCTCGATTGCCTTGGCAATCCGGCCCAGGCCCGCATCGACGGTTTCGACCGCCTTGATCGCCGCCGAAAGCACTCCGGTATGCCCAACCATGTCGGGATTGGCAAAGTTCAGCACGACGAGATCATATCGCCCCGAAGTGATCGCCGCGACGGCGCGGTCCGTCAGCTCCGGCGCAGACATTTCGGGCTGCAGATCGTAGGTCGCGACCTTGGGAGACGGCACCATCACCCGGTCCTCGCCGGGATAGAGGCGCTCTTCGCCACCATTGAAGAAATAGGTCACATGCGGATATTTCTCGGTCTCCGCCATGCGGACCTGCATCCGCCCTGCCTTGGCGACGGTCTCTCCGAGACCGTTCGAGAGCGTCTGCGGCGGAAACAGCGCCGGCATGATCTTGTCGAGTTCGGCGCTGTAGGAGGTCATGCTGACCGCCCTGGAAAGCTTCGGCACGCGAGCCCGAGTAAAGCCCGTGAAATCCGGGTCGAGTACCGCGGCCAGAATCTCGCGAATCCGGTCCGAGCGAAAATTGAAGCTGAGCAACCCGTCGCCGTCCCGCATGCCGGCATATCCAGCGATCACGGTTGGAACGATGAACTCGTCATTGACGCCCTCCGCATAGGCGCCGGCGACCGCCTCCCCGGCCGTCGCGAAGGCCTTGCCCTCGCCCAGCACCATGGCGCGCCAGGCCTGCTCGACGCGCTCCCAGCGATTGTCGCGATCCATCGCGAAATAACGGCCCGACAGGCTGCCGATCACAGCCTCCTTCGGCAGGGCCGCGGCGAAATCGCGTACATACTCTGCCGCCGATTGGGGTGGGGTGTCTCGTCCATCCGTGAAGACATGGACGCAGACCGGGATACCCTGCCCGGTCAGAATCCGGGCCAGCGCCACGGCGTGATCCTGATGGGCGTGCACCCCCCCGGGCGAGACGAGGCCTAGCAGGTGGCAGGTGCCCCCTGTATCCCTGAGTTTCGCGACAAGCCCGGTCGCGTCCAGCGCCTGCGCGATCGACTTGTCCTGGATCGCCTGGTTGATCCGCGGCAGGTCCTGCATGACGACGCGCCCGGCGCCGAGATTGAGATGGCCGACCTCGGAATTACCCATCTGGCCTTCCGGCAAGCCGACATCGAGCCCCGAAGTCTTCAGGAAAGCGCGCGGCGCACTGGCCCAATAGCGATCGAAATTCGGCGTGTTCGCCAGCTTCACCGCATTATTGGTTTCATCCTCGCGCCAGCCCCAGCCATCGAGGACCATCAGCATCACGGGGCGGTTCGACATGCGGCAACCTGTGGGCATCAAGGAAAAACTGCTTGTGCGGATATCACGCACCGCGCCGCCAACGCGAGTGCTAAGAAGAAGCACCGATCCCCGACCCCACGGCAAGGGAACCGCCCATGGCGCTCAAAGCCCTCGTTTTCGACGCCTATGGCACCTTGTTCGACGTCCAATCCGTTGCCGGCGTCACTGACGAGGCGTTTCCCGGCCATGGCGAAACGATCACCCAGATCTGGCGGCTGAAGCAGCTCGAGTACACCTGGCTCAGGGCGCTGATGGGCCGCTATGAGGATTTCTGGACGGTCACGCGCGACTCGCTCGACTTCACGTTGGCGACACTCGGGCTGGTGGCGACGCCCGATCTGATCGCCAGAATTGCGGCAGCCTATGACGCGCTCGCGCTCTACCCGGAGGCAAAGCAGGCACTCGAGGAGCTTGCGGGCTTCCGCCTCGCCATTTTCTCGAATGGCAGCCCGGCCATGTTGAAGCGCCTCGTCGCCCAGGCCGGAATCGACGAGTTGCTGGAAACCGTGATCAGCGTCGACGAGATCGGCGTCTACAAGCCGGACCCCCGCGGCTATGAGCTGGTAGAGAAGCGACTGGGCCTTGCTCGCGAGGAGATCCTCTTTGTTTCCTCCAACGGTTTCGATATCGCCGGCGCCAAAGCCTATGGCTTCACCGTCGCGCGCATCGAGCGCATTCCCGCAACGGCCTTGCGTGCCGAGCTGGCGGCCCCCGGCGGGATCGGCCCCACGGCACTGTTCAAGGCTCTGCGCATGCAACCGGAACGGCTCGGGGCGGGCGCCGACCTCACTATCGCCAGGCTGACGGATCTTGCAGCTTACGCGACGAAACAGCGGTAAGACCCGCTCGATCACCCTGCGCCAGGAGACCCAATCGATGATCAAGTTCTACTATCATCCGTCGCCGAACCCCGCGAAGATCGCGCTCTTCCTTGAGGAAGCCGGGCTGCCCTACGAGATGGTGCCGGTCGATACCCGGCGTGGCGACCAGTTCAAGCCCGAGTTCCTGGCGATCAATCCCAATGCCAAGACGCCAGCCCTGACTGATGGCGACGTCACGATCTTCGATAGCAACGCGATCCTGCTTTATCTCGCGGAGAAGACCGGCAAGTTCCTCCCCGAGAGCACACCGGCGGCACGAGGCCAGATGCTCTCCTGGTTGATGTTCGTCGCCACCGGCATCGGCCCCTATTGTGGACAGGCCGTGCATTTCACCCGTTTTGCGCCTGAGAAGATCCCCTACGCAATCAACCGCTACTCGCGCGAGGCCGAACGGCATTGGGGCATCATCAACGACCAGCTCGGCAAGCATCGTTACATGCTGGGAGACAGCTACACGCTGATCGACATGTCGGTCTGGGGCTGGTCGACGCGCGCAGCCTTCGCGCTCGGCGAAGAGGCCTTCGGCAAGCTGACCAACGTCAAGCGCCATCTCGATGAGATTTCCGCTCGCCCCGCCGCTCAGCGCGCGGTGGCATTGAAGGATCAGTTCGCCTTCAAGACGGAATTCGACGAGGAGGCGCGCAAGTTCCTGTTCCCGCAGAACGCCCATCTCGTCGCGTGAGCCAAACCCCGAGCGGGCCGGCTCACGCCGGTTCGCTCAGGCCGCGATCACGAAATCGAACCGGCCGAGACGCCCACCTTCGGCAGCGCGGATATCCATCAGCAGCGCGCGGTCGAAGATACCGTCGCGCGCATTGCCGGGCTCGCTCGGGAAATAGAGCTGGGTCGTCAGGACCGGCCCCTGTCCCGCCCGAACCTTCACATGAAAATGCCGTGTCCGGCCGGGATAGAGGCCGGGCATGCGGGTGATGAACTGGTACCGGCCCTGCGCGTCGGTGAACTGGTGGCCTCGGAAGAGAAAGCCCGCATTGTCGTAGTCGCCGCTCGCATTGGCATGCCAGAGATCGACCAGGGCTCCGCCGACCGGGCGGCATTGCGGCGTCAGCACGAAACCGGACAGCACCAGCATCTCGCCTGGCCCATCTCCGCGCAGATCCCGCTTGAGCGGGGAGGACGGCGTGAAATACGGCCCCTCGATCTGGCGCCTGGTAACCGCCGCCCTGCCCTCGCAGGCAGGCGTCATCGGAAGTTCCGTTCCTTCGGCCCGGGCAGGTTCGGGACGAGACAGCGCCGCGAGCCCGGCCGCAGCGAGCGCGGAAGCGACGAGATCACGGCGGTTGAACCCAATTTGCGGCATCGCGCACTCCCATCCCGGATCCCAGTTTGGTGCCCCTCCCCTTGGGGTGAAGACCGGAGCCTTGCCAAAATATGGACGCAGCGTTCCGGGAAAGCAGTGGCAGAATGGCCCGTTTCACGGCACTGTGACCGCCGATTCCGCGTGCTCCGGTCTGGGTCGCGACGCGGCGAAGGAAACCGTATGCCGACCGATATCGAAATTGCCCGCGCAACCGAACTCACGCCCATCCCCAGCATCGCCGAAAGGGTCGGGATTCCCGAAGAGGCCCTTCATCCCTACGGCAAGTACATCGCAAAGATCGATGGCGCCGCGATCCCGGATTTCGAGCAGCGTCCAAATGGAAAGCTGATCCTCGTCACGGCGATCAGCCCGACGCCCGCCGGCGAGGGCAAGACCACCACGACGGTTGGCCTCGGCGACGGCCTGTCTCGCCTCGGCAAGCGTACCATGATCGCGCTGCGCGAACCGTCGCTCGGTCCCTGCTTTGGCATGAAGGGCGGGGCCGCCGGCGGCGGCTATGCGCAGGTCGTGCCGATGGAACAGATCAATCTGCATTTCACCGGCGACTTCCACGCCATCACCAGCGCCCACAACCTGCTCGCTGCGCTGGTCGACAATCATATCTATTGGGGCAATGCGCTCGACTTCGATGCCCGCAATGTCGCGCTGCGCCGCGTCATGGACATGAATGATCGCGCCTTGCGGCAGATCGTGTCGTCGCTGGGCGGCAATGGCAACGGCTATCCACGCGAGGACGGCTTCGACATCACTGTCGCCTCTGAAGTCATGGCGATCTTCTGCCTCGCTCGCGACCATGCCGATCTCGAGGACCGGCTCGGCCGCATCGTGGTCGGCCGCAGCCGCGACAAGCGCGCGATCACTGCCGCCGAGCTGAAGGCGACCGGCGCGATGAGCGTCCTGCTCAAGGATGCGCTCATGCCGAACCTCGTGCAGAGCCTGGAAGGGACGCCAGCCTTCGTCCATGGCGGCCCCTTCGCCAATATCGCCCATGGCTGCAACTCGGTGATCGCCACGCGCGCCGCACTGAAGCTCGCCGATTATGTCGTGACCGAAGCCGGCTTCGGGGCCGATCTCGGCGCGGAAAAGTTCTTCGACATCAAATGCCGCAAGGCCGGCCTCAAGCCGGCCGCGGCGGTCGTGGTAGCGACCGTCCGCGCGCTGAAGATGCATGGCGGCGCAGCCAAGGATGCGCTCGGCCAGGAGAACCTGAAGGCGCTCGAAGCCGGGCTCTCCAACCTGACGCGCCATGTCGTCAACATCCGGAAATTCGGCGTTCCGCCGATCGTCGCAATCAACAATTTCGACAGCGACACCCATGCCGAGCATGAGCTGATCCGCCATTATTGCCGCAACCATCTTGGCGTCGAAGCCGTGATCTGCCGGCACTGGGCCGAAGGCGGCGCGGGCGCCGAGGAGCTGGCGCGCAAGGTCGCCGCACTGGCCGACGATGACGAGGCGGATTTCGCGCCGCTCTATCCAGATGCCATGCCGTTGCGCGACAAGCTGCAGACCATTGCCGAAGAGATCTACGGCGCGGCTGGCATCTCCCACGACGCCAAGGTGGGCGCGCGCTTCGCGGAACTCGAAGCTGCCGGGCATGGACACCTTCCCGTCTGCGTGGCCAAGACCCAATACTCCTTCTCGGCCGACCCCACGTTGCGCGGCGCACCCTCGGGCCACATCGTCCCGGTCCGTGAACTTCGCCTCTCGGCCGGGGCCGGCTTCGTCGTCGCGATCTGCGGGGACATCATGACCATGCCCGGTCTGCCCCGGGAGCCCGCCGCAGAACGCATCCATATCGATGCGGAAGGACAGATCGAAGGCCTCTTCTAAGCTTTTGCAGCTGGATTAGACACTGGCACGGGTGATTTCTACCTTCACCCGTGCAAGCATCGTGACAGAAAAAGGCCGAATCAAACGCGTCGAATCACGACATCCAGTTAGGTTCGGCGGACGCTGTCGGGGCACTGCTCGGGATGAGGGCGAATATCGCGCGGCCGGCCTTCACCTCGGGGTTGAGGGGCCGGGTTCTCGTCTTGACCCTGGCCGCCCTGCTTGCGGTCGCCATCCCCTCGACCGCAGCTTTTCTCTGGATCGTCAACGCGACGGTCGAGAAACTCGGCACGCTCTTCGCCGAGAAGCAGATCCTGTTCGATCGCTATCGCGGGCTGGAATCCCTGATGCGGGAGGTCTCGCTGGCCGAAACGGTGGCGCGCTCCCCAGCCATTCTTGCCTGGGCGGCAGATGAGAACGATCCCGAGAAATCCGCGCGCGGGCTCGCCGAACTTGAGCATTACCGGCTCTCGTTCAAGGATCGCAGCTATTTCGTCGTGCTCGACGGCTCCGGCAACTACTACTTCAACGACAAGCAGAACACTTACGAGACCGCCCGCAGGCGCTACACCCTCTCACGCGAGAACCCGCGCGACGGCTGGTACTACAAGACGGCGGCGCTCGGCTCCGGCTGCCACCTCAATGTCGACCACGACGACAATCTCAAGGTCACCAAGGTCTGGATCAACTGCATCATCAGCAAGGGGGCCAAGCAGCTCGACATCATCGGGACCGGCGTCGATCTCAGCCAGTTCATTCGCGAAGTCGTCGATATCCCGCAGGTCGGCGTGCAGAGCATCTTCGTCGACCGCAACGGCGCGGTGCAGGCGCATCGCGATCCGCGCCTTGTCGACTTTCATAGTCTGACAAAGGACCTCAAGGCCAAGAAGACGATCTTTGCCCTTGTCGACGAAGAAGCCGACCGTGCGGCGCTGACCGGCATGATGGCTGAGGTCGCGCGGGGTGAAGCCCCCGTCCGCTCACGCTTCATGACCGTCAGCGGCCGCGAAACGCTCGTCGGAGTGGGCTATCTCGACCGCCTGGGCTGGTTCAACATCAGCCTGATGGATGTCGACAAGATCATCGATCGAAGGCTGTTTCTTCCGATCGCATTGCTGCTGGCCACCATCCTGATGACTGCCGCCACACTGATGACCTTGCTGTTCAAACGCAGCGTTCTCGACAGGCTGGCGCGGATGGAAGCCTCCGTGATGCGCGTCCGCGCCGGCTCGTTCACACCTTCCGATACTGACGCCGGCCATGATGAGATCGGCCGCCTGTCGCGCGCCCTCGAGGAGATGGCACGCGCGGTTGGCGACAATACCGACCGACTCGAGGCAATGGTACGGGAGCGCACCGAGACGCTCGAGCATCTCGCCCATCACGACCCGCTTACCTCGGTGCTGAATCGACGTGGCTTTGAAGGAGCCTTTGCCCAGGAGCAGAACCGGGCCCTTCGCACCGGGCGCCCGACGGCGCTCGCCCTGGTCGATCTCGATGACTTCAAGACGATCAATGATACCTATGGCCACCAGGCCGGTGACCGGGTCATCATCGAGGTCGTACACCGCATGTCCGCCGTGCTGCGCAACTATGATATTTGTGCCCGCTGGGGCGGCGACGAGTTCATCCTGCTGATCGCCGACAGTTCGCTCGCCTCGCTTTCGGCGATTGCCGCCAAGATCGTCAGCGAGATCAGGGCAGCCCCGATCGAGCTTAATGGGGCGCAGGCGATCACCGCGACCGTGAGCATCGGCGCCTGCATCGTCGGCCCGCTGGAAACCCTGTCGAGCGCGGCCGCCCATGCCGATGCCGCGCTCTATGCCGCCAAGCATGGCGGTCGCGACACCTTCGTCGTCTACGACCCCGCGCTGCACGGCCAGACGGGCCATCCGACGCTGCGGCTCGGCTGATCAGGCGAAGGCGAGCTGCACCTTCATCGCCCGCGACTTGTCGCCAGCCAGCTCGAAGGCCTCGACGGCCCGCTCGACCGGGATCGACGCCGTCAGCAGCGGAGAGAGATCGACGCTGCCCGAGCCGATCATCGCCACGGCCCAGTCGAACTCCTCATGGAAGCGGAATGAGCCCCGCAGATCGAACTCCTTGGCGACCAGCACGTTCATCGGCAGGGTGAAATTACCGCCGACGCCGATCTGTACAATGACCCCGCCGGGCCGCACCACGTCGAACGCACCCGTCAGCGCATGCTGGTTACCCGAGGCCTCGAACATCACGTCGAAGGCCCCCTTCTCCGCGCCGTACTCCGCCTTGAGCCGCTCCGGCTCCGCCATGACGTTGATCGCGCCCGTCGCGCCCATCTTCAATGCCGTCGGCAGCGGACCGTCGACAACGTCGGTCGCGACGATCTCGGAGGCTCCCGCCGCCCTGGCAGCGACCACGGTGAGCACGCCGATCGGCCCGGAGCCGGTCACCAGGACCCGCTTGCCGAGGAGGGGGCCAGCGCGCTTGGCGGCATGGAGGCAAACCGAAAGCGGCTCGGCGAAGGCGGCCTGCGCCGCCAGCACATGCGCAGGCAGCTTCACCGCCTGCCGCTCCTCGACGACGAGCACATCGCGAAACCCGCCCTGGACATGGGGGAAGCGCATGGCGCTGCCATAGAACAGCATGTCGGTGCAGTGTTGCTGCTGGCCTGCCTGGCAGTAGCGGCAACGCCCGCAAGCCCGGCTCGGATTGACGGCGACACGGTCCCCCGGCCTGACCCGCGAGACCTCGCCGCCGACCGCCTCGACCGTCCCGGCGATCTCGTGGCCGAGGATCATCGGCTCGCGCACGCGAATCGTACCGAAGCCACCATGCTGGTAGTAGTGCAGGTCCGAGCCGCAGATCCCGCCCGCCTCGATCCGCACGCGCACATCCAGCGGTCCGAGTTCCGGCACGGGCCATTCCTCGACCCGCAGGTCCTTCGCGGCGTGGATGACGACTGCGCGCATGGCGGTTCTCCCAGGGAAGGCCTTGTCGGATTCGGCCGATCTGCAATTGTCTAATCGATTGAAAGATGCTTACCCAAGCTATGCGGGCCTGCGCAAATCGAATTTCTTCGGCCATACCTGCGCCATCGAGGATACGCCATGTCGCTTTCGCTGTTCAGCCTTGAAGGCAAGATCGCACTCATCACCGGTTCGGGCCAGGGCATCGGCCTCGCCATGGCCGAAGGTCTGAGCGAAGCTGGGGCACATGTCGTGCTCAACGGCCGCGACAAGGGCAAGCTCGAGACCGCACGCGCCGCGATCGCCAATTCCGGCCGCAATGTCTCGATCTCTGCCTTCGACGTCACCGAGCAGCAGGCCGTCGAGGCGGCCATTGCCGCGATCGAGGCCGAGGTCGGGCCGATCGACATCCTGATCAACAATGCCGGCACGCAGAAGCGGGCGCCCTTCACCGAGTTCCCCGCCGAGGACTGGCATTACCTGATCAATACCAATCTCCATTCGGTCTTCTATGTCACGCAGGCCGTGACAAAGCGGATGGTGCCGCGCGGCCGGGGCAAGATCGTCAATATCGGCTCGGTGATGAGTGAGCTCGGCCGGCCCACCATCGTGCCCTACACCGCCACCAAAGGCGCCGTGAAGATGATGACACGCGGTCTCGCCGCCGAGCTCGGCAAACATAACATCCAGACCAACGCGATCGGCCCCGGCTACATCGTCACCGAGCTCAACAAGGCGCTGATCGCCGACGAAACTTTCTCAGGCTGGGTCAAGAGCCGGACGCCCGCCGGGCGCTGGGGCGAGACTAAGGAACTGGTCGGCGCCGCGATCTTCCTCTCATCGGCAGCGTCCGACTATGTCAACGGCCATCTGCTGATGGTCGATGGCGGCCTGACATCGGTGGTCTGACCTCCGGTTCAGCCCGCAGCATTAGCCTCGCTCTGCCGCATCCGGCTCGGCGGCAGACTATGGAAGCGCCCCCAGGCCCGCCGCAATTGCCGAGGTGAAGCAAAGCCGGCGCGTTCAGCGACCGCCTCGATGTCGAGGCGGGAACCGGTCAGCAACTCTCGCGCAACGGCAACCCGCATCCGATTGACATATTCGGTGACGCTCATGCCCGCATGTTCGTTGAACAGGCGCGAGAGATTGCGCGGGCTCGTTGCGGCGGCATCGGCAAGCGTACTCACCGACCAGTCGCGCACCGGGTCGGCCGCCACCGCATCCTGTGCCCGGTGCACGGAAGGGTGGATGTGGTTGCGGCCTTCGAGCCAGGGCGAAAGCTGCGGATCGGCGCCGGCACGCCTGAGATAGACGACGAGATAGCGTGCAACTGCAAGCGCGCAGGCATGCCCCGCCATCCCCGCCACGACATGCAGCATCAGATCGATACCGGCTGTAATCCCGGCACTGGTCAGGCGCTCGCCATCCTCGACATAGAGCCGGTTCTCAAGGATTCGGGCCGCCGGCGCAGCCTCAGCGAGTTCGCTGAGGCAGTCATAATGCGTGGTGCAATCATACCCGTCGAGAAGCCCGGCGCGGCCCGCGAGCAGGGCTCCGGAGCAGATCGAGATGAAGCGGATGCCCGGACGAACCGCCCGCCGCAGCCACTCGACGATCTGCCCCTCCTGGACCGCATCCTCCTCCCGGCTCGACCCCTGATGGCCAAGAGGCGCATCGGCACTGCCGGGCAGGACAAGCAGCGAGCCGTCTGGCAGAGAGGCTGGTAAGGGACCGATGGCTGTCATGCCAAGGCCGATCGAACTCCCGACATCAGGCAGCGGCCCGACATAGGTCACGGTGAAGCGCAAGGCGTCCTGTTCCAGATTGGCCCGGCGCAGCACCTCGATCGGTCCGGCGACATCGAGCAGCAGCACGCGCGGTGGTACGAGCACATAGACCGGCACCTCGACGGGCTGCTGCTCGCGCGTCATGCTGCCAGCTTCTTGCTGCGCTGAGTGAGAGCGTCCTCGACGGTGGCGATGCGCGCAAAGCGATCGGCCAGAACAAGCTCCGTCCGCGCCCGTATTTCGGCTGCGCTCCACTGGCGGCCGGCGGCATCGGTCATCGGGAAGGTCAGGGTCGCCTCGCCGACATAATCGACCTCATAGCCGAGGTCCGACGCGTGGCGGGTCGTGGTCTCGCAGCACTGCTCGGTGCGGATGCCGGAGACGATCACGCGGCGAATGCCATTCTCGGTCAGCCAGACATCAAGCCCACTGCCGACGAGTGCGCTGTGCCGCCCCTTGCGAAAGACGGCATCTGGTTCGAGCGTGAGCGGCGCGAGGGTCTTCACGTAGCCGGAACTCTCGGCGAAGGGACCGGTCGGGTCGACGTGGAAAATCTGGACGACAGGGATGCCAGCTTCCTTGGCTCCGTCGACGAGCGCCTGAAGCCGCGTGATGAAGGGCGACACATAGGTCTCTTCAAAATAGGCACGCTGCCGGAAGGATTCCTGGACATCGATAACGAGCAAGGCGGTATCAGAGGACATTTTGCATCTCCCACTTGAGGTATGGGTTCATGCTAAAGCTCTGAGCAATTGGCGAAATACCAGATCGAGACGAAGGGCGGACAAATCACGCCATGACGATAGACGATGCCTCGCTCTCCCGGCAAGCCGGAGCTAGTCACCGTTTTTCTCCCTCGCCTTCCTCGCCAGCCTCTCGAACTCCGCGCGCATCGCCTCGAGCTTCTCCTCGTCGAGTTCCTCAAGGTCGAGCAGCTCCTCCCGAGCCCCCTCAAGCCGAAGAATAAGCTCGTCGAGCTTGATCTGCATCGCTGCGGTGTCGCGGTTCTGGCTGTTCTGGATGATGAAGACCATCAGGAAGGTGACAATCGTGGTCGAGGTGTTGATCACGAGTTGCCAGGTGTCATTGAAGCCGAAGAAGGGCCCCGACGCTGCCCAGACGATGATGATCGCCAGCGCCAGGAAGAAGGTCTGGGGCTTGCCGGCCAAATGGGCCGTGCTCTGGGAAAGGCGCGTGAAGAAGGAGCGTTCCGCGATCGCAGAGCGGCTCGATGGCATGATTGCTTCCCCCGCATGCGGAACGGTTACGTTCATCAACACGGGGCGGGCCAGTCCGTTCCCGGCGCCTGGGAACGGCTGCGATCCACGTCAGGGGGTCAGGCGCTGGGCGTGCCAGGAGATGTGCTGCGCCATGAAAGTGGAGACGAAATTGTAGGAATGGTCGTAGCCATCCCGCATGTGGAGCTCGAGCGGAATCCCTGCGCTGACGCAGGCCACTTCGAGCAGCCAGGGCCGCAACCCCTCCTGCAGGAAGCCGTCGGCCGTGCCCTGGTCAACCAGGAGGTCCTTGACCCGGTGGCCGTCCGCGATCAGCGCAGTACTATCGTAACGCCGCCAGCCCGCCTCATCGGAGCCGAGATATTTTTCAAAGGCCGGCCGCGACCAACCCGCCGTCGAAGGCTGCGTGATCGGTGCGAAGGCCGAGACCGAATGAAAGCGATCGGGATTTTTCAGCGCGAGGGTGATCGCGCCATGCCCCCCCATGGAATGGCCAAAGATGCCCTGCCTGCTCATGTCGACGGGAAAGTTGTGAGCGACGATCTCGCTCAGCTCTGTGAGGAGATAGCTCTCCATCCGGTAGTTCCGGGCATAGGGCTCCTGGGTCGCATCGAGATAGAAGCCCGCACCGGAGCCGAACTGCCAGTTGTCGGGCTCGTCCGGCACGCCGTCGCCGCGTGGCGACGTGTCCGGGCATATGATCGCGATGCCGTTCGCGGCAGCGGCAGCGCGGTACTCGCCCTTGTCCATGACGTTCTGGTGCGAACAGGTCAGCCCCGACAGATACCAGAGCACCGGAACCGGGCCATCTTCGATCTGTGGCGGCAGGAAGATCGCGAAGGTCATCGGACAGGCGCAGACCGCGCTCTCGTGTCGGAAAACGCGCTGCGAGCCGCCGAAAGCCTTGGAGTTCGAGAGGAGTTCCATGATGTCCCTTTCGGTCGTTCGCGACGCGCAGTCCAAGCCTGATCCACATCATCATCCCTGCCGCGGTGAAGCGGAGATCAGGGATGATGACGGGTTTCCATGGAGGGTCGATGCGGCGGAAGAGCGGCCGGCTCAGTACACGACGACCGAGCGGATCGACTTGCCCTCATGCATCAGGTCGAATCCGTGATTGATCTCATCCAGGCTGAGCTTGTGGGTGATCAGATCATCGATGTTGATCTTGCCCTCCATGTACCAGTCGACGATCTTCGGCACGTCGGTGCGCCCACGGGCGCCACCGAAGGCCGTGCCTTTCCAGACCCGCCCGGTGACGAGCTGGAACGGCCGGGTCGCGATTTCCTTGCCGGCTTCGGCAACCCCGATGACGATCGATTCACCCCAGCCGCGATGGCAGCATTCCAGCGCCTGGCGCATCACGTTGGTATTGCCGGTCGCGTCGAAGGAGAAGTCGGCGCCGCCGCCGGTCAGATCGACGATCGCCTGCACCACCTTGTCGTTGCCGATCTCGGCCGGATTGATGAAGTCGGTCATGCCGAATTTCTCGGCCATGGCGCGCTTGCCCGGATTGATGTCGACACCGATGATCTTGTCGGCACCGACCATGCGGGCACCCTGGATGACGTTGAGGCCGATGCCGCCGAGCCCGAAGACCACGACATTAGCGCCGGGCCAGACCTTGGCGGTGTAGATCACCGCGCCGATCCCCGTCGTCACGCCGCAGCCGATATAGCAGATCTTGTCGAAGGGCGCGTCCTCACGAACCTTCGCCAGTGCGATCTCGGGCAGCACCGTGAAATTCGCGAAGGTCGAGCAGCCCATATAGTGGAAGACCTCGCCGCCATCGCAGGAGAAGCGCGATGTGCCGTCCGGCATCACGCCCTGGCCTTGTGTCGAGCGGATCGCGGTGCAGAGATTGGTGCGGCGTGACAGGCAGCTTTTGCAATTCCGACATTCCGGCGTGTAGAGCGGAATGACGTGATCGCCGACCTTGAGCGTGGTCACGCCGGCGCCGACCTCGCGGACGATGCCGGCGCCCTCATGGCCGAGGATCGCCGGGAACTTGCCCTCCGAATCCATACCCGACAGCGTGTAGGCGTCGGTGTGGCAGATGCCGGTCGCCATCACCTCGACCAGGACCTCGCCCGCCTTCGGTCCGCCGATCTCGATGGTTTCGATGGTCAGCGGCTTTCCGGCCTCCCAGGCAACGGCGGCGCGTGTCTTCATGATCATATCCTTGCAGAGGGCCAGCGCGAACGGCGATGGCGCGTGGGCTGGAAGCCTGGTCAGTGGAGGCGTGTCCCGACTGCGAACGCCTCGGCCAAGCACAAATAGGGCGAAGGGATGGAGGCTTTGTCAACGCGGCCCGACTTGGAGCCTCACAGTCTTGCGGAGTTGCGAAATGCAAACGGCGCGGATCGATGATCCGCGCCGTTCCTTGCGAAGCTGGAGAACCAGATAGTCAGTACTTGCGCACGACGGGCGCCTGGTAGGCGACCGGAGCCGGAGCTGCGCAGCAATCGGGATCGCCGAAATTCCAGCGCATGCCGATGCGGATGTCGTGGCTCTGGATGTCCTTGGCCTTCAGCGGCCCATAGGATTCCGTCAGGAATGCATTTTGAATGCGCCCAGACTGGGCATCGCCCAGATTGAGGTAGCGATACCCAACTTCAAGGGTCAGGTTCTTGTTCACCTCATAGCCGAGCCCCGCCATGAGCGCCCAGGCGACGCCGGAACGGGTGCCGTTGCTCGCGGTGCCCAGCGTCGGGGAAACCGGACCGAAAGGCTCATTGGCAAACACG
Organism: Allobosea sp. 2RAB26; assembly: GCF_052115465.1. Lineage (NCBI taxonomy): Bacteria > Pseudomonadati > Pseudomonadota > Alphaproteobacteria > Hyphomicrobiales > Alloboseaceae > Allobosea > Allobosea sp. 2RAB26. The sequence goes on along the minus strand of NZ_JBFRGS010000001.1, from coordinate 551,834 downwards.
ATGCCCTGTTCGGTCAACCCCGAGATGCGGTTCTGCGCATAACCGATACCGGCGCCGATATAGGGCGTCAGGCAGTTCCAGGTGCCGAGATCGACATAGGCGTTGAACAGGGCCACCATCGAGGAGAGGTTGCCCTTGTAGGTATTTGTCTGGGTGCCATTGGCGAAGGAGTTGAAGAGCTTATCATTGACCCCAATCGTCCCTCCGCCGCGATACTCCCATGTACCATCGATGCGGAACCAATTGTTGAAGCGGTAGCCCACGCCGACGCCACCGAAAAAGGCCGTTTGATCGGTTTTATTGAAAAGCACGCCGCCGACAGCCGCAAGGTCGTCCTGCTGGTACTTGCCGACGGTCTGCAAACCGACACCTACATCACCGCGCAAATACCAACCGGACCCAATCGTCCCGCGCAGGGCAACAGGCTCAGGCGGTGGAGGCAGCAGAGGGGCGAGGTCGGCAGCGGAGGTCACGGCGGAGCCTCCGAAGGCCATGGCGCCCGCTAGTGCGAGAATTTTCAGGCTGCCCATGGCAGAGTCCCTCGAGTTTGCGCGACGCGATACGCAGCTCGCGCGTGTTACCGACGGGAAGGACCCTGGCACGAATTCCTTAAACGACGCTTAACCTTACCGCTTAACCACGAAATCTCGCAGGAACGAGCAAATCCCGCGCAGCCCAAAGATGGAATGCGCGGGGACACGTCCTACCTTCATGATGATCTTTGATCGAAGACGTAGCCGGCCAGCTGCGTCAGGCTGCGGCCTTCGTCACCGCATCGACGATGTCGTCGACAGCGCGCATCACCAGGTCGCGGTCATCGCCTTCGGCCATCACCCTGATCACCGGCTCGGTGCCTGACGGACGAATGACGAGACGCCCGCTATCGCCGAGCATTTGCCTGGCGGCCTCGATCGCGTTGACGACCGGCTTCTCCGTCAGGGGCTGGCCCTGCTTGTAGCGCACGTTCTTGAGGATCTGCGGCAGCGGCTCGAAGCAGTGGCAGACTTCCGAGACCGGCTTGTCCATCCGCTTCACCACCGCGAGCAGCTGCAGCGCCGCCACGAGCCCGTCTCCGGTCGTCGCGTAGTCGGAGAGGATGATATGGCCGGATTGCTCGCCGCCAAGGTTGAAGCCGTTCGCCCGCATATGCTCGAGCACATAACGGTCGCCCACAGCGGTGCGCTCAAGGCTCAGGCCGAGTCCGGCGAGATAGCGCTCCAGCCCGAGATTCGACATCACGGTCGCGACGATGCCAGGCGCCGAGAGACGACCGTCCTCCTGCCAGCTGCGCGCGATTACGGCCATCAGCTGGTCGCCATCGACGGCATGTCCCTGCTCGTCGATGATCAGCACGCGATCAGCGTCGCCATCAAGGGCAATGCCGATATCGGCGCGCAGCTCGCGCACCTTCTGAGCCAAGGCATCCGGCTTGGTCGAACCGACATCCTTATTGATGTTGAAGCCGTCCGGCTCGACCCCGATGGCGATGACCTCGGCCCCGAGCTCCCAGAGCGCCTCGGGCGCAACCTTGTAGGCGGCGCCGTTGGCGCAATCGACGACGATGCGCAGCCCGTCGAGATTCATGTTGCGCGGCAAGGTGCGTTTGGCGAATTCGATATAGCGCGCATGGGCGCTGTCGATGCGCTTGGCACGGCCAAGCATCGCAGCCTCCGAAAGCTGCGCTCCGAGATCGGAATCGATCAGGGCGGCGATCTCGCTCTCGACCTCGTCATTGAGCTTGTAGCCGTCGGGACCGAACAGCTTGATGCCGTTATCCTCATAGGGGTTGTGCGACGCCGAGATCATCACGCCGAGATCCGCGCGCATCGAGCGCGTCAGCATCGCGACCGCCGGCGTCGGCATCGGACCGAGCTGCAGCACATCCATGCCGACCGAGGTGAAGCCGGCGATCAGCGCCGTCTCGATCATGTAGCCCGAGAGCCGCGTATCCTTGCCGATCACCACGCGGTGGCGGTACTCGCCGCGCCGAAACGCGATACCGGTGGCCTGGCCGACCCTGAGCGCCAGATCGGGCGTGATCACGCCATTGGCGCGGCCGCGGATGCCGTCGGTTCCGAAATATTTGCGCGTCATATCCAGTCGATCCAGATGGCGGCCATGATGGGAGCTTCGCGGACAACCGGGGCGCGGTTGCAACCAGCCCGCTCCCGGCCCTGTTGAGTTCTTCTATAGCGGGACATGCGTTCCGCCTTCTCACGTTTTATGACGAATTTTATCATGGGCAACGCCGCCGGAACGAAGACAGGAACGATCGCGCGGGTCTCGTCCCCAACTCGGTCACACGCAACAGCCCCACCTAACCATTGATCGCAGGCAAAGAAAAAGGCGGCCAATATGGCCGCCTTCATGTGTCTGGTCCGACCGAGGCCGTTCAGACCAGCGGCTGCGGCTCCAGACCAGCGTCAGGCTCGTCGCGCTTACGGCCGCGGCCGGCACTCGGCACCGCCGAGCCGCGCGGCGCCGACGGCGTATCGTCAGCATCGCGGGTCGGGCGCTTGCCGGCGATCAGATCGCGGATCTCGTCGCCGGTCAGCGTCTCGAACTCGAGCAGCGCCTCGGCCACGTGGACGAATTCCTCATGGTGTTCGTTGAGGATCTTCTTGGCGTCCAGATAGCCCTGGTGGACGAGTTTGCGCACTTCGCTATCGATCTTCTGCGCGGTCGCTTCCGACACGCTCTGGGTCCGGCCCATCGACATGCCCAAGAAAACCTCTTCCTGGTTGTCGCCATAGGCGACCAGGCCGAGTTCATCGGAATAGCCCATCTGCGTGACCATGGCCTTGGCCATCTTGGTCGCCTGCTGGATGTCGCCGGTGGCGCCTGAGGTGATGTTCTCCTTACCGAAGGTGATCTCCTCCGCAACGCGACCGCCCATGGCCACGGCGAGCTGCGAGGTGAACTCCTTGAACTTCATCGAATAGCGATCGCCCTCCGGCAGGAACTTCACCATACCGAGCGCGCGACCGCGCGGGATGATCGTCGCCTTGTGGACCGGGATGCCGGCCGGGACATACAAGCCCACGATGGCGTGGCCGGCCTCATGATAGGCGGTCAGCTTCTTCTCTTCCTCGGACATCGCCATGGATTTGCGCTCGGCGCCCATCATGACCTTGTCCTTGGCATCCTCGAACTCGGCATGGGTGACCATGCGCTTGCCGCGACGGGCTGCCAGCAGAGCCGCCTCGTTGACGAGGTTCATAAGATCGGCGCCCGAGAAGCCAGGCGTTCCGCGCGCCAGGATCTTGAGATCGACGTCGGGAGCCATCGGCACCTTGCGGACATGCACGCGCAGGATCTTCTCGCGACCGGCGACATCGGGATTCGGCACGACGATCTGGCGATCGAAGCGGCCGGGACGCAGCAGCGCCGGATCGAGCACGTCTGGGCGGTTCGTGGCGGCGATGATGATCACACCCTCATTCGCCTCGAAGCCGTCCATCTCGACGAGCAGCTGGTTCAGGGTCTGCTCGCGCTCGTCATTGCCACCGCCGAGACCGGCGCCGCGGTGACGACCGACCGCATCGATTTCGTCGATGAAGATGATGCAGGGCGCGTTCTTCTTGGCCTGCTCGAACATGTCGCGCACGCGGCTCGCGCCGACGCCGACGAACATCTCGACGAAATCAGAACCCGAGATCGTGAAGAACGGCACATTGGCTTCGCCGGCGACGGCACGCGCCGTCAGCGTCTTGCCGGTGCCGGGAGGACCGACGAGCAGCACGCCGCGCGGGATGCGCCCGCCGAGCCGCTGGAACTTCTGGGGATCGCGCAGGAATTCGACGATCTCCTGCAGATCCTCCTTGGCCTCGTCGATGCCCGCGACATCCTCGAAGGTGACGCGACCATGCGCCTCGGTCAGCAGCTTGGCCTTGGACTTGCCGAAGCCCATGGCGCGACCGGCACCATTCTGCATCTGCCGGGACATGAAGATCCACAGGCCGATGAAGATGACGAAGGGCAATGAATTGACGAGCAGCGCCATGAACCAGGGCGTGCCCTCCGACGGAGCACGCGCCGAGACCTGGACCCCCTTCTGCGCCAGCGTCTTCAGCAGAGCCGGGTCGCCGTAGGGAGCGTAGGTTACGAAGCTGCGGCCGTCCGAAAACGTGCCCGAAATCTCCTGGCCTGCGACCACGACATTGGAAATCCGCCCGGCTTCGCTCTCGTTGATGAGCTGGCTATAGGGGATTTCGTTGGTGCTGGTGCGTTGGCTCGGGCTCTGGAACAGCGTCACGAGCGCCAGAACCAGCAGGAAAATCACCACCCAGAGGGCAAAATTACGGAAGTTCGGATTCATTCTCTGTCCGATCGGGCCGCCCGGTCCAACCGGAAAGGGCCAAGGGTTTCAGGCGTTAATCTAGGAGCGGCAAAGCCCCTTGCCAAGGGAAACAGCAGATTTGAACCAGGCTCATCGCGACGCAGGGTGAACGCCCCGTCTGCGCGCCGGTTCCGGCGCCAGCGTCAGGACACCGTCCCGATCGAGCGCAAGTACACACCCCGATAGTGTCCGCGTCATGGCCGTGCCCCGCCGTGCCGCCTCCAGAAGCGTGAACACGCAGCCTTCCAGCCGCTCGAGCCGCGACAGTTCTGCATTCGATCCAGGCACCAGGGCGAGCGCCTCGGCCATAACCCGCAGGGCAATTTCCTCGGGAAGATCGACCAACGCGCCGAAGCGCAGCCGCGTCACCCCGGTCCCCTCCCCTGCGAATATGAGCGACGGCAGCAGCAGGGCGACGTGGTGCTCTATCGCCGCATCCATGCGCGCCAGCCTCGCAGCCAGGACCGCCAGACGTTCGGCTGTGAGCCCCTCGTCGGCCAGCATCGGCATCAGGGTCCGCCAACGCGCGCGCTCGAACCGCGGATCGGCATTGCTCGGGTCACGAATGTAGGAAAGCCCCCTCGCCTCAGCGGTCGCGATGAGACGCGCTTTCGGCACGGCAAGCAGCGGACGTGCCAGCACTGTGCTATCCTTACCCACCCTGGCCCGCATGCCGGCAAGTCCGCTCGGCCCGGAACCGCGCGCCATCCGCATCAGCAGCGTCTCGGCCTGGTCGTCGAGCGTGTGCGCCGTGACCAGCACTGCACCACCGAGAGCCTCCGCATGTGCCGCCAGCAGGGCATAGCGCGCCTCTCGTGCCCGCTGCTGGATGCCGGTCGTAGGTTTCGGACCCTCCCAGCGCAGGATCGCATGGGGAACACTCAGCCCGGAGCAGAGGGCGCCGACGGCTTCAGCTTCGCTCGAGGACGTCTCGCGCAGGCCGTGATCGACCGTCGCGGCATGAAGCGCGGGCCTAGCGGGCTGCTGCGACCAATCGTGCAACAGGGAAAGCAGGGCAACGGAATCTGGGCCGCCCGAGACCGCAATCAGCAGGCGCGTTTCACCCGCGAGCCCGGCGAAGAGCGCAGCCGCCTCGCCGGCTGAAACCGGAAGATGCTCAGGATCGCTGGAAGCCAGCGCGCTCAAGCGCAGCGAGCGCGGCGCCGTTCGCGCTCGACACCCTGCCGCACGGCATTGGAAGCGGAAGGATAGTCGACGCCGACCTTGGCATAGGTTGCGCAGGCCTGGTCGCGCGCGCCAAGCCCATTCAGCGACATGCCGAGCTTGAGCAGGCTGTCGGCACCCTTGCCGGCGCGCGGATAGTCACGCGAGATCTTGAGGAATTGCTCGGCAGCCTCGCGATAGCGCTGGCGCTGGAAATAGCTCTCGCCGAGCCAGAAGGTGGCGTCGGCGGCAAGCCGATCACGCGGATAGCTCTGCAGGAACTGACGAAAGCCCATTTCGGCCTGCTCGTATTCCTTGCGCAGGACATAGGCATAGGCCGTGTCATAGCTGTCCTTGGGGCTCGGCGCCGCGCCCGTCGCCGCGACGCTCGGTCCGCCACGCGGTCCGCCCTGCGGCAGCGCACCCTGCGGGACCTGTCGGCCGACGCCCTGAAGGTCGAGCGGTCCCTGGCCACCACCGCCCGCCCCGGCGAATTCGTCCTCGATAATGCCTTCCATGCTGCCGAGCTGACGCGGCGCCCCCGAGCCCCCCGGGTGCGTTGAGGGGTCGAAGGCATCATTCCGACGCGGACGACCCGGCTGCGTCGCCGGCGGCTGGGCAGCCGGCCCTGGCGCGGCGCCACCCGGGCGAGCGCCACCGCTGCCGCCGCGCTCGTTCAGGCGGAAATCGACATCCTCCTGGAACTTGCGGAGCTGCTCGGTGAGCCGGCGGTTCTCGAACTGCAACTGCTCGATCTGGCCAGACAGCGCTCGGACCTGGTTTTCCAGTCGCCCGGTGCGCACGGTCAGCTCGGCTGCATCCTGCGCTGCAGCCGGCAACGCAGCCCATGCAATGGCCCCGAAGGCGACAGCAGCCAGCAGTCGCGCCCGGCTGGGTAGAAAGGCAAATTCTCGAACCATCATGAAGACCGGACTGTTTCTCTCAAGTGACGGGTTATCACACGCTGTCACCGCGGCCAAAATATGAAAAGGCCGGCACTTCCGCAAGGAAAGTGCCGGCCTCGATAGATTTCAGAAAGCCGGATGCTCAGACGCCGCCGGCGCCATCGAGCACGGTCACGGAACGGCGATTCTGCGACCAGCAGGAAATGTCGTTGCAGACTGCCACCGGGCGCTCCTTGCCGTAGGAGATCGTACGCATCCGGTTGGCCTGGATGCCGCGCGAGGTCAGATAGTCGCGCACCGTCTGGGCGCGGCGAGCGCCAAGCGAATAGTTGTATTCGCGGGTGCCGCGCTCGTCGGCATGGCCCTCGACGGTGAATGTGTAGCGCGGGTAGCGCTGCAGCCAGGAGGACTGCTTGTCGAGGGTCGAAACGGCCGTCGGCGTCAGGTCGGTCGAGTCGGTCTCGAAGAAGACGCGGTCACCGACATTCACGACGAAGTCCTGGGCGCTGCCCGGGGTGGCCGCGCCGCCGGCTCCAAAGCCGGCTTCGGCGTTCTGGTCCTTGGCGCAGGCGCCCAGTGCGAGCGTGGCGGCGATGGCGGCGGCGAAACGGGCAGTGCGCGGGCTGGCGAGCGAGGCAAGCAGCATGTTGATTCTCCAGGCGGGTCTAGGTTCCGCAATCAGAAAGTCTGAAACTCAGACACATCAATGATGTGTCAACCTAAACGAGACCTTGCCAAATCAAGGCGAAGTGGCGGCATTGCGGCGTATGGTTAACCAATTGCAGCGAAATGCAGCATTCTCCGAGCTGTTGCGCGACAGCAACAGATTGCCGCCTCAGCGCGCCGTCGTCAGCAGCGGAGACCAACTCGGGTCCGAGGCGAAAGCCGGTGTCGGCACCGGCACTTCGACCCGGCCCGTGATATCGACCATGTAGAGCTTGCCGCCCGATTGCCCGCCTGGATCACGGAAGAACATGATGTACTGGCCGTTCGGCGCCCAGTTCGGTGCTTCATTGTGGAAGCCTTCGGTCAGGATACGCTCGCCCGAGCCGTCCGGCCGCATCACGCCGATGGCGAAGCCGCCACCGCCCTGGCGCGTGAAGGCGATCAGGTCGCCGCGCGGCGACCATGACGGCTGCGAATAGGAGCCCTGGCCGAAGGAGATGCGTTTGCCCTCCCCGCCGCCGAGCGCCATCACATAAAGCTGCTGCGAACCGCCGCGGTCGCTCTCGAACACCATCTGGGTGCCGTCAGGCGAGAAGGAGGGCGAGGTGTCGATTGCGCCCGTCGAAGTCAGCCGCGTCGTCGTGCGCGAGCCGATATCGATCATGTAGAGATTTGCGTTGCCGCCCTGCTGCAGGCTGAGCGCGATCTTCGCACCATTCGGCGAGAAGCGCGGGCTCGAGGTCATGTCGGGGAAATTGCCGACGACCTGACGCTGGCCGGTTTCGATATTCAGCACATGCACGCGCGGCTGCTCGCCGGTGCGCTGTGCCATATAGGCGACTTCCTGCGCCACAGGCGAGTAGCGCGGGGTCACGACCGAGACCTCGCCATTGGTCAGGTAGCGGACATTGGCGCCGTCCTGGTCCATGATGGCGAGCCGCTTGCGCCGGTTTTCCTTCGTCCCGGATTCGTCGACGAAGACGACGCGGGTATCGAAGAAGCCGCCGACGCCCGTGACCTTCGTGAAGATCGCGTCCGAGATGATATGGCCGACCCGCCGGCTGTTATTCGGGTCGGTGAAATATTGCTGCCCGTCGATCTGCTCGCCGGTGACGACGTCCCAGAGCCGGAATTCCGCGCGAAGCCGGCCACCGTCGCGCGAGACGCGGCCCGTCACCAGCCCCTGCACGCCCGCGGCCTTCCAGGCCTCGAACTGCGGTACTGCATCGAAGGCCGGGTTCTTGTCGGGGTGGCGCGACTTGTCGATCGGCTGGAAATAGCCGGAACGCTTGAGATTGTTGGTGATCACGCCGGACACCATCACGCCGGCCTCGCCGCCGAAATCGGCGATCGCGATCGGCATGGGCTGGAAAGTACCCTTGCGCAGGTCGATCACCAGTTCCGCGCGCGCAGCCGCCGGCACCAGCAGCGGCAAGGACATGGCCGATCCGGCAAGGGTCAGCGCGTGGCGGCGCGTCAGCCCGGAACGGGTCTGACCGGCGCCCTTGATCATGGAGTTGCGAAACATGGGGGTCACAGCACGTCCCTAGCGTCGAAATTGACGACGACATCACGCCAGTCGTCATAGTAAGCGGCAAATTGAGCAGGAATGCGCAGGGGCGCGCAACGGCGTGTCGCCGTCAGGGCCGAATCGGCCGCGACCCGGAACAGCGGATCGGACGAGGTGTTGATCACGCCCGGCTGGCCCGCGAGCGAGCCGTCGGTATTCAGCTTCATCCGCACCGAAGGCACGACTGCGCCCTTCGCATTCGCGAGCCCGATCGGCACGTTCCAGCATTTCAGGAGCTGGTCCTGAATGATCCCGACAAGCTGCGCGCGCAACGAAGGGCTGAGCTTTTGCGACGAGCCGCGCTCGGTGCCGAGCGACGCGGTGCGGTTCACCTGCGGCGCGGACGAGCCTGAGGACTGAGCCGGCTCCTTCGATTGCAGAAGCTTGGCGATATCGGTCGGGTTGAAGTTCTTGGCGATCTCCGCCTCACGCTTGGCCTTGGCCTCGGCTTCGGCCTTTGCCTTGGCGGCGGCGGCGATCTTGGCCTTGGCCTCCGCTTCGGCCTTCGCCCTGGCTTCCGCCTCAGCCTTTTCCTTGGCCGCCTCGGCAGCGGCCGCCTTGACCTGCGCTTCCGCCTTGGCCCTGGCAGCAGCGTCGGCCCTGGCCTGCGCCTCAGCTTCGGCCTTCGCCTTGGCAGCGGCCTTGGCATCCTCCTCGGCCTGCTTCGCCTTGGAGGCCAGTTCAGCTTCCTCGGCGAGCTTGGCGAGCTCCTCGCGGCGCAGATCCGGCTTTGGCTCAGCCGCAGCCTCTGCCTTCTGCGGCGGCTGCTTCGCCGGCTCCGGCGGCTTGGGCTCCGGCTTCGGGGGCTGCAGCGCAGGGCGGGCTGGCGGCATTGGCGCCGAAGCGTTGTCGTCCGCGGTCTTCAATTCAGCGGGCCGCGTCGGTGGCGCAGGGGTGTCCTGCTTGGCCTCACCGGCTTCCTTGCGCTCGACCGTCTCCGACTGGCGCTCGGCGCGCTGGACCGGCTGTTCCTGCACCTTCTCAGCCTTGCGTTCGCCACGCGTGACCTGGTTCAGTGCACTCGGATCGACCATCTCGACGGCGATCGCCTCTTCGTTCTCCGGCAGGGGATTCGGCGACGAGAACGCCAGCAGCCCCGCGACGAGAAACGTCACGTGGCCGAGAGCGGAGAGCGCGATTCCCGGTTCGGAGGTGGAGAGCTTCACGGCTGGAAATACCTCGCCTTCACGTCGTCAGCGCGTTGCGGGCTCGGTGACGAGCGCCACACGCTTGAACCCGGCTGACGTGATCGTCGACATCACCGATGCGACGCGCCCGTAATCGACCTGACGGTCGCCGCGCACATAGATGCGCTCGTCGAAGCCCTGCTTGGCGAGGCCATGCAACTTCGTCACCAGATCGGGCTCCAGCGTCGGCTGGTCCTGGAGGAAGATCTGGCCCTTGCTGTCGATGGCAATGGTGATCGGCTTCTGGTCGACATTGATCGGCTTCGCCCCGGTCTGCGGCAGATCGAGCGGAACGCCGGTCGCGATCAGGGGCGCGGCCACCATGAAGATGATCAGCAACACCAGCATGACGTCGATGAACGGCGTCATGTTGATCTCGGCGATCGCGCTGTGGCGGCGGCCGCGCCGGCCCCGCCTGCCTCCGGCCTTGGCGCCGGTCGCTGCTGACATGCCCATCGTGCAGCCCCTTATGCCGCCAGCCGCTCGTCGATCTGCCGCGACAGGATCGCGGAGAACTCGTCGGCAAAGGCTTCGAGGCGGTTCTGGGCCTTGGCCACTTCGGCCTGCAGCTTGTTATAGGCCATCAGCGCCGGAATCGCGGCGAACAGGCCGATAGCGGTGGCGAAGAGCGCCTCGGCGATACCGGGCGCCACCACGGCAAGGGAGGAATTCTTGGAGACCGCAATGGCGGTGAAGGAATTCATGATGCCCCAAACCGTGCCGAACAGGCCGATGAAGGGAGCGGCCGAGGCAATGGTCGAGAGCACGAGCAGCTTCGATTCCAGCCGCTCGGTTTCGCGCTGAATGGTGACGTCGAGAACCTTGTCGATACGTGCCGAAAGGCTGGCGACCGAGCGGCCGCCATTCTCGAAGGAGCGCTTCCACTCCCGCATCGCCGCGACGAAGACGGCCGCCATGTCGTTGACCGGCTTGCTCGCGAGATCGCGATACAACTCTTCCAGCGACCGGCCGGACCAGAACACCTCCTCGAAGGCATCCATATCGCGGCGGGTGCGGCGATAGAGCAGCGTCTTGTCGATGATGATCGACCAGCACCACACAGAGGCGCCGAGCAGGCCCATCATGACCAGCTTGACGACGATATGGGCGTGCCAGAACAACGTCCAGAACGACATGTCGATCTGTGGCGCAGCCTGCGCAACCTCGGCGGGGTTCATTCTGTCATCCTTTCAGACGGTCAGCGCGATCGAGCGCTGCTGATCCAATCTCCCGCCGACCAAATCGATGACCGAGGCCACGAATACCTCGCGCCACCACCGAATTTGCGAACTGGGGAACATGCCGTTCCTGTCAATTGCCTTTGAATCCGGCGAAAGATGGGCGCATCCGGGGTTTTCTTCATCAGCGACTCGTGCTGGTCGAGTTAAGCACCCAGCAAGGTTAATGCCGGGTTGACAGCGAAACGAATCGAACGGCGCGCCGCTGCTGCGGGCTCTGGGGCGGCGCGAGCGGATGCGCTGAGCCCCCTGCGCGCGGAGCCTCCTCAAAGCAAAATGGCCCGCGTCGTTGCCGAGGCGGGCCATCTCTGGCGTCAGGTTTCAGGCGGACGCGTCAGGCCGCGTCCTGGTCCGGTTGGCTGCCGGGCCGACGATCGGCCATGAACTGGTCGAACTCGGCCTTGTCCTTGGCCATGCGCAGACGCCCCAGGAAGTCCTGGAACTCGCGCTGCTCGTCCTCAAGCCTGCGCAGGGTTTCTGCGCGGTACTCGTCGAAGGCATGGTTGCCGCTGGACGGCGGACCGCCCCATCGACCCCAGCCGCCGCCAGGGCCGCCGCGTTCCCCCATGCGTTCCCGCATGCGATCCATCTTCTCCTGAAGACGGCTCATCCGGTGCTCGAACCGGTTTCCACCGGCATATCCGCAAGACATGCGTCCACTCCCCCACATGAAGGCCAGGGTCGCAAGACCAAGCGGCCACCACACAATGAAGCCCAGTACCGCAAAGGCGAACCAGGCCCCTCTTCCATATTCATCAAGCCTCGCAACGATCGGCATCGATCCCTCGCGATATCAGTGAGTGTGTATGTTAGTCACATATACATTATGGGAACGCACCCGATCCCTGTCAAGCGGCGGAGGCCGGTTTCAATTCGCTGGTGCCGAGAGGCCGAGCCCTTGCAGATAGATCAGCATATTGGCCTCCAGCAGTTCGGCCGCCGACATCGGCAACGAGCGACGGCCCGCATCGGCCCGCCCGAACAAGGCTGCCACGCCATGCGACATCGCCCAGACATGCAGCGCCATCATCAGCGCCGGCGGCCGGCGCCCCGCCGGAAGGGTCGCGATCAGGGCTTCGCAGGCCGCGCGCAGCATCTGGAACGAACGATCCGCCGCGAGACGCAATTCCGGGCTGGCATCGAGTGGTACGCCAGCCTCGAACATCGCTGAATAATAGGCCGGCTGCTCATGAGCGAAGGCGATATAGGTCTGGCCCAATTGCTGGAAGGCAGTCCATGCATTGGGTCTGCCCTCGTTCCAGGCGCGCGACTGTGCCGCCTCGAAGGCCTGGAAGCCGCGCGTCGCGACATCGGCCATCAGTTCGACCTTGTCGCGATAATGCCGATACGGCGCCGTCGGGCTGACCCCGGCCAGCCGTGCGGCTTCGGCAACGGTGAAGCCGTTCGCCCCCTTCTCTGTGATCAGCTCAAGCGCCGCCCTCACCAGCTCCTCCTTGAGGTTGCCATGGTGATAGCCGCGTCGCTCCGAATCCGGCCGCCGTCCGATCATGTAAGGAGCGCTAACATAGCGGGCGAATGGCGTCGACGATGTTCGCCGCCCATCATGCCTCGAGCCCCAGCCGGTGGCGCAGTGTGTCGGGAATACGCCGAGCCCGACCGCCACCGACGCAGGCGACCTTGACCTCGGCGGTGATCAGCACCTCCTCGCCACGCAGCACGCGCTGGGCAATATCCATCGTCGCGCCGCGCGCAGCCGTCGCCGCGGTCTCGACGGTCAGCATGTCGTCCATCACGGCAGGCTTGAGGAAATCGATCGTCATGCGGCGCACCGCGAAACCCAACGCCGCTTCCCCGTCGAACAGCTCCCGCTGTTCGACGCCGAGCGAGCGGATCAACTCGGTGCGGCCGCGCTCCATGAAACGCAGATAGGAGGCGTGATAGACAACGCCGGAGAAATCGGTGTCTTCGTAATAGACCCGGACGGGAAGCTGGTGGACGGCGCTCATATCGCTGCGGGAATTCCTTGATGATGTTTCCCGACCTTTAGACCGGGCATGGCAGGCGGAACAACCGCGCACGGGCATGATCGACGCGACGCTACCCGGAACCTGTCGCTGTCGCTAAGGTTGCTTCACCGACAGCCTAACAAGGAGAAACGGCATGGCCCAATCGACAAAGGCAATCGAGCGACTTCTCGACAAGTCGGAATACGAGCTCTTTACCCGGACCCAGCGTCGAACCATCGGCGGCGCGACCGATGCCGAGTTGAAGGAGCTTTCGGTCCAGTTGCGCGAACGCCGCGACCGGGCTCGCTCGATCGCCCGCCAGCAGCGGCGCGAGATGCGCCGCAAATCCGAGCCGCAGGGCGCGCGCCCTGCCTCCGACAACAGCGGCACCAAGGCGAAGGCCGACATGCTGACCTCGGCGCTGAAGCGGGTCGGAGCCGAGCGGACGCGCCGCACGGAGAAGCTGCACGCTCCGAGCCAGCGCAGCCTTGCCCGCAAGGCGCTGGCGCTGAAACAGCGCCACGAGGCGGCCAAGAAGCCGCCCGCAAGCCGGCAGGCTGGCGAAGGCATGAAGTCCGTCCCGAGCGGCAAGGCCGGGAAATCCGGCGCGCTCGATCATGCGGGACAACGCTCGGCGATGCACAGATCGAAATTCGCGCGGTAGCAGCCGGTTTCAGCGCGTGCAGGGCTTCTTCATGAAGGAGCCGCACTCATAGGGTTGCGACAGAGCCTCGCGGATGCTGTCGCTCCCATCGCCGATATCGTCGATACGCCAGGCGCCGGCTTCCCAGATCGTCCGGAACCGCACCGTCACCGCCCTTCCGAGGCTCTGGAAGCTGGCTGTGACAAGCGCCTGCCCGTCCGCCGGCTTCCCTGTCACCGCAACACGCAGGTTCTTCACCTCGCCGTCCTGACCGTTGTTGAGGAAGGGATCGGCACCGATATTGCCCATCTCGCCGCTCTCATCCTGATAGAGATCGTCGCGGGCGAAGAGCGCGGCGAGGCCTTTGCTCAAGAGCCTGTCGCGGTGCGGCGGTCGCCATGCCGGTGGCGGAGCTTTGGGGCCGGAGCTGGCAAGGCTACGGATTGTCGCGGCATAGGCCTGTTTGACCGTCGCTTCGGGCGTGGACTCGGCCGCCGCAGCCCATTGCGCGGCGAGCCCCGCAACCACCGTGACGAAGACGGCGATCAAAAGGCTTCGGAGTATTTTCAGCATCACTCGTCCTCGGCCTCGTCCCCGAACAACCCGAATTGCGCCGTCTCGCGGTTTGGCTCCAGCATGCCGAGATCTCGGAACGCATGCGGCGTCAACAAGCGCCCCCGCGGCGTGGACCGGATGAAGCCCTGCTGCAGCAGGAAGGGCTCGATGATTTGCACGTTCATCCTCCTTACAGTCCGAACAGCAGCGCCGCCCCGAAAAGATAGAGCAGCCCATAGATCGGCCACGCGAACGATGCCCAGAGCCATCGTGTTTCCTGCTCGGTAAACTTGAGCCCCAGAGCAGGTTCGATGAAAAGCGTGATCGTCTCCCCCACCAACGACGGATCGACGTCGGCCACCTCGATCGTGAGCCGATTCGCTCCCCGCTCGAAAACCACCCAAGGAGCGACGAGCACTCCTTGCCTTTCAGCAAGGGCAACTCCCCTCCCCGCAGCCGTTAAATGCAAGACAGTCTCGCCAATTGACCAACTCGCCACTCCCCCGACTTTGGCCCGAACCGGACTTTGCCATGCTGGCCGAATATCGAATTCCAACTTGGCATCGAATTCCGGCCGGTTCCGGCCTTGAAACCGAGCAAACATACGCATTCGGCCAGGATTAAGTCGCCACACAGAAACTTCAACGGCCTCGCCGGCGCGTAGCTTCAGCGGAACCACGGCGCCCCGGCTCGCCACTTCGCCCAGCGCAGTGTAAGCGAGTAGTATCAGGCCAAGAGCGAGATAGACGCGCAAGCGCCAACGCCTCACTCCTCGTCCCCGCCATCCCCGAACAATCCGAACTGTGCCGTCTCGCGGTTCGGCTCCGGCATGCCGAGATGCCGGAAGGCATGCGGCGTCAGCAGGCGTCCGCGCGGCGTGCGCTGGATGAAGCCCTGCTGCAGCAGGAACGGCTCGATGATCTCCTCGATCGCATCGCGCGGCTCGGAGAGCGAGGCGGCGATGGTCTCGATCCCGACCGGGCCGCCGCCGAAATTGATCGCGACGGTGGTGAGATAGCGCCGGTCCATCTGATCGAGGCCGATGCCGTCGACATCGAGCAGGTGCAGCGCCTTGTCGGCGACCGAGCGCGTGATCACCGGGTCACCGTCGACGATGGCAAAATCGCGCACGCGCCGGAGCAACCGACCGGCGATGCGCGGTGTCCCGCGGGATCGGCGGGCGACCTCGTTGGCGCCGTCATCCGACATGCCGATGCCGAGCACGCGGGCGCCGCGCGCGACGATGCCCTGCAATTCCTCGACCGTGTAGAATTGCAGGCGGATCGGAATGCCGAAGCGGTCGCGCAGCGGCGTCGTCAGCAAGCCGGCGCGCGTGGTCGCGCCGACCAGCGTGAACTTGGGCAGGTCGATCTTGACCGAGCGCGCCGCCGGGCCCTCCCCGATGATCAGGTCGAGTTGGTAATCCTCCATCGCCGGATAAAGGATTTCCTCGACCGCCGGGTTGAGCCGGTGAATCTCGTCGATGAAGAGCACGTCGCGCTCTTCGAGATTGGTCAGCTGCGCCGCGAGGTCGCCGGCCTTGGCGATGACCGGCCCCGAGGTCGAGCGGAAATTGACGCCGAGTTCACGCGCCACGATCTGCGCCAGCGTCGTCTTGCCGAGGCCCGGCGGGCCGACGAAGAGCACATGGTCGAGCGCATCGCCCCGCGCGCGCGCCGCATTGATGAAGACCTGGAGATTGGCGCGCGCCGCCGCCTGGCCGGTGAAATCGGCAAGCGACAGGGGCCGCAGCGAGGTCTCGCTGTCGTCGTCCCGACGGTCGGCCGTCACGAGGCGGCGGGGTTCACTCACAGTTCAATCTCCAGCTCCAGCGCGTCATGCACCGGGATGTCCCTGTAGCCGGTCTTGATAATCGTCGGAATCACGGAGCGATAATGATCGATCGCCTCGGGATAGAGGCCGGACAGGCGAAAGCCCTGGCGCCGATAGAAGGTCAGCCCGGGCATGTTGTCATTGGTCAGCATCGCCTTGAGCTTCTTGGCACCCGCAGCCCGGGCCGCGGCCTTGACCGCAGCCAGCATCTGGACTGCCACGCCCTCTCCCGGCCGCAGCGAATGCAGGGCGCAGAGATAGGCGGTCTCGTCGCGTCGGGTCCAGCTTGCCAGCGCCGCCGTCTGCCCCGCAGCCGTGAACAACCCGAGCGCATCGATCTCGGTGACGTCGTAGGTGTGCAGGTCGATCATCATCTTATGCGAGCCCCAGACCGCCAGCATCAGCTGCAGCAACTCGCTCTTATCCTCGACGGCGCGGACGATCAGGGCGTCGGCATTGCTCACTTCGCCAGTTCCTTGAGACCCAGCTTGATCAGCTGGGCCGTCCCGGCCTCCTCGCCGGCTGCTTTCGAGGCCGCGGCCACCGCCGCCACGGCCTGGGCCTGTGGATAGCCGAGATTGGACAGGGCAGAGATCGCGTCCGCCACCGCTTGCGGTAGTTTCCTGTCCTCCAATGCGCCCGCGAGCTGCACCACGCCGGGATCGATATGGCCGAAGGCGGGCGCCTTGTCCTTGAGCTCGGCGCAGAGCCGCTGCGCCAGCTTTGGACCGACCCCAGGGGAACGCGCCACGGCCGCCTTGTCGTTGGTCGCGATCGCCGTCGCCAGCGCGCCGGGCTCCAGCGTCGAGAGAATGGCGAGCGCCACCTTGGCGCCGACGCCCTGTACCACCTGCATCAGCCGGAACCAGTCGCGTTCGACGTCGGACAGGAAGCCATAGAGACGGATCGCGTCCTCGCGGACATGGGTCTCGATCGCCAGCGCCGCCGCCTCGCCGGGTTTTGGCAAACGCTGCAAGGTGCGCGACGAGCATTGCACGACATAGCCGACACCCTGCACGTCGAGGATCACGAAATCCTCGCCATAGGAATCGATCAGCCCCTTGAGCTTGCCGATCATCAGAGGCTCCGTCGCATGTGCATGTCCAAGCTGTAGCGCCTCACGAGGCTGCGCGCATCTGCGCGACCAGCGCCCTCATGCCGCGATGCTGCGAATGGCAGATCGCCACCGCGAGCGCGTCCGCCGCATCCGCCGATTTTGTCTCGGCCTTCGGAAGCAGCACCCGGATCATCGCCTGGACCTGCTTCTTGTCGGCATGGCCGACACCGACCACCGTCTTCTTGACGAGATTGGCCGCGTATTCGGCAACGCTGAGACCGGCGATCGCCGGCACCACCAGCGCGATGCCGCGCGCCTGGCCGAGCTTCAGCGCCGATTGCGGATCGCGGTTCACGAACGTCTCTTCGACGGCGACCTCGTCAGGGTCGAACGAGCCGATCACCCGCGCAATGCCGTCATGAAGTTGTCTCAACCGCTCCGAAAGCGGGCTCGCTCCGTCGCTTTCGACGCAGCCGCAGGCAACGAAGGAGAGCTTGGTGCCCTCGCTGGTGATGATGCCCCAGCCGGTCTTCCTGAGACCGGGATCGAGGCCGAGAATCCGAATCGCTTGTGCCATGTCCGCACACTAGTCTGGACACGGTTTGTACTCCATTACCGAGGTTCCACTGAGGAGCGCTGCCGGAATGCCAGGGCATGCGGCGCAGCATGGCCAGGCCTCTATACGCTGCGCGCGGCTTGCTCCTATGCTTCGTCGATTGCGGTCATTCCGCGAGAATTCCGGACGTTTTTCGTTATCGAGAAGATGCCAGCGCAGGAATCCAGGGGAATACGCCATGAGAACGTCGCTCTTCGTCTCTCTCGCCGCATCGCTTGCCCTGTTGCTGCCGCCGTTGGCACTCACGGCGCACGCGCAAGCTCCTACCCCTGCCGAAGCCCGCGCCATCGCCAAGGAAGCCACGATCTATGGCTTCCCGCTCGTCGACAATTACCGCATTCAGCATTCCTATTTCGTCGATCGCAACAGCCCGGAGTTCAAGGCTCCCTGGAACACGCTCGTCAACAACGCGCGGGTCTATACGCCCGACGACAAGGCGATCCAGACGCCCAACTCGGACACGCCCTATTCCTATGTCGGTGCCGACCTGCGCGGCGAGCCGCTCGTCTTCACGGTGCCCGCGGTCGAGAAGGGCCGCTATTACTCCCTTCAGTTCATCGACCAGTACACCTTCGATTTCGCCTATGTCGGCAGCCGCGCCACCGGGAACGGCGCTGGTAGCTATCTGCTGGCGGGTCCGAAATGGAAGGGCGAGAAGCCGGCCGGCATCAAGCAGGTGATCCGCTCCGAGACCGATTTCGCCTTCGTGCTGTACCGAACCCAGCTCTTCGACCCCGGGGACATCGACAAGGTCAAGGCGGTCCAGGCCGGCTACAAGGTCCAGCCCCTCTCGCAGTTTCTGGGAAGGCCAGCGCCAGCGCCGGCGCCGATGGTCGATTTCATCAAGCCGCTGACACCCGAGCAGGAGCGCAGCTCGCTCGAGACCTTCAACGTCCTGAATTTCGTTCTGCAATTTGCCCCGACGCATCCGTCCGAAAGGGCGCTGATGGCGCGTTTCTCGAAGATCGGCGTCGGCGGTGAAAAGAGCTTCGACGCGAATGCGCTCTCGCCTGAACTGCGCCAGGCTCTGCAGGACGGCATGGCCGATGGCTGGGCTGCGTTCAAGCTGCACAAGGAAACAGAGGTCGATACCGGCAAGAGTTCGAGTGCGGACGGGTTTGGCACGCGAGCCTTCCTGAAGAACAATTACATGCTGCGCATGGCAAGCGCTGTCCTCGGCATCTACGGCAATGCAAAGCAGGAAGCGCTCTATCCCGCCTACTTCCTTGATTCCGCCAAGCAGACGCTGAACGGTTCGAAGCGCTACACCCTGCGCTTTGCACCGGGACAGCTGCCGCCGGTCAACGCCTTCTGGTCGCTGACCATGTACGAGCTGCCGGCGAGCCTGCTCTACGCCAACCCGATCAACCGTTACCTGATCAATTCGCCGATGCTGCCTGGCCTGAAGCGCGATGCGGATGGCGGAATCACGATCCATGTGCAGAACGTATCCCCCGGCAAGGAGCGCGAAGCCAACTGGCTTCCTGCCCCCCAGGGGCCGTTCTTCGCGGTCATGCGGCTGTACTGGCCGAAACCGGCGGCGCTGAACGGCAAATGGAAATCCCCACCGCTGCAGCAGCAGAACTGACCGAGAGGGTCGAGATGCACACCAAACTTACGATTTGCGCGTTTGCCGCTACGCTGGCGGTTACGGGCGGCGCGCTCGCGCAGGCGCCGTCGGATCCTGCAGCCCCAGTCGGAGTGGACAATTTCATCCGCGCCGAATCGGACCTCTACATGAGCAACATGGTCAAGGACGGCAGCCTCGGTAAATTCGTGCACCGGCGTGAGCCGGCCGCGATCGACAACCAGACCGTTATCCGCCTCAACCGCGATACGCTCTATTCGGCGGCCGTCTTCGATCTCGACGCAGGCCCGGTCACGATCACGCTGCCGACGGCGGGCAAGCGCTTCATGTCGATGCAGGTGATCAACGAGGACCACTATACCCCGATGGTGGCCTATGGCGCCGGCTCCTACACCCTCGACAGGCAAAAGGTCGGCACGCGCTATGCGGCGGTTGCCATCCGCACCCTGGTCGACCCTGTGGATTCAAAGGACGTGCAGCAGGTTCACGCCCTGCAGGATGCCATCAAGGTCAGCCAGAAGAGCGCGGGTAAGTTCGGCGTGCCGAACTGGGATCAGGCCAGCCAGAAGAAAGTCCGTGACGCATTACTGGTGCTGGGCTCGACGATACCCGATTTCAAAAAGGCCTTCGGCACGAAGAAGGAAGTCGATCCCATTCGGCACCTGATCGGGACCGCAACAGGCTGGGGCGGCAACCCCGACAAGGACGCCACTTATCTCAACGTCACGCCGGCAAGGAATGACGGAACCACCGTCTACAAGCTCAACGTCAAGGATGTGCCGGTCAACGGCTTCTGGTCGGTGAGCCTCTACGACGCCGAGGGCTACTATGAGAAGAACCCCTACAACGCCTATTCGTTGAACAACATCACCGCCAAGAAAAACGGCGATGGCTCGATCTCGATTCAGTTTGGCGGCTGCGACGGCAAGATCCCGAACTGCCTGCCGATCATGAAGGGCTGGAATTACACGGTTCGCCTCTATCGCCCACGCGCTGAGATCCTGAACGGCAAATGGAAATTCCCGGAACCCGTGGCCGCAAGCTGAGCAAGGCGGGCATGCGCGGACGCGCAGTTGATCAGGCGCGCATGACCGCGCGCGATCCTAAGGGCATCGATGACGTGCACATATCGATGCCATCACAAGGAAAGAGTTGATCCCGCCGGGACTTGGGTGATGGTGGGCTGCCCCGCCTGCCTGGCCTCACCTCACCGGACCGATGACCGACCTGCTTTCCGCGCTGTTTCCCAGCCTCACCCTCTCGGGGATAGCCACCCTTCTCGGCGCAACGCTGCTCGGCGGACTGGTGCGGGGCTTTACCGGCTTCGGCTTCGCCATGGTCTTCATGCCGCTGGCGAGCCTGGTGCTCGGCCCCGTCGCGGCACTCGGCCTGATCTGGGTGATCGACCTGCCCTTCGCGCTGCCGATCGCCGCGCGCTCGGCCAAGCGTGCCGAATGGAGCGAGGTCATCCCCTTGCTGATCGCCGCGACGCTGACGCTGCCATTCGGGCTCTGGCTGCTGACCTGGCTGGAGCCGAGGACGATGCGCTGGATCGTCGCCGTGCTCGTTCTCGCCGCGGTGACGCTGATGGCCTCGGGCTGGCGCTATCACGGCAAGCCGGGCATCCCGCTCTCGCTCGGTGTCGGTTCGCTGTCGGGCCTGTTCAACGGCCTCTCCAGTATCGGCGGCATGCCGCTGGCCGTGTTCTGGCTCGGCGCCCAGCGCAACGACCGGCACAAAGCGCGTGCCAACCTCCAGACCTATTTCGGCCTGTCGACCGTGGTCAGCGGTGTCCTGCTCTGGCTGAAGAGCATCATCACGGCCGCATCGCTCGCGATGGCGCTGCCGTTGTTTGCGATCTACGGCGCCGGTCTCTGGGTCGGCACGCATGCCTTCCGGATCGCCTCCGAGGAGACGTTCCGGCGCATCGCCTATCTCGTGATCTTCCTCAGCGCGCTGGTCAGCCTGCCGCTATGGGATGGCATGCTGGGGCGTTGAACCGCCGCGTTCGCCTTCGCAGGCGAGCAGTCGCGCCTTGCCGCACGCGATGAAGGAGCAGGCGTCGTGGCCGGGACAAGCCCGACCATGATTGGCAGGGCTGCTTATGAGCCGAGCTTCGCCATGATCTCGTCGGCGATCTCGAAATTCGCGAAGACGTTCTGCACGTCGTCGTCATTGTCGAGCGCTTCCATCAGCCGCATCATCGAGGCGGCCTTCTCCTCGTCGAGCGGCGCGGTCGTCGTCGGGCGCCAGACGGGCTTGGCCGAAGCCGGCGCGCCGAGCGAGGCTTCGAGCGCCTTGGAGACTTCGTTCAGCGCATCGAAGCCGCACAGGATCGTGTGGCCGTTCTCGTCGCTGACGACGTCGTCGGCGCCAGCTTCGATCGCCGCTTCCATGACCTTGTCGGCATCGCCGGCCTCCGGCGGGTAGGTGACCTCGCCGACGCGGTTGAACATGAAGGAGACGGAGTTGCTTTCGCCAAGAGCCCCACCGGCCTTGGTGAAGTAGGATCGGACGGCCGAAGCGGTGCGATTGCGGTTATCGGTCAGCGCCTCGACGATGACGGCGGCACCGCCCGGGCCATAGCCCTCGTAGCGCACCTCGTCATAGTTCTCGCCTTCATTGCCGGCCGCCTTCTTGATGGCGCGCTCGATATTGTCCTTCGGCATGTTTTCGGCACGCGCGGCGAGCACCGCCATGCGCAGGCGCGGATTCATGTTGGGGTCGGGCATGCCCATCTTGGCCGCGACGGTGATTTCGCGCCCGAGCCGCGAGAACAGCTTGGACCGCACCGCGTCCTGCTTGCCCTTGCGGTGCATGATGTTCTTGAATTGGGAATGCCCGGCCATCGAGGTCAGCCTCTTTTGTCACTGTGGACCTGCCAAGGCGGACCAAACTGGGCCCGGCGAGGCAATCCGCGCCTTATAAGCGGGGCTTTTGCCGGCAGGCAAGCCGCCGGCCTGCCCTGAATGACGATGCTCCTACTGCACTTCCACGGCAGAAGCGCGGCAAGAGCAACGTTAAGCCAATCTTTGCCGAACTGGGTCAGGGTCACTTCAAACCAGTCCCTCCTGCCAGATTGCAGCGCTCCCCACCTCATGAAATCTGTGTCCAGCATAGCTATCGCGGAACAGGACATGCGCTTCCGCGCGTTCCAGATCGGCGCCGATGATCTCGCCCTGCTGCGCCGGCAATCTGCCTTCGCCAAGGAGAGACTGCCGAGGTTGCTGCAGGAACTGCACGTCGAATTCGATCCCTGGCCGGAAACCAGCCGCGCATTGAAGACCCCCGAGGTTCATGAACTCAGGCTGGCGCACTGGATCAGGCTGGCCTCGGGCGAGCTCGGGGATGGCTACCTCCACTCCGCCCGCAGCCTCGCCGCAGCCTTCTATCGTCACGGTGTTCCGGTCTATGCGGTCGCGATCTGCCACACGATCGTCTCCAACGCGATCGGCGCCGAGCTTGGTGTCGACCGCGACGGCCTCCAGAAGCTGAACGGCTTCTGGCAGCACAAGCGCTTCGTCCGCGGCATTGCCCTGAGAGCTGCGCTCAACAAGGCCGTGCAACTGGACCTCGAATTGCTGCTCGAGACCTATGCCGAAGTCCAGCGTGAAAGCCGCGAGCGCACCCGCGCCGAGATCGAGGCCTTCGAGGTCACGGTTCGCGGTGTGGTCGACACGGTCAGCACCGGTGCCACCCGCGTCGAGACCATGGCACGCGCCGTCAGCAACGTCGTGCAGGATACCGGCACGCAGGCCATTGTCGCCGCGCAGGCCTCCGATGAAGCCTCGGCAAACGTCCAGAACGTCGCCAGCGCGGCCGAAGAGCTCTCGATCTCGTTGAACGATGTCTCATCCGAAATCTCGCGCGCAGCGAACATGGCGCATGACGCCAACGCGGCCGCGATGAAGACCGACATCATCGTCAAGAGCCTCGCGCATTCGGCCGAAACGATCGGCGCGGTGGTCGAGATGATCAAGACGATCGCCGCCCAGACCAACATGCTCGCGCTCAACGCCACGATCGAGGCTGCGCGTGCCGGCGAAAGCGGGCGCGGCTTTGCCGTGGTCGCCAATGAGGTCAAGCAGCTTTCGGCGCGCACGGCCCAGGCAACCGACGAGATCGCGGCTCAGGTGCCGGCGATGCAGGCGGCGACGCGCGAGGCAGTCGCGGCAATCGAGAGCATCGTCGCCTTCGTCACGCAGATGGAGCAGACGACGGTGACGATCGCGGGCTCGATCGACGAGCAACGCGCCGCAACGCAGGAAATTGCCCGCAGCGTCAACCTGGCCGCGCTCGGAACGCAGGAAGTCGCGCAGGCCGCCAGCGGGGTCAGCGAGATGGCGCAGACGGCCGGCGCCAATGTCTCGGACGTCCTGAGCGTCGCGGAAAACCTGGCGAAGCAAGCCTCGTCGCTCACCTCCGCCTTCGAGAACCTCGCCCGTCAGGGCCGCACCGTCTGAACGGTTCAGGGCGGGGTGATCAGCCCCGCTCCCAGGCCTCCGGCGTGGCCTCGCTCAGATGCGGCCCCAGCCTGACGGCCCAGACCGCCCGGGCCAGCCCCGTCGCGTCGTCGATATCGACCGCCACGCCAGACAGTGTTCCAGGTCCGGTCGCAGGCTCCAGCCTCGCGCCCGGTACCTTCTGCAGGAAGCGGCGAACCGGCTCCTCCCGGTGCATGCCCAGAACGGAATCATAGTCACCACACATACCGGCATCGGACTGGTAGGCGGTGCCGCCAGGCAGGATGCGCGTATCGGCGGTCGGGGCGTGGGTATGGGTGCCGACCACGAGACTGGCGCGGCCATCGACGAAATAGGCCATGGCCTGCTTCTCGCTGGTCGCCTCGGCATGGACATCGATGATGACGGCGTCGGCGACCTCGCGCAGCGGACAGGCTGCGAGTTCGCGTTCGACCGCGGCGAAGGGGTCATCGAGCGGGTCCATGAACAGCCGCCCCATCACATTGACGACCAGCACGCGCGCGCCGTTGCGCGCCTCGATCACGGTCGCGCCGCGGCCGGGCGTTCCCGGCGGATAATTGGCGGGGCGGACCAATGCGGGCTGGCGCTCGATGAAGACCAGCGCCTCGCGCTGATCCCAGGAATGGTTGCCGAGCGTCACGGCATCGGCCCCCGCGGCCAGAAACTCGTCGCAGATCGCCTCGGTAATGCCGAAGCCGCCGGCCGAGTTCTCGCCATTGATCACGACGCAGTCGAGCTTCCAGCGCTCACGCAGGCCGGGCAGGCGCTCCTGAACCGCAATGCGACCGGGGCGACCGACGACGTCGCCGAGGAAAAGAAAACGCATGACGGGAACCCTGAACGAAGAAGGAGCGCTTCACTGACGCGAACGCGAACGCGAATCAACCGCAGCGGATGGTTTCACGCTCGGTCACGATCCAGTCGAGCTTGCGGTCATGGGGCTCATCGGGAACAGCCGCGATCTCCTGCGCACCATAGGCGAGGCCGATCGTAGTGACCGCTCCGAGCTCGGTGAGCGTGCGGTCGTAATAGCCTTTGCCGTAGCCGATGCGGTAGCCGCGGCGGTCGAAGGCCGCAAGCGGCACAAGCAGGATGCTCGGCCTTGCCTGCGGCTGTTGCGGCTCGGGCACCAGCGTACCGAAGCCACCGGGCACGATCGGCTCCCATGGCGCCCAGCTCCGGAAAATCATCGCGCCATTGACGATAGCCGGCAGGCAGAGCGGAACGCCCCGCGTGTGCAAGGCTTCCAGAATCGGGCGGGGGTCGGCCTCGGAGCGCATCGGCCAATAGGCCGAGACGGTTCCGCCTCCAGCCAGCGCCGGCAGCGCCAGGACGCCGGCGACGATGGCCTGATCCCATTCGAGCCGGTCATCGATCTCAAGCGCGTCACGGCGCGCGAGCGCCTCGATCCGCAGCTCGCTCTTGCCGCGGAGCGGCGTCGTTTGAAGGTCAGTATGCATGGGGAAAGTGCGGAGCCACCTTGGCCGTGGAGTTTTCGATCCCGGGACACCTACTAAGTAGGTGGGCGCCATATGTCTGGGTCCAGGGACCCAGTCAGGGACAGCTCCCGAGGAGATCGTATGGGCCCGGGAATACATACTCTCACGCACCGGGCAGCCCCGCCAGAACTATGTAGGACGCTCGCCGGCAAAGCGCCAGTGGCGAGTTGCAGCCGGCGCACAGGATGCTGGCTCACGCCGAGATGAACTCTCGCATGTCCCGGGTGAGCTGCTGCAACGTCGCCTCGAACGGCAGCAGGTCGGTGTCGATGATCAGGTCGCTGAAGGGACGTTCCGCATAACCTTCATGCAGCATGACGCGGATGCGCTCACGCTCCTCCTCGTCGAATGCGCGGCCGCGTGCCGCCGATGTGATACCCGCATAGGAGGCGCGCAGGCTGATGAAGAGCGGGCGAACGCCAGCATCCGTGAAATGACGCCTGTAGAAGATCCAGGTGCTGCACCCCAACGGATAGGCGATCACGACAACTGGCTGAACCGCGAGGATTGTCAGGCCAGTCCTGACCACGGATCGGCTCGTCTGCAGGATTGAGCCATACCAGGGCAGATCCGGATCCGAATGGTCGTCACCGTCGATGAAGCCGCCACCGAGCTCCGCGGCCAGCCCCTTGCCGAGTGTCGTCTTGCCGGCGCCGATCGGGCCGCTCAGGAAAATCGCATAGTGCTGCATCGCCGCTGTTTCACCCAGAGAACGCCCCGGGGCAATCGTCGGCCCCGCAGGGCTACTGCCAGGCCGCCCGCACCAGTCCGTGCTGGATCACGCCGTCGATCGGATCTGGATAAGCGATGCCGTGCCTCGAGGCTTCAGCCGACTGGGCTTGGGATCAGGCTGCGCGCCACGCTTTCGATACGCTCTGCCGCAGTGACCAGCGCTTCGGCGGCGCGCTCCTCGACCTCGCCCAGGCGCTGATCGGCAGAGCCGGCGTCGCCGCGCACAGCCGCGAGCATGTTCTCCAGCGTCGCGACGCGTTCCTTGAGCTCCGACACCTCGTCGGCAACCATCAGCGCGGCCATCACATGCAGACGCATGTCGCCGATCTCGCCAAAAGCCTGGCGCATTTCATCGATCTTGCCGTCATAGAGATTGGCGAGCCCTTCGAGATGGGCTTCCTCGCCGTCGCCGCAGGCCATGCGATAGGCCTTGCCCGCGATCGTGACATTCACCTGCGGCATCACGCCCTCCGTATTCAGTGCTCGCGCGCCTCGGCGCGGGCGATCACGTCACCCACCGCGCCCAACGCCTTCTCCAACCTGCGTTCGACGTCGCCCGCCGCGGTTTCGACCTGGCCGACGCGCGCGATCGCGCCATCGAGCTCCGCTGCGAGCCGGGCCCTGTCATCCTGCATCAAGGTCAGCTCGGTTTCGAGATTGGCCCGTCCGCGCTCCGCCTCGATGCGTCGGCGCGCAGCCGCCTCGAGTTGCGCGAGTGCGCTATCGAGTCGCGCAAGCGCATTGTCCAGCATCAGGCTCGCCACGGTCGTCTCCTCCCTTTCAGTTCGAAGCCGGCTCCATGATTCGCGAGCCTAAAGCAGGATATGAGCAAGTGGGAAACGCTTTCGGGCAGATATTCGCAGCTCTCAACTGTGATAGCAGCCCCCTGATGAATTGACTCCGGGAGAGCGGGCATCCTATCGAGCACCCGCACGAAAACGATGCCCCGAAAGCCTACCGGACCGTCGCCCTCATGCCCTTCCGGCATGGTTCGGACGCGGGACGCGCCCTTCCGCCCGCCGGAGCCAATGACACCATGACCACGATCGACCGCGCCCAGCACGACAAGCTCGCCAACGCCATTCGCGCCCTGGCAATGGATGGCGTCGAGCAGGCGAAGTCCGGCCACCCCGGCCTGCCGATGGGTGCAGCCGACGTCGCAACCGTGCTGTTTACCCGCGTCATGAACTATGACGCCGCCGATCCGCGCTGGCCGGATCGCGACCGCTTCATTCTCTCGGCCGGTCACGGCTCGATGCTGCTCTACGCCCTGCTCTATCTCACGGGCACGCCGGGCATGGAGCTCGACGACCTCAAGAAGTTCCGCCAGCTCGAGTCGAAGACCCCGGGGCATCCCGAGAACTTCATGACTGTCGGCGTCGAGACCACCACTGGCCCGCTCGGCCAGGGTCTCGCCACCGCAGTCGGCATGGCCATGGCCGAGCGCATGCTCGCCGCCGAGTTCGGCAAGAAGGTCGTCGACCACAAGACCTATGTCCTGGCCTCCGACGGCGACCTGATGGAAGGCATCAGCCAGGAAGCGATCGCGCTTGCCGGCCACCACAAGCTCAACAAGCTGATCGTGCTTTGGGACGATAACGGCATCTCGATCGATGGCCCGCTCTCGATCTCCGACTCGGTCGACCAGGTCGCGCGTTTCAAGGCCTGTGGCTGGCGCTCCGAACGCGTCGACGGCCATGACCCCGACGCGATCGAGGCCGCGATCCGCCGCGCCCAGAAGTCGAACAAGCCGACCATGATCGCCTGCAAGACCGTGATCGGCTTCGGCGCACCGAAAAAGGCCGGCACCTCCAAGGCTCATGGCGAGCCGCTCGGCGCCGAGGAACTCGCAGCCGCGAAGGCCAAGCTCGGCATCACCGGCGCGGCCTTCGAGATTGCCCCCGACATCCTCAAGAGCTGGCGCGCCTTCGGCTCTGCCGGCCACCTCGCCCACAAGGACTGGCTCGCCCGGTTCGAGGCGCTGTCGCCACGCAAGCGCGCCGAGTTCGAGCGCCGCCTCGCCCACACGATTCCGGGCAAGCTCGACAAGGTGATCGTCGCCCACAAGAAGGCCCTTGCCGCCAACCCGGTCACCGTCGCGACCCGCAAGGCCTCCGAACTCGCCCTCGACGTCATCGTGCCGGTGATGCCGGAGCTGGTTTCCGGCTCGGCCGACCTGACGCCATCGAACAACACCAAGGCGAAGGGGCTGGAAGACTTCACGCTCAAGACCCCGAAGGGGCGCTACATCCGTTACGGCATCCGCGAGCACGGCATGGCTGCCGCGATGAACGGCATCACCCTGCATGGCGGCTTCCGCACCGCCGGGGGCACCTTCCTGGTCTTCGCCGACTACGCCCGCCCCTCGATGCGTCTGGCGGCCCTGATGGGCCTGCCGGTCGTCTACGTCATGACCCATGACTCGATCGGCCTGGGCGAGGACGGCCCAACCCACCAGCCGGTCGAGCATCTCGCCTCGCTTCGCTCGATGCCGAACATGCGCGTGCTGCGCCCGGCCGACGCGATCGAGACGGCGGAAGCCTGGCAGATCGCTCTTGAGCGGACCGGAGGGCCGACCGTACTGGCGCTCTCGCGCCAGAATCTCGCGCAGCTCCGCACGGATGGCACCGCGACTAACCGTTCGGCCAAGGGCGCCTATGAGTTGCAGGCAGCCGAGGGCGGCAAGGCGCAGGTCTCGCTCTTCGCGTCCGGCTCGGAACTCGAGATCGCCGTTGCGGCCCGCAAGCTTCTGGCCGAGAAGGGCGTCCGCGCCCGCGTCGTCTCCGTGCCCTCGCTCGAACTGCTGCTCGCTCAGGACGAGGCGACGCAGAACCAGATCATCGGCGAGGCCCCGGTCAAGATCGCGATCGAGGCCGCCGTCCGCTTCGGCTGGGATGCGGTGATCGGCCATGACGGCATCTTCGTCGGCATGGCCTCCTTCGGCGCCAGCGGCCCCTATAAGGACGTCTACAAGCATTTCGGCATTACGCCCGACGCAGTGGTCGAAGCCGCATTGAAGCGGCATAACGGCTGAGTTTTACTCGGACACTTGCGTTTGGCCATGCTTTGGCCGATTTGCCCGCGTGAATAACGGCCAACCCGCCGTGAATCGGCGAAGGAGAGGATTGAGATGACGGTCAAGGTGGCGATCAACGGCTTCGGCCGCATCGGGCGCAATGTTCTGCGCGCGATCATTGAGTCGAAGCGCAAGGATATCGAGGTCGTGGCGATCAACGATCTCGGCCCGGTCGAGACCAACGCCCATCTCTTCCGCTTCGACTCCGTCCATGGCCGCTTCCCCGGTACCGTGACAGTCTCCGGCGACACGATCGATGTCGGCCGTGGACCGATCAAGGTCACGGCGATCCGCGATCCCAAGGACCTGCCGCACAAGGCGCTCGGCGTGGACATCGCGCTGGAATGCACCGGCATCTTCACGACCCGCGACAAGGCGGCCGCCCATCTCGCCGCCGGCGCCAAGCGCGTGCTGGTTTCGGCGCCCTGCGATGGCGCCGACCTGACCGTGGTTTTCGGCGTCAACAACAACGCCCTGGCCACGGACCATCTCGTCGTCTCGAACGCCTCCTGCACGACGAACTGCCTCGCGCCAGTCGTGCGCGTGCTGCAGGACGCGGTCGGCATCGACAAAGGCTTCATGACCACGATCCACGCCTATACCGGCGACCAGCCGACGCTCGATACGATGCACAAGGATCTCTATCGCGGCCGTGCTGCCGCGTTGTCGATGATCCCGACTTCGACCGGCGCCGCCAAGGCGATCGGCCTCGTCATTCCCGAGCTGAAGGGCCGTCTCGACGGGACCTCGATCCGCGTGCCGACCCCGAACGTCTCGGTCGTCGACTTCAAGTTCATCTCGAAGCGCAAGACCACGGTCGAGAAGATCAACGAAGCCATCATCAAGGCCTCGAAGCGCGGTCCGCTCAAGGGCATCCTCGCGGTCACCGACCAGCCGAACGTCTCGATCGACTTCAACCACGACCCGGCTTCGTCGACCTTCGCGCTCGACCAGACCAAGGTTTTGGACGACAAGTTCGTTCGCATCCTGGCTTGGTACGACAACGAGTGGGGCTTCTCGAACCGCATGAGCGACACTGCCGTCGCGATGGCGAAGCTCATCTGACGCAACGGCCGGCGGGACCCCGCGCGCTGCCGGGCCCCGCCTGACCCTTCTCGAACGAACGGAACGCGCATGACCAAGATCGAGCCGACCGTCGCCGCGCCGGCGAGCCTCTCCGAACCCTCCATCGCTGCGCCCGGCGCATCGGGAGCAACGGTGACGGCTCTCTCCGCAGCCAGCCGGACCGAAGAGGTGGCGCCGACCGCGGAGCCGCGCAAGCTCGACCAGCTCTCTCGCATCGAAGACAAGGCGGCGCGCATCGAGGAGAAGTTTGCCCGCTACGAGGCCGTCTTCACCCGAGCCGAAGCCTCGCTGGAGCGCAGTGCGGCCAAGGTCGAGACCGCGACCGGCGCCATGGACTTCGCGGGAATCCGCCAGGAGGTTGCGGCGCTGCGCGAACGCGTCGACGCGACTCCTCGTTCGGCGACCCTGTTCACGACCGCCCTCGTCACTGCCGTTCTCACCGTGCTGCTCACCATCCTGGTGCTGAAGTTCGGCGTGCCGGGCCTGTTTCCGGGACTTCTGCCACGATGAGCTTCCGCACGCTCGACGACGCCGATCTCGCCGGCAAGCGCGTGCTTGTCCGCGTCGACCTGAACGTGCCGATGGACGCCGGCAAGGTCACCGACACGACACGCATCGACCGTGTCCTGCCCACCATTCGCGAGATCTCGCAGAAAGGTGGCAAGGTCATCCTGCTCGCGCATTTCGGCCGGCCGAAGGGTCGCGATCCCAAGGATTCGCTGAAGCCGGTCGCCATGGCGCTTGCCCATCAGCTTGGCCAGCCGGTGATCTTCGTCGATGACTGCATCGGCGAGGACGCCGCCAAGGCCGTCGCCGCGGCCAAGAGTGGCGAAGTCCTGCTGCTGGAGAACACCCGCTTTCATGCGGGCGACGAGAAGAACGACGCCGCCTTCGTCCGGGCGCTCGCCGCCAATGGCGACATCTTCGTCAATGACGCCTTCTCCGCTGCCCACCGTGCCCATGCTTCGACCGAGGGCCTCGCCCATGTGCTGCCGGCCTATGCCGGTCGCACCATGCAGGCCGAGCTGGAAGCGCTGAGCGCCGGGCTCGACAATCCCGCCCGCCCGGTGATGGCGATCGTCGGCGGCGCCAAGGTCTCGACCAAGCTCGAGCTGCTCGGCAACCTGGTGAAGAAGGTCGACGTCCTCGCCATCGGCGGCGGCATGGCCAATACCTTTCTGGCCGCGCGCGGCGTCAATGTCGGCAAGTCCCTCTGCGAGCATGATCTCCTCGCTACCGCCCGCGAGATCGAGGAGAAGGCCAGGATTGCGGGCTGCGAGATCATGCTGCCGGTCGATGCGCTGGTCGCCCGTGAGTTCAAGGCCAACCCCGGACACCGCGTCGTGCCGATCACCGAGGTCGCTGCCGACGAGATGATCCTCGATGCTGGCCCGCTCAGCGTCGCCGAGGTCGTGCTCAAGCTCGACACCGTCAGGACGCTGGTGTGGAACGGCCCCTTCGGCGCCTTCGAGCTGCATCCTTTCGACACGGCGACGGTCACAGTCGCCAAGGCTGCGGCCGAGCGCGTCAAGGCCGGCTGGCTCGTGGCCGTCGCCGGCGGCGGCGACACCGTTGCAGCAATGAACCATGCTGGCGTCGCCGACGACCTGTCCTATGTCTCGACGGCGGGCGGCGCCTTCCTCGAGTGGATGGAAGGCAAGGTCCTGCCGGGCGTCGAGGCGTTGCGGGCGCGGTGAGCCGCAACGTCTTCATTTTCCTGTTCCATCTCGGCGTGGCGGGTCTGGCGGGCCTCTCGGTCCATGTGCTTGCCGACATCGTCGGTTGGCCGGGGCCGCGCTGGTTGCCGATCGCCATGGTTGCGCTTCTGGCTGCGGGCCCGGTGGATCACTGCGCCTCAATCATTCATAGGCGTATGTTCGGCTGAGCGTTCCTCGAACGCTTTTGTCAGAAAGCAGAGATCTGACACCGCTGGGCTGGCCATGATGACCAAGGCCGCACCGGCGATTCCTCCGAGTGGTCGCGCCGTGTTTAAGACGCGCGGCCACGAACTGCATTCACGCTGCGGCCGCTTTCGCTTTGCCATGACGGGTCATCCGCACTAAATCCTCCCCGAACGCTCTAAGCCCAAAGGGAGGACCATCGTGGCCCGCATCACGCTTCGCCAACTGCTCGACCATGCCGCCGAGAACGATTACGGCGTGCCCGCCTTCAACATCAACAACATGGAACAGGCACTGGCGATCATGGCCGCAGCGGACGCGACCGATGCGCCCGTCATCATCCAGGCCTCGCGCGGCGCCCGCTCCTACGCCAACGACATCATGCTCAAGCACATGATGGACGCCGTCACCGAGATCTATCCGCATATCCCCGTCTGCGTTCACCTAGACCACGGCAACGAGCCGGCGACCTGCATGACCGCGATCCAGGCCGGCTTCACCTCGGTGATGATGGACGGCTCGCTCAAGGCCGACGGCAAGACCCCGGGGGACTGGGACTACAATGTCGGTGTGACCAAGACGGTGACCGAGATGGCTCATCTCGGCGGCATCTCGGTCGAGGGCGAGCTCGGTGTGCTCGGCTCACTGGAAAGCGGCGAAGGCGAGAAGGAGGACGGCCATGGCTTCGAGGGCAAGCTCTCCCACGACCAGCTCCTGACCAATCCAGAGGAGGCCGTGAAATTCGTCGCCGAGACCAAGGTCGATGCGCTCGCCATCGCCATGGGCACCTCGCACGGCGCCTACAAGTTCACGCGCAAGCCCGACGGCGCGATCCTCGCCATGCATGTCATCGAGGAGATCCACAAGAAGCTGCCGAACATGCATCTCGTGATGCACGGCTCCTCCTCCGTGCCGCAGGACCTGCAGGACATCATCAACCAGTATGGCGGCAAGATGCCCCAGACCTGGGGCGTACCGGTCGAGGAGATCCAGCGCGGCATCAAGCACGGCGTGCGCAAGATCAACATCGACACCGACAATCGCATGGCCATGACTGGCCAGATCCGGAAGATCCTCTCCGAGCATCCCGGCGAATTCGACCCGCGCAAATATCTGAAGCCCGCCATGGAGGCGATGACCAAGCTCTGCACGCTGCGCCTGCAGGAGTTCAACACCGCCGGACAGGCCTCGAAGATCAAGCGCGTCGCCACCACCGCCGAGATGGCCAAGCGTTACGCCAAGGGCGAGCTCGACCCGACCTTTGCGGGCAGGGCCGCGTAAGTCACACCGCTCGGACGGACGGACGGATCGGCGCGGCGCGGCGCAGAGTCGCGACCCAGGCCTGAACCCACCGAACAGAAACGCCCGGCCTTTCGCCGGGCGTTTCACTTTGAAAAGGGAGCCGTGGCAGCTCCGCGACAGGCGCCGCGGACATGAGCCGGTTTCGTCCCTGCCCTTCCGGGCGCCGTGCTTTTCTGGTTCAAGGAAAGGCCCGTCTGGCCGCGCACTCCCTGCGCGGCTTACCTTACTGCCGCGGTAGTGCCCGATGTCGATCGTCTTTTCCGCGCTGGTCGCGGTCTTTGTCGGCTTTGCCGCCTCCGTCGCGGTCGTGCTTGCCGCGGCGCAAGCCATTGGGGCGACACAGGCACAGACGGTGTCCTGGATCGTCGGGCTCGCCATCGCCAAGGGGCTCGCCAGCATCTGGCTGTCCTGGCGCCATCGGATGCCGATCATTTGCGCCTGGTCGACACCCGGCGCCGCTCTGATCGCGGCCGCAAGCGGCTTTGATCTCGCAGCCGCGATCGGCGGTTTCCTCGCCGCTGCGGCGCTGATGATGCTGACCGCCACTTTCCGGCCGCTCGGCGCGCTGATCGAGCGGATTCCGATGACCATCGCCTCGGCCATGCTCGCCGGCGTCATCTTCCGCTTTGTCGTCGCCGTCTTCGACGAGATGAAGCTGCAACCCGCCCTTGTCCTGACGCTGCTCGCCGTCTTCCTGGTCGCGCGCCTGATCAACCCGTTTCTTGGCGTCATCGCCGCGCTCGCTGCCGGCCTGGCGCTGAGCTTTGGAACCGGACTCGCAACCCTGCCCGGCGGCGACATTGCGCTGACCGAACTCGTCCTGACCTGGCCGCGCTTCGACCTGACCGCGATCATCGGCATCGGCATCCCGCTCTATCTCGTCACCATGGCCGCGCAGAACCTGCCGGGCTTCGCCGTGCTGCGCGCCGCCGGCTATCATCCGCCGACTGCGCCCAGTCTGTTCGTCACCGGGCTGATGTCCTTCATCACGGCGCCGACCGGCGCGCATATGGTCAATCTCGCAGCGATCAGCGCCTCGATCTGCACGGGCGCCGACACTCATCCCGACCCCAAGCAACGCTGGAAGGCCGGCATCGCCTACGGCCTGTTCTGGCTAGGCATCGCCGCGACGGCCGGGCTGCTGCTCGCGCTCATCATCGCCATGCCCAAGGCGCTGATCGTCGCGGTCGCGGGGCTCGGCCTCATCGGCTCGCTGACAGGCGCGCTCGGCCAGTCCATGGCCAAGGATTCCGAGCGCTTCGCCGCCGTCATCACCTTCGCCGTTGCGGCGTCGAGCCTCTCGCTTTTCGGTGTCGGCTCCGCCTTCTGGAGTCTGGTCGCCGGGCTTGCGGTCTTGACATTGGACGCTCTCGCAGGCCGTTTGCGCGCAAGATCATGACCATGACAACCTCACAGACCCGCCTCATGCTCGTCACTCCGCCCGTCGCGGATGCCGAGGCCATGTCATTCCGCCTGATGCAGGCCTTCGCCGGCGGCGACGTCGCCGCCGTGCTGCTCCGCCTCACCGAGGGCGACGACCGCAGCCGGATCGAGCGCGTCAAGCGCATCGCCGGGCCCGTTCAGTCGAACAGCGTTGCGCTCGTCGTCGAAGGTTCCGCGCTGATTGCGACACGCGGTGGCGCCGATGGCGTGCACCTGGTCGACGGCCCGGAGGCGATCCGCGAGGCTCGCTCCAGCCTGCGCGACGAACGCATCATCGGCGCCGGCGGCCTGCGCGCGCGCCACGACGCCATGGATGTCGGCGAGGCTGGCGTCGACTACGTGATGTTCGGCGAACCGCGGCCTGACGGCTCGATGCCGCCTTTGCCGGCGGTCGTCGAGCGCGCCACCTGGTGGGCGGAGATCTTCGAGACGCCATGCGTCGCCTATGCGCCTGACGCGGCATCCGTGCCGGCACTTGTCGAAACCGGCGCCGAATTCATCGCGCTCGGCGAATGGGCCTTTGGCGAAGATCAGGACATCCGCGCCCTTGTCGAGGCCGCCAATGCAGCGATTGCCGCCTGCGCAACCCGGAAGGCCGGCCGGTGAGACGCCTTCGGCGCAACCTGCTGCTCGTCGGGCTGGCGCTCGCGCCGGCCGGGCTTGCGTCGGCCGCCGATATCGACCTTGCCTATGGCGCCCTTCAGGCTGGCCATTATCGCAGGGCTCAGGAGGAGGCGCTGAAGCGCGTCGAGGCCGATAACACTGACGCTGCTGCCATGACACTGCTCGGCGAAATCTATCGCCAGGGTCTCGGCGTCCCGGAGAACACCACGGCCGCCACCGAATGGTACGAGCGCGCAGCCGAGCGTGGCGACATCAACGCCGTCTATGCGCTCGCAATCGCGTTGCTCGACCAGCGCAGCAGCAAGCGCGACCCCGCCAAGGCCGGCCAGCTGCTGGAACGTGCCGCCGCAGCCGGGCATCCGGCCGCCAACTACAACCTGGCCCTGGCGCTGCTCGCGACAGGCCAGGAGGCCGACGACAAGCGGGCTATTGCCGCTCTCGAAATCGCCGCGAAAGCCGATATCGGCGATGCCGAACACGCACTGGGCGTGCTCTACAAGCAGGGCCGCGGCGTGCCGCAGGACAATGCGAAGGCCGCCGAATGGATGGCGAAGGCGGCACAGAGCGGCAATGTCGCGGGCGAGATCGAATATGCGATCATGCTGTTCAATGGCGAGGGCGTCGCCACCGACGAAACAGCTGCCGCCAGGCTCTTCCTGCGCGCCGCCTACAAGGGCAATGCGATAGCGCAGAACCGCATCGCCCGTCTCTATCTGGCTGGCCGCGGCATCGCTCCCGACAGTGCCGAGGCCGCTGCCTGGCATCTCGCCGCCAGGGCCCAGGGCCTCGACGATCCCATGCTCGACCAGTTGCTTGATCGCATGACACCTGAGCAGATGAACCGGATCGCACGCGTCGCCGCCGACCGGATCGAGGGCACGGCCTTGACTACGCCGAGCCAGCCGAGCAAGTGACGGCAGAATTTCCAGGCCGGAGCGATGGCGCTGCCGGCCTTCTCGCGTTCAAGGCGCGCATGAGGTTTTAGATGATCCGCTCTCCCCTGATGACCGTGATGACCGACGCCGTGATGAAGGCGTCCCGTTCGCTGAAGCGCGACTTCGGCGAAATCGAGAACCTGCAGGTGCTCGCCAAGGGCCCGGGTGATTTCGTCTCGAAGGCCGACCACAAGGCCGAGAGCATCCTGCGCGAATCGCTGGAGAAGGCCAGGCCAGGCTACGGCTTCGTCATGGAGGAGAGCGGCGTCGTCCACGGCACCGACGAGAGCAACCGCTGGCATATCGACCCGCTCGACGGCACCCATAACTTCCTGCGCGGCATTCCGCATTGGAACATCTCGGTGGCGCTGGAGCGCGACAACCAGTTCGTCGCGGGCATCGTCTATGATGCAGCCAAGGACGAGCTCTTCATCGCCGAGAAGGGCAAGGGCGCCTATGTCAACAACCGCCGGATGCGCGTCTCCGGCCGCCGTGAGCCGACCGACATGCTGATCGGCATGGGCGTGCCGCATATCGGCAAGGGCGGCCACCCGCTCTTTCTGCGCGAGCTCGGCGCCGTCATGACGCGCTTTGCCAATGTCCGCCGCATGGGCTCCGCTGCGCTCGACATCGCCTATGTCGCGGCCGGCCGGATGGACGCTTACTGGGAACGCGGCCTCAACACCTGGGATTTCGCGGCGGGCGCCGTGATGATCCGCGAGGCTGGCGGCACCTTCGGCACCCTCGATGGCAAGCAGCCGACCAGCGCCAAGGATATCATCTGCGGCAACGAAGTCGGTGAACAAGCGCTTCGCGCCGCGCTCAAGACGGCTGGCTGACATACAGCTTTGATCTTTCACGCTTGATCATGGCGCAGCGGGAGGCGACAGTCTGCCTCCAGCGTTGCGGCCGTGGACAGGGGTGACCGGATTCGGGTCCACCCCGCTTACGGCCTGATGGTTGATGAGAGACGCCAACTCGGGATCACCCGGGAGTGGCAGGCTCCAGGCGAACGGAAGACGAGGCATGGACAGAGAGGTCCCAGCGGCCGAGATGGGCACGGTCGCGACGACACGGGAAACCACCCGCTTTTCGCGGCCGCTGCGCTACGCGATCCGCGCAATCCTGTTCCTTGCCCTGATCGGATTCCTGGGCTTCATCCTCCAGGGTGGCCTCGTCACGGCCTTCATGACCAATCCCGGTCTCAACGGGCTCATCCTCGGCGCGCTCCTGGTCGGAGCGCTGATCGCACTGCGTGAGCTCTGGCGCGTCAACAGCGAAGCGGCCGCTGCGACCCGCCTCGCCGCAGCGCCCGGGCTCGCCGATGTCGAGCGCGGCCAGGTCATTGCCCCGCTCGGTCCGGTGCTGCCGGCCCTCGACGCCGGGACCCTCGCCCCTACTCAAGCGGCCTCCGTACTCGAATCGATTGCGGTCAGGCTCGACGACGGTCGTGAGGTCCTGCGCTATCTCGCAGGCCTGCTCGTCTTCCTCGGCCTGCTCGGCACCTTCTGGGGCCTCCTTGAAACCGTGAGCTCGGTCGGAAACGTCATCAAGAGCCTGCGCACCGGCGCGGAAGCCGGCGTGCTCTTCGACGAACTCAAGGCCGGCCTCGCCGCACCACTTGCCGGCATGGGCCTCTCCTTTTCGTCTTCGCTCTTCGGCATCGCGGGCTCGCTGATCCTCGGCTTTCTGGAACTGCAGGTCGGCCAGGCGCAGCGCCGCTTCCGCAACGAACTCGAGAGCTGGCTCGGCTCGCGCAGCCGCGAGGCGGCCTCGGCCGTCGCGGCCCCCGGCTTCGCCCCCGAGATCGGCCGCAATCTCGGCGACAAGCTCGACCGGCTCAGTGCAGCGCTGGCCGACGGCCCCAATAACCGCGCCGCCACTCAGGCCATCTCGAACCTTGCCGAAGGCGTGCAGGGGCTGGTTCAGCATATGCGCGCCGAACAGCAGCTGATCCGCGATTGGGTCGAGGCGCAGGCTGCCCGCGAGAAGGATCTGAAGCGCCTGATCGAGCGGCTGACCGCAAACGGCGTCTCCGAGCCATGATCCGCTCGTCGGGCTCATTGACGAAGGCCTACGCGAAGCCGAAGGAGGCCTGAGGCCATGGCTTTGTCCCGCACCTACCGCCGTGAGCAGCTGAATTTCTGGCCCGGCTTCGTCGATGCCCTCTCGACGATGCTGATCGGCATCGTCTTCCTGCTATCGGTCTTCGTGCTCGGCCAGTTCTTTCTGTCGCAGGAACTGACCGGCAAGGACACCGCGCTGGAACGGCTGAATCGCCAGATCTCAGAGCTGTCCGACCTGCTTGCGCTGGAGCGCGTCTCCAACCGGCAGGCCCAGGAGAACCTGCTCCTGATGCAATCGACCCTGACGCGCGAACAGAGCGAGCGCGGCCGTTTGCAGGGTGCGCTTGAAGCGCAGGCGACGAACGGACCAACCCAGCTTGCCGACACCCAGAAGGCGCTCGACGCGGAGAAGCAGCTCTCGGCGAGAGCCCAGGCGACGGTCGAGCAGGTCAACATGCAGATCCAGGCCATGCGCCGGCAACTCGCTGCGCTAGAGCAGGCCATCGAGGCTTCCGAAGCCAAGGACAAGGAATCGCAGGCCCGTATTGCCGATCTCGGCTCGCGCCTGAATGTCGCCCTCGCCCAGCGCGTGCAGGAACTGGCGCGCTATCGTTCCGACTTCTTCGGCCGTCTCAGGCAGGTGCTCGGAGCACGTCCCGACATCCGCGTCGTCGGGGACCGTTTCGTCTTCCAGTCAGAGGTGTTCTTCGATGCCGGCCAAGCCGTGCTGAAGCCTGAAGGAAAGGCCGAACTCGACAAGCTCGCAACCATCCTGACCGATCTCGGCCATGAGATGCCACCCGATATCCCGTGGATCCTGCGCGTCGACGGCCACACCGACGCGCGCCCGATCCGCTCCGCACAGTTCCCGTCCAACTGGAGCCTGTCGACGGCGCGTGCGGTCGCGGTTGTCGAGTATCTGATCACACGCGGCCTCCCCGCCGATCGCATCGCTGCAACCGGGTTCGGCGAGTTCCAACCCCTCGATCTCGCCAGCAACGACGAAGCCTATCGCCGCAATCGCAGGATCGAGTTCAAGATCACGGAGCGGTAGGGTAAAGCCGCTCCTGCGGCCTCCCCAACCCGCATCGCGCCCATCCAGCCAAGCGCCTTGACCGGAAGGGCATGCGAGACGCTGGCGCCAATCCTAAAACGCCAGCTTCGAACGCTGCTGGCCGGTCTCGTCGAAATTATCCGGGCTGAGCCAGGCCTCGTAGCCGGCCTTCAGGCGCGGCCAGTCGCCATCGACCATCGCGAACCAGGCCGTATCGCGGTTTCGCCCCTTGGTGACCATGTGCTGGCGGAACACGCCCTCCGGCGTGAAGCCGAAGCGCTGCGCGGCGCGCTTCGAGGGCTCGTTGAGGTTATTGCACTTCCACTCGAAACGGCGATAGCCGAGCGTGTCGAATGCATGGCTGGCAAAGAGATAGAGCGCCTCGGTCGCGACGCGGCCGCGAGCGATCGCGGGTCCCCACAGGATGTTGCCGATCTCGATCACACCATGTGCAGGCTCGATCCGCATCAGCGCCTGGCGTCCCTCGGCCCGACCGGTCCTCTTGTCGATCACGGCAAAGAACAGCGGATCGGGCGAGGCTGACGCCTTCTCGAGCCAGGGACCGAAGGCTGCCAGATCGGCCGGCGCTTCCTCGAACAGATAGCGGAAGCGGTCCTCCGCGCCTGGTTGCTGGGCTGAGGCGAAGAGATCCTTGCCGTGCCGCGCAGCCTCCAGCGGCTCGAGCCGAGTGTATCGCCCATCCAGCGCTACGCGTTCCGGACGCGGCACGCCCTTCCAATGTGAGAGATCCATGATGCGTTCCTGATGTCGAACCGGATTGAAGACCGGAACCGGCGACAGTTGCCGGGATTTCCGGTAGGACATAAACTGCCACTTCATGGATTTTCATCAGACCACTTTGGACGTCG
The DNA here is from genome assembly GCF_052115465.1 of Allobosea sp. 2RAB26. Classification (NCBI taxonomy): domain Bacteria; kingdom Pseudomonadati; phylum Pseudomonadota; class Alphaproteobacteria; order Hyphomicrobiales; family Alloboseaceae; genus Allobosea; species Allobosea sp. 2RAB26. The sequence goes on along the minus strand of NZ_JBFRGS010000001.1, from coordinate 511,435 downwards.
CGACAACACCTCCGCATCCGGTGTGGTCTCCGCTCGATCGGGCCGCGGGCGATCTAGAAGGACAGGTCTACCGCGCGGTACGGGACCGCATCCTGCAGGGCCGATTGCTTGCAGGTCAGCGCCTGCTGTCGACGCGCGTCTTGGCCAACGCTCTTGGTGTCGCCCGCTCGACGGTCGTCCTGGCCTATGACCGGCTCAAGGCGGAAGGATATCTTGAGGCCGCGTCCGGATCGGCCAGTCGCGTTGCCCCCGTTGCGAAGCTGCCCTCGCCGGGACCGGATCGCGCCGAGCCGACCACTCCATGGCCGAGCGCCGAACCGCCCGCCCAGAAACTCTTCGAGCCCGGCATCCCGGACCTGGCCGGTTTTCCGCACGCAACCTGGGCGCGATGCCTGGGCGCCCGAGCCCGCTCGCTGCGGATTCACGATCTCGGCTACGGCGACGCCGGTGGCATCCGCGAGTTGCAGGAAGCGATCATCGCTCATGTCGCCGACCGGCGCGGGGTTGTCGCGCGGCCTGAGCAGGTCCTCGTCCTTCCCTCGACCAGGGCGGCGATCGGCCTGCTCGCGTCCATCCGGCTCCAACCCGCCGCAAGCGATGCCAGCATCGCCTGGATGGAAGAGCCTGGATACCCGGCGACACGGGCCTTGCTGCAGGCGGCCGGAGCACGCATCGTCCCGGTCCCCTGCGACAGCGCAGGGATCGATGTCAGCAAGGCCTCCGGCCCGCCGGCGCGGCTGATCTATGTCACGCCCTCGCATCAATACCCCACCGGCGCAACGATGAGCCTGCAACGACGACTGGCCTTGCTGGAGGTCGCACAGGCCAGTGGAGCTCTGATCATCGAGGACGACTACGACAGCGAATTCCAATACGCATCCCGCCCGATCGCGGCGCTGCAGGGCATCGATCGGAACAATGTCGTCGCCTATCTCGGCACGTTCTCGAAGGTTCTGGCACCGGGGATAAGGGTCGCCTATGCGATCGTTCCGCCCTGGCTGCTGGAAGACGCCCATGTCGGCCTGCAACTCCGTGGCGCGGTTGTACCGATCCATGTTCAGGCGGCGCTTGCCGATTTCATCCGAGAGGGGCGGCTGCGCGCCTATATTCGCAAGATGAACGCTGCCTATGCCGCGCGCATGGCCATGAGCATGGCGGCCCTGAGCCATCATTGCGGTCAGGTTCTGCACCTCGGCGGCGGTACAGGTGGCCTCCAGCTGGCCGCATGGTTCAAGGATCAGCGTGTCGATGATCGCGCCACGGCTCACCACCTCAGCCAGCACGGCTATGCAATGCAGCCCATGTCGCGCTTCCATCTTGGTCCGCCCCGGGCCGGGCTCGTCTTCGGCATCTCGCGCGTGACCGCCGACACGGTCGAGGAGGTTGTGGCGAAACTCGGTCGGTTGCTCCCGGCGTAACCGCGGGACCGTTCAGGCGGCGGCGCGCCGGATGACATCGGGCCCCGAACCGTGGCTCGCCTGCCTGTCGTGATAGAAGGCGATGAACTCCTTGGCGGGGAGCGGCTTTGCAAAGAACCAGCCTTGGCCAAAATGCACGCCGTGATCGAGCAGGTAATCGAACTGCTCGCGGGTCTCGACGCCTTCTGCGACGATGAACAGGTTCAGCGTCTTGGCCATGTCGATGATGTGAGAGGTCACCGAACTGGTCGCCGTGTTCCGGCCGATCGTGTCGATGAAGGATTTGTCGATCTTGAGGGCGTCCAGCGGCAGGCCCTGCAGATATTGCAGGCTCGAATAGCCCGTCCCGAAATCGTCGATCGCCACGGAATGACCAAGCTTTCGGGCCTGAATGATCGTCTCCCGCGCCGGATTGATATCGATGAAGCCGCGCTCGGTCGCCTCGAGCCAGATCTGCTGCGGCCTTATGCCCGTCGGCGCGAGCGCGGTCTGGATGAACGACAGAATCCGCCCGGTCTTGATATCGTCCGCACAGAGATTGACCGCGATGTGCAAGGACCGGTCGGTCACCAGCAGCGCCTTCATATCGAGGATCACCACGTCGATGATCTGATCGGTGATCGGCATGATCAGCCCGCTTTCTTCCGCAAGCGGAACAAAGAGATCCGGCTGCACCAGGGAGCCATCGGGGCGCCGCCAACGCACGAGGGCCTCGGCACCGACGCAGATGCCGGTCTCGAGCTCGATGATCGGCTGATAATGCACGATGAATTCGCGGTTGCGCACCGCGATCGTCAACTCCCCCAACGGAGACAGGCGCTTTCGGGACAGCCAGATGATGATGCCGACGATGAAGGCCGCGATGAAGGCCCCGACCGGCAGAAGCAGCATTCGTTCCCGCCGGAGGGGCCTCAACAGGCTCTCGCGCGACTGGGCCGCCACTGCGACCCACCCTTGAGCGCGGGCTGCTGCAAAGATGTTGTGATCATCCATGCCCGTGCGCGGATTGGCGAGCAGCTCGCGCAGCACCCCGGGATCTGGATCGTTCAGGGCACCGATCAGCACGCCCGGTTCGTTGCCGACGGCGATCTTGATGCCGGGGTCGACGATCACGTCAACCAGGCGCACCGGGTCGATCAGGACATTGTAGTCCCCGTGGTGCAGCGCCATCCTGGCATCGCCGCCGCTCACCATCGGCATCATCCTGACGATGACCTCGATGCCGTCTGCCGTCACGTAGTCGCCGGGAGAGTGGGCAATCCTGTCAGCCGTCTGACCCCAGGATGTACATTTCAGGATTCCGTCGCGAAAATACCCGACCTCGTCGATCGAGCGGTTGTTGATCGCGAGCCTGCGCATCGCGGCAATATGCTCCTCGGTGCAAGGCTCAAACGGAGTGCCGGCGATGGTCCGGAGGGCCTCGCTCGCCCCGGCGAAGGCCGTCTCCGCGCGCACGATCACCCGCTTGGCAAACAGCTCCAGCCGGGCCTGCTCGGCGCGGACGGCAAGCGTCCAGGAAATATGGAGCATCACGGCGATCGGAAGGACTGCGCCGACCAGGGCTAGCACTGACGCGACAAGGATGATGTGAAAACGCTTCACGCTTGCGCCTTCGCGAATGGCGTGCACCCCATCAACGAGCGGAGCGTACGGGTTCCGGAACTGCTGCGCAATTTGCGTCACAGACGGAGCCGATGTCTTGTCGAACTGCAGGAATAGTGAATCGGCGCCCTGCAGGAATGACAAGGGCGTTACAATTCCCTGACGCGTTTGATCGGCGCGAACAGCCGGACATCTCCGAGAGCCGGCCGTTTCACCTCGCAAGACGGAACCTCTACTCGTGCCGTGCGATGCCTCGCTTGCATTCCGCAGTCGACTTGCGTGGAGCGCTCCGACGTCGAGGGCGATCCGATTGAGGCGCGAGCTCCCTCCGCCATGCCGGAGGGCAAAGCAAAGAGCCCAGGCACCATGACAGCGTCGCCGCCGTCATGGTGTCGCGAAACCAGAATTGCTGGGCATCGGCCCAGATTGCGCCCGGGGCGCTCGGCTACGCCGCCTCCAGCCCGAATTGCAGGGCAGCCAGCCTGGCATAGAGCCCGCCTCTCGCCTTGAGCTCCGCGTGGGTGCCTTCCTCCACCACCCGGCCCTCGTCCAGGACCAGGATGCGATCGGCAGAAAGGATGGTGGCGAGCCTATGGGCGACCACCAGCGTAGTGCGGCCCTGCATCAGCCGGTCGAGCGCATCCTGGACCGCGCGTTCGCTTTCCGAATCGAGCGCGGAGGTGGCCTCGTCCAACAGCAGGATCGGCGCATCTTTCAGCACCGCCCGGGCGATCGCCAGACGCTGGCGCTGGCCGCCCGAGAGCGTGACGCCACGCTCGCCGACGACAGTGTCGTAACCCTGCGGCAGAGCACGGATGAAGCCGTCGGCTGCAGCAAGGCGGGCGGCTTCCTCGACCTCCTCGCGGCTCGCACCGGGGCGGCCATAGGCGATATTGTCCCGCACCGAGACGCCGAACACGGTCGGCTCCTGCGGCACGAGGGCGAAGCGTTGCCGCCAGGCTTCCGGATCGGCGTCGGTCCCGGCGATGCCATCGACCATGATGCGGCCATCGGCCGGATCAAAGAAGCGTAGCGCAAGCTGCAGCACCGTGCTCTTGCCGGCACCGGATGGGCCGACCAGGGCAATGCGCTCGCCCGGGCGGACGCTGAAGGACATCTCGTGCAGCGCCAGGACCGTCCGCCCAGGATAGGAGAAGGAGACGCGTTCGAAGGCGAGTTCACCGAGCGATGGCTCGGGCATCGGTTTTGGATGCACAGGAGCGGTGATCGCCGGTTTGGTCGCGAGGATTTCGCCGAGGCGCCCGGCGGCGCCGGTGGCGGCCGAGATCTCGCCATAAACCTCCGAGAGCTGTCCGAGCGAACTCGCAGCCAGCACCGCGTAGAGCACGAATTGCGAGAGCCTGCCGCCAGTCATCCGGCCGGCAAAGACATCCATGGCGCCGACCCAGAGCACGCAGACCACGCTCGCGCTGACCAGGAAGATCGCGACGCCTGAAAGGATGGCACGCGAGCGCGTCGCGGAGCGCGAGGCCGCATAGGCATCGTTCGAGGCACTCTCGAAGGCCCGGGCCGTCTGCCGCTCGGCCCCGAAGGATTGCATGGTGCGGATCGCACCGACCGCCTCCGAGGCGAAGGCCGAGGCATCGGCCAGACGATCCTGCGCCGCCCGCGCCCGGCGCCGGACCGAGCGTCCGGAGAAGACCAGCGGCAGCACGATCAGCGGGATCGCGGCGATGACGATGGCCGAAAGCTGGGGGCTGGTCACGACCATGAGCGCCAGGGCACCGAGAAACATGATGCCGTTGCGCAATGCGATCGAGGCAGCCGAACCGAAGGCCGATTTGATCTGCGTCGTATCCGCCGTAAGGCGCGAGACGAGGTCGCCCGCGCGGCTCGAATCGAAGAATGCGGGCTCGAGCCGGGTCAGATGGGTGAAGACATCGGCGCGCAGGCTGGAAACGATGCGCTCGCCGATCGTCATCACCAGATAGAATCGCGCCGAGCTCGCCAGTGCCAGCACGGCGACGACCCCGATCAGCAGCATGAAATAATTGTGGGCGAGCGCCTGATCGCCGCCGGAGAACCCGACATCGATGACGCGACGGACCGCGAGCGRCAGCACCAGAGTCGCGCCCGAGGCGACGATCAGTGCGAGGATGGCCAGCGCGATCCGCCCCTTCTGCGCCAGCGCATAGGGCCAGAAGGAGGAGAGAGAATGGAAATCGGGGCGCGTCTTTTTCTGGTCTTCGTTATCTTCGGCCACGCTTCACTGTCCTGTCATGCTTGCGCTGTCGCTTCGCCTGCGCTATTGCGCTGGCGACTTCACGACAGGCTCATACGAATTGTTCGACGGGCCGGCCAGCTAGCCTGGTTATCGACCGTGCCCGCTTACGATTGAGGATTTCGCCATGAAGACCGGCATCCATCCCGACTACCACACCATCAAGGTCGTCATGACCGATGGCACCGAATACTTCACGCGTTCGACGCTCGGCAAGGAGGGGGACACCCTCAATCTCGACATCGACCCGAAGACCCACCCGGCCTGGACCGGCGGCACCCAGCAACTGATGGACCGCGGCGGCCGCGTCTCGCGCTTCAATTCGCGCTTCGGCGCCCTCAGCGCGCTCGGCAAGAAGTAATTCGGCCGTCGATCGTCCCCGATCGACGCAGCCGGCAAACACAAAAGCCCGGCCTAACGGCCGGGCTTTTTGCGTGTCGGGCGGCGATTGGTCGCGGTCGCGAGCCCCTCGCATCGGGCTCAGTTGAGCAGGGCGAGCCGCGATTGCAGGCTGCGGATCTGGCTCTGGACGGGGTTCGGAGTGACCTCGAACACGTCTGAACCGGACATCAGCCCTTCGAGGTGGCGGATGCGGTCCTGCAGACGGATGGAGTGGGCAATCAGATCGCGCAGCCTCTGCGGCAGGCGCATCGCCTCTTCCTGCACCGGCGACAGCATCGGCTCGGCGATCTTGACCTTGTTCTTCTCCAGCCGAGCCTGCTCTGCGGTCATCTCCCCTTCGGCCACGGCGCGCTGCACCAGGAGCCAGGAGGCGATCTGCATCAGCCGCGTCGTCAGGCGCATGCTTTCGGTCGCATAGGTCAGCGCAACATCGCGCGGGAGTGCCGCCGACTCGGCGCGGCCGTCGCCATCGAGATAGCTCGCCGTCAGCTCGACCAGCGCCATGCCCTCGCGAAACAGCAGCATGAAGCCGTCCGATTTGACGAAGCCCCTTGCAAAGGAAAGTGCGCCTTCATCCGGCCCGGACTTCAGCAGCGTCATATCGGTCATCGCGACGTCTCCAATCGGCACAAAGGCGTGTGCGTCTGGGACGCGCCACGGATTGATACCGTCACAACGGCAAGAATAGCGCCGTTGCATTGTCGAGACTCTGGTAAGATGTTGTTAACCTTAACACGCCATGAAGGCCAAAAAAGAGCCGCCCCGAAGGCGGCTCGAAGGTCAACAGGGAGGCGTCAAACAGAGTGGGCAGGAGCCACTCGACATCCAGAGAAACTGGATGATCGGATTCATACTTTGGAATCGTTAAGGAGCGGTTAAGAACGCCGCCGCGCCAGCATATTTGCGCAAGGAAACGGCAGGATCGGGCGACTATTGCCCTCCTCCCGCGCCAGTCGGCCCGGTCGATGCGCGCTTCTGCAAACCTGGCACGACGAAGCCTGAGCTATTCGTGCCGCGAGCCCCTGCCTCAGCCTATCTTGCGGAAAAAGGCATCCGCAGCCGAGCGCGAGGCATCCTTCTTGGCCCTGATCTCCATCAGGCGCGCGATCTCGGTCTTGAGCGCCTCGATGCGTTGATCGATCTCCGCGAGCGACAGCATCGCAAGATCCTGCCCGATCTGGTGAATGGGTTGCGGCGCGGGGCGGTCATCCTCTGAAAATATCGACATGGCTGCCTCATTTTCGAAACGCGACGGCGGAGACTAGCCGGCTCGCCGCCGCAAGGCCACTATCTCTGCGAAGCAGGCGTCAGATGCGGACGCCTCATGACCAAAGAGGGACAACCAGACGTGATGCCAACCCTTCCCGAGACGATGACCGCCATCGGCTTTGCGGCCCCCGGCGGCCCTGACGTGTTGCGTCCTGAAACACGGCCCGTGCCGAAACCGGCCGCAGGCGAGGTTCTCGTCGAAGTTGCGGCCGCCGGCATCAACCGGCCCGATGTCCTGCAGCGGCTCGGCGGCTACGCTCCCCCGCCCGGCGCCTCGGATATCCCCGGCCTCGAGATCGCGGGCAGGGTCGTGGCGGTCGGCGATGGCGTCGGCCGCTTCGCGTTGGGAGACCGGGTCTGCGGGCTCGTCGCCGGCGGCGGCTATGCCCAATATGCAAGCGTCCACGAGAGCAATGCCCTGCCAGTCCCCGCCGGGCTGTCGCTGATCGAGGCGGCCGCGATTCCCGAGACCTATTTCACCGTCTGGACCAACGTCTTCCAGCGTGGCCGGTTGAAGAGCGGCGAGAGCTTCATGGTCCATGGCGGCAGCTCGGGCATCGGCACCACGGCGATCCAGCTCGCAAAGGCCTTTGGCGCGACGGTCATCGCAACCGCGGGCTCGGATGAGAAATGCGCGGCCTGCCGCGAACTCGGTGCCGATGTCGCGATCAACTACCGGGAGCAGGATTTCGTCAGCGCCGCGAAGGAGGCCACCGGCGGGCACGGCATCGACCTGATCCTGGATATGGTCGGCGGCGACTACATTTCCCGCAATTACGAGGCAGCGGCCGAGAGCGGCCGGATCGTCCAGATCGCCTTTCTGAACGGCCCCAAGGCGGAGGTCGATTTCCGTCGGCTGATGATGAAGCGCCTGACCCATACCGGCTCGACACTGCGCCCGCGCACCATCGCCGAGAAGGCAGCCATCGCCGCCGAGCTGGAGGCCAAGGTCTGGCCCCTGCTGGCCCAGGGCCGCTGCAAACCCATGATCCATGCGACCTTCCCCTTGGCAGAGGCCGCGGCCGGGCATCGCCTGATGGAGAGCAACGCCCATATCGGCAAGATCGTCCTGACGATGTGACCCGCAGCCGCGATATCAGTGCTCGCCTTGCCGGCCGGCGCTGTCATCGAACCGATCATAGGGCTGTCTGAGCCACCGGCGCCTTCCGCGCTTTTTCTTGGACAGCCTTCATGGCTTTGCATATAACGCCCGCATCCTGCTCATCGCTGATGATTTGGATGGCCGGCCGAGGAGGCCGGTCGGCGCATGAGAGCTTTTGTCCGCGACCCTGATCCGGCGTAAGCCGCCGGCCTTCGAGATCCAGGAGACGATGCCGTGTCACAACCCCCGCTGATGCCGAAAGCCACTGCGGTCTGGCTCGTGGAAAACACGTCGCTGACCTTCGAGCAGATCGCCGAGTTCTGCAAACTCCACCCGCTCGAAGTTCGCGGCATCGCCGATGGCGAAGTCGCCGCCGGCATCAAGGGCCTCGACCCGATCACCTCTGGTCAGCTCACCCGTGAGGAGCTCGAGCGCGCCGCCAAGAACCCGAACCACCATCTCCGGCTTGCCGAGCGCAAGGTGAAGGTGCCGGAGATCAAGCGCGCCAAGGGGCCGCGCTACACCCCGGTTTCCAAGCGCCAGGACCGCCCGAACGCGATCCTCTGGCTGCTGCGCAACCATCCCGAGCTCAAGGACGCGCAGATCATCCGCCTGATCGGCACGACGAAATCGACCATCGCCCAGATCCGCGACCGCACCCACTGGAACGCGCAGACCCTGACGCCGGTCGACCCGGTCAGCCTCGGGCTCAGCTCGCAGATCGATCTCGACTTCGAGGTCGGTCGTGCGGCCAAGGATCGCCCGGCCGCCCTTGCGGAGGCAGGCTCGACCTTGCTCCCGGCCGAGGAGACCACCGCGCGGGAGCCGGTCCATGCGAGCCAGCCTTTCGCCGATATGAGCAAGCCGAAGCGCGAGGAGGAAGCGGCGATCGACGTCGATTCCGTCTTCGCCAAGCTGAAGCAGCTCAAGCGTCCGGCCGACGAGGACGACGAGATCTGAGGTCGCTGACGACCGAGCGGCCTGCCTGTCGCGGAGAATGGCCTTGGCATCCGATCTTGCCTTCACCTTTCTCGGCACGGGCGCGCCGCCGGTCAGCCTGCGCCGGGCCGGCCCGTCCCATCTCGTCGAGGGGGCCGGACGCAAGGTCCTGATCGATTGCGGTTCAGGCGTGAGCCAGCGCCTGGTCGCCGCCGGCCATCGCGGCACCGATATCGACCTGCTCATCGTTACACATGAGCATTCCGACCATCTGGTCGATTTCTACCAACTTGTGGTCTCATCCTGGCATCAGGGCCGCGCCCGCCCCTGGCGTGTGCTGGCCCCTGCCCCCGCACTTGCCAATATGCGCGCGCAATACGAGGGCTTTGCCCGCGAACGCGCCTTGCGCATTGCCTTCGAGAAGCGGCCCGACGCCACGGGGCTCGATGTGCAGTTCGAGGAGCTGCGCGAAGGCATCGTCTCCGGGCTGGGCGAACTCGCGATCGACGCCTTCCTGGTTGATCACCGGCCTGTCGAGCCCGCTTTCGGACTCGCGATTTCGCTGGCAGGCAGCAGCCTTGTCTTCTCGGGCGACACGCGCCTGACACCGTCGCTCGAACGCGCCGCGCAGAATTGCGATCTGCTGGTCTGCGAGGTCTTCATCGACAGTGAGATGCCTGTCGTCGCCGGTATTCGCTCGGCCGAGACCGTAGCGGCCGTACAGGCCTATCACATGACACCCGCCGTGGTGGCCAAACTGGCGACGCAGGCCGGCGCAGGCATGCTCGCGCTGACGCATCTGGTACCGCCTGGCGCCGACACCTCCCGGCTTGCCCGCGAGATCAGGACGGCAGGTTATGCCGGCCCGCTGATTGTTGGCGAGGATCTGATGGCGCTCGATGTCGGCGAACGACTGCTGCACTGGAATGGCGCGACGATCGGGATCTGAGCCGCATCATCGCGAGCCAGGCAATCCTGTCTCGCCCTCGGACTAGCCAACGCCTCTCGCCTTGAGGACCTCGCCGATCTCGTCGAGCACGACAGGATCGTCGATCGTCGCCGGTACGGCATATTCCTCGCCATCGGCGATCTTCTTCATCGTCGCGCGCAGGATCTTGCCGGAGCGTGTCTTCGGCAGGCGTGCCACAGTCACCGCGAGCTTGAAGGCAGCAACCGGGCCGATCTTGTCGCGCACCAGCGCAACCAGCTCCTTCTCGACCTCGGCCGGGCTTTGCGTCACGCCCGATTTCAGCACGACGAACCCGCAGGGCTGCTCGCCCTTCAGAGCATCCCTGATACCAACCACGGCGCATTCCGCCACCGCCGGATGCGAGGCAAGCACCTCCTCCATGCCACCGGTCGAGAGCCGATGGCCGGCGACGTTGATGATATCGTCGGTGCGGCCCATGATGAAGACGTAGCCGTCCTCGTCGATGAAGCCGGCATCCGAGGTGTTGTAATAGCCCGGGAAGGAAGTGAGATAGGATTGGCGGAACCGCTCGTCGTCCTGCCACAGCGTCGGCAAGGCGCCGGGCGGCAGCGGCAGCTTGACCACGATCGCCCCCATCGTGCCGGCCGATACGGGTTTTCCGGTCTCGTCGAGGCACTGCACGTCATAGCCCGGCAGCGGCACGGTCGGCGATCCATGCTTCACCGGCAGGAGCTCCAGCCCGACCGGGTTGCCGACCATGCAGGAGCCGCTCTCGGTCTGCCACCAATGGTCGATGACCGGAACCTTCAGCACGTCCTCGGCCCATTTCAACGTATCGGGATCGGCCCGTTCTCCGGCGAGGAAGAGCGTGCGGAACTGCGACAGGTCGTAGCGTGCGAGATGGGTTGCCTGCGGATCCTCCTTGCGGATCGCGCGAAACGCCGTCGGTGCGGTGAACATCGCCACCGCCTTGTGTTCGGAAATGACGCGCCAGAACGCGCCGGGATCAGGCGTGCCGACCGGCTTGCCCTCATAGAGCACCGAGGTCGCGCCATGCAGCAGCGGGCCATAAACGATATAGCTATGGCCGACGACCCATCCGACATCGGACGCGGTAAAGAAGACCTCGCCCGGCTTCACGCCGTAGAGGTTCTCCATAGTCCATTTCAGCGCGACCATATGGCCGCCATTGTCACGGACCACTCCCTTGGGCCGACCCGTCGTGCCCGAGGTGTAGAGCACATAGAGCGGGTCCGTGGCGGCGACCTCGACGCAATCGGCCTTGCGTCCCGCGGCCTTGGCCGAGGCGACCAGCGCCCGCCAGTTCCGGTCGCGCGTGACATGCATGGAGGCGTCCGCCTGGGGACGCTGCAGCACGATGCAGGTTTCCGGCTTGTGGGCGGCGAGCGCGATCGCGCCGTCGAGCAGCGGCTTGTATTCGACGATGCGTGTCGGCTCGATGCCGCATGTCGCGGTCAGGATGACCTTTGGCCTGGCGTCATCGATGCGCGTCGCCAGCTCCTTGGCGGCGAAGCCGCCGAACACCACCGAATGCACCGCCCCGATCCGGGCGCAGGCCAGCATGGCAAAGGCTGCCTCCGGGATCATCGGCATGTAGATGATGACGCGGTCGCCCTTGCCGACGCCCAGATCCTGCAGGACAGCCGCAAGCGTCGCGACCTCGCCGAGCAGATCACGATAGCTGTAGCTCGCCTTGGTTCCGGTGACGGGGCTGTCATAGATCAGCGCCGTCTGCTCGCCCCGCCCGTCACGCACATGCCGGTCGAGCGCATTGAAGCAGGTATTGCAGCTCGCATCCGGGAACCAGCGTCCATAGACACCGGCTTCGGCATCGAAGATCGCCTGCGGCGGCTTGATCCATTCGATCTCGCCTGCCGCCTCGCGCCAGAAGCCGATCGGATCCGCCTGCCAGCGCGCATAGGTTTCGCGATAGTGGCTTGCATGCGTGGCATTCATCGGACGCGTTCCTCTTCGCCTGGTTCTGGCCTAGACCCGGCAAGCGGGTCGGGCGATTTTGCGCGGGATCGTGCTCACTCTCCCCCGCCTGCGCAAGCACGCCGCCGTCAGACTTTAGCTACGCATCCGCGCACGACCGCTCCCGCCCTCGCCCCCCCGGACAGCCATGAGCTTCGACCCAGCCTATCTCGCCGCGATGGTGCCTGCCGTCATCCTGGTCGGGCTCGCCAAGGGTGGCTTCTCGGGCCTGGGGCTGCTCTCGCTGCCGCTGATGGCGCTCGTGCTCCCGCCGGTCCAGGCGGCCGCGATCATGCTGCCCATCCTGATCGTCCAGGACATGGTGAGCGTCTGGGCCTATCGCCGTGAGTTCGACAAACGCAACCTCGCGACGATGCTGCCGGGTGCTCTTCTCGGCGTGCTTGCGGGTTATGTCTTGGCATCGCGGGTTTCCGATGCCGCGGTTGGCCTTTCGGTCGGCATCATCTCGGTTGCCTTCGCAGGCCGTCGGCTCTTCGCCGACCGCAAGGCGCAGTCGCCGGTCACGAAGCCCGCGTTCGGGCCCGGCAGCTTCTGGGGCGCGGTTTGCGGTTTCACCAGCATGATCGCCCATGCCGGCGGCCCTCCCTTTCAGATCTACGTCATGCCGCAGCGGCTCTCGCCGCCGACCTTCGTTGGCACCGGCGCGATCTTCTTCGCGCTGCTCAATCTCATGAAAGTCGGCCCCTATATCGCGCTCGGCCAGTTCACCCGCGAGAACCTCGCCGCGTCGGCGGCACTGTTTCCGGTCGCGATCCTCGCGACCGTTGCCGGTGTCTGGCTGGTGCGCCGCGTGCCGGCGGAACGCTTCTACACCATCATCTACTGGCTGCTGATTGCTGTCGGCAGCAAGCTGATCATCGACGGGTTCCTGGCGTTGCGCCTCCATCCCTGACCCACGAGTCCAGCTGCGTCGATTGCGCCGCATCGGAAAAAGGGATGGATTACGGGAGAGCGCGGGACCGGCTAGATCCGAAGGCGACGCGACGGAAGAAGGCGCCCCGATGAAGACCTCGCCCTATGACATCGACCTCGACCGCAACCCGGCCAACTTCCAGCCGCTGACGCCGCTGACCTTCCTCGAGCGTGCCGCCGCCGTCTTTCCCGACCATGTTGCGATCATCCACGGCCCGTTGCGCCGGACCTATGCCGAATTCTACGCACGCTCGCGCAGGCTTGCATCCGCGCTGGCGAAGCACGGCATCCGCAGGGGCGATACCGTCGCAGCCATGCTGCCGAACACGCCCGCCATGCTCGAATGTCACTACGGCGTGCCAATGACCGGCGGTGTGCTCAACACGTTGAACACGCGGCTCGACGCCGCCATCATCGCGTTCTCGCTCGACCATGGCGAAGCCAAGGTGCTGATCGCGGACCGCGAATTCTCGAGCACAGTCCAGGCGGCACTGGAACTCTGCAAGGTCAAGCCGCTGGTCATCGACTATGACGACCCGATCTATGACGGCAGCGGCGAGCGGCTTGGCAGCGTCGAATACGAGGACTTTCTCGTGACCGGCGACCAGGATTTCGCCTGGACGTTACCCGGCGACGAATGGGACGCGATCTCGCTGAACTACACATCGGGCACCACCGGCGACCCCAAGGGGGTGGTTTATCATCACCGCGGCGCCAATCTGCTCGCGACCTCGAATATTGTGACCTGCGGCATGGGTCGTCATCCCGTCTATCTCTGGACGCTGCCGATGTTCCACTGCAATGGCTGGTGCTTCCCCTGGTCGATCTCGATCCTCGCTGGCACCCATGTCTGCCTGCGGCAGGTCCGCGCCAAAGCGCTGTACGCGGCGCTGGCGGATCATGGCGTCACCCATCTCTGCGGCGCTCCCATCGTGATGTCGACGCTGCTCAACGCCCCGGCGGAGGAACGCCGCCCCTTCTCGCAGAAGGTCTCCTTCCTCACCGCCGCCGCCCCGCCGCCAGAAGCCGTGCTTGCCGCGATGAAGCAGGCTGGGTTCGAGGTGACGCATCTCTACGGCCTGACCGAGACCTATGGTCCCTCAGTCGTGAATGAGTGGCAGCGCGACTGGGACGCCTTGGAAGCTGCGGACCAGGCCGTGCTGAAAGCACGCCAGGGCGTGCGCTACCCCGCCCTGGAAGCCCTCGATGTACTCGACCCGGAAACCATGCAGCCGGTTCCCCGCGATGGTCAGACACTCGGCGAGGTGATGTTCCGCGGCAATGTCGTGATGAAGGGCTACCTCAAGAATCCGAAGGCGACCGAAGCTGCCTTTGCCGGTGGCTGGTTCCATTCCGGCGACCTGGGCGTGCGTTATGCCGACGGCTATATCCAGCTCAAGGACCGCTCCAAGGACATCATCATCTCCGGCGGCGAGAACATCTCCTCGATCGAGGTCGAGGACGCACTCTACAAGCATCCCTCAGTGCAATCGGCTGCAGTGGTCGCCAAACCGGATGAGAAATGGGGTGAGACGCCCTGCGCCTTCGTCGAACTCATGCCGGGGAAGAATGCGACCGAGGCGGAGATCATCGCCTTCTGCCGCGGGCTTCTGGCCTCATTCAAATGCCCCAAGACGGTGGTCTTCACCGAGATCCCCAAGACCTCGACCGGCAAGATCCAGAAATTCAAGCTGCGCGAGATGGCAAGGGCCCTGTAGCGCCAGGCGCGGCTTCCAGGCCTGCATGTCCATTCTACGAGAAAGCCGGCCCCTCCTGGGACCGGCTCGATCAAAACCATCCTATTCGACGGGCGATGGCTGCCCCGTTATCCCGTTCAATGCAGCGTCGGCTGCGGCATCGTCATTCTGACGCGCTCGATCTCTTCCTTCAGCAGCAGCTTCTTCCGCTTCAACTCGGACACACTCAGCGTATCGGAAGAGGGGCGCGCCGCGGCTTGGGCGATGGCTTCCTCAAGCTGACGATGCTTGCGCTCGAGCTCGGCGAGGTGGGTCTGCAGCGACATCTGGATTCTCCTGATGAGCGATTGACGGGGGGAGTCTGACACAGAGCCGGCTTCAAGTCTCTGGGGCAGCAGTGCACTGCACCATGAGTTTCCGTGATCCTGGGTCTCTCCTTCCCGCAGGGCGCGAATGGCACGCGCTATCCCTGCGCGAAGCGACACTGCGCTCTTGCCGGGCCGCCCGCGCCTGAGCATAGTCGGCTCGGATCGCGGCAATGATGAGACGGCTTCATGGGATTCGAGCTGAGCCCTGAGGAGATCGAGGCCTTTACGGCCGAGCTGGCTCGTCTGCGCGAAGAGCATCGCGACCTCGACAGCGCCATCGACGCGTTGGAGCGCATGGGCGCGATCAATCAGATCCAGGTGCAGCGCCTGAAGAAGCGGAAGCTCTACCTCAAGGACCGCATCACGCAGATCGAAGACGCGCTGACGCCCGACATCATCGCCTGATGCGGAAAACAGCACACAGAACAATGATTTCGACGAATCGGTGCTTGCCTGCCGGGCTGCCCGCAGTTTAAGTCGCGCGCTTCCTCCCCTCGCATGGGAAGCGAGTGCACATGGCCGATACCAGCCCTCCTGTCGCCATCATCATGGGCAGCCAGTCCGACTGGGCGACGATGCGTCATGCGGCCGAAGTCCTCGACATGCTCGGCGTGGCCCACGAGGCTCGCATCATGTCCGCGCACCGGACCCCGGAACGCATGTTCTCCTTCGCGAAGGAAGCCAAGGCGAAGGGCTTCAAGGTCATCATCGCGGGCGCCGGCGGGGCCGCGCATCTGCCGGGCATGACGGCTTCGCTGACGCCGCTTCCGGTCTTCGGAGTGCCGGTCGAATCCAAGGCCCTTTCCGGCCAGGACAGCCTGCTCTCGATCGTGCAGATGCCGGCGGGCATCCCGGTCGGCACGCTCGCCATCGGCCGGGCCGGGGCGGTCAATGCCGGCCTCCTCGCCGCCGCCGTGCTCGCCTTGGGCGATGAGCCCCTGGCCGAGCGGCTGGAAGCCTATCGCAGCCGCCAAAGCAGGGCGGTCGCCGAATTCCCCAGGGACGACGCATGAGCACGCCCGATCCGCGCGGGCTTGGCCCCGGCGCCATGCTCGGCATCCTCGGCGGTGGGCAGCTTGCCCGCATGATTGCGCTCGCCGCCGCCGATCTCGGCATTCGCGCCCATATTTTCGCGCCCGAGGCTGATAGCCCGGCCTTCGACGTCGCCGCCCGTCATACGATCGGCGCCTATGAAGACGAGGCTGCGTTGGCCGGATTTGCCGATGCGGTCGACCTCGTCACCTATGAGTTCGAGAATGTGCCGCATGCGACAGCGGCCTTCCTCGCCGCGCGCACGCCGCTTCATCCCGGCGCGCGCGCCCTGGCCCTGACGCAGGACCGGCTGAGCGAGAAGAGCTTCGTCGCCGATCTCGGGCTGGCGGTTGCGCCGTTCCGCGCCGTCGATTCGCTGGCCGATCTCGAACGCGCGGTCGCCGAACTCGGCCGCCCCAGCGTCCTGAAGACGCGCCGCTTCGGCTATGACGGCAAGGGGCAGGTGAAGATCGCGGCTGATACCGATCTGGCCGAAGCCTATGAGGCCATCGGGCATTTTCCTGCCATCCTCGAAGGCTTCGTCAGCTTCAGCCGGGAGGTTTCCGTCGTCGCAGCCCGCAACACTGCCGGCGACTTCGCTGCATTCGATCTTTGCGAGAACGAGCATCGCGACCACATCCTCGCCTTCACGCATGTGCCGGCGCAGGTTGCGGCCGGGACCTCCGCCAGCGCCATCGAGGCGGCGCGCAAGATCGGAGAAGCGCTCGGCTATATCGGTGTCTTCGCCGTCGAGATGTTCGTGGTTGGCGAGGGCGCGAGCGAGACCGTCATCATCAACGAGATCGCGCCGCGGGTGCACAATTCCGGACACTGGACCAGCGAAGGCGCCGAGACCTCGCAATTCCACCAGCATGTCCGCGCCGTCTGCGGCCTGCCGCTTGGATCGGCCACCCGTCGCGGCACTGTCGAGATGGAAAACCTTGTCGGCGACGCCGCACTTCGTTGGCGGGAAATCCTGGCAGAGCCGGGCGCGCATCTGCATCTCTACGGCAAGCGGGATGCCCGCCCCGGCCGCAAGATGGGCCATGTCACGCGGCTGAAGCCGGCCCGCACATAACGTGCTTCCTTACGGAGTCGGCACTCATTCCTGCCGGCTTGTCCGGACGAATCCCGCGGCTCGTCTCCGCCCGCGATTTCTCCACGTTCTCCGGCTCTTCCGGCGTGGACAGCCGAATTGAATTCTGTTATCCGCACAACCCTTCCTGCGAGTTGAGAAACTTCGCCGGACCCGAAATCTTGACCAACCCGCTAAAGACGGACAATCACGTGCAGGTTCTCGTTCGCGACAACAATGTCGATCAGGCTCTTCGCGCCCTCAAGAAAAAGATGCAGCGCGAAGGCATTTTCCGGGAGATGAAGCTCCGCGGTCATTACGAGAAGCCTTCCGAGAAGAAGGCGCGCGAGAAGGCGGAAGCCGTCCGCCGCGCCCGCAAGCTGGTCCGCAAGAAGCTGCAGCGCGAGGGCCTTCTGCCCGCGCCGGTGAAGCCCAAGCGCCCCTGATCTCCGGCTGAGGGCGGCCGCTTTGGCCGCTTCGCACGGATGCATCATGTCGAAACAGCGCCTGGAGCCTCTCCGGGCGTTGTTGCTTTTTCGGCGGCGTTAACCAAAGCTTGGCAGGATGCAGGCGTTCTCGCGTGAAGGGGCGCTGTCGGCTGGGGAGCGCAATCAGGTCATGACGACCAACGGGGTCGAGCATGGCAGTCGAGGCACAGAACCGGGACCGATGAGGCAGAGCATGTTTCGAGGCAAGAGCTGGCTGGCTGCAGCCGGCATCGCCGTCGCGCTGGCAGGATGCGACACCGTTTCCAATCTGGGCTCACAGAGCGCAATTGCTGAAGTCGATGCGGAATCATCCGCCAATGCGAGCGTGAATATCGGCTCGCTCAGCGAGGTCATCAACCGCAACCCCAACGATCCGCAGGCCTATAACACCCGCGGCGCGGCCTATGCCCGTGCCGGCCGCTACTCCGACGCGATCTCCGATTTCACCAAGGCGGTGCAGATCGACCCGAACCTCGCCTCGGCCTATACCAATCGCGCATTGGCGCTGCGCCAGAGCGGCCGCAATGACGCGGCGATGGCAGACTTCAACCGCGCCACCACAGCCAACCCGAACTATGCCCCGGCCTATATCGGGCGTGCCAACCTGCTGCGCCAGCAGGGCAACAGTCAGCAGGCGCTGTCCGACCTCAACACCGCGATCCGCCTGAATCCAGAATCGGCCGAAGCCTTCCATGCCCGTGGTCTGGTCTATCAGAAGGAAGGCCAGCACCAGCATGCGATCACCGATTTCGACTCGGTCATCGATCGCAATCCCTATAACGCCCCGCCCTATACGGCCCGCGGCCAGAGCCTGATCGCGGTCGGAAAGTTCGAGCAGGCGATCGAGGACTTCACGGCTTCGCTCAATGTCGACAACCGCAACGCCGAAGCCTGGGCCGGTCGCGGACTCGCCAGCGAAAAGCTCGGCAAGAAGACTGAAGCGGCCGAGAACTATCAGCGCGCCCTGAGCCTGGACAGCAACAATGCAACCGCCCGCGCCGGCCAGGCGCGCCTCGGCGGAGGCAGCCTCTTCCGCTGACCATAACGCCAGGCCGCCGCGCTACTCGACGGCGCGGCTTTCTTGGCCGGCAACGGCGCCGTTCGTCAGATTGGCCAGGAAGCCCCGGATCTCTGGCAGCGAACCATGCGCCGGCAGGTCCTGGTGGCCACCGCTGGAAAAGCGGACGAAGCGCTTGGGCATGTTCGCCATGTCGTAGAGTGCCTGCCCCTGCGCGAAGGGAATGACGGCATCGCGGCCACCGTGCAACACCAGCAGTGGCGCGGTGACGCGGCCGATGACGGCGTCCGACCGGAACTGATCCTTCATCAGCCAGCCGATTGGTGCGAAGGGATAGGCGAGTTGCGCCACTGCAGCTGCCGACAGATAGGGCGCCTCGAGTATCACGGCCTTGAGCGGGCGCTCCGCTGCAAGCTTGAGCACAACACCGGTGCCCAGGGATTCGCCATAGCCAACCAGCCGATCGGCGCCGAAGCGTGAGACGGCAGCGTCATAGGCCGCACGCGCATCGAGCAGCAGCCCCTCTTCCGACGGCGCGCCGCTCGACCCGCCATAGCCGCGATAATTCACGGCGAAGAGCCCGGTCCCGTCCTCGGTCAGGCCACGGAAGCGCGCCTGGCGGGCGGATCTCGCGAAATTGCCGGCATTGCCGTGGAAGAACAGCAGCACCGGCTTGCCCTCGCGCGGCGGCACCACCCAGGCGATCAGCCGCTCGCCATCGGCAGCAGTTAGCGTCGTCTCCTCGACACCTGGCAGATTGGCCGCAGCGATGTCTGCACGTGTCGGGTCGCGCGGATACAAAAGCTCGCGCTGCTCGACATAGAGCAGCGCCAGAAAGGTCAGATAGAGGACAAGCCCAGCGAGCGCGAGAAGGCGAATGAGCTTCATGCCGATCATGGTCCCCGATCACCGCGGCGGCACGGCCACGCTCAGTCCAGCACCTTCATCATGTCCACGGAGGCCGTCTCGAAGCCTGCGCGGCGATAAGCCCTGAGCGCGAGGTCATTGCCCTCCAGCACACCGAGATGGAGGACCTTGCGCCCCGTCGCCCGCGCAAAGCGCTCGGCTTCCGCCAGCAGGATCTGACCGATGCCGGTCCCACGCTCCGCGGCGCCAACGACGATATTCTCGATATAGACGTGATCGCGCAGGTGCTCGTGTACGAACGGGCCGGTCCGGGCAAGCTGCAGCGCGAGATAGCCGACGACGCGGCCATCGCTCTCGGCGACCATCAGCACACCCCCGGTCTCGTCCGCCTTCTCACGATCATCTGCCAGGCAGGCGGCGGCCACCTCCGGCCCGGTCCCGCGCGCCGGACTCAGGCCCGCCTCATGGGCGGTCAGCTCCAGGAGCAGCGCCAGCACGGCGGGACGGTCCGCCTCCGCCATCGGTCTGATCGTGATGCCCACCGTTTGAAACTCCAAAAGAAAAGGGCCAGCGAGACGCCGGCCCCTCGCAACTTGCCGTGGGTCCGGCGGCTCAGTGCGCCATTGCCTTGACGATCTCGTCGGTGACCTTCTTGGCGTCCCCGAACAGCATCATCGTGTTGGGCATGAAGAACAACTCGTTCTCGACGCCGGCATATCCCGAGCCCATGCCGCGCTTGATGAAGAGCACGGTCTTGGCCTTTTCGACATCAAGGATCGGCATGCCGTAGATCGGCGACTGCGGATCGGTCTTGGCCGAAGGGTTGGTGACGTCATTGGCTCCGATGACGAAGGCCACATCCGCCTGGCCGAACTCGGAGTTGATATCCTCGAGTTCGAAAACCTCGTCATAGGGCACGTTCGCTTCGGCGAGCAGCACGTTCATGTGCCCGGGCATCCGGCCAGCGACCGGGTGGATGGCGTACTTGACCTCGACGCCTTCCTTCTTCAGCGCGTCGGCCATCTCGCGCAGCGCATGCTGGGCTTGCGCCACCGCCATGCCGTAGCCCGGCACGATGATGACCTTGCCGGCATTCTTCATGATGAAGGCCGCATCGTCGGCCGAGCCCTGCTTCACCGGGCGAGCCTCTGTGGCGCCACCGGCAGGGCCAGCGGTCTCGCCGCCGAAGCCACCGAGGATGACCGAGATGAAGCTCCGGTTCATGCCCTTGCACATGATGTAGGACAGGATCGCACCGGAAGAGCCGACCAGCGCACCGGTGATGATCAGCGCCATGTTGCCGAGCGTGAAACCGATGCCCGCAGCCGCCCAGCCCGAATAGGAGTTGAGCATGGAGACCACGACCGGCATGTCCGCGCCACCGATCGGTACGATCAGCAGCACGCCGAGCGCGAAGGCGAGGAGCACGATCAGCCAGAAGGCGACGTGGCTCTCGGTCTTCAGGAAGAACAGCAGCAGCACGATGACCGCGATGCCAAGGCCGATATTGATGCCATGGCGCTGCGGCAGCATGATCGGTTTGCCGCTCATCCGCCCGTCGAGTTTCAGGAAGGCGATGATCGAGCCCGTGAAGGTGATCGCGCCGATGGCGCAGCCCAGCGCCATCTCGAACAGGCTTGCGCCCTTGATCTTGCCGACCTGACCGATGCCGAAGGCCTCCGGCGCGTAGAGCGCCGCTGCCGCGACCAGCACTGCCGCCAGACCAACCAGCGAGTGGAAGAAGGCGACGAGCTGCGGCATCTGGGTCATCTGCACGCGCCGGGCCATGTAGGCGCCGATGCCGCCGCCGATAGCGATGCCGAGAACGACCAGGAACCAGCCGGAGAAGCCGGAAGGCGGATAGAAGATCACGGTGGTGGCAATGGCGATGCCCATGCCCACCATGCCGTAGAGATTGCCCTGACGCGAGGTCGTCGGATGCGACAGGCCTCGCAGGGCCATGATGAACAGGACGCCGGAGACGACGTAGAGAAGGGCGGAGAGATTAGCGGCCATGTGCGCTCAGCCCTTCTTCTTGTACATCGAGAGCATGCGCTCGGTGACGAGGAAGCCGCCAAAGATGTTCACGGACGCCAGGACCAGCGCGACGAAGCCAAAAATCTTGGCCCAGATCGGACCATCGCCCAGAGCAGGCGCCGCATTCACGCCAACGGCGAGCAGCGCGCCGACGACGATGACGGAGGAGATCGCGTTGGTCACCGACATCAGCGGCGTGTGCAGTGCCGGCGTCACCGACCAGACGACATAGTAGCCGACGAAGACCGCGAGCACGAAGATCGCAAGCCGATAGACCGTCGGGTCCACGCCGGTAGCGGCACCGGCGGCGGCCGCAGCCTGCTCGGCATAGCGCTCCGCCAGTTCTGCAGCCTGTTTCGCGAGGGCAGCCGCCGAGCGGGCCTGCTCGAGCGCTTGTTCAGGTGTCGGATTAGCCATGGTCGGACACTCCCCCTAGCGATGCTTCAGGCCTTCGGCGCGAAATTCGGATGAACCACCGCGCCGTCCCGGGTCAGCGCAGTCGCCTTCACCAGCTCGTCGTCCCAGTTCACCGCGAGCTTCTTCTCGCCCTTGTCGATCAGCGTTTCGACGAAGGCGAAGAGATTCTTGGCGTAGAGGCTGGAGGATGTCGCAGGCAGACGCCCGGGCACATTCAGATGGCCCACGATCTTGACGCCATTCGGCGTGGTCACGATCTCGCCCGGCTCGGCGAGCTCGCAATTGCCGCCGCGCTCGACGGCGAGATCGATGATCACCGAACCCGCCTTCATGCTTTCGACCATCGCGGCGGTGATCAGCTTCGGCGCCGGGCGGCCCGGGATCAGCGCGGTCGTGATGACGATGTCCTGCTTGGCGATGTGGCCGGCGGTGAGCTCGGCCTGCTTTGCCTGGTATTCCGCGGACATTTCCTTGGCGTAGCCGCCGGCGGTCTGCGCCTGCTTGAACTCCTCGTCCTCGACGGCGAGGAATTTCGCACCGAGCGACTCGACCTGTTCCTTCGTGGCGGGGCGCACGTCGGTCGCGGTGACGATGGCGCCCAGACGCCGCGCAGTCGCGATTGCCTGCAGGCCGGCGACGCCGACGCCCATGATGAAGATCTTCGCCGCGGGAACCGTGCCTGCCGCCGTCATCATCATCGGGAGAGCCCGGCCATACTCGGCGGCGCCGTCGATCACGGCCCGATAGCCGGCGAGATTGGCCTGAGAGGACAGGACGTCCATCACCTGCGCACGGGTGATGCGCGGCATGAATTCCATGGCGAAAGCAGCGACATTGGCCTTCGCAAGGCCTTCGACTGCGGCCTCGTTACCGTAAGGATCCATGATGCCGACGACGAGCGCGCCCGCCGGCAGGCCGGCGAGTTCGCTCTCGGCCGGGCGGCGCACCTTGAGAACGATATCGGCGCCCTTCAGCGCCTCCTTGGCGTTCTTGGCGGTGGTCGCGCCGGCAGCCTGGTAGTCCGCGTCGGTAATACCGGAAGCGAGCCCCGCTCCCTTCTCCACTGCGACATCGGCCCCGAGGCCAATGAACTTGCGGACGGTTTCCGGCGTCACGGCGACGCGGGTTTCCGTCCCTTGCGTTTCGGCTGGGACAGCAATGCGCATGGCAGGCGGGGCCTTTCCGGCGTTACATCAGGAGGAGCGCGAGCAGCATCAGAACCAGCGGAACCGCCGGTGCACGCCAGGACAGCGAGGGAGCGGCAATGCCGACGCCTGTGGCGACGAGGGTCAGGAGCGTTCCGACGACCGCAGTACCCCAGGCATGCTTGGTTCCGCCCACGGCGAGCGCCGCGACGATGGCAAGGCAGGCTGCAGTGGTAACTTCGGCCATGTGGACGAAGCCGCGATAGGTCCGCTCGTGTTCCGGATAATCCATCTGCGGAGCATCGGCTGCGCTGTGTCCGTGGTGGGCCATAAAAACTGTTCCCGCATAAAAAGGTCTCATTGCCGTGTAGCGCACCAGCGAAGGGTCTGGCAACGCGTCAACACGCCATCGCCGCCTGTTTCAGGGGCATTTCAGGCAGTGAAGCCGCTTGCTCTGCAAAGCCCTGGTAACAGCGGGGATGCCGGAACGAACATCCCGTCAATGCGCAGCGGCCAATCCGGCGCGATCGAGTGCCTTCGCCTGAACGTCAGCCACATGCTCGGTCGAGAAATTCTCGATTTCCTGCTCGAACAGGCGATGGAAATTCAGCTCGGCATCGAGATGCAGGAAGACGCCGCCGAGGCCGATCGCGGCGCGGTCCATGAAGACGAATTCACGCGGCACGGTCACCGGCCCGCGCTTCTTCAGCGCCTGATGCACCTGGAAGGCCTGCTTGCGGCCATACTCCGCCGGGCTGACATCTTCGGCGATGCGCCGGGCCCTGTCCTCCAGCAACGGCCCGTAGATGAAACGCGCCCAGATGTTGAGGGTGTCGACCAACTCCTTGGTCAGCCCCTTGAAGCCCCAGGTCTCATAGGCGTGGATCACGCGCGCCTGGTCATTCTCCAGGAGGCCGCGATAGAGATCGACCACCCCGCCGACGAAGGAGGGTGGGAAGATCCGGATGCAGCCATAATCGAGCAGGTTGATGCCTTGTGGCGCACCATCCTCCGAGAACACCGTGTAGTTTCCGAGATGCGGGTCGCCGTGAATGACGCCGTGATGGCTGAAGGGGCGCCACCAGGCACGGAACATCGCGGTCGAGATCCGATCGCGGGACTCCTGCCCGTCCTGCTTATGGTCGAGGATTCGGTCACCCTCGAGCCAGTGCATGGTCAAGAGCCGGCGGGTCGACAGCCCGGCTTCCGGCGCCGGCACGCGCACGTCCGACGTCTCGGCCAGCATCGCGCGGTAAAGCGCGATATGTTTCGCCTCGCGGACGTAGTCGAGTTCCTCTCGCACCCGCGCGCCGATCTCCTTGGCGATCTCTGTGGTGTCGATCACCGGATCCATGCGTCGATGCAGCGCAAACAGGATGTCGAGCTGGGCGATATCGGCCTCGACCGCCGATTCCATATCCGGATATTGCAGTTTGCAGGCGACCGGCACGCCATCATGCGTCGTCGCCCGGTGCACCTGGCCGAGCGACGCTGCCGCCGCAGGCTTCAGGTCGAACTCGGCGAAGCGCATGCGCCATTGCGGCCCGAGCTCCGCCATCATACGGCGCTTGACGAAGGCCGGCCCCATCGGCGGCGCCTGCGATTGCAGCTTCTGCAGCTCGGCGGCGTATTCCGGCGGCACGACGTCGGGAATGGTGGCGACGAGCTGCGCCACCTTCATGATCGGCCCCTTCAGCCCACCCAGCGCCTTGGCCAGCGCCTCGGCATTGCTGAGATTGCGGCCTTCCAGTCCGAGCAGCCGCGTCCCGGCAATGCGTGCCGCGACCCCACCGACATTCGCCCCGACGCGGGCGTAACGGGCTGCGCGGGCGGAGAAACGATTGGCTTCGCTGTCGCGTTCGGACATGTCGCTCACAGGATTGGCTGCAGGGTCGCGCCCAGGATGTAGGGCACGATCACGGCAGAACCAATGCTACATCATGCCCCGTCGGCGCAGCACGGTACCGTGCGCGCCCGGCGCCCTTCACTCGAGGAAGGCCGCAAGGTTCGCCAGCGTCGACCTCAAACCCACATCGTGGTCCTCCTGCCGGATGCCCGCGGGCACATTCTCGCAGAGGATGGTGACCTCTGTGCCGCTCCCGACCGGAGCGAGGCTCCATGACATCGTGATCGTACCCGCGAAAGACGGATCCTCCGACACGAACTCAACCGACTGTACGATCCGCTCGTCCGGAATCAGCTCCAGAAAACGACCCTGAACGATGTCGGTGTTCTCCGAGGTCTTGCCGGCCCCTGAATGCTGCGATGCCTCATAGGTCAGGACCATGCGATAGCGTCCGCTGACCCGCGGTTCGAATGCGAGAATCTCGCCCGTCATGCCGCGTGGCGGGAGCCAGGACGCCAACGCCTTGGGGTCAACGAAGGCGCGGTAGATGGCTTGTGGAGACGCTTGGACGATCCTCGAAGCGGAGTCCGTTCTCGTCCTGGCGCCAGGATTGGTCATGGCGTCCCTCCTTTCGGGCAGTACACGTTGCTCTTCAACTGCGGCATCGATGCCGTCCAGAGGAGCCCAGCTTCCTCAATGCGACGTTTGCAAACTCCGTTCCGTGCAGGTGGCCAGCACCACTTGAACCTGGATTGACCACCAGTCACCTCCCGTCCAGATTCGCTGGTTTCTATCCAACCCGCGCCGCGAGGTCGGCCCTGACATCCGCCGCACCGACAACCCGTCCACCGGCGGCTTCGACCCGTTTGACAGCTTCCGCGATCAGCGCGGCATTGTTCCGTGTCTCGCCGAAGGGCGCGTCTTCCAGTCCGGCACGAACATGCACACCGCGGGCAACCGCGTGCGGGATCAGGTTGCCAAGTTCCACGCCCAGCCCCGCGATCATCACGGGCGCCTGCGGCGCAACCTCGGCAAGCAGCGCAAGATGGGCCTCGAGCGCATAGGACTTCGGCGGGAAGCCCCAGGCAAAGGCGTCCGAGAACATCAGCCGGTAGATCGGCATCGGCATGCCGGGATAGGCCTTGGCCAGCGCAGCTCCCAGGCGTGTGAAGCCTGGCTCGTAAATGGCATAGCTCGGATGGACCTTATGGCGCTGCGCCACCTCCATGCCCTCGCGAATATGCTCGCCGGGGTTCTGGTAGATGAAGCCTGCCTCGCCTTGTGGGATGCCGGCAAAGGTCGTCCAGTTGCAGGACCCGGGATCGAGCACGCCCCACTCGACCAGGCCGCGCTTCGCCAGCTCCTCCAGATGCCAGTAACGGCCGGAACCGACGATATCGCCGGCATAGCCGGAGCCGACGATCGGGATGGTCGGATAGACGATGGCATCGACCTTGGTGCGGATGCCCTCGATCGCCTGCGCATAGAGTTCCCAGTCGTCGCGCTGGCGGCCGGTCACGAGGTCGTAGACATGAAGATGGACAATGGCCGCCCCGGCCTCGACCGCCGCAATGCCGTCGGCAACAATCTCGGGGATGCTGATCGGAATGCCGGGCTGACGCTCCCTGCCCCAGGGGCCGTTGATCGCGGCTTCGATCCAGATCGGTGTGCTCACGGCGTTTCGTCCTCAGGCCAGGTGTCGGGAACCGAGCGAGCGTCCCCCTCGATGTCGATGCAAGTGAGAACCGAGTGTCGCCAACAGTGCAACACCACGGTGAGCAAATGAGCTCTGCTTCGGCCTTGCCAGCAACCCGCGCCAGCACGCTAGAATGCGCAAAAGCCGGGAGGAACGGATGGGGCTCCATTTCGAGGACTTTGACCTCGACAGCAGCGTCACGACCCGCGGGCGTACCGTCGGCGAGGGTGACATCACGCTGTTCGCCGGCCTTTCCGGCGATTTCAACCCGCTGCATGTCGACAGCGAGTATTGCGCAGGCACGCCCTTCGGCGAGCGCATCGCCCACGGCCCCCTGACGCTCGCCATGGCGATCGGCCTGATGTCGCAGCAGAACCTGATCGATGCCACCACCATGGGCCTGCTCGATCTGCACTGGACATTTACCGGGCCGGTGAAGGTCGGCGACACGGTCCATGCCGTCGTCACAGCCGTCGAAAAGACAGCCAGCCGCAAGCCGGACCGCGGCATCGTCACCCTGCGCCTCGAGGTGCACAACCAGCGCGGCGAGCACATCCAGACCGGCCATCTCAAGCTGCTGATGAAGCGCCGCACTGGGGATCAAGGCTGATGTTGGAACGGCGCCCCAGCTATCGCGAGACCTTTGAGCGGTTCGCCTGGCAGATCCCCGAGCGGTTCAATATCGGCGTCGCAGCCTGCGACCGCCACGCGGACGGCAGTGGCAAGCCGGCGCTGATCTATGAAGACCAGGGGCACGGCGTCGCGACGATGAGTTTCGACGCGCTCAAGCTCGACACGAACCGGCTCGCCAATATGCTGCGTGCCCATGGCGTCAAACCGGGTGAGCGCGTCGGCATCCTGCTGCCGCAACGCCCGGAAACCGCGATGGCCCATCTCGCCATCTACAAGATGGGTGCGATCGCCCTGCCGCTCTTCACCCAGTTCGGACCGGATGCGCTTGAACACCGGCTGCAGCATAGCGGCGCCTGCACGCTGATCACCGATGGCGAGAACATTGCCAAGGTCGAGGCGATCCGCGGGAGCCTGCCGGAACTCAGGCGGATCGTCCTGATCGACGGCGCAGGCCACCTCGACTTCTGGAGCGAGTTGAACAAGGCGTCCGACAGTTTCACGCCTCTCGACACCACGCCCGACGATCCGGCGCTGATCATCTACACCTCCGGCACCACGGGAAAGCCCAAGGGCGCGCTGCATGCCCACCGTGTGCTGCTCGGCCATCTACCCGGCGTGCAATTGCCGCAGGAATTCTTCCCGCAGGCCGGCGACCTGTTCTGGACGCCGGCGGACTGGGCCTGGGCCGGCGGATTGCTCGATGTTCTGCTGCCGAGCCTCTATTTCGGCGTTCCGGTGCTGGCCTCGCGTGCCCGCAAATTCGATCCCGAGGCAGCCTTCGACCTGATGGCGCGCCACAGCATCCGCAACGCCTTCCTGCCACCGACAGCGCTGAAGCTGATGCGGCAGGTTCACAATCCAAGAGAGCGCTTCGCCTATGCGATGCGCTCGATCGGCACCGGCGGCGAAACACTCGGCGCCGATATGCTAGCCTGGAGCAAGGAAACCTTCGGCTTCGAGGTCAACGAATTCTACGGCCAGACCGAAGCCAATCTGATCGTCTCCAACTGCGCCAGTCTGTTCCCGGTCAAGCCTGGCTCGATGGGGCGCGCCGTTCCCGGCCATCGCGTCGCGGTGATCTCGCCAGAGGGCGCGGTCCTGCCTGCTGGAGAGCAGGGGCTGATTGCGGTCGCGCGACCTGACCCCGTGATGATGCTGGAATACTGGCGCCAACCCGAGGCGACAACGGCGAAATTCCTCGGCGACTGGCTCGTCACCGGCGATACCGGCGCCTGCGACGAAGACGGCTATTTCTGGTTCCAGGGCCGTGATGACGACATCATTTCCAGCGGCTCCTATCGCATTGGCCCCGGCGATATCGAGGATTGCATCATCCGCCACCCCGCCGTGCTGATGGTTGCCGTGGTCGGCAGTCCGGACCCGCTGCGGACGGAGGTGGTCAAAGCTTTTGTCCTGCCGAAACCGGAGATCACCGCCTCGGCGGCGCTCGCCGCCGAGATCCAGGACTTCGTCAAATCGCGCCTCGCCGCCTACCAGTATCCGCGCGAGATCGAGTTCGTGACGGAATTGCCGATGACCCCGACCGGCAAGATCAGGCGCAAGGATCTGCGGGACCAGGAGATCGCAAGGAAGCGGGGCGGCGAATAGCCAGGCGGAGGCGATTCAAAGCCAAATCTTCATGAGCCTCTCTTCATGAGGAAGGCCCCCGTCGCCTCGAAGAGCCCGGAGCGCGCATGCTCGAGATGCATCAGATGCGTGCCCTCGGGAATGACGACATCTCGGGTTTCGCTCGTGCCAAGCCGCCCGCGCATCCATTGCGCATCGCTTTCCCTGCACAGGCTGTCCCAGGCGCCGCGCACGATCAGGGTCGGCGCCGTGATGCGAGACGGGTCGTAGCCGAGCCGCCCCAACCAGGCCGAGGCGATATCGGCGCGAGGCCCGGAGGGAATCTTGACCGCCGGTTCAGGCCTTCTGCTTGCGGCTTGCGCATCGCTGGCGAGATAGGCTGGACCCCAGTCTGCGAGCGTGGGTTCGATCAGGACCGGGGAGTGGCCATGCGGGACGTCCTCGATGAAGCGCGCGAGCTGGTCGGCAACCGAGACGAGACGCCACGCCCCGATGCTCTCCGGCGCAAGGAGGCCTGGGGTCTTGCGTTGCGCGATGGGCCCGAACAGGACCAGTCGCTCGACACGCTCCGGATGCAGCGAGGCAAGGAGCCCGGCGACGATGCTGCCCCAGGAATGCGCGATGAGCGACACTCGGGCCCGTCCGGTTAGGTCCAGCACGTGCTCGATCACCCGCGCCAGCTGTTTTGCGGCCTCTGGCGCGCGCCCGGATGGCGCATTGTCAGGCGCCTGGGCAAGGAAGCTCGCGGGCCTGTCCGAGCCGCCATAGCCCGCGAGATCAAAGCTCCAGACATCGAAGCCGCGCTCCTGCAGGTCGTCCATCCAGGAACGCCCGTCGAAGCGGTATGCAACAGAAAGGGCCGACGGAAAGGTCGCGCCATGAACGTAGACGACGCTCGGCCCGGCCCCAGCCGCACGCCGGACCAGCAAGCCGGGCGTCTCGGCCGTTTCCGTCAACCGCATGACCTCGCCCGCGGCGATGGCGCGCGCTGTGTTGATCGAAGCTATGTTCATGGCTGGCTCCCGCCCTTGCTGGGTGGGCGGGAGACTGCGCCTGCGAATACGCGCTGACACCTGGAAACACTTCGGTGCCGACCGAAGGCTTCGGTGGGACTGCCTCTCTGGGCGCCTACAAGGCCTCGAGTACCAGCTCGAAGGTCATCAACACCGGATTGTCGCCACGTCTCAGACGGCCCTGCGCCATCGCACCGGTGAAATCGACCAGCGCCACATCGATCTCTGCGGCAAGTCGCCCCTGCGCGGGTTCGATGACCCCGGCCTGAATCGCGACTTCGGTCGCGAAATTCTCGACGATCCGGCCATCCTCGAAATGCGCGCCGATGGTGCTGCCGACGCCGCCATGGATGACGGCACGCCGGATGCCGCGTTCGGCACAGAACTCTTCCAGCGCCGTGGTGAAATCGACATTCGGGCCCACACGCAGGGCGAAATAACGCCCTTCGCGCGAAGCGCCGGAGAATGGCACTGCGACCGGGCCAAACAGCTTGAAATTCGTCTCCGGATCGGGCGCGGCGGCAAAACCGGCGCCATCGAGGCCCAGCGCCGGTACGGTGACCGTTTCCGCGAGCACGGTGTCGTCCGGCAGGATATGACCGCCGCTGACCTTGCCGTCCGCTTCCGTCCAGAGCGCGTGGCAGTGGAAGAAGGGCGCTCCATCACGCATACCGAAGGTCATCGCCCCCGTCTCGACGCGCGTCACGCCGGCAGGCCGAAACGTGTCGCTATAGAAGGCGGCATGCTCCGGTGTCTTCGACAGCGCCGGCATCACATAGGCGAAGGGTCCTAGGACGAGCCCATCGACCGTGACCACGCCACTGGTGAAGCCCATTGCCGCAAAGCCGCGGCGCACCGCTTCCAGAAGCGGAAGCCCGGCCGCGAGAGACATCCTGAAGCGTCGGCCATGCGCTTCGATCCATTGAATGCGCTCAGGCGCAGCGGGACCGGGCTGGATGATCTGCCGCATCACCTTTCGCCCCGCATCCGGGCGAGTTCGCCGCGCGCTTCAAGCTCGTCCTTGACCAGCCGCTTCGGCACCTTGCCGTAACCCGACTTCGGCAGCGCCTCCCAGAACAGGAAGCGCTTCGGCATCTTGTAGCGGGCGATCTTGGTCGAGAGGAACTCGGCGAGTTCGGCCTCGCTGGCCTGCGCCCCCGAACATGCGACGCAGACGGCGATACCGATCTCGCCCCAGACCGGATCGGGCACGCCGACCACGGCCACCTCCGCGATTGCCGGATGGGTCAGGATCTTCTCCTCGATCTCGCGCGGGTAGATGTTCGAGCCGCCGGAAATGTACATATCGGACGCGCGCCCGGTAATGTAGATAAAGCCCTGTTCGTCCATGTGACCGAGGTCACCCGTACGGAACCAGCCGTCGCGGAACGATTTCGCATTGGCCTCGGGGTTGTCGTAGTAGCCCGCGAACACGGCCGGGCCGACGACGCAGATTTCGCCCTGCTCCCCTGCCGCGACCTCACGCCCCTCATCATCCTGGATCTGGACCTGCATTCCCGTGCGCTCGAAGCCGCAGGTCCCGATACGCGCATTCGGGCCATCCTCGGGATCATGCAGGGCTGGCGGCAGCACCGTGATATTGCCGGTGACCTCACCGAGCCCGAAATACTGCACGATCACCTTGCCCAGCTTGGCAAGCGCCGCCTTCTGATCCTCGCGATACATAGGCGCGCCGGCATAGATGACATAGCGCAGCGAGGAGTGGTCATGCGTGTCGACGGCCGGATGCTCGACCAGCATCTTCAGGATCGTCGGCACGGTGAAGATATTGGTGATGCGGTGGCGCGCGATCAGGCGATAGGCCTCGTCGACGTCGAAACGCTCCGACGGCAGCAGGATCGTCGGCGCGCCGCGCGCCGAGATGACGAGCTGGTGCACGCCCGCGCCATGCGAGAGAGGCGCGACCACGAGCGATGCATCCGACTCCGTCGTTCCCGGCATCAGGTCGCAGAGATGATTGGTGACGACGAAACCCATCTGGCCATGGGTGAGCACCGCGGCCTTCGAGCGCCCCGTGGTCCCCGAGGTAAAGAAGAACCAGCAGGGATCATCACGCTCGACCGCGGCATTCGCAACGCTTGCACCAGCATGGCGCGCGATCATCTCGCCGACCTCGGCCTCGCCAAAAGCTCCTGCCCCGATACGCCAGGTAAAGCCCAACGCGGGTTCAGCAGTGGCGACCGCCGCAGCATGCTCCGGAAAATCGCCATGGCACAGGAAGGCCTTCGCACCGGACGCCGTCGCGAGATAGGCGACCTCGTCCGGCAGCAGCCTGAAATTGGTCGGCACCCAGACGGCACCAAGCCGAAAGGCCGCGAACATCGAGAAGAACATCGCCTCGCAGTTCTTCGAATGAACCAGGATGCGGTCCCCCTTGCCGATGCCTCGCGTCGCCAGCGCCGCGGCCAGCGCCGAAACCTGCGCATCGATCTCGGCCCATTTCCACTGCCTGTCCCCCCAGATGAAGCCAGGGCGCTGGCCGAAGCGGCGCGCATTCTGGGTGACGATATGGGCAAGGTTCATCACGCGGCGCGTCACGGGTGCGACGCCGCCGCGCGGGGCGGCCTGGCTGGCAAGGGCTTCGGTCACGTCAGACGCTCCTCGATTTTGTAATTGGGCGTGCTCCCTGCTGCGGGCTGCCGCCTTGGGATGTCTTGCGGACGAACATCTGCGCGAGCAGGCGCTCGATCCTCTCGGCCTCGGTCGAAAGATGGCGCGCCAACTCGACCTGGCGCGCGGGAACCATGCGGCTGTCGATCGCCGCCAGGCTGAGTGCGCCGGCGACGCGGCCGTCCGGATAGCGGAAGGCGATGCCGACGCCCCAGGAACTGGCCACCAGCCGGCCGGGATTGAGCGAAAAACCACGCTCGCGGGCCAACGCCAGATCGGCGCGGATCTCGTCAGGCGGAAAACCGGGATACTGCGTCAGCAGCGCTTTCTCGTTCGCCGCCATGACCCGCTCTACCTCGCCGTCCGGCAGCGCTGCCAGCATGGCCAGCGAGCCGGCGCCGACCCCGAGCGGGTGCTGCTGGCCAGTCTGCAGCGCGTGGGTCCGGACCGGATAGGTTCCTTCCTCCCGATGCAGGCAGACCGAGTAATTCTCGCGCCGGATCGAGAGAAAGCTCGTATCCATGGTGATCTCCGACAGGCGCCTCAGGCTCTCCATGGCCAGTTCGAGCAGCCCGTGCCGGCGCGCGGCCAGCACGCCCAGCACGAAAGCCTCCTCGCCGAGGCAGTAATGCCGCGACACAGCCTCCTGCTCGACGAGTCCCGCGCGCATCAGGGCGAGCAGCAGCCGCCGCGCCGTCGGCTTGTTGAGCCCGCTTTCGATGACGATATCGCTCAGCGGCAACCCGCCCGCGGGCTCACGACCGATCAAAGCCAGGAGCCGCAAGGCCCGATCGACACTCTGCGAACCCGAGAGATCACCGGCTGATGCAACGAAATGCTCCATCCTGCGGCCTCAGAGACAGTCCATAATATGGACCCTTTGGTTGTTTTCAGCAGCCTAGTTCGGGCTCAGATAGATTGCAACGCAGGCCTGCTCGTGTATTCTTGGCCACGTCCGCTGGATCATTCATCCACAGTATGGACCGCGCCGGGCCTCAAGAACGTTCACAAGATCGGCGCGCGGGAGGAAGGGCAGATGTTGTCACGGGATTCCGGCTGGCCGGAGGCCAACGCCATGACTGAAGCGGGTATCCGCTGCGGTTCCGTTCCGACATGCGCACGCTCCGGCGTTGCCGTGCGGACGCAGGCTTGAGCCCGGGCATGGCACAGCTCAGCGAGAGCATTGTTCCTTCAGAGAACCCGCTGGATACGGATGCAATCCGCACTGGCTCGGCGATCATGCGGCCGATCGAGATGATCAGCGCCGCACTGCTGCTCCTGATCGTCGGGCTGCTGCTGCTCGGCGTCACCACGCGCTATGTTTTCTCCCTGCCGATTGTCTGGATCGACGAAGCCGCCTCGATCTCTTTCCTCTGGCTCGCCATGCTCGGCTCTGCGATCGCGATCGATCGCAACGAGCATCTCAAGCTGACGCTCTTCATCGGCATGATGCCTGAGCGCATGAGCCAGTTCGTGCAGACGCTGGCCCTGGTCGTGGTTGCCGCCTTCCTCGCGGCCATGATCCACCCGGCGATCGACTACACAATCGAGGAATCCTACGTCACCTCGGCCGCGCTCAACATTCCAAACAGCTGGCGCGTGTCGGCCATCGCATGCGGCATCACCATGATGTTCGTGCTGACGGTTCGCCATGCCATCCGCACCGCGAGGCTGCCGGACCTGATCGTCGCCGTCGCGCTCGTGGCCGGGCTCGCCGCCGCCTGCTGGGGGTTGATGCCGGTCTTCAAGGGTCTCGGCTACACCAACATCCTGATCTTCCTCGTCGTCACGGTGGCACTCTGCCTCGCTGCCGGCGTGCCGATCGCCTTCTGCTTCGGTATGGGTACGCTCGCCTTCCTCGCCTTCAGCACCAATGTCCCGATGATCGTGATGATCGGACGCATGGACGAGGGCATGTCGAGCATCATCCTGCTCTCCGTGCCGATCTTCGTGCTGCTCGGCTGCATTCTCGATGCGACCGGCATGGGCAAGGCGATTGTCGACTTCCTCGCCTCGATGCTCGGCCATGTCCGCGCCGGCATGTCCTATGTGCTGCTCGGCTCACTCTTCCTGGTCTCGGGCATTTCGGGCTCGAAAGTCTCCGACATGGCAACGGTGGCGCCCGCGCTCTTTCCCGAGATGAAGCGCCGCGGCTACCAGCCCAAGGAGCTCATCGCCCTGCTCTCGACCGGCGCGGCCATGGCCGACACGGTGCCCCCGAGCATCGTCCTGATCGTGCTCGGCTCGGTCGCGGGCGTCTCGATCGCCGGTTTGTTCAATGCCGGCTTCGGCATCGCCATGGTGCTCCTCGTCGCACTGGCGCTGCTGGCACGCTGGAAAGCCATCGGCGAAGACATGAAGGGCGTGCGGCGCGCGCCCATGGCCGTGATCGGGCGGACCGCTCTGGTCGCGGGTCCGGCTCTCGTCCTGCCCTTCCTGATCCGCGGCGTGGTCGGCGGCGGCATTGCCACCGCGACCGAGGTCTCGACCATTGCGGTGCTCTACGCCTTCGTCATTGGCATCATCCTCTATGGCGGCATCGGCCTGCGCAAATGCTACGCGATGCTGGTCGAGACGGCGGCGCTCTCGGGCGCGATCCTGATGATCCTCGGCACCGCGCTCGCCATGGCCTGGGCCCTGACCCAGACCGGCTTCGCGCGCGACCTCGCCACTTTCATGGCCGGCCTGCCGGGCGGCTGGCTGACCTTCATGGCAGTGACGATCGTCGTCTTCCTGGTTCTGGGCTGCGTGCTCGAAGGCCTGCCCGCGATCGTGTTGATGGCGCCGCTGATGTTCCCGATCGCCAAGAATCTCGGCATCAACGATGTGCACTATTCGATGGTGGTGGTCACGGCGATGAATATCGGCCTGATGACCCCCCCGATCGGAATCGGCTTCTACATCGCCTGCAAGATCGGCAATGTCTCGCCGGATGAGGCGATGGGCGCGATCTGGCCCTATCTCGTCGCGCTGCTGATCGGCCTTGTCGTCATTGCAGTCGTGCCCGGCCTGTCGACCTGGGTGCTCTGATGCTCCGGCATGGTCGCCACCATCGCAGTGAGGGTTGCAGGGCTGCGGTCCGGAACGCGAGAATTTAGGATAACCGAGATCCCGTCGTCGCGAAGCAAACCAGCGGCGGCGTGAAAGCAACATCGACAGGGAGAGAAACGCTCATGACCATCTCACGCCGCACTCTGCTGCAGGGCACCGCCGCTGCCGCCACCATCGGCTCCTTCCATATCGGCAGGGCCGAGGCGCAGACCGCTGAATTCACCTACAAATACGCCAACAACCTGCCCGTCGCGCACCCGATGAATATCCGCGCCAACGAGGCAGCGGAGAAGATCAAGCAGGACACCAAGGGCCGGGTCGTCATCCAGATCTTCCCGAACAATCAGCTCGGTTCCGACACCGACATGCTGAGCCAGGTCCGTTCGGGCGGCGTCGAGTTCTTCACGCTCTCGCCGCTGATCCTCTCGACACTGGTTCCGAACGCCTCGCTCAGCGGCATCGGCTTCGCCTTCCCGAACTATGATGCGGTCTGGAAGGCCTTGGACGGTGAACTCGGCGCCTATGTCCGCGGCCAGATCGGCAAGGCCAATCTCGTCGTCATGGACAAGATCTGGGACAACGGCTTCCGGCAGATGACGAGCTCGAAGGGCCCGATCAACACACCCGACGATCTCAAGGGCTTCAAGATCCGCGTGCCGGTCAGCCCGCTCTGGACCTCGATGTTCACCGCCTTCCAGTCGGCCCCGGCCAGCATCAACTTCGCCGAGGTCTACACCGCCCTGCAGACCAAGGTGGTCGATGGCCAGGAGAATCCGCTGGCGATCATCGCCACTGCCAAGCTGTTCGAGGTGCAGAAGTACCTCTCCATGACCAACCACATGTGGGACGGCTTCTGGTTCCTGGCGAACCGTCGCGCCTGGGAGAAGCTGCCGGAGGATCTGCGCAAGATCGTCGCCAAGAACCTCGACGACGCAGCCCTGCTCGAGCGCGCCGATGTCGCCAAGCTCAATGCCGGCCTCAAGGACGAACTCGTCTCGAAGGGCATGGTCATCAACGACACCCAGGCAGCTCCCTTCCGCGAGGCGCTTCGCAAGGCCGGCTTCTATGCCGACTGGAAGAAGAAGTATGGCGACGAGGCCTGGGCCATTCTCGAGAAGGCCGTCGGCAGCAGCCTGAGCTGAGCCGGCCCGCTCATCTTTCAAGCCCGGCGGTGCAACAGCGCTGCCGGGCTTTCATTTGAACCACTCGCCACCTGAAGGAAGCACGTCATGGCCGACCGGCTGAAGGGCAAGACCGCGATCGTTTTCGGTGCCGGCTCCTCAGGCCCGGGCTGGGGCAATGGCAAGGCCGCAGCGGTCGCCTATGCGCGGGAGGGCGCCAGGGTCATCTGCATCGACCTCGTCCAGGCTGCTGCCGACGAGACAGCGGCCATCATCAGCGAGGAGGGAGGCGAAGCGCTCGCGATCGCAGCCGATGTGACTG
This sequence comes from Allobosea sp. 2RAB26, assembly GCF_052115465.1. NCBI lineage: Bacteria > Pseudomonadati > Pseudomonadota > Alphaproteobacteria > Hyphomicrobiales > Alloboseaceae > Allobosea > Allobosea sp. 2RAB26. The sequence goes on along the minus strand of NZ_JBFRGS010000001.1, from coordinate 474,558 downwards.
AGCAGGGCTCGGTCGATGACGCCGTCGCGACCACCATGGCGCGCTTCGGCGGCATCCAGATTCTGCACAACAATGTCGGCGTGACCCATATGGGTGGACCGGTCGAACTTAGCGAGGAGAAGTTTCGGGCTGCGCTCGATCTGAATCTCGGCTCGGTCTATCGCACGGCCAAGGCGGTCATCCCGGCGATGCTTGCGAGCGGCGGCGGCGCGATCGTCAACATCTCCTCGCTCGCCGCGATCCGCTGGACCGGCTACCCCTACTTTGCCTATTACGCCACCAAGGCAGCGGTGAACCAGGCGACGATGGCGCTCGCCATGCAATATGCCCGGCAGAACATCCGGGCGAACTGCATCATGCCGGGCCTGATCGACACGCCGCTGATCTACAAGCAGATCTCGGGTCAGTATGCCTCGGTCGACGAGATGGTCGCTGCCCGCAACGCCGCCGTACCGATGGGCAAGATGGGCACGGCCTGGGATATTGCTGCGGCCGCCGTGTTCCTGGCCTCGGACGAAGCAGCCTTCATCACCGGAGTTTGCCTGCCCGTCGATGGCGGTCAGAGCTGCGCAGTCGCAGCCTTCCCGAGCTGACACCTGGATCATCGGACCGGATACCGTACCGGCTCCGATGATCTGACCTTCTGTGCCTGCATCCGCTTTCCCGAGGACCGCAGCCCACGTTTCGGGCCGATGCTTTAGACGAGCGCCGACTGCATCTCGATCTGATAACCCTCCGGATCATCGAACACGAATGCCCGGATCCGGAGTGCTTCATGGCTGCGCGGCGGCTTCAGCGCGGAGACGCCGACGCTCTCGACATAGGCATGCCAGCCGTCGACATCAGCGACGCGGATGCAGATCTGCACCGGCTTGACCGGGTGGGCGCGATGACTGCCCCGGCTCTCGTCGACGAGGCCGACATAGCCCCCCTCGGTGATGCGGTAGATCTTCGACCAGCCCTGATCGATCGTAAGTTCGAGCCCGAGCACGTCCTCGTAGAAGCGCATCGCCTGCGGCAGATCGCGATAATAGAGGAAGGTGATGAGCTTCTGGGTCGCGTCATGCGACGGTCTTGCAATCGTCAAGGTTTGCCTCCGAACCGCGCTGCCATTTGCCCATCTCCAGGTTTGGCAGCGGGGTCGTCAAGCGGCGGCCAGAGCGTGATCGCGACCAGCAGCGCCGGACGCGGTAGGAAACAGGGTATGATCGCGCGAGATGGCCACGAAAGCGAAGCGGAGCTCACCGGCAGCGCAATCAGCTCGACATCCGCGCCCGCTTGATCGGCCCGTAGGAATAGCGCGTCATGATCTCCAGCACATCGCAGAACGAGTGACAGCCGCTCGGCGAAGAGCGTGACGCGGTCCGTTTTGGCGGCGCCGGCCAATACCACGTTCTCCGATCGCGATCTTCAGTAGCCCATGCTTCAGTAGCTCATGTTTCAGTAGCTCATGGCCCGGTTGCGGGCGTTCCCGATATGCGCGCTCATCTCGGCTGCCGCCCGTTCGGGGTCGCGCGCCTCGATGGCCGCGATGATCTTCAGGTGGTCCTGCATCACCGGAACCAGGATGTGGTTCTGGATGCGCGTCTCGTACTGGCGGATCAGCCTGATCTTCAGCCAGGTGACGCGGAAGGCCTTGGAGACGATGTCGTTATCGAGGTGATCGATGATCGCCTCATGCATCAGCCGGTCTACATCCTCGGCGTCCTCGATCAGCGTCTCGTCGCCACCCGCCTCGGCCCTCCGGATGATCGCTTCGTGGCGTTCACGCTGTTCGGCGATCTCTTCGTCCGTCGCCGTTTTCGCGTAGAGCGCAGTCGCTTCCTTTTCGAGGAAGAGCCGGAACTGGAACGCATTGCGGATCAGGTTGAGATCGACATGGGCAACCTGCATGCCGCGCTGCGGCACGGTCTTGATCAGACCTTCCGCCTCGAGGCGCGGGATCAGTTCGCGAATGGCACCGAGCGGCAGGCCAGTCATCGCCACGAGCTCGCGCTGGGTGACGAACTGGCCTGGCTTGATCTCGCGCGCCAGCAGCCGCTCGGTGAAGCTGACATAGGCCTTGTCCCGCAGCTTCAGCGGTTCGCCGTCGCGCTCCTGATCGTTCTCGCCCATGCGCTCCTGTTCCTCTCGTGGCTCCTCAGGCGGCCTTGGCCCGCGTAATCGTGTCGAAGGCTGCGAACAAGCGCTGTCGCTGCACCTCGCTCAAAGCCTCGAGCGGCGGGCGCATAGCGCTATAGCCCTTGTCGCCATGCAGATGGCCGACCAAGGCCTTGACTGCCGGCAGGACCGGATAGCTGCAGACCTCGTCGACCAGCGCATTCACCACCGGGCTCTCCGTCCCTTCATAGACCATCGGCCGAAGCAGCCCCGGAACCAGATTGGCGACGCCGCAGATCGAGCCCTGAGCCCCGGCCCTCACCGCGCGGGCGAGCAGCCGTTCGTCACCGACCAGGATGGCAAGCTCACCGTGAGCTTTGAGCAGGGCTTCGGTATTCGCATAGCTGCCCGAGGAATCCTTCACCCCGGTGACGATGCCCGGAAACGCCTTCTTCAGCCGCTCGACCAGCCCGACGCTGATATCGACCGCCGTGACCGAGGGGATGTGGTAGAGGATGGTGTTGCGGGCGGACGGCCCCAGCTTCTCGAAGAACTGCGAGAACCAGACAAAGAGGCCCTCGTCGCTGACGCCCTTGAAATAGAAGGGCGGCGCGACCAGCAGGCCCTTGGCGCCGATACCGAGCGCGACCTTGGCCTGCTCGATCGATTCATGCAGCGAGGCGGCGGCGACGCCGGCATAGATTTGCGTGCCAGGATCGATGCCGGCACCGACCAGCGCGCCCAGCATCGCGGTACGCGCCGGCAGGCCAAGCGCCGCCCCCTCGCCCGTCGTGCCAAACAGCGTGACGGAGTCACAGCCCTCGGCCAGCACGTGGCGCGCATGCTTGACGAGGCGCGGCAGATCGACGGCTCCGCCCTCCCGCATCGGCGTCGTGATGGCGCAGGAAAGGCCAAAGCGGTTCGGGTCGATAGCCATTGGAGGGAGCTTTCCTGAGATATGAATGTCTGACATGTTAGTTTGCAGTCAAAACTGACGCAAGGTCGGGAAGACACGGAAATCGGGGTGCGGCTCAGCCATCCTTCAGCCCCCCGGCCGACAATCCAGCGACGATCTGACGCTGGGCCAGCACCGTCAGCAGCAACACTGGCAGCGTCACCAGCAGCGCGGCAGCGGCGAGCGGCCCCCAGGAAATCTGCTCGAAGGTCAGGGAGTTGTAGACGGCAGACGGCAAGGTACGGCTGTTCTTGCCGCCGAGCACGACCGAGAAGATGAAGTTGTTCCAGGAGAAGATGAAGGCGAGGATGCCGCCGACCACGATGCCGGGCCGCGCCAGCGGCAGCGCGACATGACGAAAGGCCTGCCAGGTCGTCGCACCGTCGATGCGCGCCGCATCCTCCAGTTCCATCGGCACATTCTCGAAATAGCCGATCATGATCCAGACGATGATCGGAATGGTGATGACGAGATGCGTGATCACCAGCGCCGTGATGCTGCCGACGAGCCCGGTCATCTGGAACAGCAGGAAGAGCGGGATCAGGTAGGACAAGGCCGGTGTCATGCGGGCGACCAGGATCAGGATCGCGAACTTCGTCGCCTTGCCGCGGGCGATGCCGTAGCCCGCTGGCACGCCGACCCCAAGCCCGATCAGCACAGCCCCGCCCGTGACCAGGATCGAATTCCAGAGATAGAGCGCGAAGTTGTTCTTCTCGAAGACGTCGAGATAGTTCGCCAGCGTCGGCGGGTTCGGGATGAAGACCGGCGGGAAAGCGGTGTTGTCGAGTTCGTTCTTGAACGAGAGCGACAGCATCCAGAGGAAGACGAGGACGGCCGGCGAAACCAGTACGAAGACCGAAAGCGCAAAGCCGATCTTGGAGGCGAGCCGCTTCATTCCGCGTTCCACTTCGACTTCTGGCGCGCGTAGAGCAGCAGCAGCGAGAGCATGATGATGATGACGAAGAAGATCACCACCACGGCCGAGGCGTAGCCGATCTTGTAGAACTGGAAGGCCTGCAGATAGAGGAAGATGTTGAGCGTTTCGGACGCCGTACCCGGCCCGCCCTGGGTGATCACGAAGATCGTGTCGAAGGCCTTCAGCGCATCGATGGTGCGGATCACGATCGCCACCATGATGAAGGGCCAGACCAGCGGCAGCGTGATGTGGCGGAACATGTGCCAGGAATTGGCGCCGTCGATCAGCGCGGATTCATAGGGTTCCTTCGGCAAGCCGGCCAGACCGCCGAGCACGATCAGCATGACGAGCGGCGTCCAGTGCCAGACTTCGACCAGGATCAGCGTCGGGATCACGGTATGGGGGTCGTAGACCCAGGGCTGGGGTCCAACCCCGACGAGCGATAGCAGGTAGTTCAGCACGCCAAGCTGCGGGTGGAACATCATCGTCCAGACCAGTGCGACAGCGACGGGCGTCGCCATCATCGGCATCACGAAGATGGTGCGCAGCAGCCCCCGGAACGGGAACTCGCGGTGGAAGACCAGGGCCGCCGCCGTGCCGAAGACGATCGGCAGCACCACGGCGAGGACCGTGAAATAGGCGGTATGCCCCATCGATTCGAGGAAGCGCGTATCGCGCAACAGCTCCGAGAAGTTCTGCAGGCCGACGAATTCGGGGCCTCCGCCGATCTTCCAGTCATGGCCCGACATATAGAGCGTGAACAGCCACGGGAAGACGATCACCCCGAGGATGACCAGCACGGCGGGCAACGAGAACAGCCAGTAGCGCGGCGTAAAATCCGCTGAATGTCTCGCAGGCAGCACCTTCGGCGTCGCGAGATCCGCTGGCATGGCGGTTGAGTTGGTCATGCTCTGCGCTTTGCTGAAAACGGTTTGTCATGCCCGCCCTGTGGCGGGCATTCGCGTCGTGAACATCGCCCTCCCCGAACGGGGAAGGCCATCATGGCCAGGGCATGCCCGGCCATGATGGTGATGTTCGTCAGCCCTGTTCGCTCTTGACCAGGACCGGCGCGAAGGTTTCGGTCGCCTTCTTCAACTCCGCAGCGACATCGGCACCGCCGAGCGCATTGGTCAGCGCCACGCCGAAGACATCGCGGAATTCGGTCACCGGAACGATCTGCGGCAGCGCAGCGCGGGCGACCTTGGCTGAACCCAGCAGACACTCGAAATATTGCTTGCCGAATTTCGACTGCGAGATGGTCTCGGTGTCGAGATAGGCCGAGGCACGCCCGGGCGCTCCGGCGCCGGCCTTGAGCATCGCGATCTGCTGCGCCTTGCTTGTCATGAACTGGAGATAGAGCCATGCGGCCTGCTTCTTCTGCGAGCCGCGCGAAATGCCCATGCCATCGGCGAACATCCCGGCATGATGCGCCTTCGGCCCGGGCGGCGTGATGCCATAGCCGACCTTGCCGACGATACGCGACTTCGTCGGGTCCTCGAGCGGCGTGGCAAAGCCGATGCCGTCGAGCCACATCGCGGCGCGACCCTGCATGAAGGTGGTCTGGCATTCATTCCAGTTGAAGCCGACCTGACCGGCCGGGCCAGTCTCCTTGTTCAGCTTCTTGTAGAGTTCGCCGGCCCAGGCCGCCTCGGGCGTATCGGTGAGCAGCTTGCCCTGGGGCGAGGTGGTCTCGATGCCCTGGCCCAGCAGCAGGCTGGCCCAGACCGGGACGTTGGCGTTCTTCAGGCCGCGCGAGACGAAGCCTGCGATGCCCTTGGCCGGATCATGCAGCTTGGCCGCGACCGTGGCGATCTCGTCCATCGTCTTGGGATAGGCCACGCCCTTCGCGTCGAAGAGCTCCTTGTTGTAGTAGATCATCCAGTAATCGACGAAGAACGGGATCGTATCGAGCGATCCGTCGGCCTGGCGCGCATAGGCGACCGGTCCCGCGCCAAAATCATCGAAGTTGAAGTCCGGCGAGGTCAGCGAGGCGTCCTTGATGAAGGGCGTCAGATCCTCGAACCACTTGCCCTTGGCGGCCATGCGCTTCTGCACATGCAGCGAGATGCCGCTGACGTCGAAGCTCGGCTTGCCCGAGGCAAACTCGATTACCGCCTTCTGGCGCTGCTGCTGCTCCGGCACCTGTTCGGCCGAGACCTTGATTCCGGTGAGCTCGGTGAACTCCTTCTCGGCCGCCTGCATCAGGTCGGAACGCGGGTTCTTCACCAACAGCACATCGATCGTCGTGCCGGCAAAGCGCTTCCAGTTGAAGGCGGCCTGCGCATGGGCTTCGCGCAGAACCATCGGCGAACCGACGGCGCCCGCTGCGCCCAACGCTGCGGCCCCGCGCAGAAGCGCGCGCCGGCTCGGCCTCAGAATGCTGTCTGTCATGATTGTCCTCCCTGTGGACGCGGATTGCGGCCCGTTGACGAGCCTGCCTGTTTATCCGGCTGTGCGCCGGTCCCGTCGAGACTTTGCCCTTCGGATCCGGCGCTGACGCTAATCGCGTTCGAGGTCGGTTGCAAGCTGACATGTTGGCGTGCACATAGTCACTGCAGCACATTCCTGGACCCGCATCCATGCCCGCAATTGCGCCGCCCCTCCCCTCGCGAAACCTTGGCCGCACCGGACTGAAGGTCTCGATACTCGGCTTCGGCGGGGCGCCCCTCGGCGATCTCTATGCACGGCTCGACGAGGCTCAGGCCGTCGCAACGGTAGAGGGTGCCGTCGCCAGTGGTGTCACCCTGATCGATACCTCGCCACTCTATGGTCACGGATTGTCCGAGCATCGCATCGGTGCGGCATTGCGCCGGGTCGACCGCGAGAATGTGCTGCTTTCCAGCAAGGTTGGCCGCGTCGCACAGCCCTTCATGGGGCGCGGCAACGGCTCGGGCTATCTGGGCGGCCTGCCGCATGGCATGCGTTTCGACTATTCCTATGACGGGACCATGCGCTCGCTCGAACAATCCGCCCTCCGGCTGGGCACGGACCATATCGATATCGTCCTGATCCATGACGTCGACATCTGGACCCATGGCGCGGACGCCATCGAGAACCGGTTCTTCGAGGCAATGGCCGGCGCCTACCGCGCGCTCGACAAATTGCGGGCGGCCGGTACGGTCAAGGCGATCGGAGTCGGGGTCAATGAAGCGGAGATGTGCGAGCGCTTTGCCCATGCCGGCGACTTCGACACGATGCTGCTGGCCGGCCGCTATTCGCTGCTGGAACAGCCGGCGCTCGTATCCTTCATGTCGATCGCGCAGAAGAAGGGCATTGGCCTGATGCTCGGCGGCGTCTTCAATTCCGGCATTCTGGCCACCGGCCCCGTCGCTGGCGCCAAGTACAATTACAAGCCGGCTCCACCCGAGATCCTCGCGCGGGTTGCCGCCATCGAGACGATCTGCCGGCGCCATGAGGTGCCGCTGCGCCGTGCGGCGCTGCAGTTCCCGCTGGGCCACCCCGCCGTTTCCAGCGTCGTCATGGGAGCGGTCTCACCCGCGGAGGTCGCCGACCAGCTTGCCGAAATCGCCGCGCCGGTTCCGTCCGAGCTCTGGAGCGCGCTCAAGGCCGAAGGCCTGCTCGGCGCTGACGTTCCTGTACCGGAATAGCCCGATGCGGATCGACGCCCATCAGCATTACTGGCGGCTCTCACGCGGCGACTATGGCTGGCTGACCCCGGCACTGGGCCCGATTCATCGCGACTTCGGTCCACCGGACCTGGCGCCGCTGCTGGCACGGCACGGCATCGCGCGCACCATCCTGGTCCAGGCCGCGCCGACCGAGGCAGAGACGGCATTCCTGCTCGGCATCGCAGAGCACGACCAAAGCGTCTCCGGCGTCGTCGGCTGGTGTGATTTCGATGCGCTCGATGCGTCCGAGCGGATTGCCCGCCTGAGCGGCAATCCGCTGCTGGTCGGGCTCAGGCCCATGGTCCACGACATTCCCGACGAGAACTGGCTAGCCCGCCCTTCCCTTGCGCCCGCCTTCGCAGCGGTGGCAGCCCATGACCTCGTCTTCGACGCGCTGCTGCGACCGCAGCACATTGCGCCACTATTGGCCGTTCTCGATCGACATCCGACGCTCGCCGTCGTTGTCGACCATGCCGCCAAGCCGGATCTCGTCAGTGGGGAGATCGCGAATTGGCGCGAGGATATCGCCGCAGTCGCCGCGCGGCCCCAGACCTTTTGCAAGATCTCCGGCCTCGTCACCGAAGCCTCGGCCGGCTGGACGATCGAGACCCTGCGCCCGGTCGTTTCGCATCTGCTCGCCGTCTTCGGTCCCGATCGCCTGATCTGGGGCAGCGACTGGCCCGTCGTCACCTTGCGGGCCCACTATTCCCGCTGGTTCGAAACCGTCGCGGAATTGCTGGCGCCCCTGCCCGAAGCCGATCGCGCTGCGATCATGGGCGGCAATGCCCAGAGACTCTATCTCTCCCACCGAGGACGCAACTGATATGCTGAAGGGCATCGACCCTGTCTTGAGCGCCGATCTGCTCTGGGTTCTCGCAGCGATGGGCCATGGCGACGATCTGGCCATTGTCGATGCCAATCATCCGGCCGATACCATTGCCAGCGCGACCGCCAGCGGAAGGCTGATCCGACTGCCGGGCCTTTCGATGGCCCGCGCGACCCGCGCCATCCTCTCCGTCCTGCCAATCGACGATTTCGAGCCCGGCGCGCTGCGTCGCATGGAGGTTGTCGGCAAGCCTGACGAGATCCCGCCGGTCCAGGCCGAGGTTCAGGCCGAAATCGACCGCGCCATGGGAGAGCCCGTGCCATGCCTCGGCATCGAGCGTTTCGCCTTCTATGCCGCGGCGAAGGCGAGCTTCGCTGTCGTCCAGGTCGGCGACCCCCGGCCCTATGGCTGCTTCCTGCTGCGCAAGGGCGTCATCGCGGGGCTTCCAGGCTGAGCCCGCACGAGGGTTGGCAAGCGCGCCTGCACCGCTCAGGATCGTGACGCCGTCGGCGCAGCTTCGACAGACTGCGCTGACGTGCCTGGAGGATGGCTTCATGGCCCGCGCGAACGCCCATATCGGCACGACGAATTTTGCGACGACGATCAGAATGGGCGGCCGGACGCTGGTTGCCGACGAACCGGCTGCCTTGGGCGGAGCCGATGCCGGGCCAGCGCCCTATGACCTGCTGCTCGCCAGCCTCGGCGCCTGCACGGCCATCACCTTGCGGATGTATGCCGAGCGCAAGCAGTGGAGCCTTCAGGCTGTCGATATCGATCTGCACCACGTCAAGGTCGAGAACCGTTCAAAGATCGAACGTGTCATCACGCTGACGGGCGATCTGTCTGAGGATCAGCGGATGCGCCTCGCCGATGTCGCCGAGCGTACACCCGTGACCCTGACGCTGAAGGCCGGCGCCGATATTGCGACAAGACTGTCGGACGGTTGACACCCTCGTGAGTCCGTTTCCGTTCCGGCACCCACGCCGCTAGAAGAACCACGCTGAGCGATCGGTCACGCCCGTGCGCCCTTGGCACGATCCAGTTCAACCGAGCCCCCCCTGCTGCGAGCCTGCCCATGCCTGACACTCTCCTCTATCTCGCCGAAGCCGACATCGCCGGGCTCGAACTCGATCCGGCGCTCGCCCGCGCGGCGGTGAGGACGATCTTCAAGGCTCATCACGACGGCCAGACGCTGAGCAAGCCCAAGCTTGCGCTCGAGATCGGCCCCGGCCACGCCTTCCAGTCGCTTTGCGCGGCCTCGCCCGAGATCGGCATGGCAGCGACGAAATGGCTCGGCATGGCGCCCGCCGCGAATGGAGCGGGCACGCCCGGCATCCACGCCATGATTGCACTCAACGACTATGCATCCGGCACGTTGTTGGCCATCCTCGATGGCAACCTCGTCACGGCGATCCGCACGGCGGCCATGTCCGCGGCAGCGGGCGCGTTCCTGGCACGGCCGGAAAGCCGCACCATCGGCTTCATCGGCTGCGGCCTGCAGGCTCGCTCGCATCTTGCCGCGTTCAAGTCCCTGCTGCCCGGCCTGACCGAGCTTCGCGCTTTCGGCCGAAGCCGTCGGACCACCGACGTCTTCATAGAGCACGCCCGCGAGCAGGGCCTTGCGGCGAAGGCCCATGATGACGCCGGCGACGTCGTTCACAGCAGCGACGTGATCATCACCTCCGTGCCCATGCAGCCCGGTTTCGCGCCCTTCCTCGATCCTGCCTGGTTGAAGCCGGGCGCCTTCGTTGCTGCCGTCGACGTCGCCCGCAGCTGGCTGCCGGATGGCTTGCGCAAGCTCGACCTCTTGGCCACCGACGATCACCAGCAACAGGCGGAGAGCCCACCGATCGCTCGGGATGTCGGCCCGCTCGGCAGCTTCGATGCCGACCTGACGGAACTTGCCGGCGGGGTCCGGCCCGGACGCCTCGACGCGGAGCAGCGCGCCATGTTCATTTTCCGCGGCTTCGCGCTCGCCGATCTCGCCGTGGCGGCTACCGTCTATCGCGCGGCCCTGGCCAGGGGAGCCGGCCTGCGCCTCCCGCGCTGAGACTGCGTCTGCAAACAGGAAGACAAGGCAACGGAGCTCTGCTAGCGTCACATATTCATCCATAGGAATATGTGAGATCTTCAATGCTTGACCGGCGCGCCTTTACTCTCGGAGCCAGTCTGACGGCGGCGGCCTCGTTCTGCGGCGGTGCGGCACGAGCCCAGGTCGTGGCGCGGGCCGGACTCGGCAAGGCCGAGATCCTGGTGCTGAGCGATGGGGGCTTCCAGCTGCCGCTCTCGATGATCGCGCGCGATACGCCGCTGCCCCAGCTCGAGGCGATGACCGGCAGCAAGGGGCCAGCCGAGACCGTGCTGAACGTCACCTGCCTGAAGCGCGGCAGCGAGACGATCCTGTTCGATTGCGGCGCCGGCGCGCACTTTCTCGCCGGCAGCGGCAAGCTCGCGGCAAGCCTGGAGGCCGCCGGTATCGCGCCCGACAGTGTGAGCCATGTCGTCTTCACCCATTTGCACCCGGACCATCTCTGGGGGGCGCTCGACGAGTTCGACAGCCCGGCATTCCCGAGTGCGACCTGGCTGGCGGCCCGCGACGAGGTGGCGTTCTGGACTGATGCCAAGGTCTATGAGCGTCTCTCCGAAGACCGGCACGCCTTTGCAGCCGGCGCACAGCGCGTACTTAAGGGTCTCCAGGACGGGCTGAAGACCTTCGCCGCAGGCGAGGAAGTGCTGCCGGGAATCGCGGCTGTCGCGACGCCCGGCCATACGCCGGGACATGTCTCCTTCGAGATCAAGGACGGCAGCGACAGGCTGCTCGTGCTGGGCGACGCGGCGACGCATCCGGTCGCATCCTTCGCACATCCGGAATGGCGCCCAGCGTCCGATCATGACCCGGATCAGGCGGTCCAGACCCGCAAGACCGTGCTTGGCCGGGCCGCCGACGAGAAGCTGCGGGTGATTGGCTATCATCTGCCAAAGGGCGGGATCGGTACGGTCGAGCGCACCGGGCAGGCCTTCCGCTTCATCCCGTCCGCGGCCTGATCGGCGGAAGAACGCTCAATCGCAGCGACGGCGGCGCCCGAAGCGTTCGGCCAGCATCTCGCTCACCGAGCCCTCGACGAGAATTGCGATACCGATGCGGGCGCCGAGCATCATGCCGGCGACCGCCAGCGGCCAGGACAGCGCCATCAGCGAGCCAGCCGTGACGCCCTGCCCGATGGTGCAGCCGCCGGCGAGAATGCCGCCGAATCCCATCAGCGCACCGCCCGCCAGATGGCGGCGCATCTCGTGGTGATCGTCGAAGGCCTCCCAGCGGAACTCGCGATCGTAGAGCGCCGAGGCAAAGGCTCCGAGCATCACCCCCAGAATGGTGCCGACCCCGAAATCGAGGAACCCGATGGGGTGGGTCAGGACCGCGTAGAGCGCCCGGCCGATTGGCGAGACGAAGGTCAGGCTCTGCGGGCGCGGAAACGCGGCGAATTCGTCGATCGCCACACCTGTCGCCCACCAGCCTGCAACGACGCCGAACCCCAGCGTCAGCCCGGCCAGCAGCAGCCGCGGCGAACGCCGCAACCGAGGGTCAGTGAGCACAGCCAGTATCAGCACCAGGGCGGCGACGAGAACGATGGCAAGCCGCCAGTCGCCGAGACCGAACCAGGCGAGCAGCGAAGGCAGATCACCCTGCACTCCACCAGGTATCGGCAGGGCGACCGTCTCGAGCACATCGATTCGAAAGGAAGCCAGCATGCCGCGGAGCGTGGCATAGGCGACGGCACCGAAGACCATCATCACGATCAGGCTGCGCAGGTCGCCGCTGCCGAGACGAACGAGAGAGCCAAAGCCGCAGGTGCCGACCAGCGCCATGCCGATCCCGAAGACCGTGCTGCCGAGCAGGATCGAGAGCCAGGGCAGGGCCGAAGGCACATAGGTCGAGAGCCGGGGCGAAAGCCAGCCGAAGCCGACCAGAAGCTGCGTGCCCACGAGCGCAACGGCGAGCGCAAGCCCGAAGATGCGCAGGCGGCGCGTATCGCCACCCATCCAGGCGTCCTCGATCGCCCCGAAGGAGCAGAGCCGGGCACGCCGGGCAGTGAAGCCGCAGGCCGCGCCGATGACGACGCCGATCAGCGTCACGGCCCAGGTCGGCAGAGGTTCCATGATCGTCAGACGCCCCTGCCGGCCCGCATTTCAATCACGCAAGCGGTCCGTGCTCTCGGGACGGTTGCAGAAGATGTCGTAGATCACCGAGATGACCTGACGCACATCGTCATTGGCGAGGCTGTAATAGATCGCCTTGCCGTCGCGGCGGGTGGTGACCAACTGGTCGAGCCGCAGCCGCGCCAACTGCTGCGAAACCATCGGCTGGCGCAGCGAGAGGATGTTCTCAAGTTCCGTTACGGTGCGCTCGCGCTCGGCCAGCAGGCAGAGCAGCAGGAGCCGGTTTTCGTGGGACAGGGCCTTCAGGAAATCGCTGGCCTTGCGGGCCTTGCGCATCAATTGATCGAGCTCGGCCGAGAATTCGGCACCGTCGCGCAGCTCGGCTTCAAGGGCCTTGGAGACAATCGCGCTCATTTTCGTTCCATTGTCGCGGACTGGCCGCGGGTTCGATGGCTGGGACTGTCCATGCCAGCAAGCATCTTGCCAAGCAAACCCCAGAATGCGTCGTCGCCGATATAGCCGGTGATCCGGCCGACCTCGCGCCCTTCATCCATCAGGACGAAGGTCGGCGTGAAGCGGACCGGTGCAGCAAGTCCAGGCTCATCAGCGCGGGTGGAACCGAGATCGACCCGCCTCAGCGGTGCTGCCTTGCCCTCCGGCGTGTTGGCATAGACACGTGCGACCTCCCGGTCCCAGCGGGCGCACCAGATGCAGCCGTCGCGTTCAAACATCACCAGCTCTGCCGCCCGCAACGGCAGGCTGACAAGCGCCATCCCCACCAGTGCTGCGAGGCCGGCATGCCAGCTCAGCCATTTCGCGATTGCTTTCATCAGACAAACATAGTCGTATTCATATGTTTAAACAATTGGCGGGTTGAACCTTGTTCGACATCTCGATCGCAGGGGCTTTCGCAGCAGGTCTGCTCTCCTTCCTGAGCCCCTGCGTGCTGCCCCTGGTGCCGCCGTATCTCTGCTTCCTCGCGGGTGTCGGCATCGGCGAATTGTCCGGCTCGGACGGCGCGCTGACGGCCGCGCAGCGTCGCCGCATCATCGCCATGGCCGCCGTTTTCGTGCTCGGTTTCGCCACCGTCTTCGTCGCACTCGGCGCCACCGCCTCGACCATCGGGACCTGGATCACCGCCCATTTCGACACGCTGTCCATCGCCGCCGGTGCAATCATCCTGGTCATGGGCCTGCATTTTCTCGGCTGGCTGCGGATTCCCCTGCTCTACCGGGAGGCCCGTTTCCAGACATCCGCACGTCCCGCCGGCCTGCTCGGCGCCTATCTCGTCGGGCTTGCCTTCGCGTTCGGCTGGACGCCCTGCGTCGGGCCTGTGCTGGCGACGGTGCTGATGGTCGCGGGCGCCGAGGGCAGCGCCTCGCGCGGCGCGCTTCTGCTCGCATCCTATGCGCTCGGCATCGGCCTGCCCTTTCTGCTGGCGGCGGTCTTTGCCGGTCCCTTCCTGACCTGGCTCTCCCGCTTCCGCCGGCACATGGCCGTCATCGAGAAGACGATGGGCGCCGCACTCGTCGTGACAGGCTTGCTGTTCATCACCGGAATGATGCCGGCGCTCGCCGGCTGGCTGCTACAGACCATCCCGATCCTCGGCACGATCGGCTGAAGGGAGAGTTTCCATGCTGACCCGACGCAGGCTTCTCGGCTCTGCCCTCGCCGTCTCCTTCGCGCCTCAGACCCTCGCCGCCGCCAGACTCGGCGAGGACGGGCTCTACCAGCAGGACTGGTATCTCGAGAGCTTCCTCGACCTTTCCGAAGACATCGAGACCGCGACCCGCAACGGCAAGCGCCTCGCGATCATGTGGGGTCTCAAGGGCTGCCCGGCCTGCCGGCGAATGCATGAGGTACATCTCGCCGATCCCAAGATCGAAGGTTACATCAAGGCCAATTTCGAGGTGCTGCACCTCAACCATATCGGCGCCCGCGAGGTCACCGATTTCGACGGACGCAAACTGGGCGAGAAGGCGCTGGGCGAGGCCTATGGCGTGCGCTTCACTCCGACGATCCAGTTCATGCCCGAGAGCGCGGAAGGACTTGGCCAACGCAAGCCGCAAGCCCGCGAGGTCGCCCGCATGCCGGGACTGCTCGAACCACGCGATTTCCTCGCCATGTTCCGCTTTGTGCGGGAGAAGGGCTATGAGACAGCGCCCTTCCCGGAGTGGCTGAAGCGGCAAGGCGCGTGACGTTGGTCACCTCCAAACGCAATCATCCCGGCCACGGAAGAACCGAGGCCGGGATGACGTTTACTGCCGCTGGGCCTTGCCGCTACTTGTTCACCGGCGATTCCGGGTCGAACAGATAGGCCATCACGTCCTTGATCTGCTGTTCGCTCAGCACCTTGTTGGTGCCGAAGCGGGGCATGTTCGAACAGGGCACCACGGCCTGTGAATTATAGATCTTCGTGTAGGCGTCCTTGATCGCCTCGGCGTCGTATTTCCGGTCCTTGCCATAGGCGGCGAGGCTCGGGCCGAGCGTGCCGTAGCTCAGCTCCTTGGGATCGAGCTGGTGGCAGGCGAAGCAGTTGCCGCCGGCAATAGTGTCCGGTGGATCGGAGAACTGACCGCCGCGGCCGTTATTGGCGACCTTGTAGCCTTCCTTCCAGTTGCCGAGGAATTTGCCGTCGGCGGGATAGCTGACCCTGGCGAGTTCGCGCTTGGTGATGGCCTCCGCATCCGCGGACGAAACCTGATTGCGATGGACGTTGCACGCCGCCAGCGATTCATCGGGCGTGATGCGCGCCTGCCATTCCGCCGGCGCCTTGCCGAAAGTGGACTTCACATAGGCCTCGATCGTCGCCTGGCTGGGCTTGGCCGGCTTGTCCTGCGCAAGGGCTGGCCCACAGAGCACGAAGCTGCCCAGGGCGAGGGAGGCGAAAGCTGATCTGATCATCGGTTCAGTCCCCTCAGCGCTTGATCGAAGGCACATTGAGTTCACCGCCGGCCGCCTGCTTGTTCAGAAAGACGGTGAGCGCGGTCAGGCTGTCCGAGCCAAAATCCGGCACCGGCCAGCGCTGCTGCCGATAACAGTCCCAAAGGCGGTGCTGCATCGTGCGAAGCGCGCTCTGGGAGACCCGATAGGTCGGCCAGGTCGCCATCGTCGCCTGGGCAGCGGCCCCCGGCACGGACAGGTTGGGCAGGCCCTGAAGGCGGATGCGCTTGCCTTCCTCGGCGTGGCAGGTGGCGCAGGAGAAGTCCATCACGCCGCCACGGCGATAGAACAGCTCCTCGCCGACAGCCGCCATTTCAAGTTCCTTGGCGTGCTTGAGCTGCGGCTCGAGCTTCATGCCGTTCGACTTGTTGGCGATGAAAGCCGTCAGGTCCTCGAGATCGGATCCCTTTCCGGGAGAGGAGAAGCGTCGCGACAGCACGTCCTTGGTGTCGAGCCCCTGGACCTTGTCCATGCACCAGAGCAGGCGCTGCTCCAGATCCATGACCTTGTCGGCATCCGCGAAATGGCGCGGCAGCCGCGCATAGGCGCCCTCCAGCTTGCCGGCGCCCTCGCCGAGATCACAACCTTCCAGCGAGACATTCTTGGTGCCGCGCTTCGTCGTCCAGATCTCTTCGCCGCGATCGACTGCGAGATAACCCGGGTTGGAGAATGGGTCCGAGAGCATCTGGCGATAGCGCTCGATCTCCTTCTCGCTGTCGTCCTGCGGCGGCGATTGTGCGGTCAGATGCCCGGCCGCGAGCGTCATGGCCGCGGCAAGAACTGCCGCGCCGATCACAGTGAGCTTCATGCCCTGCCCTTTCGTTTCCCCAGCCGGCCGCTTCATGCGACCTTCATTCCCGGCTTTCTTGATTTGAAAGCCTTTACATTCACAAAAAACAATATCACGATATGTCGAAATGATGTGCGACGGACGGTCGCGTCGTCAAGAGCTAACCAGAATAATTCCAGGGAGGATGTCCGAATGGATTTTCAGCAAGCGGGGCTGTCGCGCCGTCACGCTCTCAAGGCGGGTGCCTTCGCCGCCGTGGCCAGCCTTCTCGGCGCCAAGCTCGCCTTCGCGGATGAAAAGACGGTCGCGGACGAACTGAAGAAGCTCTATGACGACAAGCCCTTCGCCACGGGCAAAATCAAGCTCGATGTTCCCGAAATCGCCGAGAACGGCCTGGTCGTCCCGATCAATATCGAGATCGAAAGCCCGATGACGGACGCCGACTACGTCAAGGCCGTGCATGTCTATGCCGACGGCAACCCGCTTCCCGGCATCGTCAGCTACAGCTTCACGCCAGCCTGCGGCAAGGCCTCGGCCGCGACCCGCATGCGCCTCGCCCAGACCCAGAACATCGTCTGCGTCGCCGAGATGTCGAACGGCGCGCTGCATATGGCCAAGGCCAATGTGAAGGTCACGATCGGCGGTTGCGGCGGCTGAGACCTGCGCGTTCCAGCCCCGACAACGACAAGATCACGGTGAGGATACCCCATGAGCACCAAGCCCACCCCGCGGGTCCGCGTTCCCGCCAAGGCCGCCGCAGGCGAGATGATCGAGATCAAGACGCTGATCTCGCACGAGATGGAATCCGGCCAGCGCAAGGACGCCAAGGGCGAGACGATTCCGCGTAAGATCATCAACAAGTTCAGCGCGAGCTTCAACGGCAAGCCGGTTTTCTCCGCCGATTGGCATCCCGCGATTTCGGCCAACCCGTACCAGTCCTTCTTCTTCAAGGCGACGGAATCGGGTGAATTCACCTTCACCTGGAAGGATGATGACGGTTCCGAATACACCGCCAAGAACAAGCTGACGGTCGGCTGATGTCTCGCCGGCCGCGACCCGGCCGGTTGCTCGCATCGAACGGACAAGCGGGGCGAAACGTCCCCGCATGAGGGCGGCTGCGCGCCGCCCAAGGGTGGATCATGATCTCACGGCGCGATTTTCTTCAGGCAACATCGGCTGCTGCGGCCATCACGCTAGCTTCCGGATTGGGCCCGCTCGGCCGCGCAGCCGCGCAGCAGCGCCTGTCCCAGGCCGACATCCTGCGCTTCGACCCGCTCGGCACCGTGACGCTTCTCTACGTCACCGATATCCACGCCCAGCTCGTGCCGCTGCATTTCCGCGAACCCTCGATCAATCTCGGCGTCGGCGAGGCCAAGGGTCAGCCGCCGCACCTGACCGACGCGGAGTTCCGGGAGCATTTCAAGATCGCCACGGGCTCGGCCGACGCCTTTGCCCTGACCTCCGACGACTTCACCTCGCTTGCCCGTCAGTACGGCCGGATGGGCGGGCTCGACCGCATCGCGACGCTGGTCAAGGCGATCCGCGCCGAACGCGGAGACGATAAGGTTCTGCTGCTCGATGGCGGCGACACCTGGCAGGGCAGCTGGAGTTCGCTCCAGACCAGGGGCCAGGACATGGTCGACGTCATGTCGGCCCTGAAGACCGATGCCATGGTCGGCCATTGGGAGTTCACGCTCGGCGCCGAGCGCGTCAAGGAGATCGCGGAGAGCGCATCCTTTGCATTCCTCGCCCAGAACATTCGCGACAAGGAGTGGAACGAACCCGTCTTCAAGCCGCGCAAGGTCTTCGAAAAGGGCGGCGTCAAGGTTGCGGTGATTGGCCAGGCGCTGCCGCGTACCGCCATCGCCAATCCGCGCTGGATGTTCCCTGACTGGGAGTTCGGCATCCGCGAGGAGGAGATCCAGAAACAGGTCGAGGAGGCCCGTGCCGAGGGCGCAGCCATCGTCGTGCTGCTCTCGCATGACGGTTTCGACGTCGATAGGAAACTGGCCGCGCGGGTCAAGGGCCTCGACATCATCCTGACCGCCCACACCCATGACGCGATGCCCGGTGTGGTGCGCGTCGGCAATACCGCCCTCGTCGCCAGCGGCTCGCATGGCAAGTTCCTGTCGCGGCTCGACATCGCGGTGAAGGACGGCAAGGTCGCCGATATCCGCTTCAAGCTGATGCCGGTCTTCTCCGAAGCGATCACCCCCGATACCGAAATGGCGGCGCTGGTCAGGAAGCTGCGCGAGCCCTTCGCCGCCGACCTCGCCCGCGAGATCGGACGGACCGAGTCGCTGCTCTACCGGCGCGGCAACTTCAACGGCACCTTCGACGACCTGATCTGCGACGCCATGATGAGCCAGCGCGACGCCGAGATCGCACTCTCCCCCGGCTTCCGCTGGGGCGGGACGCTGCTTCCCGGCGAGCCGATCACCTGGGAGGCGATCACCAACGCGACCGCGATCACCTATCCCAACTGCTACCGCATGGAGATGACCGGCGCCCAGCTCAAGGAGATCCTCGAGGACGTCGCCGACAATATCTTCCACCCCGATCCCTATTTCCAGGGCGGCGGCGACATGGTCCGCATCGGCGGCATGGGCTACGCCATCGATATCGGCAAGCCGATGGGCAGCCGCATCTCCGGGCTGACGCATCTGAAATCCGGCAAGCCGATCGATGCGTCCCGGAAATACGTCGTCGCCGGCTGGGCAAGCGTCAACGAGGGCACGCAAGGGCCGCCGATCTGGGACGTGGTCCGCGACCATGTCGCCCGCACCAAGACCGTTTCGATCACGCCAAACGACGCCGTCAAGGTGACCGGCGCCTGACCCGCGCCATCCTCCCTGAACCCTCCCAATCCAGAGGAATCTGCCGCCATGACCTCCCCCCGCAACCGCGAAAGCCTGAGCAGGCGCCGCTTCCTCGGCGCGGCCGGAATGGCTGGCGCGGGGCTGGCCGCCTCGGCTACCGGTGCCCGCGCCGGGGCTCCCGACCCGCTGATCACCGACGTCCAGGACTGGAACCGCTATCTCGGCGAAGGCGTCGACAAGCGGCCCTACGGAATGCCCTCGCGCCATGAGAAACATGTCATGCGCCGGGACGTCTCCTGGTTGACGGCATCCCCGGAATCCTCGGTCAACTTCACGCCACTCCATGAACTCGACGGCATCATCACGCCGTCCGGCCTGTGCTTCGAGCGCCATCACGGCGGCATCGCCGATATCGAGCCGGCCAATCACCGCCTGATGATCCACGGCCTGGTCGAAAAGCCGCTGGTCTTCACCATGGAGGACATCCGGCGCATGCCGCGGCAGAACCGCGTTTACTTCCTCGAATGCGCCGCCAATTCCGGCATGGAATGGCGCGGCGCGCAGCTCAATGGCTGCCAGTTCACCCACGGCATGGTCCATAACGTCATGTATACGGGCGTGCCGCTGAAGGCCCTGCTCGAAGAAGCGGGTGTGAAGCCGACCGCCAAATGGCTGATGCTGGAAGGTGCGGATTCCTCCGGCATGAACCGTTCGCTCCCGCTCGAGAAGGCGCTGGGTGACGTGCTCATCGCCTTCGCCATGAACGGCGAGGCGCTGCGGCCCGAGCAGGGCTATCCGCTGCGCGCCGTCATCCCCGGCTGGGAAGGCAATCTCTGGGTCAAGTGGCTGCGCCGCATCGAAGTCGGCGACAAACCCTGGATGGCGCGCGAGGAAACCTCGAAATATACCGACCTTCTTGCGGATGGCCGCTCGCGCCGCTTCACCTTCATCATGGACGCCAAATCCGTGGTGACCAATCCCTCGCCGCAGGCGCCGCTGAAGCACAAGGGGCGCAATGTGCTGTCCGGGCTGGCCTGGTCGGGACGCGGCACGATCAAGCGTGTCGACGTCACGCTCGACGGCGGCAAGAACTGGCAGAGTGCCCGCATCGACGGCCCCGTTCTCGATAAGTCGCTGACCCGCTTCTATGTCGATTTCGACTGGGCCGGCCAGGAACTGCTGATCCAGTCCCGCGCCATGGATTCCACCGGCTATGTCCAGCCGACCAAGGACGAGCTGCGCAAGGTGCGCGGCGTCAATTCCATCTACCACAATAACGGCATTCAGACCTGGCTCGTCCGGGCGAATGGGGAGACCGAGAATGTCGAGATCGCCTAAGCTCGCCCTGCTTGCGGGTTTCGCGGCGCTCGCCGTCGTCGCAGCCGGCCCGTTGATCGCGCAACCTCAGAAGCAGGCCCAGCCCAAGCCGGTGCCGCATGCCGCCGGCCAGCCCGCGCACGCGAAACTCAATCTCGGCCGCCTGGCGCTGCCGGAAGAGATCAAGGCCTGGGACATCGACGTGCGGCCCGACGGCATGGGCCTGCCGCCCGGCAAGGGCACGGTGAAGCAGGGCGACGAGATCTTCCAGACGCAATGCGCGAGCTGCCATGGCGAGTTCGGGCAGGGCAATGGCCGCTGGCCCGTGCTGGCAGGCGGCCAGGGCAGCCTGACCTCGGACCGTCCGGAGAAGACGATCGGCTCGTTCTGGCCCGATCTCTCCACCGTCTACGACTACATCCGCCGCGCCATGCCCTATGGCAATACGCAGTCGCTCTCACCGGACGAGATCTACGCCCTGACAGCCTATCTGCTCTACCTCAACGACATCGTGAAGGACGAGGAGTTCGAGCTGTCCGATAAGAATTTCACCAGCGTCAAACTTCCGAACGCGTCGACCTTCTATGACGATGACCGCGAAACCACCGAGAAGGCGTTCTGGGGCAAGGAGCCTTGCATGAAGGACTGCAAGGCCGAGGTAAAGATCACCGGGCGGGCCGCCGTGCTGGATGTGACGCCCGATTCCAAGACCGCCCCCAAGGTGGATTGATGGGGACAGGCTGCGCCACCGCAAAGTGCGCATCCCGGGTGGCCCTGGCCGCCCTGGTCGGTTTTGCGGCGCTGATCCCCGTGATGTCCTGCGCACAGGCGGCCGGCGATCGCGCGCTCGGCGAGTATCTTTCGTCGGAATGCACCGCCTGCCACCAGACCAGCGGGCGCCATGATGGAGGAATTCCTGCCATCGTCGGCGTCCCCGTCGACCAGTTCATCGCACTGATGAACAGCTACAGGGACCGGCAGCGAGAGAACCAGGTGATGCGCACCATCGCCGGGCGCCTGAGCCAGGAAGAGGTCGAGGCGCTGGCAAGCTATTACGGCAGCCTCAAACCAGCTCCATAGACCGGAAGCCGGCGAAACCCGAGGGAGGGCCAAATGTCACATTCATTAGCGGACGCCACTCGTCGCAGCATGCTTCTCGCAGCGGCCTCCGGCCTTGCCGCAGCAGCAACACCAGCAGGGGCAGCGCCGCGTGACCTCAAGCTGACCGACCTTCAGAAGGAAGCCGATGTCGCCTGTGTCTATCATTGTGATTTCGGCGATCCGCAGCGCTTCGTTCAGATGCTGACCAACATCGCAAACCATTACTCTGCCTATGGTGCCGATCCGTTCGCCCTGCAGTTGGTCGTCGTCGCGCATGGACAGGGCGTGAAGTTCTTCCTGAACGACCTTACCGATACCAGCTGGCGCGACGAGGCCATGGTGCCCAAGATTTTCGAGCGGATCGAGGATGTCGCAAAGAACGGTCTCAAGGTTCATCTCTGCGAGATCACCTTCGATCGGCTGAAGCTCGACAAGGCCAAGGCGCGCAATGCCGCGTTTATCAGCTTCGTGCCGTCGGGCGTGGCAGCCGTGGCTGCCCTGCAGGCTAAAGGCTTTGGCTACATGAAGGTTGGATAGGCCCGCAGAAGGCCTGCCGGGATCAGGGATCACCGGGTTCACTGACGATAATGGGGAGAGAGAGATGCTGATCGATCGCCGTTCACTGGTTCTGTCCGGGCTGGCGCTCTCCGGAGCGACGACCCTTGGCGCCCCCGCAGTGCTTGGCCAGGCGAAGCCGCGCGTCGTCGTGGTCGGTGGCGGCGCGGGCGGTGCGACTGCAGCCCGCTACATCGCCAAGGACAGCAATGGCGCCATTGCGGTGACGCTGGTCGAGGAGAATGAGCGCTACCAGACCTGCTTTCACTCCAACCTCTTTATCGGCGGGTTCAAGAGCTATGACGAGCTCGTCCATGGCTATGACGCGCTGACGAAGAACAACGGCATCACGCTTGCGCGCGCCCGCGCCACCGCGATCGACCGCGACAAGAAAGAGGTCGTGCTCTCCACCGGCGAGCGCCTGCCCTATGATCGGCTCGTGCTCTCCCCTGGCATCGACCTCAAATATGATTCCGTCCCGGGCTGGTCGAAGGAGGCCGAGGAAGCGATGCCGCATGGCTGGAAGCCCGGCCGCCAGACCCGGCTGATCAAGGAGCGGCTCGATGCGGTGCCGGATGGCGGCCTGATCGTGATGATCACCCCGCCCAATCCCTATCGCTGCCCGCCAGGTCCCTATGAGCGTGCCTCGATGTTCGCCCATGTCCTGATGCAGACCGGGCGCAAGCAGGCGAAGATCGTCATCCTCGATCCGAAGGAGAGCTTCTCCAAGCAGGGCGTCTTCCAACCCGACTGGGAGAAACGCTACGGCACGATGATCGAGTGGCTCGGCCCCAAGGTGCATGACGGCATCAAGTCGGTCGATCCCAAGACCAACACCGTGGTGACCGGCTTCGAAACCTACAAGAACTGTGCCTTCGTCAATGTCATCCCGGCCCAGATGGCGGGCGCGATCGCGCGCGAGGCTGGACTTGCGCCCGCCGGCGGCTATTGCGCCATCGATCCCGCGACGATGAAGTCGGCAGCCGATCCCGCCATCTTCGTCCTCGGCGATGCCTGCATCGCTGGCGACATGCCGAAATCCGCCTTCTCGGCCAACAGCCAGGCCAAGGTCGCGGCCATGGTCATCCGCGGCGAATTGTCCGGGTCGCGCACCTTCCCGCCGCGCTACGTCAACACCTGCTGGAGCCTGGTCGACACCGACGACGCCATCAAGGTTGGCGGTCGATATGAGCCGAAAGACGGCAAAATCGCCGCTGTCGAGACCTTTGTCTCGCAGCCCGACGAGAGCGACGAGCTGCGCAAGCAGACCCAGGCCGAGAACATCGGCTGGTATGCCGGCATCACCGCCGACATGTTCACGTGATTGGCCCAGGCGCCGATTAGAAGCATTCTGAATTTCCCGCCGCGCGATTCCGTGCGGCCCGCTGCCGATGAAGGAACCATGATGAAAGCGATTGCCTGCGCCACGATCCTGATCGCTGCCGCGATCTTCGGGAATTCAGCCCAAGCCCAGGACGTCGCCGCCGGCGAGCGCTCCTGGAACAAGTGCCGCGCCTGCCACCAGCTTGGCGAAAGTGCCAAGAATACGGTGGGGCCCATCCTGAACGGTCTCTTCGGTCGGCATTCCGGCTCCGTCGAGGGCTACAGCTACTCCAACGCCAACAAGAACTCCGGCATCACCTGGGACGAGACCGTCTTCGCCGAGTACATCAAGGATCCGCGGGCCAAGATCCCCGGCACCAAGATGGTCTTCGCCGGCATCAAGAACGAACAGGAGATCAAGGATCTCACCGCCTTCCTCAAGCAGTACGACAAGGACGGCAAGAAGATGTGAGCTGAGGCCAGCCTCGATCAGGCCGGCCCACGCCTGCGCGACGACGGGATCAGCCCTGTCGTCGCGTTGCTTGTTCCGTCAGGCGTATTTTGGCATGAGCGCTCGCAAGCGTTCCGAGCCCGGAACGGATTCTCTGCTCGCAAGCCAAGGCTCCCGCCATGTCGGACACGAAGCGCCCCCGCATTGCCATCACCTACTGCACGCAGTGCAACTGGCTGCTGCGATCGGCCTGGATGGCCCAGGAACTGCTCTCGACCTTCGGCCCCGATCTTGGCGAAGTCGCGCTCCTGCCGGGTACAGGCGGGACCTTCCAGATCCATTATGACGACGTGCTGATCTGGGACCGCAAGAATGATGGCGGCTTCCCCGACGTGAAGGCGCTGAAGCAGCGCGTGCGGGATCGCCTCGACCCCGGCCGCGACCTCGGCCATCTCGACCAGAGCCACGGCTGAGCGATCCTGCTCGAGCGAGCCTCACGATCCCGGCGCCCGGCCGGGTATCACCTGTCGGGCGCGCTCTTCCTCTGCCCCGCCCTACCGACCGGAGCCTGGCAAGTTGAAGCTCAGGACCGCGAGCTCTGTTCTGTTATGCGCACCGAGCTTGCGCATGACATTGCGGACATGAACCTTGACGGTGCTTTCCTTCAGGTCGAGCTCATAGGCGATCACCTTGTTCGCCTTTCCATGCTGCACGGCCTCGAGCACTGCCGCCTGCCTGGGTGTGAACATCTGCCGGGGCCCGACCGGGTCTCCCGGCTTGCCGGCGCGACGCGACAACAGACTCCCCGACGGAATGAACACTCCGCCCGAACGCACCAGGCTCATCGCGCCGCGTGCCACGTCGAGGCTAAGCGTTGTCGGGATATAGCCTTTCGCGCCGGTCGCGATGGCCTCCAGCATCTCGTCGACGTCCTCGGTATCCG
This sequence comes from Allobosea sp. 2RAB26, assembly GCF_052115465.1. NCBI lineage: Bacteria > Pseudomonadati > Pseudomonadota > Alphaproteobacteria > Hyphomicrobiales > Alloboseaceae > Allobosea > Allobosea sp. 2RAB26. The sequence goes on along the minus strand of NZ_JBFRGS010000001.1, from coordinate 449,732 downwards.
AAAGCAGAACCAGCGAGACATCGCCATCCGCGGCAAGGTCCTCGATCTCCCGCTCGATCTCCTTGCGGCAGCGCGGACCGCTCACATAGCGCAAAACCACCGTTCCCGGTCTCGGCGGGCTCGACCGCTCGCGACGCCATTCCGCCAGCGACGAAAACGTCTCGACCTCGTAATCACGACTTTGAGAGAGCAGGGATGAAGCCAGGCAATCACGGATCAATTGCCTGGCTTCGATGATGACGATGGCGGCAGGCTGCTCTCGGAGACGCGAAATCTCTTCGGCTCCCGAGCGAGTCAAGGATGGCCGCCGATCGGCCATGAGCGGCAGATTCTCATGTATATTTTCGAATATCATAACAATATCCTTGAATTAAAAGCGCATCGCCCCATAATTTTGCCAGAAATAAGTCTAAAAGGAGAACTGCCGCCGCTTTCTCCATGTATTAAATTTTACATCAATTCTAAGCCAGCCAAAGAAAATTATTCGGCGAACCAAACAAATGTTACCTTTTCAGCTCACCCTCTAGGACAAAAAATCGTGAAGACCTCATCAGAGGACTGTCTCTGCCTCTGCACCATTGACGGAGAGACCAGCCATACGGCGTAGCCGCTCCATGTCGTAAATGCTGAACTGGCCGGTCGCGAAGGACATCACCCGCTCAGCCTGCAGGAATTGCATGACGCGATGCAGGTGAACCCCGGTGACTCCGCAAGCCTCCGCCAGGTGGCGTTTCCCGAGCGGCGTCTTGAAGCCCCCGTCATGCATCAGCCCCCGGATCTGCAGGCGATCGTGCAACGTCACGACGAAATGGGCGAGCGCACGAGACGTCCGCCCCGCACCGAGCGCGGTCAGCGAATCCACGAGGCGACGGCGCCCGGCAACCGCAGCACGCGTGATACTCCGCATGAAGCTCTCGTGCCGGAACATCTCGTCGACTCTCGCAGCAGCGAAACTGCACAGCATGACGGGGGTCAGGGCAATGATGGTGCTCTCTGAGGGGCCCGCCATCACCGTATCGAGACCGATCAGATCCCCGGGGAGGAGGATGGCGACGAGCTGACGCTCGCCGGACCCCAGAGCCCGGTACTCTGCAGCCCAACCGGAGAACAGCGTGAACAGGCCGGGCCGCGCGCCTCGTTCCAGGATCACGCTACCGGCTTCCGCAAACCTTTGCCCCTGCTTGAACTCTTCCAGGGTCGTAGCATCCGCATCCGACACGCCATGGAGCGCGGGGATCTGCCGCAACGGGCATGTCAGGCACCACACGCGTTCCCGCGCGACGCCCGCATGGTTCGATGCCACGGCCGACTGGATGCGATGCATTACCCCCTCCGCCAAGGCCGCGCGATGGCCCGAAGGGTTAACTTATGTTAACCGCCAATCCCCGATAAGCTGCATTTGTCGGACCCAGTTTCAAACGTTTCATTGTACTTTGGCGCCCCAAAGGACTCCCCCACCGGGAAACTGCGCGTGGTGACGATCAACGGCTTCACGCATCGGCCGCGTGGACGTGCCGCTCCTCGCAGCACCGGATAAGAGCGGAAGCGACCCGCGCCAGCTGGGGTGCGACAAGTTCCGGGAAGATCGGCAGCGAGAGAAAACGCCGCGCCAGCCGCTCCGAGACTGGAAAGTCGCCGGGCACGTAACCCAACCCGGCATAGGCCGGCTGCAGATGAACCGGGCGGGGATAGTGGATGCCGGTCGAAACCCCCGCCTTGGCGAGTTCCGTCCGCAGCCTGTCCCGCTCTTCGCTCTGGATCGCGTAGACATGAAAGACGTGTTCCGCACGCCGGGCCGGAGCCGGAAGCTGCAGCTCAGTGTCGCCCAGCAGCCGCTCATAGGCCGAAGCGATCCTTCTGCGCTTCTGTGTCCAGCCATCGAGATAGGGCAGCTTGACCTGCAGCGCCACGGCCTGGATCGCGTCGAGGCGCAGATTGAAGCCGGGCCTGACGTGATTGGATCGTCCCTCCTGCCCCCAGTCGCGCAAGCTGCGCAGCAGCTGAGCGGCCTTGGAATCGTGAGTGACCACCGCGCCCCCCTCGCCGCAGGCCCCGAGATTCTTGCCGGGATAGAAGCTGAAGCAGCCATATGAGCCGAAGGCGCCTGCCCGCATGCCATCGCGCTCCGCGCCATGGGCCTGGGAAGCATCCTCGATCACGGTGATGCCGTAGCGATTGGCGATGGCGCCGATCGCCGCCATATCGGCAAGCCTGCCATGGAGATGGACGGGCACGACGGCACGGGTCGCCGGCGTGATGGCAGCCTCGAAGGCTTCCGGCGACATGGTGAAGCTGTTGGGATCGACATCGACCAGAACCGCCTTCGCTCCCGCATAGTGGATCGCGGCCACCGTTGCGACGAAGGTCATTGGTACCGTGATCACCTCGTCCCCGGGTTCGACACCGGCCGCGAGCAGAGCCAGGTGCAGGGCTGCCGTGCCGCTGCTCACGGCCACGGCTTCCCCGACACCGCAATATTCAGCGAACGCGCGCTCGAAGGCCGCGACCGGTTCGCCCAGGACATAGTTGCCGCTGCGCAGGACGGAGAGGACGGCCGCCTCAAGCGGCTCCTGCACCGTCTTGAACTGAGCCTTGAGATCGAGAAATGGGATCATGAGGTTTCCCCCAGTACGGTTTCAAACAACCTGGGTGCAGTGGCGTTGGCTCCGGCATGGCCGATGACGCTGGCCGGGACCCCGGCGACCACCGCGCGGGCCGGCACATCACGCATCACGACTGCGCCGCAGCTGACCACGGCGTAGCTTCCAATCTCGACCCCACAGCCAATGGTGGCATTCGAGCCGATCGACGCCCCTCGGCGCACGACCGTGGCCTCCTGGGCCCATGCCTGCGCCTCTCGCGATCCCCCCGGCCTGACCGCGCGCGGCATGCGGTCATTGGTGAACATCACGCCATGGGCGATCATGACCTCATCCTCGAGCACCACCCCCTCACAGATGAAGGAATGCGAGGATATCTTGCAGCGCCGGCCGATGCGGCTACCGCGCTGGATCTCGACGAAGGGGCCGATCCGTGTGCCCGAGCCGATCGCACAGCCATAGAGATTGACGAGATCGGGGTGGCTGACGACGACATCATCACCGAAGTCCACATCGATGATGGGCATGGCGCTCCCCTTCCCTGCTCCGGCAGAACGCTAGCGTGCAAAAGCGGAACCGGAACGATGGGAATAGGGCGCGCCTCGTTCGGATGAAGCCTATAGGCGGATCGCCCGCAGCAGTAGGCTCCCTACACCTTCCGACGAATTGCTTCTCCTCCCGTGGCAGCAGGACCTTGCAGGCCGCGCCACCAAGGTCTGCCGCACCCCCGCCCGACGCAGCGCCTGACAATCGCCGGGGAAGACCGGAGGCGCGGCCTTGCGCACTGCCGCGGGCAGGATCCTCTCGATTTTTATTCGTGAATGAGCGGCCCGGCTGGCCGTCGCAGGGCAGATGCGCGCTCTCGCTCAGTGGACCGTTATCGCCAGCGCTCGACCCTGTTGGACAGAGGGGCCTCCGCTTCGGCAGATCGGCCCTTCCGGTTCAGTGAACGTATAGGTGACGGCGACGCATGATCCGGTCGAAGGCAGCGGCGCTCCGACGCGACCGGGTCGCCGCTCTCATGGTCGCCCGGCATCCAGGAAGCTGCGGACCAGAGCGACGGTCGCCGCAGGATTCTCCTCCATGATCCAATGTCCGCTACCGGGCACAACCGCGCCCTGGACGTTCTCGCCTGCGAACTTCATGACCGCAGCCATGCCCAGTCCGAAGGATTTCTCCCCCCCGATCGCCAGCACAGGGATCGTCAGCTTGCCCTTTGCCAGGAAGGCCTTGTTGTCGACAGCATCCTGATCGAAGGCGGCGAACTGGGCAAAGCCCGCGCGCATCGCCCCCGGCCTGGCGTAGAGCGCCGCATAATGCTCTCGCGCAGCTTCGCTGAACCGGCTGGGGGTCGCCGAGAATTCATTCCAGAAGCGATCGAGATAGATGCGCTCGCGGCCGGCGACGAGCCGCTCCATGTCGGGGCCGCCGAAGCGAAAGTGCCAGAGCAGCGGATTCTTCAGGATCTCCTCCCAGGGGCCGACGCCCGGCAAGGGGGCATCGATCAGCACGAACTTCGTCACGCGATCGCGATACCCGGCGGCAAGCGCAAATCCGACCATGTTGCCGATGTCATGGGTCACCAGCTCCGCCCGGTCCACCTTCAGGGCATCGAGGACGCCGGCAATGTCGGCGGCCTGGTTCTTCTTGTCGAAGCCCTTTTCGGGGATGGCCGAAAGGCCCATGCCACGCAGGTCGGGAACGATCACGGTCCGGTCCCGCGCGAGATCGGCCGCCATCTCGCCCCACATGTCGCCGGTTTCACCATAGCCGTGCAGCAGGACGACCGCCGGCCCCTGTCCGCCGACCCGTACGTGCAACGTCGTACCGTTGGTCGGGATCTCCTGCGTGCGGAAACCCGCCGGAAACGGAACAATCTGAGCCAACGCGGGGGCAGCGAAAAGAAGGGCGCCGGTAGCGGCGGCCAGGAAGCGAAGCATCGCGATCTCTCCTCATGTCTGGCCGGGCACTCCAGGGCACGGCCTTGCTCTCGACGAGATGATGGCGCTGCGCCATTGTCTGGAGTAGCCGCCAGAAAGCGAAACTGGTTTCCGGAAATAGCGAACAATGATGAAGCTCGACGGAGTCGCGGCATTCGTGATGGTCGCGGAAGCCGGATCGATCACCGCTGCGGCCCAGCGCATGGGACTGGCCAAATCCGTGGTCAGCGAACGGCTGGCGGAGCTGGAACGGCTGGTGGGCACGCGACTTGTGCAGCGAACCACCCGCAAGCTGTCGCTGACCGAAGGCGGCACCGCCTTCCTGGAGCGCGGCAGGCGCTTGTTGCGCGAGGCCGAGGAGGCCGTGGCAGAACTCGCCGAACGGCGAAGCGAGCTGGTCGGACCACTGCGGATCTCCGGACCCGTCAGCTTCGGGGTCCTGCATCTCGGCCCCGCGATCTTTTCCTTCCTGGCGACCAACCCCAAGATCGAGCTGGCACTGGAGCTGGAGGATCGCTTCGTCGATGCGGCGGCGGATGGCTACGATGCCGTCATCCGCCATGGCCCAATCCATGACACGCGACTTGTCGCGCGGCACATTGCGAGCAGCCGCCGCGTCCTCGTCGCCTCGCCTGCCTATCTGGATGCCTGTGGCAGACCGGGGACGCTGATCGAACTCAGGCAGCATCGCGCGATCCTCTACATGAACCGGGACTCGGACTGGCGGTTTCACAGCGAGAGCGGCGCAGTCGTGGTGCGAGCGCAGCCGGCCGTGCGCGTCAATAACGGGCTGATGATGCGCGACGCCGCCCTGGCAGGGCTTGGCATCACCTTGCTGCCGACCTTTGTCGTCCATGAGCAGGTCGCCCGCGGCGACCTGCAGATCGTCGATGTCGGGATCGAGGCCGAAGGCGCTGAAGTCCACGTCGCCCATCCCCGCGACCGCGCAGCCTCCGTCAAGGTACGCGCCTTGACGGAACATCTGCGCCAGAGCTTCGGGAATCCGCCCTATTGGGAGACAGCGGTCGCCCAGGCCTCGCCGATGTCGTGAACACGACACATTCTCGGCACCGCACTGCGCCGCCGAGGCATTGGATGCATCTGCGCTCAGACCGAGCGGCTGTAGCTGCGCCCCGGCTGAGCGAGATAGGCATCGAAGACCGAGGCCACCTTGCGGACAAGCAGGCGCGAATCCTCCGGCATCAGCACGCGACTACCGTCGAAGTGAATGACCCCGTCCTGCGCCAGCGCCTTCAGTCGCGGGAAGGATGGCGCCAGATCCTCCGGGTTCGCCTTGTGCTTGGCGCAGACGGCGCCGATATCGACCGTGAGATCGCACATCAGGCGTTCGATCAGCTCGGCACGCAGCCGGTCGTCAGTACTGAGCCGGAAGCCTTTCGCCGTGGCCAACGCCCCGCTCAGCACACGCTCGGCATAGCGGCCGATGACGACCTCGTTCTGGACATATCCGCCGGGAAGGCGGCCGATCGCCGAGGCGCCGAAGCCGATCAGCGCCTCGGCGCCGTCAGTGGTGTAGCCTTGGAAATTGCGACGCAGCACGCCCTCTGCCCCTGCCTGCCCCATGCTATCGTCCGGCAGGGCAAAATGATCGAGGCCGATGCGGACATAGCCGGCGGCGACCAGCGCCTCGGCCATTGCCTCAGCCTGTTCGTGACGTTCCAACCCGTCAGGCAAATCCGCCTCGTCGATCCTGCGCTGATGTTTCTTGAAGCCGGGCACATGAGCATAGCCGAAGACCGAGAGGCGGTCCGGCCGCAACGCGACGCAGCGCTCGACGGTCTCGATGCAAGATCGGACCGTCTGCTTCGGCAGCCCGTAGATCAGGTCGAAATTCAAGCCGCTGATGCCGGCAGCTCTGAGCCCGGCGACGACGCTTGCCGTCTGCTCGACGCTCTGGATGCGGTTGATCGCCTCCTGCACCACCGGATCGAAGCTCTGGACTCCGAGGCTCGCCCGATTGACGCCGGATGCAGCCAGGGCCTCTGTCACCGCCCTTGTCAGCCTGCGGGGGTCGATCTCGACGGCGATCTCGGCCGAGGGGGCGATGACAAAGCGCTCCCGCAACAGCGCAACCAGACGAAGGAAATCGTCCGGCGCGATGATCGTCGGCGTACCACCGCCAAAATGGACATGCTGGACCTGGAGCGGCGCAGCGAGCCGATCGGCAACGAGCGCGATCTCGCGGCGCAGGACTGCGAGATAATCGACGATCGGCTGGTCGCGCAGGGCAACACTGGTGTGGCAGCCGCAATACCAGCACATCGAGCGGCAGAACGGGATGTGGAGATAGAGCGAGGCCTTCGTTCCGGGCCTCAGCGCCCGCAGCCAATCGCCATAACTTTCCGCACCGATCTCGCCCGTGAAATGTGGCGCAGTCGGGTAGCTGGTATAGCGCGGCAGGCGCTCGTCGAAATACCGCGCCCGGACATTGATCATGACACGTATCCCTGTCTTGCCAGAGTCGATTTCAATGGCATGTGTCTAGCGCGCCCCGGCGAACGATCCTTGATCCAGGACAAATGCCGCCCCGATCGATGGGGCGTGCTACCGACTTGAGAGGATTGGGCTCTGGCGCGACCGCCATGGCTCCCAACGCAGTTCCGCCCATCGCTCAGAGCTCTTGCCAAGCACGGGCTCCTCTTCTGGAATACGCCACGCTCCGCCTGCGCTGTCGTCGCAGGTTGCTGCCGAGGCAAGCCCTCCGGGGTGCCGCGGCAGTTGCATGCACGAAAATGGGGAACAGACCACACATGACGAAAACGCGGTTCGATATCTGGCTCGACCAGCATCACGCTGAGTTCACGGCGATCCGGCGCGACATCCATGCCCATCCGGAGCTCGGCCTGGAAGAACACCGCACGGCCGCGCTGGTCGCGGGCAAACTCCGGGAATGGGGCGTCGAGGTGACCGAAGGCGTCGGCGGAACCGGCGTAGTCGGTGTCATCCGTGGCCGCCGGCCGGGCCAGGGCGCGATCGGACTGCGCGCCGACATGGACGCGCTTGCGCTCATCGAGGAGACAGGGCTGCCCTATGCCTCGCAGAATCCGGGCCGCATGCATGCCTGCGGCCATGACGGGCACACGACCATGCTGCTCGGCGCGGCGCGCTACCTCGCCGAGAACCCCGATTTCGCCGGCAGCGTGAATCTGATCTTCCAGCCGGCGGAGGAAGGGCGCGGCGGAGCGCTCGCCATGCTGAAGGACAGGCTATTCGCGCGCTTCCCCTGCGATGCGATCTACGGGCTGCATAACTCACCAGGCATGCCGGCCTCGTCCTTCGGCACGTGCAACGGCCCGATGCTGGCTGCGGCCGATAGCTGGCAGGTGATCTTCCGCGGAGTCGGTGGGCATGGAGGTTCACAGCCTCACCTCTCGACCGACATCACCTATGCGCAGGCCCATTTCGTGCTCGGATTGCAGGGCATCATCGGGCGCAATGTCGCGCCGCTCGACACCGCCGTGATCAGCGTCGGCTATGTCCATGCCGGCTCGGCGGAAGCCAGCAATGTCATCCCGGCCGAGCTCGTCATCGGCGGTACGGCGCGCACCTACGCGCCGGAAATCCGCGATCTGGTCGAGCGACGGATTGCCGAACTTGCCGCGGCAACCGCGCAAGCCTGGGGCTGCACCGCGGAGGCCTCCTATCGGCGCGGACCGAGCGCCTTGCGGAACCAGCCGGATCAGGTCGCAGTCGCAGTGGCCGCCGCGTCCGCTTCGGTCGGCGCCGCCAATGTCAATGGGGCGATCCGGCCGGGAACCGGGGCCGAGGATTTCGCCGAAATGATGCAGATCAAGCCGGGCGCCTTCATGCGCATCGGCAATGGCGTCGAGGCGGACGGCTCCTTCAAGGGACTTCACACGCCGCTCTTCGACTTCAACGACGAGATCATTCCCGACGGCATTCGCTACTGGGTGAACATCGTCAGCGAAGAGCTTGGCGAGGATCTGCGGGCAGCCGCGGCCTGAGGCTACCTGCGCCACTTTCCCGCGCCGCCGGAAGCGGCGCGGGACCATATTCTGCTGTCGAAGGGGCGCAGCCTGTCCGCCCTCTTGCCGTTACGGTTACAGGCAACAGTTCCAGGCGCGCAAAACTTCGCCACGCTGGCAGTATGCCCTGCAGATGCGGGCCCTCAGTGCTTCGGCCGGAGGCTGCCATGGAGCAGGCGCAAAAGCGTGGACTGACGAGGCTCTTGCTGCGCTGGCCAGAACGGCGCGCGCAGCTGCGGGAAAAATTCGCCCGCGACCCCGGCTTTGCAGAGCTGTGCGAGGCTTATGAGGCAGCCTGCGAGGCCGAGTCCTATTGGACGAAATCGACACTGCCTGTGGGCCCGGCGCGAGCCCGGGAATACGACGCCCTCGTCTCCGCGACAGAACAAGATATCTTGATCCGGCTAGGTCTTTCTTAAGGGAGCCGACCCGGATTCTGGCGGAATTCATCGAATACTGCCTTGATCCATGCTGGCTCGCAGGGCATCATTGGGCTTTCAAGAGCTAATTACGGGCTTTCTTCAGTCCTAGCTGTCGAGGCGAGTGATGGGCGGGCGCATTGCAAGGCTGCATGACGGGAATCCTCCTCCCCAACTCGTCCTTGCAGCGTTGGACACTCTGCTGGCGCACGAGGCCTTGCGCCTTTCCGAGCGCAACCGGCGCTTCCTCTCTTTTGTCGTCATGCAAACCGTTGCGGGCCATTCCGACCGTATCAAGGCCTACTCGATCGGCGTCGATGTCTTCGGCCGCGACGACAGTTTCGACCCTGGCACCGACCCGATCGTGCGGATCGAGGCGACACGCCTGCGCTCGGCGCTGGCAACCTATTACGAGACGGCGGGAGCAAGCGCTCCCGTCAGAATCGCGATGCCACCCGGCAGCTACGTTCCATCCTTTACGTGGCGGCCGTCAGGGAATGGATCCACGAGACCGGCTTTCGCTACCGAGCCAGCGAGGATCGCGTCCGCCGGCGCCAGCCTGCCGACAATCATCATCAAGAACCTGACGGACCGCGCGGCCCGGCTTGCGGCAGTTCATGGCGACCTGCTTATCGAAACCATCATGAAGCGGCTCGTCACAGCCGGCTTCAGACTGTTCGCGATGCCGTCTGCCGAGCGCAGAGCTGCCGCGATCGCGATCAGCAAACTCCTCCTGCACCCCGAGGAGACTTACGCGCTCGACATCGCGGTCCATCCGATGTCGACCTGCCAGCGCTTTTCCTGGTGCGCCACCGATCTGCGCAGCGGAGAGATCATCTGCTCCGACTTCGTCGATGAGACCGAACGCGACGTGCCTTGTGCGAGCACCATCGACATGATCGCTGCGCAGGCAGTCCAATCGGTGTCAAAGGCTCTCGCCGGCTGAACTGGTCGCCCGCCGCTCTCTTAGCTTACCGTAACTGTTACAGGCTTAAGCCCTTGCCGCCCCCATGCGACCGTCGCCCGGCGCGCATGGGCCGCGTCCGGCGGCTGTCGGGCTGGCCCGGAGCGTCGATCCGGCACCGGGAGTGATTCATGGAACGCCACAAGTTCATGGCCGCCGCAGCCCTGGCACTGACGCTAGGGTTATCCGGCGGAGCAGCGAAGGCCCAGACTGCGCCTCCCGCCAAACCCAATATCCTTGTCATTTTCGGGGATGACGTCGGCCAGGCCAACATCAGCGCCTATACGCATGGGGTGGTCGGTTACAAGACGCCGAACATCGACCGCCTCGCCCGGGAAGGCATGATGTTCACGGACTACTACGCCGAGAACAGCTGCACGGCGGGGAGATCCTCCTTCATCACCGGGCAGACGCCGCTGCGCACCGGGCTTTCGAAGGTTGGTATCCCCGGCGCCCCGGTAGGTCTGCAGAAAGGCGATATTACCATCGCCCAGGCCCTCAAGCCGCTCGGCTACGCCACGGGTCAATTTGGCAAGAACCACCTTGGCGACAAGGACGAGTACCTGCCGACCAATCATGGCTTCGATGAATTCTTCGGCAACCTCTATCATTTGAACGCTGAGGAAGAGCCGGAACGGCCCAACTGGCCGAAGGATGATCCGACATTCGTCAAACTGATGTCGCCGCGGGGCGTTCTGAGGACCTCCGCCGATGGCAAGATCGAAGATACGGGCCCACTGACGCGCAAGCGCATGGAAACTGTCGACGACGAGACTACGGGTTCCGCGATCGACTTCATGCAGAGGCAGGTACGCGCCAACAAGCCGTTCTTCACCTGGATGAATTTCACTCGCATGCATGTTTTCACGCATGTGCGGCCGGAGTTTCGCGGCAAGAGCGGCATGGCGGGTAACGAATACGCCGACGGCATGTGGGAGATGGACCAGAATGTCGGCAAGCTGCTGAAGACGCTGGACGATCTCGGCATTGCCAACAACACCATCGTCGTCTTCACGACCGATAATGGCCCCAACGCCTTCACCTGGCCGGATGCAGCGACGACACCGTTCCGCTCGGAAAAGGATACGAACTGGGAAGGCGCGTTCCGCGTGCCGGCCATGATCCGCTGGCCGGGCCAGGTCAAGCCGGGCGAAATCGCCACTGGCATCGTCTCGGGCCTCGACTGGTTCCCGACGCTGCTCGCTGCGGCTGGTGACACAGCCGTGAAGGATCGCCTCCTCAAGGGCTGGCAGCCGCAGGGCAACCCGACGACCTTCCGCAACCATCTCGATGGTTTCAACCAGATCGACTACCTCACGGGCAAATCCGACAAGAGCGCACGCAACGAGTTCTACTATTTCAACGACGACGGCGCCCTCGTCGCGATGCGCTTCGACAACTGGAAACTCGTCTTCGAAAAGCAGGAGCAGCCTGGCCAGATGGATGTCTGGGCGAATCCCTTCACTCCTTTGCGCCTGCCCAAGATGTTCAATCTGCGCATGGACCCCTACGAGCATGCAGAGATCTCCGGCAGCGGGTACGATCAGTGGCGGACCGAGAACGCCTATCTCGCCGCCCAGGGGGTGATGAAAGCCACGCAATTCCTCGAGAGCTTCGTGGAATATCCCCCGAGCCAGCGGCCCGCGAGCTTCGGCGTCGATCAGGTCCGCAAACAGGTGGACAGGAAGATCGACGAGTCGTTCAGGAAGCGTGGTCTGGAGTGAGCCTGTAACTCAGGTATGGTGCCAGCCGGCGTCGCGAGGCGCCGGCTGGTCTCCTTCAAATGGGCCTTAAGCTGAAAGCCGGCATGAGCGTGGGGACAGAAGCGTCGAGGCGACGTCGCGGCGCTGGGGCGATCCGGGATCGCGCCACGCCGGTTGTCCGTGCTGCGCTCACCCTGCCAGCCGGCTTGCTGTTCCTCTCAGGTACGGCCGCGCTGATCCTCCAGGTGATCTGGATCAGGCAGCTCTCGACCGTGGTCGGGGTCGAGGTCTATGCCGTGACGACCGGCGTCAGCGCCTTCTTCGCCGGCCTCGCGATCGGCGGCCTGATCTTTGGACCGATTGCCGACCGCAACCTTCAGCCCTTGCGTCTCTACGCCGCTCTCGAAGGTGGCGTCGCCATCCTCGCCATGGCTGCGACCATCGGCCTGTCGCAGGCAGCTCCGCTCTTTGCCCGCCTCGAATTGACGACACCGCCGCTCGCCTGGGCGATGGTGTTTGCGCTCGTCGGCTTGCCCGCCGTGCTGATGGGCGGCACGCTGCCGGCACTGACGCGTTTCGCCGCCACCCGGCGCGACGATGTCAGTCAGGTCGGCGGCCGGCTCTATGCGGCCAATACAGCGGGCGCCATCACCGGTGCACTGCTCGCCTCGTTCCTTGTCATTCCCGCGGTCGGCATGCGCGGCTCGGCGCTCGTGGCCGCCGCAATCTGCCTGGTTGCGGCCCTCGCGGCGCTTGCAACGAACGCTAAGGCAGCTGTCGCAAGCGTCGACGCGGTCAAGCCGACCGATAGCGGCTTCTCGCCTTCGGCCGCGCTGGCCATCGCCCTCTACTCGGTCGCAGGCGGCATCGCGCTGGGTTACGAGGTAGTGTGGTCGCAGACGATCGTGCCCTTCATGAGCACGCGCAGCTTCGCCTTCTCCGTCCTGCTCGCAACCTATCTCACCGGGCTCGCGCTGGGGGCTGCCATTTTCGCGCGCTGGGCCGATCGCGTCACGAAGCCATGGAGTGTCTTCGGCCTGCTCATCGCAGGGGCCGGCCTGTCGGCCGCTCTGGCCATCGCCGTGCTCGGCCCCTGGCTGAGCCAGCTCCAGGGCCTGGTCGAGGCAGCAGTGCTGAATCTGACGGGCAGCGCCTTTGCCGGCATGTCCGCCCGATTTGCCGTCGCCGCGATCTGCGTCGTCCTTCCCAGTACCCTGTTCCTAGGCGCGGCCTTTCCAGCGGCGTTGCGCCTGATCGTCGCCCCCCGGCATATCGGCCGCGGTGTCGGCATGATCGTCGCGTTGAATACCCTCGGCGGCATTCTTGGCACGGCCATCACCGGCTTCGTCCTCATTCCGGCGCTCGGGCTCGTCCAGACCCTCGCAGTGCTCGCCGTTGCCGCCGCGCTGGTGGGAGCCGTCGCTGCCTTGCGCGAACGGCGCGCCGGCTCAAAGGCTTGGATCGCGGCGCTCGCCATCAGCGCCGCCACATGCGCGACCGCCATCCTCCTGCCATCCGATCGCCTCGCCACGCTGATGCCCGGCGCCCGCGGCGCGAGCCTTACCTTCTATGACGAGGGCCTGGGCGGCACGGTCGCCGTCGTCGAGCGGAGCTCGGGCCGAAACCGCTTCCGCCGTCTCTACATCCAGGGCGTCTCCAATTCCGGCGATGCGATGCCATCCCTGCGCTACATGCGGATGCAGGCATTGCTGCCGCTGATCATTCACAACCGCGAGCCGAAATCGGCTTTGGTGATCGGCTTCGGTACCGGCATCACGGCGGGAGCCTTGCTGACCTATCCCGGCCTCGACCGGCGCGTCGTTGCCGAATTGCTGCCGAGCGTCATCCGCGCGGCGCCGAATTTCGAGGGTAGCTTCCGGGCCGCAACCGACCCGCGTCTCGAGATCCGCCTGCGCGATGGACGCCGCGAGCTCCTGCGCAACCCGGATCGCTACGACCTGATCACGCTCGAACCGCCGCCACCCTCTGCTGCGGGCGTCGCCAACCTGTATTCGAGCGATTTCTATGCTCTGGCTCAATCGCGCCTTGCCGAGGGGGGCCTCGTCGCGCAGTGGCTGCCCCTGCCGACCCAGAACGACGAAGACACGCGGTCTCTGGTGCGCAGCTTCCTCGACGTCTTCCCGCACGCCACCCTCTGGACCACTGAGCTGCACGAGATGCTGCTGATCGGCTCGCAAGAACCGGTTTCGCTGGATCTGCAGAGGATCGCCGGCCGCTTCGCACAGCCGGAGGTGGCAAAGGCTCTGAGTGATGTCGGAATCGATTCCCCTGCGGCTCTCCTCGCGACCTTCGTCACCGATCGGCAGGGGCTGGAGCGCTATGCAAGCGCTGCTCGCCCCGTGACGGATGACGATCCGCGCATCGAATATGCAGGCTGGGTGCGGCGGCTCGAACTGGCGCGGACCTTGCCCATTCTCCTGGAGATGCAGGGAGAACCGCCGGTCATCGGCGCCGACGATGCATTCCGGGCCGATCTTGCAAATGAGCGCAGCAGACTCGTGACATTCTACGATGCCGGCCTTGCCGCTTATGTCGGCGACCGGGCGCGCTGGGCGCGGCAGATGCGGCGCGTGATCCAGGCCGATCCCACCAACCCCTATTATAACTGGTTCACAGGGGGCCCTCGCGAATGAGCGAGCGCGGAAGCGTTCTGCGGGATGCCCGCCCCCGGAAGCCCGACATTGAGAAGGAGAACCCGGTGCTGAACGTTCGAGCTGCCCTGGCCGCATTGTTCCTGGTCTCATCCTGGGCGTGGAATGGCGCCGTCCTCGCCCAATCCGACCCTCTGCCATCCTGGAACGACGGCAAGGCAAAGACCGCCATCGTCGAATTCGTCAGAAGGGTAACGCAGGAGGGCGGCCCCAATTACGTCAAGCCGGCGGAGCGCATCGCCACCTTCGACAATGACGGCACGCTCTGGGCCGAGCAGCCGGTCTATTTCCAGCTTCAGTTCGCCTTCGACGAGGTGAAGCGGCTCGCTCCCCTGTATCCGGAGTGGAAGAGCAAGGAACCCTACAGGTCGGTCCTGGCCGGCGACATGAAGGGGCTGGCGGCCTCCGGAGAAAAGGGCCTCCTGCAGATCATGGCGGCTGCCCATTCCGGGATAACGACACGGGAATTCGAGCGATTGGTCGTCAGCTGGCTCAACACCGCGCGGCACCCGACGAAGAAGCGCCCCTATACCGAGATGGTCTACCAGCCGCAGCTGGAGCTGCTGACCTATCTGCGCGCCAACGGCTTCAAGACCTTCATCGTCTCGGGCGGTGGCGTCGAATTCATGCGCGTCTTCGCCGACAAGGTTTATGGCATCCCGCCCGAACAGGTGGTCGGCTCCGCCGGTGCAGTGACATTCAGGCTGAGCCCGAGCGGCAAGCCCGAACTGTTCAAGGACGCCAAGGTCGAGTTCATCGATGACGGTCCCGGAAAGCCTGTCGGGATCAACCGCTTCATCGGCCGGCGACCGATCCTGGCCTTCGGCAATTCCGACGGCGACCTGCAGATGCTGCAATATACGACGGCCGGCGATGGGCCACGCCTGGCCCTCATCATCCATCACACCGATGCCGAGCGCGAATGGGCCTATGACCGCAAGTCGCCTATCGGTAAGCTCGACAAGGCTCTCAATGAGGGCCAAGCCAACGGCTGGACCATTGTCGACATGAAGTCGGACTGGAAGGCTGTCTTTCCGCCGGAGCCGTAGCGATGAACAAGGAAGACGTGGTCAAGCGCTTCAGGATCACGGACGGCGACAAGTTTCGGCTTTCCGACGTCGACCCCGCCGATGTTTGCGGTTTCGACAGTGAGAAGGACGACGCCAAGGAGTTGCTGGCAGCCGGGGTCAAGCGTCTGCACGCGCTGCAGGAGCGGCTCTACGCCGAAGGGCGCTGGTCGCTCCTCGTCATCTTCCAGGCGATGGATGCGGCCGGCAAGGACGGCACGATCGAGCACGTCATGTCGGGCATCAACCCGCAAGGCTGCGAGGTGACGTCCTTCAAGGCTCCAAGCACCATCGAGCTGCGGCACGATTTCCTGTGGCGCACCACCTGCGCACTGCCGGAACGCGGTCATATCGGGATCTTCAACCGTTCCTATTATGAAGAGGTCCTGGTCGCGCGGGTCCATCGCTCGGTCCTCGAAGCGCAGAACCTCCCGCCCAAGCTGATCACAGACGATATCTGGCGCGAGCGTTTCGAGAGCATGCGCGATTTCGAGCAGCACCTTTCGCGCAACGGCGTCGCGATCCTGAAATTCTTCCTGCATGTCTCAAAGGACGAACAGCGGCGCCGTCTCCTCGCCCGGATCGACGAACCGGACAAGAACTGGAAATTCGACTCAAGGGATCTGGCCGAGCGCGGTCATTGGGACGAGTATATGGGTGCCTATGAGGATGCGATCCGGGGCACCGCGACGAAGAGCGCGCCCTGGTACGTCATTCCCGCAGATCACAAATGGTTCACGCGGCTCGCCGTGGCGGCAGCCATTGGCGAAAAGCTCGAACAGCTCGACCCACAGTTTCCGACGGTCGACGACGACATGCGCAAGGCCATGGCACAGGCGCGCAAGGTATTGGCGAGCGAGGAGCGGTCCGAGCGCGCCAAGGCGGATTGAACAGCAGCGGAGGCCCGACGACCATGACGGATGGCGCGGTACTGGACAGGATCGACACGTTGAGCGGCATGATCCGCATTCCCGGCGGAACCTTCCGCATGGGCTCGGACAAGCACTATCCGGAGGAGGCGCCGAGCCATCGCGTCACGGTCGATGGTTTCTGGATCGACGCGACTCCGGTCACCAATGCGCAGTTTCGCGCCTTCGTCGAAGCAACCGGCTACGTCACCTTCGCCGAGATCCCGCCGGACCCAAAGGACTATCCCGGCGCCCTGCCCCATATGCTGCGAGCAGGCTCGCTGATGTTCAACCCACCGACCCATGCGGTCGACCTGCGCGACTGGTCGCAATGGTGGAAATTCCAGTTCGGCGCGACCTGGCGCAAACCCTATGGGTCGGGGTCGTCGATCAAGGGGCTCGACGACCACCCGGTCGTGCATGTCGCCTATCGCGATGCCGAAGCCTATGCAGCCTGGGCCGGAAAGGCCGTGCCGACCGAGGCCGAATGGGAATTCGCCGCACGTGGCGGGCTTGAGGATGTCGAGTTCGCCTGGGGCGACGAGTTGACGCCTGGCGGGCGTCATATGGCCAACACCTGGCAGGGCAATTTCCCCCACGAGAATACGCGGGAAGACGGGTTTGCGCGCACCTCTCCTGTCAGCGCCTTTCCCGCCAACGGCTATGGCGTCCACGACATGATCGGCAATGTCTGGGAGTGGACAACGGATTTCTGGTCGACACGCCATCAAGGCGATGCACCCAAGGCCTGCTGCGTGCCGCAGAATCCCCGCGGCGGCCCCGAGGCCAACAGTTATGATCCGCGTCAGCCTGCGATCCGCATTCCGCGCAGGGTCCTTAAGGGCGGCTCGCATCTCTGCGCACCAAGCTATTGCCGGCGCTATCGCCCGGCCGCCCGCCATGCCGAACCGGTGGATACCTCGACGAGCCATGTCGGCTTCCGTTGCGTGGTCCGGACCGAGCCCATCCCCCCGACCTGAATGCAGCTGTAACGGTTACGTTGCTGACTAGAGCGCCGCTTCGTTCAGAATTCCGGCGAAAGCCCCATTCGCATTCCGGAGGGAACAGGCTGATGAGCGACGGCAGGGGATCGGCGGCTCGGGATGCGGTCGTCGATCTGCAGAAGCGGATCAACCAGGACATCATCGGCCAGGAACGCGTCGTCGAACGGCTCGTCGTCGCACTGCTTGCCAATGGCAATGTCCTGCTCGAGGGCCTGCCGGGTCTCGCCAAGACCCGCGCCATCAAGAGCCTTTCGAATAATCTCGAATCCGACTTCAGCCGCATTCAGTTCACGCCGGACCTTCTCCCCTCGGACGTCACCGGCGGCGAGATCCTGCGCGGCGACGGCCAGTTCGAGTTCCGCAAGGGCCCGATCTTCGGCAATCTTGTCCTGGCTGACGAGATCAATCGCGCCCCGCCCAAGGTCCAGTCGGCGCTCCTCGAAGCGATGGAGGAACGGCATGTGACGGTCGCCGGCAAGCGCTACGACCTGCCCGACCTCTTCATGGTGCTCGCGACCCAGAACCCGATCGAGCAGGAGGGAACCTATCCTCTCCCGGAAGCGCAGATGGACCGCTTCCTCATGCATATCCGGATCGACTACCCCACCGATGCCGATGAGGTGAAGGTGATGCGGCTCGTTCGCGGGGAAGCTGCTGAGCCGACGGGTGCTGCCGCGCAACCTCCGCCGAAGATCCCGCAGAAGCTGATCTTCGAGGCGCGCTCCGAGATCGACCGGGTGACGACGAAAGCGGTCGTCGAGACCTATATGGTCGCCCTTGTCGCCGCGACGCGCAGGCCCGCCGAATTCGGCGACAAGCTGAAGAACTGGATCGCAGTCGGGGCAAGCCCGCGCGGCTCGCTCGCACTCGATCGCTGCTCGCGCGTCTATGCCTGGCTCAACGGACGCGATTATGTCACGCCCGAAGATGTCCAGGCGATTGTCCATGACTGCCTGCGCCATCGCCTGTCGCTCAGCTACGAGGCCGGCACCGACGGCGTGAATGCGGACGGTGTGCTGGACGAGATCATGAAACTGGTTGCGGTCGCGGCCTAGGGCGGAGCGGCTCATGGCGTTGATGCGGGAAAGACAGGGAGCAGGCAGCGCCGTTCCGGAAACTGGCGCGCGCGTCTTTGTCTCGCTCGATGACCTGCTGCGGCTGAAGCACCGTGCAAAGGGTTTCAGCTTTCTGCCTCGCCAGCCGGTTCACAGCCTGCTTGCCGGCCGGCATGCCTCACGCCTGCGGGGACGCGGCCTGAACTTTGAGGAGTTGCGCCACTATTTCGAGGGGGACGATACCCGTTCGATCGACTGGCTGGCGACGGCTCGTCTCGGCTCTCCTCATGTCCGCGTCTATTCGGAAGAGCGCGATCGGCCGGTCCTCCTGATCGTCGACCAGCGCAGCACGATGTTCTTCGGCAGCCAGCGGGCGATGAAGTCAGTCGCAGCCGCCGAAGCCGCCGCACTCAGTGCCTGGCGCGTCACCTCACTCGGCGATCGCATCGGCGCGGTCGTCTTTGGCGATCGGCAGATCGTCGACATCAAGCCGCAGGGGCGTGATATCGGCGTGATCCGCGTGCTTTCGGAAGTGGTGAAGCAAAATCACGCCCTGGGCCAGCCAGAACCGACGTCGGCGGCGGCCCAGCTCAATGAAGCCCTTCGCCATGCGGTCCGCATGGCGACGCATGACTGGCTGGTCTGCCTGATCTCCGATGCGGCCGGCGAGGATGAGGAAACGGCGCAGCTGATCACCCGCCTTTGTGCTCACAACGATGTTCTGGCCGTCTACGTTCACGATCCGCTCGAGCGTGACCTGCCGGATGTCGGCCCCGCCGTTTTCAGCTCCAGTCTTGGCCAGATCGAAATCGATTCTTCCTCTCAGGATCTGCGTAGTCGGTTCGCGCGCGAGCATGCAGACTGGCGCGCACGACTGGCGGATCTCTCCCGCCATCGGGCGATCCCGATTCTTCCGATCTCGACAAGCCTCGATGTTGCGGCACAGTTCCGCGAACTCATTGGCAGACGCAGCGAACGCCGGGCCGCGGCAGCGCAAGGGCGGCCGCTGCGATGAGCGACGATCCCGGGAGCCTGGCCAATCTTCGCGACCTGGTGCTGCCCCCGGACATTCCGTTCTGGCCGCCCGCGCCGGGGCTCTGGATCGTCGCGGCAACGTGCCTCGCGATGCTCGCGGTTCCGGCCTGGCGCGCGGTCCAACGCTACCGCGCCGCCGCCTATCGTCGCGCGGCGATCGCCGAACTGGAGACCATATCGGCTGGGATAGAGCAGAACGATCCCGACGCCGTCGCCCGCATCTCCGCGGTGATGAAGCGCGTCGCCATGGTCGAATACGGCCGCGACAAAATTGCCTCGCTCAGCGGCCCCGCTTGGGCCGATTTCGTTGCACACGAGGCAGGCACGGGCTTCGATCCGGCCACGATACATCGGCTGCTCACCGAGGCCTTCGATGGCAGGACCAAGCCGGATCCGTCTGAACTACGGCTTCTCATCGGGCATGCCGAGCTATGGGTCCGCGCCCACCGCACGCCTACCGTCGCGGAGGCCTCACCATGCTGACCTTCGCCTATCCCTGGCTGGCCCTGATCACCCCCCTGCCGATAGCGGTCTGGCTGCTTCTGCCCGCCCATGCGAGCAATCGGACAGGCTTGCGCGTTCCGTTCTTCGGTCGTCTTGCGACGCTCAGCGGTCAAACCCCGCATCTGGGAGGAGTGATTACGCCACGCCGCACTCTTCCCTTGTTCGTCCTGATTCTCTGCTGGCTACTGGCTGTGGCTGCGCTCGCGCGCCCACAATGGATCGAGCCGCCGCTTCATCAGGACCGCCCAACCAGGGACCTGCTGCTTCTCGTCGACCTGTCCGGGTCGATGGACACGAAGGACTTCGTCGACGCATCGGGCAAGACCGTCGACCGACTGACGGCGGTCAAGCAAGTGCTCGACGAGTTCCTGTCGCGACGCAAGGGCGACCGGGTCGGCGTCGTCGTCTTTGGCGATGCGCCATTCGTCCTCGTGCCGTTTACGACCGATCTCGAACTGAGCCGCGCGTTGCTGCGCGACACCGTCGTCGGAATGGCCGGTCCGCGCACGGCCTTCGGCGACGCGATCGGCCTCGGCATCGGGCTCTTCGACCGCAGTACCGTCAAAGCGAAGACGATCATTGCGCTGACCGACGGCAACGACACCGCCAGCAAGGTCCCCCCCGTGGAGGCCGCGGGTGTCGCGAGGGACCGGGGCATCGTCATCCATACAGTCGCCGTCGGCGATCCCACGGCGGCCGGTGAAGACAAGCTTGACGAGGGCGCTCTCAAGGAGGTCGCCAGTACGACGAAGGGAGGTTTCTTCCGCGCGCTCGACCGATCCCAACTCGCCGAGATCTACCAGCGGCTCGACGAGATCGAGACCCGCAAGATCGATACGGTGAGTTTTCGCCCGAAGCGCGATATTTATTGGATGCCCTTGGCCGCGGGCCTGAGCCTGTCGCTGCTGCTGCAGGCGCTGCGAATGCTGCGGCGCCGATACCTGCGTGCTGCGCTTCGGATCAACGATCTCGCGATCTCGAAGGGGGCGCCATGATCGAAACCCTTTCCGCATTCCACTTCCAGCGCCCACTTTGGCTGTTCGCCTTCCTTCCGGCCCTTGTCCTGGTGCTGCTTGAATACCGGGCCGCTGATACAGCCGGCCGGTGGCGCCGCATCATCGATCCCGAGTTGCTGAAATATCTTCTGGTCGACAATGGCCCCGTGTCACGCATCACCCCCAATGCCGTGCTCTTGGCGGCCTGGACGCTCGCAACCATCGCCGTCGCCGGTCCGGCCTGGCAGCGCGAACCCTCGCCCTTCGCCGATGCGAAGCCGCCGGTCGTCATTGTCCTCAAGGTCACTCCGTCGATGATGACGGAAGATCTCGCCCCGACCAGGCTGGACCGGGCTCGCCAAAAGCTCTCTGACCTGCTGAGCCTCCGCGAGGGGGCAGCAACCGGTCTCATCGCCTATTCCGGCTCGAGCCATCTTGTCCTGCCACCAACCCAGGACAGCACGGTGGTGCTGGATCTCGCCAAGGCCCTGTCGCCCGCGATCATGCCCAAGGAGGGCGACGACCTTGCCAATGCACTCGCCTTGGCGCAGCGGGTACTGGCCGGCAACGGGCATGGCGGCTCGATCCTGGTGATGGCGGACACGGTCGCGAGTGATCAGCTTGCCCGACTGGGCGAGACCGCAGTAGCCGCGACCACCATCCTGTCTCTGCTACCGGCCAATCTGGATGCAGCCAGCACCGGAGAGGCAGCCCGCGCGCTTCGCGCGACCGTCGTCGCGACCACGCCGGATCAGGTGGACATCACCGCGATTGAGCGCCGGCTCGATCGCGTCGGGCGCACCGCCGACGTCGCTGGCGAAGGACAGCATTGGCAGGAGGCGGGATACTGGCTGACGCCCCTCTTTGCCCTGCTCGCGCTGCTCTGGTTCCGCCGTGGATGGGTGCTGACATGACCCGGCCGATCGTCAAAATGTGTGCCCCCTATGCGCTCATCGCGGCCGTCGCCGTCCTCCTGCTGGCGCTCCTCGCCCAACGCATCGGCTGGCCCAACCTGTTCCTGACTCCGGACCAGCGCGGCCGCATCCTGCTCGATAATGGCCGACCTGCCGACGCAGCCAATGCCTTTCGCAATCCGATCTGGCGGGGCGTTGCCCTCTTCCGCGCGGGAGATTTCAAGAGTGCAGCGCAGGCCTTTGCCGCGGTCGACAGCGCCGAGAGCGCCTATGACCAGGGCAATGCCCTCATCATGCTCGGCCAGTACGATGACGCCATGCAGCGCTACGACCGGGCGCTGACCTTTCGGCCCGGCTGGCCGGAGGCCGTTACCAACCGCGAGATCGCCCGCATCCGCGGCGAGCGCAAGAAGGCGGAAGGCGGGGTCAATGACAACACCGAGTCCAAGCCCGATGAAATCGTCTTCGACAAGACGAAGAAGGGCGGCGAGGACACGACAATCGAGGACCCCGCCCAGGCGATGTCCGATGAGGCCGTGCGCTCGCTCTGGCTCAAAAGGGTTCAGACCCGGCCCGCGGATTTCCTGCGCGTGAAGTTCTCCTACCAGCTTCAATCGCCCGCCTCAGGGACGCAGCCATGATGCGCCATGTGGCGGCTGTCGTCGTTGCGCTCGCCATGGCTATGGCCCCGGCACTGGCGCAAGCCCCCGCTGCGACGCCGCTGGTTCGGACGACGATCGCACCCTCGGAAGGTATCGTGATCGGCCAGCCGGTGCAGCTGCATGTCGAGGTGCTGTTTCCCAGCGAGATGCCACGGCCGCCGCTGGTCAAACTCGCGGAGGCTCCAGGAGCCCAGACCCTGCGTTTCGAAACTCAGGCGATCACGATTCGGGATCGCATCGGCGATCAGGATTATGTCGGTCAGAGATTCGAGTTCGTGATTTTCCCAAGGCGCGGCGGCGATATCCAGGTGCCGGCAGCCGATGTCACCCTTCTCGACCGAGCCGGCGATCCCGTTGGATCGGCCAAGGGACAACAGATACATTTCTCGGTCACCGTTCCACCGGGTATCGACCCTTCCGGTCCGGTTCTTGCCGCATCCGACGTCCGCGTCAGCGAGACCTGGTCTCCCGATCCGGTGTCGTCTTCCTTCAGGGCCGGGAGTGCGATCACTCGCGCAATTCAGCGCAAGGCCACGGGCGTGCCGGCGCTCGGCATGGTCGATTTTCGCTTTACCGCGCCCGAGGGCGTGCGTGTCTATGTCGATCCGCCGGTCGTCGACGACAAGGTCGATCGCGGCTCCGTTGAGGGCTCTCGAACCGACAAGGCCACCTATGTCTTCGAGAAGCCTGGCAGCTATGTTCTGCCGGGTCTCTCGCAGCCCTGGTGGGATACCGACGGCAGGCAAGCCCGGACGGAGACGCTGGCCGGGGTCACGTTGAAAGTCGCCGCGACGGCGGCCGCCCCGTCACAGCAGCCGCCCTGGTGCAACGCCATTGCGAACTGGCGCAAATTCGTCATTCCGGTGCTCGGCGCCGCGCTGGTCCTGCTCGCTTGCGCCATGCTCTGGCCCTGGCTGAGCTCCCGATGGCGCAGGCGCGAGCAGAGACATCTCGCCTCGGAGACCTTTGCCCGAAAAACTCTGCGCCGGATTGCCAGCACCGGGGATGCTCCGGCGAGCTATCGTGCGCTCGCGACATGGCTGGAGCGATTGCCCCCGGACGGCAAGGACGCCGCGCGACGGGACAGCCGCTTGCAATCGTTGATCACGCAGCTCGAGCACGCCCTGTTCGGAACGGGCGGCAGTTGGTCAAAACAGAACGGAGCGGAGTTGGCAGAACTGGTCGCACACTTCCCTACGCTCAAGAAGGCCGGCCTCGTCCACGTCTCGCCACCCCTCCCTCCGCTCAATCCGCCCCCTCCGTCGCGGCGCCCTGCGTTTCAGGAGAGTGCATGACTGCGCAATGTAGTGCCGATCATGCCAGCGCCCAGCGTCTCATCGGAAATATCTTGCGGCGGCTGGGCTCCACGCAACCGCACGACAATTCGCCCCGACGGTTCGGAGCCATCGCTCCCATGTGAAATTTCCATGCGATTTCAAAGCGGAGACTGATATGCAACATCCCCTCAAGGCCCGGCTCCAGCACACGGTCGCCCTCATTGCGACGGTGACCCTCCTTCTCCCGCCGCCCACCATCGCCCTGGCCCAAACCCCGCGAACGGCAGCCGCCTCGACAACCGCGCCGCAGGCAAGCCCGACCCAATCCTGGCCGCGCACCGTCGCGGATGCCGCGGAGGACATCACCATCTATCAACCGCAGATCGAGAGCTGGCGGGGAGATATCCTCGAAGCCCGCTCGGCCGTGTCGATCCAGCGTCCCGGCAGCCAGGCGCCGACGCTGGGCGTGATCTGGATGAAGGCGAGAACCTCGGTCGACAAGGAAAGCGATCTCGTCTCGCTGGATGGCATCGAGCTCACCAGGGCGAATTTTCCCTCGGACACCGCCAATTCCAACGCCTATCTGACGACGTTGCGCGAGCATGTCCCCGGTGGCCTGCGCACGATCTCGCTCTCTCGCCTGCAGGCCAGTCTTGCCGTCTCCGAGGCCGAGACCGACCAGACGCAGGCTGTGCGCAACGAGCCCCCCAAAATCGTCTACAGCGAAACACCGGCCCTGCTCGTCCTGATCGACGGCAAGCCCCAGCTACGCCAGGTTGCCGGCAGCAAGCTGCTGCGCGTGATCAACACACCCGCCCTGATCCTGTTCGACGAGGCTGCCGGCGTCTACTACCTGCGCGCGCTGAAGACGTGGTGGAATGCCAAGGCGCCTGAAGGTCCCTGGGCCGTGGCACCACAGCCTCCGGCCAGTCTGGCCGGCGCGTTGAAGGCAGCCGGGACCCAGGTCAATCTGATGGACACGCCGCCAGTGGACATCGAGGCAGCAGTTGCAGGCGGCGCGATCCCGACCCTGCATGTCAGCCTCGGACCGGCGGATCTGATCCAGACGGCGGGTCATCCGGAATATCTGCCGATTCCGGATACGCAGCTGCTCTATATCAAGAACACCAGCAGCCATGTCGTCATCGACGTCGCCAGCCAGGAGAACTATGTCCTGATCTCCGGGCGCTGGTTCAGCTCCAAATCGCTTTCCAACGGCCCCTGGAGCTTCGTTGCGGGCGACAAGCTGCCAGCGGATTTCGCCAAGATCCCCGACAGCCACCCGAAGGGCGCCGTGCTGGCCTCAGTGAGCGGCACGGTCCAGGCCCAGGACTCCCTGATCGACAATCAGATCCCGCAGACCGCGACGGTCGACCGCAAGAAGGCGAAGGTGAGCGTTCGCTATGACGGGAAGCCAGAACTGAAACCGATCGAAGGCACCAGCCTCGAATATGTCGCCAATGCCGCGATACCGGTGATCAAGGCCGGCAGTTCCTATTATGCGGTCCAGAACGGCGTCTGGTTCGTCGCGAACAGCGCGGCCGGCCCCTGGGCTGTCGCGACCGAAGTCCCGGCAGCGATCTA
Source organism: Allobosea sp. 2RAB26 (assembly GCF_052115465.1). Classification (NCBI taxonomy): domain Bacteria; kingdom Pseudomonadati; phylum Pseudomonadota; class Alphaproteobacteria; order Hyphomicrobiales; family Alloboseaceae; genus Allobosea; species Allobosea sp. 2RAB26. Next base: position 424,422 of record NZ_JBFRGS010000001.1, on the reverse strand, counting down.
CGCTATCCCGCCGAGTTCGCCCCTGCATTTCGTGACCTATGTCAGGGTCTACAGTTCCACCCCCGAGACCGTCTATGTCGGATATACACCGGGCTATTACGGTACGGTCGCCGCGCCCGGCGGGGTCGTCGTCTACGGCACCGGCTATGTCTACCCGGCCTGGATCGGATCGGCCTGGTATCCGGCACCTCTGACCTATGGATATGGCACGGCTTTCGCCTGGGGCGCGGTGTCCGGGTTCACCCTGGGGGCCATTGCCGGCGCGGCCTGGGCCGGTGGCGCCTGGGGCTGGGGCGGCGGCTGGGGTTGGGGCCACAACAATGTGGTGATCAACAACTTCAATACGTTCAACCAGTTCAACTTCAACCACGCCAACATCTACAACCGCTGGACGAACAACTCGGTGCATAGCCGCATCGACACCCGCATCGCCAACCGGGGCGGGCTCACGCCCGGCCAGCGCGCCAATCTCGGCAACGCACGCGCCAATCTGAATGCGCAGGGCGGCCTGGGCGAGCGAGCTGGCAATCTGCGCCTGAATGACGGGAACATCCGTCAGAACGCCGGCGACATCGCCCGCAACCACCCACGCGCGAATGACCACTACGCGGGTCGCAACGGTGAGGTCTTCCGCCGCGGGAGTAATGGCTGGGAGCAGCATCAGAACGGTCGCTGGGCCAATGCCGGTGGCGGAGAGATCCGTAATCTCGACCGTGAGCAGATCGGCCGGTTCCATGGCGAGCGGATGGAAAACTTCCGAGGAGGCGGTGGATTCGCGGAGGCTGGCGGTTTCCGTGGCGGTGGCGGCTTACACGGCGGCGGCTTCACCGGCGGCAGTGGGTTCCATGGCGGAGGAGGTTTCCGTGGCGGCGGATTCCACGGCGGTGGCGGCGGATTCCATGGTGGTTTCCGTCGCTAGCGGAGACGCCGGTGCGGCCACGGCCGGCCGCATCCGGCCATTGCGCCTCCACGCATCGCCCCCAGTCCCGTTCGCGGCAAGCTGTTTGCTTGTCGCATCCGGCATGGCAGGTTGCCATCCGCCGGACAGGGAGATGCGACGCGATGGAGCTGAAGTGGCTGGAGGACTTTGTGAGCCTCTCGACAACCTTGAGTTTCTCGCGCTCGGCCCGGGAGCGCAACGTCACGCAATCTGCCCTGAGCCGCCGCATCCGGCAGCTCGAGAGCTGGCTCGGCCTGTCCTTGTTCGACCGCAGCAGCTACCCGATCGGCATCACGGAGGAGGGCAAAATCTTCCTGCCGCGGGCGCGTGAGATCCTGAAGCTGGTCCAGACCTCGCGACAGGAGGCGCGCCAGCAGCATGAAGACACGGCCGAAGTGCTGGTCTTCGCCACGCTCAACACCTTGTCCCTGACCTATTTCCCCGGCTTCATCAGGCGCATCGAGGAGCGGCTTGGGTCGGTGAAGACCCGTTTCTGCGACCAGTATTCGTCCTATGACGGCAATGTCGCGGTCCTGAACCAGGGCGAATGCGATTTCCTGCTGACCTATGCGCATGAGACCGTGCCGCTGCTGCTCGATCCCGCTCGTTTCATCTATCGCCGCCTTGGCTCCGAGCGCGCGATCCCGGTCTCGATCGCCGGCGCCGATGGCAGGCCGGTGCATGCTCTCCGCCCCACAAGAGAGCCCGTCCGAATGCTCAGCTACGGCAGCTGCTCGTTCTTTGCCCGTCGTCTGGCCAAGCTCTTCGCCGATCGGCCCGCCCCTCACGTCACCGTCTACGAGAACCCGATGTCGGTCGGCCTCAAGGCGATGGTTTTGGCTGGGCGCGGCATGGCCTGGATCCCGGAAAGCCTGATTACCGAGGAGCTGCGCAGCGGCGTGCTCGTGCCGGCGGCCGATCCCTCCTGGGAGCTGACCGCCGAAATCCGCCTCTACCGTGCCGCATCGCCAAGCCGGCACGGTGCCGAGCTTTTCTGGGCCGCCGTCGATGAGAACATGCCCCTGAGTGCGCCGGACGCACCTGTGCGCCCGATGCCGGGCAGGCTCTCCTATGCGCGGCCCGTCGCGACCAATGCGGGGGACAGGAAGTTGAGATTGGCTGCTGCGTCGATGCCGGCGAGCTGATCATAGAGCGTCGCGATCTCGGCCTCGTTCATCGTGGCCGCACAGCAATCGAGGAATTTTGACTCGCGATCCATGTCGTCGAAGGGGTCCGCAATCGAGCCCTTTGCCTCCGAGCGTTCGACGGTCAGCGTTCGCCCGTCCGCAAGCCGCACGGTCACACGATGCGGCAGGCGCCCGGCAGCGGCCTCCTCGCTCTTGTCATAGGCCCTCATGACCGTGCGCGGCAGAAGTTCGCGCACGGCCTGGCGCTGCACCGCCTCGGGCGTGAAATCGGCCAGCGACAAGCGGTCCTGCAGGAGCGCGAGCGCGACGCAGTAATGCATCGAGAAACGGGCCTGCATCTCGTCTTCCGGGTCGGGATAGGCGAGGTTACGCGCATTCGCGATACCGACCAGCGTCTCCACCGCAAGCACGTCCCCGCTCGTGAAGCCATGTTCGGCCTTCAGCCCGAGGATCGCGTCCACCGTGTAATGCGTGGAGCCGCAGCAGGGATGGCGCTTGGGGATGAGGCCCTCGCTCTCGATGACATGCGGCTCGGCAATGGCTATCCCGGCCCATCCCGCCGCGCTCGCGTCGCCGAACAGTTCGGCCACCCCCATCGGGCATTCCAGAATGTCGAGACGACCTGTCATGCCAGCCGCCGCAAGCGCAGCCGCGTCAACGGCATTGCGGGCGGCAAGCCCCGCATGCAGCGGCTTTGCCGGGGTCCCGAACTGCCCCTTGGGCCCGGCCGCCATGCTTGCCGCTACGCTCATGGCGCGCGCGATGCCCGCCGCATCGAGTCCCATCAGCCAGGCCGTGCCTGCTGCAGTTCCGATAGCCCCCACCGTCGAGGTCGCGTGCCACCCGAGCGTGTAATGCGCCGGATTGATGCCTCGCCCGACTATCGCCTGCGCCTCGAGCCCGACGAGATAGGCGTCCACGAAGCTGCGCCCGTTCGCGGCTCGACCATGCGCGACGGCAAGCAGGGCCGGCACGAGCACGGCCGAAGCATGGGTGATGCCCGGCCGGAAATTGTCGTCGTAATCGAGAGCATGCGCCGCCGTGCCGTTCACCAGGGCGGCGACGGCTTCCGATGCCCTGCCGCCACCAATGACGGCGGCTGCACCGGACAGCCCGATGCTGGCGGCGAAAGCCGCACGCACCGACTGCGTCGCCTGATCGTCGGCGCCGGCAATCATGCAGCCGATCGTATCGGCGATCGCATGACGCGCACGCGTCCGCGCCAGAGGAGCGAACCCAGGTCCGGACCGGCTCCAGGCCGCAATGCGTTCGATGGCACTCGACATAGGCTCTCCAGATCTGCGACGAGTACGACGAGAAGGGCCAGCGCGTCCGTCAGCCCACGCGCGCGTTGAGGATGAGGCGCAGCAGGCGCCCGAAGGCGAAGCGGTTGACCTCCTCGCCCTTCTTGTCGGTGTTGACGCGGTGCACGATCACCAGGTCGAGCGAGGGAATGACGAGGCAGTACTGCCCGCCGACGCCCTGGGCGCTGTAGCTGCCATCCGGCAGCACGACGCCCGGAAAACCAGCACCGGACCGCGACACCCACCACATATAGCCATAGCCGCCACGCGGGCCTGCATCCGAGAGCGGCAGGACACTGGTCGCCACCCAGTTGGCCGGCACCACCTGCCGGCTGCGCCAGCGGCCTCGCCGCAGGAACATCAGGCCGAAGCGGGCGAGATCGCGCGTCGACATCCGGAACGGATAGGCCGGGTGCACGGAGCAGTCGTCCGGCTCGATCCAGCCGTCGCGACGTTCCTCGTCGAAGCGGAAATCCTGCATGCCGAGCGGCCCGGCGATGCGCCCCTGGAAGTCATCATGGATGCCGGCACCGGTGAGCGCGCCGAAGATCGTGCCGAGAGCGTTGAAGTCCCAGTTGTTATAGGACCAGAAGGCGCCCGGCGCGTGCGAATGGCGCGGCTCCTTGATCGACTTCATCCAGGCCGATTCATACCCGGCCGGGTGAAAGATGCCCGAGCGCGCAGTTAGCAGGTCGTAGATCGTGGCCGCCTTCTCGCGTTCGCTCAGGCCGTCCTTGTCGTCGACTCCGAGCTGCGCCAGGCTGCGCGACAGGTCGATCGTGCCTTCGTCCTCATGGATACCGATGAGAGCGCTGAGGAAGCTCTTGCGGATCGAATGGCACTGGTAACGATGGGCGAGATCGCCGCGGCTCGCGACAACCCGGCCGCCCTGCACGATCATCAGCGTCGCAGTCGCGATCGTGTCGGCATAGCTCCAGACGCGGTCGAGGCCATCCGCGGACCAGCCCGCATCAGCGGGGTTTACCGCACTCCAGTCCTCATTCGGCCAGGCCGCATCCGCAACCTGTCCGTCCCCCGAAACGTCTTTGCGCATGGAAAAATCGCCTCCCCTGAGGATTGCAGTCACGAGGCCGGCCGGTACCCCGTGCTCGCCTCCAGGAATTCCCGCGTGTAAGGCTCGGCGGCGCGGCCGGCGCGCACGTCCTCGGCGCTCATCTCCTCGATGATGCGTCCTTCGCTCATCATGCCGACGCGCTCGCACAGATGCGTCACCACCGCGAGGTCGTGACTGACCATCAGATAGGTCAGGTCGCGGGCACGCCGGAGCTGCTTCAGCAGGTTGAGGATTTCGGCCTGGACCGAAACATCGAGCGCCGAGGTCGGCTCGTCGAGGAGCAGCAGTTCGGGCTCGATGATGAGTGCGCGTGCGATCGCGACGCGCTGGCGCTGGCCGCCCGAAAGCTCATGCGGGAAGCGATAGCGGAACGACGGCCCGAGCCCGACGGCCGATAGGATTTCGTCGATGCGCTCCTGATGCCGGTCGAACCCGTGAATCCGGAGAGGCTCGGCCAGGACGTATTGCACCATCTTGCGCGGATGAAGCGAGGCATAGGGGTCCTGGAAGACCATCTGCACCCGACGAAAAAAGCTCTTGTCGCGCTGGCGCGGCACCACCGTGTCGCGGAACCTGATCGTGCCCTCGTAATCGCGGTTGAGCCCGACGAGCGCACGCAGGATCGTCGACTTGCCGCAGCCGGACTCGCCGATCAGCCCGAAGGCTTCGCCGTGCCCGAGCGTGAAGGAGACATCGTCGACCGCGGTCATCGCGGCTGCGCCGCTGCCGAAGATGATGTTGAGATGGCTGACTGCGAGGGCGGTCTGCTGCGCAGCCCCAGAAGCGTTCGTGGCCGGAGCACTCATGTCGCCACTCCTCTGCGGATCGTCGGACCGTCGAGCCAGGCCGGGTCGCGGCTCGGGACCTGGAGCATGTCGGTGGCGCGGTCGAGCCGCGGCAGGCTGTCGAGCAGCGCGCGCGTATAGGGGTGGCGCGCATTGCGCAGGTCGCGCGCGGCGATGTCCTCCATGATCCGGCCGGCATACATGACCAACACGCGGTCGCAGAAATCGGCGACGAGGTTGAGGTCATGGCTGATGAACATCAGGCCCGCGCCACGCCGCGTGACGAGCTCGTCGAGAATGGTCAGGACCTGCCTTCGCACCGTCACGTCGAGGGCCGAAGTCGGCTCGTCGGCAATGATCAGGTCCGGCTCGGGAATGAGCATCATGGCAATCATGATGCGCTGCCCCATGCCGCCCGAAACCTCGTGCGGGAAGAGCTGGTAGACGCGGTCGGGATCTCGGATCTTCACCGCCTCGAGCATGGCCAGCGCCCGCGCTTCGGCCTCGCGCCGGCCGACCTTGTGATGCAGGCGGTAGGCTTCGGTGATCTGCTGGCCGACCCGCATCAGCGGGTTGAGCGAGAATTTCGGGTCCTGCAGGATCATCGAGATGCGGTTGCCTCGAATGCTCCGCATCTGCCGCTCGCTGGCGGCGAGCAGGTCGATGCCGTCGAAGGAGAGGCGCCTGGCGTCGATATGTGCGGCCTTCGGCGTCAGCTTCAGCACCGTGCGCCCGGTGAGCGACTTGCCCGAACCGGACTCGCCGACGATACCGACCTTCTCCCGGCCGACGTTGAACGAGATGCCCCGGACCGCCTGGGTGGTGCGATGAGCCCCCTTGAAGGACACGAAGAGGTCCTCGACCTCGAGCAGCGGCTTAGCCATGACGCGGATCCAGGATATCGCGCAGGCCATCCCCGAAGAGGTTGAAGGCGAGGCTGGTGATCAGGATGGCGGTACCGGGAATGGCCGCAATCCAGCCATTGGTCAAAATGAACTCCCGGCCGGAAGCCAGCATGGCGCCCCATTCCGGGCTCGGCGGCTGCGCACCGAGGCCGAGGAAACCGAGCCCCGCAGCGGTGAGGATGATCGCCGCCATGTTGAGCGTGAGGCGCACCACGACAGAGGGAATGCACATCGGCACGACATGGCCAAGGATGATGCGCAACGGCGAGGCTCCCTGCAGCCGCACGGCGGCAATATAGTCCGACTTGCGGATCGACAGGGTTTCCGCGCGGGCAAGCCGGGCGATCGGTGGCCAGGCGGCGAGCGCAATCGCGATGATGGCGTTCTCGATGCCCGGGCCGAGCGCGGCGACGAAGGCGAGCGCCAGCACCAGGCTCGGGAAGGCCAGGAAGACATCGACCACGCGCATCAGCACGATATCGACCCAGCCGCCGAGATAACCGGAGGTGGTGCCGATGATCAAACCGAGCGGCGCGACGATGATCGCCGTCAGCAAGGCAATGTAGAGCGTGATGCGGGCGCCTAAGACGAGCCGGCTGAAGATATCGCGGCCGAGTTCGTCCGTGCCGAGCCAATGCGCCGCCGACGGCCGCATCAGCCGCTTGCCGAGATCCTGGGCATAGATGTCATGCGTCGCGATCAGCGGCGCAAACAAGGCCGCCAGCACGATGAGTACGATGACGGCCAGCCCGAACAGCGCCGACGGGTTGGCCTTGAGCCGCCACCATTTCAGGGACAGCTGCTGCATACGCGCCTGGAATGGCGAGGCCGGAACGGGGGCCGTAAGCCAGGCCTTGAGGCCTGTGCCGGACGTTTCAAGAGGGGGAGCGGACATGGCGTGCCTTCACCGGGTGCGCGGGTCGAAGACCCGGTAGAGCAGGTCGCAGAGCAGATTGAGCGTGACGAAGATGACGCCGACGAGCAGCGTGCAGCCGACCACGGCATTCATGTCGCCCGCGAGCAGGGCATTGGTCAGGTAGCGGCCGAAACCGGGCCAGGCGAAGACCGTCTCCGTGAGCACCGCCCCTTCCAGCAGGAAGGCGTAGGAGAGCGCCACGACGGTCACGACCTGCACGGCGATATTGCGAAAGGCATGGCCCCAAACGGTGCGCGACCAGGACAGCCCCTTGACCCGCGCCGTCACCACATATTCCTGGCTCAGCTGCTCGATCATGAAGCTGCGCGTCATGCGGCTGATATAGGCGAACGCGCCGAAGGCCAGGATCGAGGCCGGCAGGATGATGTGCGAGAAGGCGTTGCCGAACATCTCCCAGTTGCCCGCCATGGCACTGTCGATGAGCAGGAAGCCGGTCACAGGCTCGAGGTCGAACTCATAGGTGAAGTCGATGCGCCCCGGCCCCGCCACCCAGCCGAGCGTGGCGTAGAACAGGACGAGCCCCATCAGGCCGAGCCAGAAATTGGGGGCGGAATAACCGATCAGCCCGACGACGCGTGACAGCTGGTCGATCCACGTATCGCGGTACATGGCGGCGAGCACGCCCATCGGAATGCCGAGCCCCGTACCGATGATGATCGCCACGCTGGCGAGCTCGATCGTCGCCGGGAAGACGCGGGCGATGTCTTCCATCACCGGTTTCCCGGTGGTCAGCGCCGTCCCGAAATCGAGATGCAGGATGCCCCAGACATAGCGCGCGAACTGCACCCAGAGCGGCTGGTCGAGACCGAGCTGCCGGTACATCGCGTCATAGGCTTCCTGGGTCGCGTTGTCGCCGAGCACCGCGGCAACGGGATCAAGCGGCAGCAGGCGACCGATGAAGAAGGTGAGCGCCGCGAGCCCGAACAGGGTCACGGCAACGGAAATGATGGTCCTTCCGGTTGCCCAGACCCAGGACGGAAGACCCTTCCGCCCTGGACTCGCAAACCGACGGGAGCCGACCTCGGCGACTTCGGACACCAGCCAGCCTTACTTGCTGGTTCGGGCGTAGTAGGTCTTGAAGCCGGTCCAGCTCCAGTCCTTCAGGTCCTTGCGGACACCCGCGATGTTGTACATCTGGAACATGAAGGCCATCGGCCCCTTGGCCATGACGTCCTTCTGAATCTCGGCGTAGAGCGCGTCGCGCTTGGCCGTGTCGGCTTCCAGCAAGGCTTCGTCGATCTTGGCGTTGAGCGCCAGGTCCTGATACGACGAACGCCAGCTCGGATATTGCGTCTGCTTCGCCTCGGCCCGGTTGTCGGGATTGAAGACGAGGCGCGAGGCATTCCCATGCGCATCCGGCACGCCGGTCTGCCAGGCCAGCATCGCCGACTGGAATTCGCGGCCGCGAACCTTGCTGAACAGCTGGGCATTGGCCATCCGCTCGAGCGACAGCTTCACGCCGATCTTGGAGGCGTTCTGCTGCACGCTTTGGGCGATCGGCGCCGAATGCGGCAAGGTGCCGAAGATCAGGCTGGCTTCGAAACCGTTCGGATAGCCCGCCTCGGTCAGGAGCTGCTTGGCCTTGTCGAGGTCGAGCTTGAAGGGCTGGCCCTCCTTCTCGTCCAATGCGCCGACCGCTCCAAGCTGCGCGAAGCTCGCCCGCGGCACCCCGAGATAGGTCATGATCGTCTTGCCGAGACCGTCATAGTCGATCAGGTAGCGCATCGCGAGGCGCACCTTCTCCTTGGAGAAGGGGCCGTCCGCAACGTTGAAGTTCCAGAAGAACAGCTGCGGCCGCAGAACCTTGAGGATCGAGACATCCTTCGAGGCTTCGAGGTCCTTGACGTCCTCGGGCGTCAGGTCACGCGCGACGTCGACGTCGCCCTGCCCCAGCAGCAGGCGCTGGGTGCCGGCTTCCGCGACATGCCGGATCAGCACGCGCTTCAGCGCCGGAGCCTTGCCCCAATAGCCCTCGTTCGCCTCGAGCACGATGGACTCGCCCGCGTTCCAGCGCGTCAGCTTGTAGGGGCCGACGCAGGCCGTGCGGGTGCCGAGATACTTATTGCCGAGATCACCATTCTGCTCATTGGCCATGATGGTCTTCATGTCCATCACGGCAGCGACGCGGTTGGCGGCGATCGCCTGCAGGATCAGCGTCGTCGGATAGGCCTTGTCGAGCTTGAACACGACCGTATTGGCATCCGGCGCCACGATGCGCTGATCGACCGTGTCCTTGGTGAAGCCGTATTCGGTCAGGGTCGCGGCATTGCCGAAATTGAGTTTGACCACGCGGCGCAGCGACCAGAGGACATCCTCAGCGGTCACCGGATTGCCGGACGGGAACTTGGCGCCCTTGCGCAGGTGGAAGGTGATCTCCTTGCGATCCGGCGAGACGTCCCAGCGCTCGGCGAAGAGCGGGACAACCTTGCGCTCGTCGGCCGGGTCGAAATCGACCAGCGTGTCGCAGGTGTTCTGCAGGATCTCGTTGGTCACGACCTCGCCGACCTGGGCCGGATCGAAAGTGCTGATCGCGTCGATATTCCACGCCATCACCAGGGCGTTCTTCGGCGTGGCGGCGCCGGCCGTCGTGGCAGCAGCGCAAACGGCCGCCGCAGCGGCGACGCTGGAGAGAAGATACCGCGCGGCGCGAGGCGCGCGCGTCTCCGTCGACTGGTCTTGCTTGGCCATGGTCAGTTCCCGCTCTCGTGATTGTTCTTGGTCAAGACTTGCTGTGGTCGCTAGGCCTGCGCTGTGTCTCCCGCGCAGGCCCGGCTGAAAGGCTCAGGCGGCTTCGGGCCGCGGCTGGATCGGCGGCTTCACCTCGGCCGGGATCGGGCAGATATAGGGCGTCCTGGTCGTCCGCTCCTGGTGATCCTTCTTGGCGCGCGCCAGCAGCGTCTCGTCGCTCATCACGTCGACGGCCGTACCGGCCATGATCTTGGCGGCATGAACCATGCCCTTATGCGCGGCCGGGGCCTTGCCTTGCGCCGTGATCTGCCAGGAATGGCCGGGCGTGCCGATGGCATGCGTCGCGACGCGTGCCTGGATGGTCGGCACCTTCCAGCTGACATCCGCGACGTCGGTCGAGCCGACCATCGGCACGCCTCTGGCATCCCTGGGGATCACGAAATCGCAGAGCGGGGTGTTCTCGCGCGGCGCGACGCCGGTGCGGCGATAGTCGTTCAGGATGTCGGCCTCGCTCAGCGTCGCCTGGATCTGGGCGGCGTAGGCGCGGTCGGCATCGTCGAACGGCACGGGCCCGAGACGCTGGATGTTCTGGAACATCGCCTCTTCGAGCGGCGTATTGCCGAGCATGTTGGAAACCGCGCTCATGATAGAGATCGAGACCTTGGTCTCGGTCATCAACGCCGCCCCCTCGGCGACTTTCTTGACCCTTTCATTGAGTTCCAGCATGCCCGCGAGGTCGCGGGCGCGGATCGCATAGCGCACCTTTGCCGAAGCCTGCACGACGTTCGGCGCGATACCACCGGAATCGAGCATGGCATAGTGGATGCGGGCATCCGACGGCATGTGTTCGCGCATGTAGTTGACGCCGACATTCATCAGCTCGACGGCATCCAGTGCGCTCCGTCCCAGATGCGGCGCCGCCGCCGCGTGCGAGGCGCGGCCGGTGAAGTGGAAGTCCATGCGCGTATTGGCGAGCGACAGCGCCTCGTCGACCCGCGTCATCGACGCCGGGTGCCAGGTGATCGCCACATCGACATCGTCGAAGGCGCCGGCACGAACCATGAAGGCCTTCGCTGCGCCACCCTCTTCCGCCGGGCAGCCGAAATAGCGCACCCGCCCGGGGCGCCCCGTCTCGGCAAGCCAGTCCTTGAGCGCGGTCGCGGCCAGCAGCGCGGCCGAGCCGAGCATGTTGTGGCCGCAGCCATGGCCATGTCCGCCACCCTCGACCGGGCGCGGCTCGGCGATATTCGCCTCCTGGCTCAGGCCGGGCAACGCATCATATTCGCCGAGGAAGACGATCACCGGGCCGCCCTCGCCCGCTTCGCCCATCACCGCAGTCGGAATGCCGGCGACATTCTCGGTCACGCGGAAGCCCTGTTCCTTCAGCATCGCCGTATGCTCGGCGACCGAGCGGTACTCGGTATAGGCGATCTCGGGCATGCCCCAGACCCGGTCGCTCAGCGCCTCGAAGGGCTGCCGCTTGGCATCGACCAATTGCCAGATCGTCTCTGAATTACGCATGGCGTCCTCTCGTATTCCAGATGCTGTCACAGATGCTTACGCAGAAAGCGTGCGACGGCCCCGAAGACCGTGCGCCGGTTCTCGATCCGGGCGAAGCCATGGCCCTCATGCGGGATGCGGACATACTCGACCGGATGGCCGCGACCGCGCAGCACCGAATAGATCATCTCGCTCTCGCCGGGAGGCACACGCGGATCGTCGAGCCCCTGCGCGATAAACAGCGGCGCGCGAATATGGCCTGCCTTGTGGATCGGCGAGAAGCGGATCAGGTCGTCCCGATCGGCAACAAGATCGCCATATTCGACCGCGCGCAGATACTTGCGCCACGGCCCCGTGGTTTCGAGCATCGTCAGGAAATTGGCGATGCCGTAGAACTCGACGCCGACCTTCCACAATTCGGGTTGTTCGGTCAGCGCGGCGAGCACCATGAAGCCGCCATAGGAGCGCCCATAGACCGCGACGCGCTCGTCATCGACCTCCGGTTGTTCGCGCAGCCACAACCGCACCGCCTTGAGGTCCGCGACACTGTCCATGCGCAGATGCTTGTCGTCGAGATGCTGGTAGGCGCGGCCATAGCCGGTCGAGCCACGCACATTGGGGGCGACGACCATGATGCCCTGGCTCAGGAAGAACTGCAGGTCGGCCCGGAAGATCGGCGTCCACTGCGCTTCCGGTCCGCCATGCACCACGACCACGGCCGGATAACCGCCCGCCGGAGCCTTGCTCCGCGGCCGATAGACGAAGAAGGGCACTTCGAGACCATCGAAGCTCGCGACGCGCTCGACGCTCGGCTCGACAAAGCTGCTTGAATCGAGACCTGCCTTGGATGCATCCGTCAGCCGCGTTGCCGTGCGCGTAGCCAGATCGAAGCGCCAGATATCCGGAGACGAGGTCGCACCATCGAGCGGGAACACGAGGCCGCTGCCGTCGGGAACCCAGGCCACCGAGCCGATGGTCCCGCGCGGCAAGCCGGCGACCTCGAACTCCTCGGCCGTCGCGAGATCACGAATGAAAACGCGGTTCCAGCCTTCCTCGTTCGCCACATAGGCGAGGCGGCCCTGATCGGGTGCGAGCGCGATCGCCTCGATATCCTGCTTCTCCCGCTCGACGATCCAGGTGACGCGCCCCTCGGCCAGTGCACAGAAGGCGACACCGAGATGCTCGCGCCCCTGATCGGACACGAAGAAGAAGCCGCTGCCATCCTTCTTCATGCGGCTGACGACATAGCGCGCGCGGCCCTCATGCGGCAGCAATGGCGTGAGGCTGCCAGTCTCGAGATCGAGGCGATGCAGGTCCTGATCGCTCATCGAACGCGTGGCGTTGGCGACGAGCAGCGACTTGCCATCGGGGAAGAAGGCGACCGCCTCACGATAGCCGGAGCCTTGATGGACGCGCTTGGCGGTGCGCGTGGCGAGATCCATGACGTAGACGTCCATATGCTCGCAATCGCGGGCATTGGAGGTGAATGCGATGCGTTGTCCGTCCGGCGCCCAGGCGCCCCAGGCATGCACGACCGTCGGGTCGTCGGTTAGCGGCTCAGGCACTCCGGAGGCGCCCGGCACCAACCAGAGTTGGTGCCGCTCGTCGCCACCGCAATCCATGGTGAAGAGGAGGTCGCGGCCCTTGGGGTTGAAGGAGATCGCGCCGATCGGCTCCGGCATATCGGTCAGGCGCCAGGGCGCTCCGCCCGCGAGCGGCCGCAGCCAGATCTGGTGCGTGCCGCTCTCGTCGCTGAGATAGGCCAGCAATTCGCCATCAGGCGCGATGGCGGGGCTCTTTGCGCTCCGGACCTCGAGATAGGGCTCGATGCCGATGCGAATCTGGTTTGCGGCCTCGTACATGGGCACTCCCTCAGGCCGCCTGGGCCAGCATCACATCGCGCAACCGGTCCGTTGCCTCGCGCAGGGCTTGCGACAACGCCGGCGCATTCGGCGTCGCTGCGTGGTTCGCCTCGGTCACGATCGTGAACCGGGCTTCGGGCCAGGCCTTTTTCAGCTGCCAGGCCGTGCTCATCGGCGTCACCGTATCGTAGCGCCCCTGCACGATCTCGGCCGGCAAATGGCGGATGCGACCGATGTCGCTCAGCAATTGGCCGGAGGGAAGGAAGGCCCCGTTCATGCAGTAATGCGTGAAGATCCGGGAGATCGCGAGCGCGGCGTCGGTGTCGGTCAGCGTCGCGACATGGTCCGGGTCGGGCAGGAACGTCTGGGTCTGCGCCGAAAAGGTCCTGAGGCTGACCGCCGCTGCAGCACGCAACCCGGCATCGTCGCTGGTCAGGCGCTTGTAATAGGCCAAGAGCAGATCATCACGCTCCGCCTTCGGCACGAATTCGGCAAAAGCCTCCCAATGATCCGGGAAGATCATACGCGAGCCCTGGAACCACCAGTCGATCTCCGAGCGCTGCGCCATGAAGATGCCATGCAGACGGAACCCGAGACAGCGCTCGGGATGGCTCTGGCCGTAGGCGAGCCCAAGACAGCTGCCCCAGGATCCGCCGGTGACGAGCCAGCGCTCGATGCCAAGATGGCTGCGGATACGCTCCAGATCGGCGATCAGGTCCTGCGTCGTGTTGCCGTCGAGTTCCGCATGCGGGGTCGATTTCCCGGCGCCGCGCTGGTCGAAGGTCACGATATTGAAGACGGCAGGGTCGAAGCTCCGGCGCTGGGCCGGCTTGGTGCCGCCACCCGGACCGCCATGCAGAAAAACGACCGGAATGCCGTCCGGATTGCCGCTGGTCTCGACATGGAGTTCATGTGCGCCCCCCACCGCAAGCCGAAAAGCGCGGTAAGGCTCAAGCGCGGGGTAAAGAACGTCATCGTAGGCCGACACGCCTTGCTCCAACGAAAAACGCGCTGAAGCCAGCGCTCAACCATCTCGATGACCTAACGATGCCACGCTCGGCCCGATGCTGGCTAATGCAATTTGGGTTCGATGTTATGCGCCTGTGGAATAGTTTTGCAGCATACCCGTCCCCGACCTCCTGTTGCCTCCGGCGCCGCGGCCAGCCACGCGGGCAGGCTCTTATTTCCGCTGAGGCAAAGGCCCTCGCCATGTCCCCAGCAGCATATCCAGAAAGCGTTCCGCAGCCGGAGCAAGGCGAACGCCGCGGCGACGCACCACGCCAATGGTCCGCGAGACCTCCGGATCGCGGATTGGGCGCGTCACGATGATGGGATGCTCTCCGGTCGGCGTTGCAAGACGCGGCAAAACCGAGATGCCAAGCCCGGCTTCGACCAGCCCCAGCGAGGTCGACAGATGCGTGACTTCGAAGGACCAGTCCAGCCGCACACCGACCCGCACCAGGGCCGCGTCGAGGATGGCGCGATTGCCGCTCGCCCGGCTGACGGTGACCAGTGGATGCCCTTCGAGATCGGCCCAGGCGAGCGATGGCTTGCTCGCCAGGATATGGTCGCGCCGGCAGGCGAGGACGAACGGGTCTTCGAGCAGCGGCTCGAAGCTCAGATCGGGATCGGAGCCCCCGAGCAGATTGATGCCGAATTCGACCTCGCCGCGCGCCACGCTCTCCAGGCCGTCATTGGCCGAGAGGTCGAGGATCCGGAACCGAATATTGGGATACTGCTCCGAGAAGCGCGCGATCACCGAGGGCAGGAAGTAGAACGCGGCCGTCGGCACACAGGCGAGCGCGATCTGCCCTGCTCGCCTCGTGCCAAGATCGCGCATCGCGAAGATCGATGAATCGAACTCGTCCAGCATGCGCCGCACCAGCGGCAGCATCTCGCGCCCGACCATGGTCAGCGCCACGCGCCGTGTCGTGCGTTCGAGCAGGGCCGCGCCGACCGCTGCCTCGAGCCGCTGGATGCGCCGGCTCAGCGCCGGCTGCGACATGTTGAGGGCCTCTGCGGCGCGGTGGAACCCCTCCAGTTCAACCACCGCGATGAACGCGCGCAGATCAAGCGCTTCGAAATTGATGCTCATGGCGCATCAATAACACCGATCTCTGCATTTCACAGCGGTTTCACGATCTGGGATGAGAGCCCGTCACTCACCGCTGGACGCCGCCCTTGCCCGATCCGCTCAAGCCCACTCATGCACGTGCCCTGCGCATTCCCTGCGTGCTGATGCGCGGCGGCACATCCCGCGGCCCGTTCTTCCTGGAAACCGATCTGCCGGCGGACCCGGAGGCGCGCGACCGCGTGCTGCTCGCAGCAATGGGGTCGCCTCACACGCTGCAACTCGACGGGATCGGGGGCGGCAATTCGCTGACCAGCAAGGTCGCCATAGTCGGCAACGCGTCACGCCCGGATGCCGATATCGATTACCTCTTCGCCCAGGTCGCAGTCGACCGGGCTCATGTCGATCTCGGTCCGAACTGCGGCAACATGCTCTCCGCCATCGGCCCCTTCGCCATCGAGGCCGGCCTCGTGCCGGCATGCGATGGTGAGACGATGGTTCGGATCTACAACCGCAATACCGCCTCGCTGATCGAGGCGGTGGTGCAGACCCCCGGCAAACGTGTCGAGTATGACGGCACAACCGCGATCGACGGCGTTTCAGGCACTGCAGCCCCGATCAAGCTGACCTTCCTCGAAGCCATCGGCTCCAAGACCGGCTCCCTGCTGCCGACCGGCAAGCCGCGCGAGTTGATCGATGGTGTGCCGGTCACGTTGATCGACTATGCCACGCCGATGCTGCTCGTCCGCGCAACCGATTTCGGCCTTGCCGGTGACGAGTCGCCGGCGGAGCTCGACGCGAATACGGCCCTGCTGGCGCGGCTGGAGGAGATCCGGCGCGAGGCGGGCAGGCGCATGGGTCTTGGAGACGTCGCCGGCCGGGTCATTCCCAAGATCGGACTGCTTTCGACGGCCCGCCAGGGCGGCAGCCTGACCTCACGCTATTTCACGCCGGACCGCTGCCATCGCAGCCATGCCGTCACCGGCGCACTCTGCATCGCCGTCGCCAGTCAGGTCGCCGGCAGCGTTGCGCAGGAGGCAGGTCTCGCGGACGCCGCCTCGCTGGTGACGATCGAACATCCGAGCGGCCGTATCCAGGTCGACCTCGCTCTCGACGCATCTGGCCAAGTTGCCAGAGCCAGCCTGGTGCGCACTGCGCGCCGTATCTTTGAAGGCCATGTCATCGTCCCCGCCAGCGCGATTGGCGCGCTGCCAGAAGGGACTGCAATCGGAGGAAATTCCCATCATGACACCGACGCGTCGCCACTTCTGCAGCCTGCTGACGACTGCAGCCGCCAGCGCCTGTCTGCCTGAGCTGGCATTCGCTCAGGCAGCATTTCCCGAGCGGCCGATGCGCCTGCTGGTGCCTTACGCGGCCGGCGGCGGAACGGACGCGATCGCGCGTCTGGTCGCCCAGGGCGTTGGAGAAAAGCTCGGCCAGTCGCTTGTCGTGGAGAACAACGGATCGGCCGGCGGCAACCTGATCACCGCACAGGCCGCCACCTCTCCCGCGGATGGCTACACCGTGCTGATGGCCAATCAGGGCCCGATGGTGGTCAACCCGCACCTGTTCAAGAACGTCAAGGTCGATCCGCTGACGGCCTTCGACCCGATCACCCTGATTTCCGCAGCTCCGCTGGTCGTCGTCGTGGCGCAGAATTCGCCCCACAAAACGATCAAGGACCTGATCAGCTTCGGCGAGAAGAATCCGGGCAAACTGACCTACGGCTCTGCCGGCAACGGTTCGGCCAGCCACCTGGCCACCGTTCTGCTGGCGCAGATGGCGCAGTTCACTGCCGTGCACGTGCCCTATCGTGGCGCAGGCCCGGCCCTGACCGACCTCCTCGCCGGCCAGTCCGATTTCATGATCACCACCGTGCCGTCGGTTCTCGGACTGATCGAAGGCAGCAAGGTGCGCGCGCTGGCGGTGACCGGCAAGGAGCGGGCCAAGCTCTTCCCCGAGGTGCCCTCGGTCGCAGAAAGCGGCTGGGCCGGTTACGAGGCGACAGCCTGGTATGGTTTCGTCGTGCCGAAGGGGACGCCGAAGGATGTCACTGCGAAGCTCCGCACCGCCACGGTGGAGGCCATCAACGACGCGACCATCCGCGAACGGCTGAAGAACGAAGGCGCCGAGCCGATCGGCAATACGCCGACCGAGTTCGCTGCGATGATGGAAGCGGAGTCGAAGCGCTGGGCCGGCATCATCAAGCAGGCCCAGATCGCGGTAAACTAGGCCCGAGACGGGCCAATCCATACAAAGACCTGCGTCACGGCCCGCCAGCGGCAGGCCGTGACGCAGCGTACTTATCCAGCCTGAGCGATTCCGGGCCTAGCTCTCGCCTCTTTGCGGCAGGCGAGGCAGCAGGATCGTAAGCAGCCCCAGCAGCGGCAGGTAGGAGCAGACGCGGTAGACGAAGGCGATACCGTGCGTATCGGCGAAGTTGCCAAGCAGGGCCGCTCCAAGTCCACCCGCGCCAAAGGCAAAGCCGAAAAACACGCCGGCGATCAGGCCGACACGGCCGGGCACGAGTTCCTGTGCGAAGACGACAATCGCAGAGAATGCCGAGGCGAAGATCAAGCCGATCACGACGCTCAGCACGCCGGTCCAGAACAGGCTCGCATAAGGCAGCAGCAGCGCGAACGGGATCACACCCAGGATCGAGAACCAGATCACGAAACGCGCTCCGAACCGGTCCCCGATCGGCCCACCCAGAAAGGTCCCGACTGCGGCTGCACCGAGGAAGAGAAACAGCATCAGCTGCGCATCGCGCATGCCGAGCTGGAACTGGTCGATCACGTAAAAGGTGAAATAGCTCGAGATGCTGGCCATGTAGACATTCTTGGTCGCGGTCAGCAGCACGAGGATGAGGAACGCCAGTGCGACGCGCCCCTGCGGCAACGGCAGCGTGCGACTGACGGCAGGACGGCTGGCATTCTGGCGGCGATGACCGGCATACCAGGCCCCGACCCAGCCGAGCACGATCATGCCCAGCATCGCTATGGCCGAGAACCACGCCACGCTGCCCTGGCCGAATGGCAACACCACGAAGGCCGCGAGCAGCGGTCCGATGGCCGAGCCCATATTGCCGCCAACCTGGAAAAGCGATTGCGCCAGGCCGTGGCGGCCACCGGAGGCAAGGCGAGCCACCCGTGACGCCTCCGGGTGGAAGATTGCGGAACCGAAGCCGATCAGGCTCGCCGCCATGAGCAGCATCGCAAAGCTATGCGCATTGCCCAGCAGGATCAGTCCGGCGCAGGTGCAGGCCATCCCGGCCGGCAGGGAATAGGGCATCGGCCAACGATCGGTCACCATCCCGACGACCGGCTGCAGCAGCGAGGCCGTGACCTGGAAGGTCATGGTCAGCAGGCCGATCTGGACGAAATCGAGAGCGTAGTTTGCCTTGAACAGCGGGTAGAGCGAGGCAAGAAGCGATTGCATCACATCGTTGAGCAGGTGGCAGAAGCTCACCGCCAGCAGGATCGATGTCGTCGTCTTCTCGAAACGGGACCTGGTCCCGGGGAACGCTGCAACCATCTCAATTCGTCTCCAGCGCGGGCCGCAAACATCGGCTTATCGCCGCCATGCCTCTTTACAGAGCGCCTCCTTGACCTGCATTCGTGTTTCGGTCGAATTCTTTTGCGTTTGGGCCAAAGATGAGAAAACTGCCGCAGCATCTGCTCGAGGCGCGCGACGAGGCTCACCGCCGTAACCTCGGATGGATTGCCTATGCCGAGGCCGACATCCTGGTGCACAGCAACGAGGATCCCGCGGGCTACACCATCCCTCTCCATAGCCACCAGCGCATCCAGTTGCTCTGCGTCTTCTCCGGCGTGGTGGCAGTCGCAACCGAGCGCGGCCGCTGGATGATTCCGCCAGGCCACGCGCTGCTGATCCCTCACCATCTCGAGCATTCCGTGGAAATGCTGAGCGATGTCAGCATGCGATCGGTCTATCTTCTGCCCCGGGAGGGCGTCCTGGCCGATCCCGAGCCGGTGGTGCTCGAGGTAACGGATCTTGCGCGCAGCCTCATCATCGAAGCGATCCGCCTGCGCGAGGCGCCCGCCGGAAGCCGCAAGCTCACATTGAGCCTTCAGCTCCTGATGGAAGAGATCGCCTCCCTCGAATCCCGTCCTCTCGGCCTTCCCTTCCCGGCCGACAGGAGACTCGCGGCGCTATGCCGGGCCTATATGGCAGCGCCGTCGGCGAATGCCCGGCTCGACACCTGGGCGGAAGCGCTTGCGATGAGCCGCCGAACTTTCACACGCTTCTTCCTCAGGGAGACGGGCGTCAGCTTCGCGACCTGGCGGCAACAGGCCAGCCTGTTCGCCTGTCTGCCGAAACTCGCGGAAGGCGCGCCGGTGACGCAGATCGCCATGCTGGCGGGCTACGAGAACGTCGCCGCCTTCACCACGATGTTCCGCCGCCTGCTTGGGACCTCGCCGCGCAGCTACATGAAGGCCTCGATCACCGGCTAGGCCCGCGCCGGCTCGCTAGGGCCGCTATGTCCGGTTTCCTTCCGGCAGTGGCGACCTCCAGGACGAGCTGGTGTCGATCCGGGTCGTGGCGAAGCGTTCGCGGAGCCATTTGGCTGCCGGACCGCATGGCCGCTGCTTGTGCCAGATCATCTCGAGCGCGATCGGCCAATCCGCGTCGTCGAATTGAAGATCCGGCGTGATCAGACCGGGGGCGGCCGGCGAATTCGCGATGACATGGTCGGACACGAACGCCCAGCCGATGCCGTGCTTCACCATTTCCAGAATGACCCAGTGGCTTTCCACCCACCAGACCTCGGCGGCAACGCGCAGGCGCCGCTTCTCCGGCCCGTCGCTTCTGGCGGCGACGAGGATCTGCCTGTAGCGCTTCAGCTCTTCCCAATCGACGCGGGCCTTGGCAAGCGGATGGTCCTTGCCGCAAACCAGCTTGAGCGGGACCCATCCGATCGTCTGGAAGCCAAGCTCCGTCGGCAAGACCTCCTGACGCCACATCACGCCGATATCGGCTTTCCCCGCGAGGACCAGCCGGCTCACATCCTCCATCAGCGGAAACAGGATTTCGAGCTCAACATGGGGGAAGTGCCGCGCGAAATCGGCAAAGAGCGCCCCCAGAGCGTGCTCCGGGTAAAGTTCGTCGATCGCGATGACAAGCCGCTTCTCGACATGAGCCTCGAAGCTGCGCGCGACGCCGATGAGGTGTTCGCTGCGATCGAGCACGACCTTGGCCTCGCGCAGCAATCTTTCGCCCGCCGGAGTGAGCACGGGATTGCGCCCGGCCCTGCTGAACAGAGCGACGCCGAGATCCTCCTCGAGATTCGAGACCTGCGTGCTCACGGCTGATTGCGCTTTGCGAAGCGCGCGCGCTGCCCCGGAGAACGAGCCATGCTCCGCTGCCGCGACGAAGGCCCGAAGTTGGTCCAGCGAAACCGTCATCTATCTGATTATCAGATATGATCCAACTTGATGCAATCGAAATGACAGATAGAGAACGCGGCCATCAATCCTAGTGAAGGCCCCTTAGCACATGCGCTCCGTTCGAGACCGAATCCGCCACGCACTCATGTTCGAGGCGATCGGATTAGCCATTGTCATTCCAGCGGGAGCCTATCTGTTCGGCCTGCCGGCGGGCCATATGGGCGTCATCGGCGTCGGCAGCGCAACCGTCGCCACGATCTGGAACTTCCTCTTCAACCTGGGCTTTGACCATGCGATGCAGCGTATGGTCGGCCATACCCATAAGGGTATCGGCACGCGCATCCTCCATGTCGCGTTGTTCGAGGGCGGACTTCTGATGATCCTGCTGCCGCCGATCGCCTGGTATCTCGGCATTACCCTGATGCAGGCCTTCGTGATGGATATCGCGATCGTCGTCTTCTATGTCGTCTACGCCTTCAGCTTCAACCTGGCCTATGATC
The DNA here is from genome assembly GCF_052115465.1 of Allobosea sp. 2RAB26. NCBI lineage: Bacteria > Pseudomonadati > Pseudomonadota > Alphaproteobacteria > Hyphomicrobiales > Alloboseaceae > Allobosea > Allobosea sp. 2RAB26. The sequence goes on along the minus strand of NZ_JBFRGS010000001.1, from coordinate 403,299 downwards.
GGGTCTTCCCGATCCCGGCGAGCCCGGCCTATGCCATGTGACGCTAAGACTGTCGTCGCGGCGTCAGCTCATCATGGCGGCCGCGCGCTCGGCTGAGGACTTCGTCTCCAGCCGGAGGCGAAGGCCGCCCGAGGACGAGTGTGACGGCCCGAAACGCTGATAAATCCGCCGCTGCGGGCGAGCCGGATCGAGGCGCCGTTCAGGCCGCTGTCGGCCCGGCTCGAACAGCCCCTTCACTTGGCTCTGTGCCTGAGGATTGGCGCTAACCGCCAATCTTGAAGGAATAGGTCGTGCTCAATCCGAACGAGAACTGGTCGCGCGCACCAATGGTGCGGACGATCGGCGAGCGCGCGGCATCCTGGAGCAGGCGGTCATAGCGGGCATAGGCCGTAGTCTTCCAGACGTCCGACCATGCATATTCGAGTGCCGCCGCGAGGCCCGCCGATTTGACGCCTCCCGACGGGCTGTAGGCGGCGAGGATGCCGTTCGCCTGCGATTCCTCCGGTGTCACACCAAAGTTCCTGCGCATGTAGGCCTGATTGCCGAACGAAAAGCGCGGACCGCCCGAGAGCTTGAAGCGGCCGATCGGCTGAACCCAGTCGACGAAGATATCGGCGACGATGCCATGATGGCCGTGGAAGCCCTGCCGCACCTCGATGCGGGTCCGCAGCCGGTCCTCGATCGGCCAGAACTCGGCGAAGGCGCCAGCCTCGATCGTCCAGGGCACGTCTCGCATGCCGAACAGTTTTCGATCCGAGCCGGAATAGCGACCCGACTTCAGGTCGCCGACGACGCCCATGCTGAAGCGGCTCGTCTCATACAGGGCGAAGTCCAGCCCCTCGTCGGGTGCGCTGAACCCTTCCGGCTCGCCAACCCGCCGCCAGCTCAGCGACGGCGTGCCCGACGGTCCGTAGGCCTTTGCGCCGTCATATTTGGGACCGATCTGACCCGAGCCGCCGAGCGTCACGATCCAGCCGGAGGCCGGAGTGGGGTTCAGCAGCGCCGGAGCCGGATCGGCCGCGACAGCAACCTGGGATCCAGCGACCAGGCACAGACCGGCGACGGCAAGCTTAGGGTAGGCGGGCACAATCGTCGCTCCTGCAGGACACCCACTCGCTTGCCATATCTGAACTCTGTCGCAAACCGGTAAAGATCGAACCCAGCGTCACTCGACGATTTTTCTGCCGAGTTTCACGTCCAGTTTCTTAATGCGGTGCCACAGGCTGCGCTCGGCAATGCCGAGGAGCCGCGCGGCCTGGACCTGGACGCCGTCCGTACGCCGCAGCGCCTCGATGATGAAGCCGCGCTCGAGCCGCTCGAGTTCGGCATCGAGATCGTTCGGGAGGCGATCGCGCTCGGCGCGCCGCGCGCCACCTTCAAACAAGTCGCGAGGCAGATCCGGGACGTCGATGGTCGGGGACTTCGCGACGATCACGGCGCGCTCGACGCAATTATGCAGCTCACGGATATTACCGGGCCAGTCATGGCCGTCCATCGCCGAGAGAGCGGCCGGGGTAAAGCCGGTCACGCGCTTGCCCATCGCCTCGGCCAGCGTCGCGAGGAAATGGGCGGCGAGGATCGGGATGTCCTCGCGCCGCTCACGCAGGGCAGGCAACTGGATCGGGAAGACGTTGAGCCGATAGAACAGGTCCTCCCGGAACTCGCCGGACGCAACCGCCTGGCGCATGTCCCTATGGGTTGCCGCGATCAGCCGGACATCCACCGTCTGACTGCGGGTGCCGCCGACAGGTTCGAAGCTGCGCTCCTGAACTGCACGCAACAGCTTCGCCTGAACGGCGATCGGCATATCGCCGATCTCGTCGAGGAAGAGCGTTCCGCCATCGGCGGCGGCGAAGCGGCCGACGCGGTTGGCCAGCGCTCCGGTAAAGGCACCTTTCACATGACCAAAGAGCTCGCTTTCGAGCAATGTCTCGGGGATGGCAGCGCAATTGATCGCGACAAAGGGCTTGTTCCGGCGCGGACTGTTGAAATGGATCGCGCGTGCGACGACCTCCTTGCCGGTGCCGCTTTCTCCGTTGAGCATGACCGTGGCGCGCGTCTCACAGACCTCGGTGACCTGCTCGATCACCCTTCTGAAGGGCGGGCTTGTTCCGATCAGATTTTCGAAGCTGTAACGGCCCTCGAGTTCGCCCCGCAGCCGCTCATTGTCGCGCACCACCTCGGCCAGCCGCAAGGCGCGGCGAATGACGGCTGCGACATCCTCCATCTCGAACGGCTTGGCGATGTAGTCGAAGGCGCCCTCCTTCACGAGTTCGACAGCGTCGCGAACCGTGGCAAAGGCGGTGATGACCACGACCGGAACATCCGGCCAGCGCTTGCGCACCTCCTGTAGCAGGGCGCGCCCATCCATCCCGGGCAGGCGCAGATCGGTCAACACGAGGTCGAACCGTTCCTGCTCCAGACTGGAAAGCGCCTCGCGGGCGTTTTCGACGGCGGTCGCGCGATAGCCGAGATCATCCAGCGCAGCCGCCAGAACATCGGCCAGTCGGGTTTCGTCATCGACGACCAGGATGCTGTGGGTCATCCGGGTGCTCCACGCTCCAGCAGAGGCAATGTAATCGTGAACGAGGCGCCCTGCCCCGGCGAGCTCGCATAATGGGCGCGGCCACCATGCGCAGCAGCGACGGATTGCACCTTCGCGAGGCCAAGCCCCGTGCCCTTCGTCTTGGTGGTGAAGAAGGGATTGAAGATCTCGCCCCTGATCTCGTCCGCCACGCCATCCCCCTGATCGCTGATTGTCAGCGAAATCTCTCCATCGGTCGATGTGAGCTCCGCCGTGATCATTCCGCCGGCGGGCATCGCATCGATCGCGTTCAGGACGAGATTCAGGCCCGCCTGATGGAGCTGGTCCGGGTCGCCCGAGATCAGCCCACCCCCGCTATGATCCCTGATGTCGAGGACGACGCCATGACGGTCAAGCTCCGGCATGGCGATCGAGGCCACCCGATCGATCACCGCGCGGAATGGAAAGACCGTCTTGCTCGGCGCCTTGGGCTGAGCGAAGTCGAGAAAGTCCCGCACCAGCGTCTCGATGCGGCGTACCTCCTCAATCACATAACCAAGCATGCGGTCCTCGGCGGCCCCGAGCTTGGCGCGATTGCGCACCACCTCGGTCGAGGTCTTGATGATACCGAGCGGGTTGCGGACTTCATGGGCAATCACCATCGCCGCTTGCCCAAGGGCCGAGAGCCTGTCGCGACGCCGGAGCTCGGTCTCCAGAGCATGCAGCTTGCCGAGCTGCTCCGCCATACCGTTGAAGCCTGCGGCGAGCTGCGCAATCTCGCGCCCGCCGGTTTCAGGAACCCGTTGCTTGAAATCGCCTGCTGCAATCGCCCGGACGCCGCGCGTCAACGCACGCAGCGGCTTGACCAGGATACCCGACATCGCAGCGCCGACGATGATCGAGATGAGGCTACCGAGCAGGAAGATGCCGATGAAGAGCTGGGATGGTCCAAGCTGCTCGAAGAAATCGGCACCGCTCGGCAGCCCGATGAATGCGACAGCCGCCAGCTTGCCATCGATACCGCGGAAGGCGGTGTAGACCGCACGATAGGCGCCGCCATCGGCCTCGCGGTCAAAGATCGTATCCTCGCCCTTCGCCAGGCGCTCACGGATCGCATCGGGTACCGTGCGCGTATCGTCCGGATGGGTCAGCATGACGGATTCGAGGCCCGCGCTGGTCTCGGCGAAGAGCCGGACATCCAGCGAGGTCACCACCTTGATGCTGCCGAGATAGGAATCATCGAGCCAGGTGCCGACAAGAACGTAAGCCGGCTTGTCATTGACCTGGACGCTCTGCACGGCGCCGGCCATGAGGTGCTTTTCATCCCCGGTCGTGATCTTGAAGATGCCCTGGCTCGTTTCGGTGGGCAGGACAGCCGAGGACGTGAAGTCGCGCGAGGTGAACAGCATTTCGCGCCGATCGTCATAGATCGCGATCAGGTCATAGCCGACCGAACTGAGCAGCGCGAACTCCCGCTCGATGGCCTTGGGGCGGCGAAGATCGCCATGGACCGAAGTCTCCAGGCGGTGGCCGATGACGCTGGAGACGCGCTGCGCCTCCTGTGTCGCCTCGGTCACCTCGAGCATGAAGAAGCGCGAGGTCTCGCCGAGCCATTGCTCGACATTCGCCTCAAAGGCGGAGGAGATCAGCCGTGCCGCGACATAGGCAGAGGTCAGCATCGCCGGGACGCTGACGAGCAGGAAGCCGATCACAAGCCTCAACCGCAGCGACGTCTTGCGAATTGGCATCAAGCCGTCTCCAGGACAATGGAAGGCTGCGTTCTGCCCAAGCAGGACGTCCGCTCAGGGTCGCCTCGTCCAGGTGTCGTCATCGCAGATAAAACCACCCAGCACGCACCCCTTTACGACGAGTGTCCTCTGTGACTGCAAGCTGATCGTGGTCTTGTAAGTGCGACCATCCTCCGGATTATACCCCTCCCCTGCAAGCAGCCCCGCCGTACCCTCAGGCCTGAAGCCAGTCAGGACCTGGACACCGAGCAGCGAGCGCCCGCGCAAATTGCTGTTGGGGTTTGATCGGTCGACCCGCTCCTGCTTGAGCCAGACGATCTTGCCGCAGAGCGCCTGCCCGCAGCGCGCGATCGCAATCTCGGACTCGCCATCGGAATCGCGCCAGCGCCCGACGACCTCGCTCATCGGGTCCGCAGCGGCGGCATGCAGTGACGGCATCGCCACCAACGCGGCGAGAACAAGCATTCTAGCGCTAAGTCTGGCCATCGCCATCCTCCTGATCCTCCCAACCCAAAGCAATGACGCCGGCGACGATCAGGGCGATGCCACCGGCTTGAACGGCATCGATCCGTTCGCCGAGCGCAAGCCAGGCGAGCAGAGGCACCGTGACATAGGCGAGCCCGGTCATCGGAAAGGCGCGGCTGAGCGGCATGTCACGCAGGATCAGCATCCAGACGATGAACGTTGCGGCATAGCCGAGCGCCGCCAGCCAGACGCCCGGCAGCGTCGATGCCCTGATCATCATCTGCAGCCCGAAATCCATGTCGGCGAGCCCGTCCGCCCCCCATTTGAAGGCAAGCTGGGTCGCGGTATCGAGCGCAATGAAGACCGTCCAGATCCAAAGCTGGCGCCATGGCACGGGCTGCCGCGAGGTCTCGATCGTGCTCATGCCGCCTGCTCCCTTTCCGCCTGCTCCCTTGCCGGTGTCCGGCGCAGCGCCCGCAGGTCCGGATCGAACCTGTCGAAGGCGAACCAGGGACTGGCCGATTTCAGGGCCCATTGCAGCGCGGCATTCCGGTGCCTGAAGAAGACCGTTGAAGGCACCAGCCGGCTGCCGAAGCGCAGTTTCGACGCATAGGCTGTCTGGCCGGTCTGCAGCCTGGCGATGCCGCGTTCGAGACAGAAACGAACATTCGTCATCCAGCTCACCACATAGAGGTTGTGCTGGCGGGCGAGCGGGTAGCGCATGCCGAGGAACTTATCGATCACCCTGTCATTCTCGATCAGCAGCAGATTGAAGGCGGCGAGCGTCTGGCCCACCCAATAGAGAGCAAAGACGGCGCGCTCGCCGAGCGCCGCCGAGACAGCCTTGAAGTAACCCGGGGGGAGCACCTCCAGATTACCGTAGTCGAGGCCGCTCTCGGCCCGCGTCGACTCGTAGAGCTCGGCGATCTCGCTCTCGATACCCTCGAGCCCATGCCGCATCTCGACCCGGACCTCGCCGGCCTTCGCCAGCTTGCGCCGGATATCCTTGCGCGTGGCAGCCGAGAGCGAGGCGAGATAGTCCGCCTCGCCAGCGAAGGGCAGATCGAGGACCGCGAACGGCAGGCTGCCGACACCAGCAAATCCCCGCGACAGCAGAGCATCACGCAGATCCGATGCACCCTGCGCGGCAACATCCTTCCAGGCCACGACATCGGCCCCCACGCTTCGGGCGTGCTGGTCGAGAATTTCGCCCAGCGCGGCGAATGCGGACGCGGATTGATCCGATCCAAGCCCATTGCGCACGCAGGCATGACAGCGTTCGGCATAGGGCGAGCCGACACAGAGCACCTTGAGGGAGACGAGACGCGGCGCCAGCCTGAACACCGCATCTCCGAAGCGCCGGAGCCCACCCTGAAATGGCGTATCAAGCCGATAGGTGAACAGGAAGAACGGCGCGATGGCACTGATGCCAAGGGCATCCTCGACACAGGCCGCGCCCATGGCGATCCCGCTGCCGCTTCCGGCCAGCGCCTGCTCGCAGGCGCTGTAATAGGCATGGTTTTCGGCTTCGCCGGGGCAGCAGAGATCCCACGCCTCGGGCGCAATCTCGGCGATCCGTTCGAGGATGCGGGCGCGCGGCGCGTTCATTCCGCCGCAACGGCGCAGAGGCTCGCCGGCTCCCGTCGGACCTTGTCTGGAACGGACAGCCGCGCCGCCAGGGCAAGCGAGCGGTCGATCACGACATCGCGCTGCTGGTCGATGGTCACGAGATGATAGCTGTCATTCAGCACGACGGTATCGACGATTCCGCCAAGGCGCCGCTGGATATAGGCCGCATTGGAGAGACCGGAGATGTCGTCCTCGCGCGCCTGCACGACGAGCGCGGGACAGGTGATCTCGCCCATCCGGCGGCGCGTGTCCTTGATCAGCGCCCACATCTGCTGAAGCGAGCCCGCGGGCGTGCCCAGGAGGCCGGCCTGCGAGCTGTCCCCGCCGCCCATCGCCCCCACGATCATCGCGCGGGTGCGCTCATCCTTGACGCCATAGGGCTCGCGCTCGACAAAGCGATAGCGGCGGCCCATGGGCGTGTTGATCAGCAGCTTCAGCAGAAAGCTGTACCAGGGGATCGACCAGCCATCGTACCAGAGCGTCGGGGCGTAGAGGGCAAGCCCCTGCACGTCGTCGCGGTGGCGTGCCGCGATATGCATCGCCATCACCGCCCCCATCGACAGTCCCCCGACGATGACCGTGTCGCAAATCAGCTTCATCCGTGCGAGCTCGGCCTCGACGCTGGCTGTCCAGTCGCGCCAGCCCGTCGCCAGGAGATCGCCCTCGCTGCCGCAATGCCCTGCCAACTGGGGGCAATGAACGGTGTGACCGGCCCGCGCCAGCGCGCGCGCGACGAGCCGCAGCTCAACTGGCGTGCCCCCCAGGCCATGGATCAGGAGGAACCCGGTCCGGCCACCGGCGAAGCGAAGGCTGTTGTCTTTTGCTGCCACGGAAACGGATCCCTCAGGCGGTGCGGGCGACGATGACGACGCCAAGAGTGATGAGACAGGCGCCGAGCCATTGCCGACGCACGACGCGCTCCTTGAGGAACACGGCGCTGGCAAGCGTGACGCCAAGGAAATTCAGGCTGGCGATCGGGAACGCGATCGAAAGCGGCACTTCGGCAAGAATCCGCAGCCAGACCACGACCTCGACGAGGTAGATCAGGATTCCCCAGCAGATCCAGCTGTCGCGCAGCGCGGCCAGGACGAGCGCCCGTCCGTGTACGTCGGGCAAACGATCAGCCCCAAGCTTGAAGCAGAGCTGGCCTGCGACATCGCAGATCACCGACAAGGCGAACCAGAGCACGAGCGTCATGACAGCACCCGGTCGAAGCAATCCAGCAGGACACCGTTCACGCGCGCATTGACCGCCAGCTCGGCGTCCGTGACCTGGCGTCGCGGCGGATGATCGAAATAGGCGAGCGTCGCCCGGAACGGATCGGCGAAGCGTGGCTCGGAATAGTCGCCGCAGATATCGACGCCGACGATCTCGCACTGCCCCGCCAGCCGCTCGATCGCGTGCAGCAGATTCTCGAGCGGCAGCTCGCCCTGATCCCAGTTGGTCGCGGCGTCGCCCGGGCCAAGAACATCCTTGTCGATCGTCAACCAGATCCGACGGGTCGGCAGGTTGCGGATCAGCTCATCGAGGAAGTCGTCCCAGTTCTCATCCGCGAGATTGCGCCAGTGCAGCGCCCCGGCCTTCTGCGTGTGCCCGCGTCCATCACGATAGCGGCGCCAGACGCGAGAGGGCGCATGCCGCCATGGGTAGAGTTCGATCCGCCCGTCGGAGACCGCGTCCAGATTGGCGAATTGCCATTCCGGCCTGACCAGGTCGCTGCTGCACGGGCCGATCGTCACGACCCGTTTGACGTGTTCGAGTTCGAGGGCGCGGTTGACCCAGGCGCCGCAATTCACGGTCGCCGGAAACCGCACCCAGTCGGGGTGATTGTCGAAATGCACGACCGTCAGCGGCCGACCGGTCTGCGCAAGCAGGCCGGCCGTCAGATGATGGAAGTCGCCTGATCCGTAGAATGTCACGGAAGCCTCGCCTTCGCGCATGGGTTTCGCGCGCAGTCGCTCGTGCAGCAGGCTCAGCGCCCGCCTGCTTGCGACGATACGCAATGCGCTTCCAAGATCGGTCGCATCGATGCGGGTGGCGGCTCCCGCATCGATGCGCCGGTGCAGCGGCTCCTGAACCGCCGCACTGCCGTCGAGGTCGATCACACGCAACTGCACGTCCGACCTCGCCGTTTTCAAACCCTGGCGACGCGCGTGAACAACTGATCGAGCAGCGCAAGCGCCAGATCGATCTCCGCGTGGGTCATTGTCAGCGCCGGAGCCAGTGTAATGACGTTCTTGTGGTAGCCGCCGATGTCGAGGACGAGCCCGTAGCGCTGGCCGTCGACCACCAGATCGGCCTTCATGCCTTCGTCGCACATCAGGTCGACCAACCGCTTCGACGGGGTGTAGCTGTCATGCGGCTCGCAGATCTCGATGCGCAGCGCCATGCCGAGACCATCGACGTCGCCAACGATCCGGTGCCGGCGCTTCAGTTCCTGGAGGCCTTCGAGGAAATAGGCCCCCTTCTCCATCACCATGGTCTCGTAGTCGTCCTCCTCCATCATCTTCATCGCCTCGAGCGCGACGGCGGTGCCGAGCGGGTTCGCGTTGAAGGTCGAGTGGGTCGAACCTGGCGGGAAGATGGTGGGGTTGATCAGCTCTTCCTTGGCCCAGATGCCGGAGAGCGGGTTCAGCCCGTTGGTGACCGCCTTGCCGAAGACGATCACATCCGGCTGCACGCCGAAATGCTCGATCGACCACAGCTTTCCGGTCCGGTAGAAGCCCATCTGGATCTCGTCGACGACGAGCAGGATGCCGTGCTGATCGAGGACCTTCTTCAGCTCGATGAAGAAATTCGGAGGCGGAATGACGTAGCCGCCGGTGCCCTGGAGCGGCTCGACATAGAAGGCCGCATATTCCGACTGGCCGGCCTTGGGATCCCAAACGCCGTTATACTCGCTCTCGAACAGGCGCGCGAACTGCTTCACGCAATGCACGCCGTATTCTTCCTTGCTCATGCCCTTGGGCGCGCGGAAATGGTAGGGAAACGGCACGAACTGGGCCCGCTCGCCGAAATGGCCGAAGCGCCGGCGATAACGGTAGGACGAGGTGATGGCGGAGGCACCGAGCGTGCGGCCGTGATAGCCGCCCTCGAAGGCGAACATCAGGCTCTTGCCGTTGCTCGCATTGCGCACGAGCTTCAGTGAATCCTCGACCGCCTGTGCGCCGCCGACATTGAAATGCACCCGGCCCTTGCTGCCGAATTTCGCCTGCGCATCACGGGCGATCATCGCGGCGAGTTCGATCTTCTCGCGGTGGAGATACTGGCTCGCAACTTGCGGCAGAGTGTCGATCTGGCGCTTCAGCGCCGCGTTCAGGCGCGGATTGGCGTAGCCGAAATTGACCGCCGAATACCACATCTGCAGATCGAGGAAGCGATTGCCCTCGGCATCGAACATGTAGGAGCCATCGCAGCCCGAGAAGATCTTCGGGAACTGCGTGTAATGGACCGTGTCGCCATGGGAGCAGTATTCCGCTTCGAGGGCGAGCAGGCGCGCCTCCTCCTCGGCATGGAGGCTCGTCGGCCGGGATTGCAGACCAGCCAGTACCGGGGAAGCCGGCTCAAGCAAGGCGTATCCGTCATCCATCGATCATATCCTTGAGTTGGTTCTGGGCTCCGCTCGTCACCGGGCTGGCCAGCAGTTCTTCCAGCAGGCCGACGGCCTCGGAAAAATCGGAGAAGGGGTGATGAGGCAGAGCGTTGTCGTGGCAATGCCCGATGAGGCTTTTCTTGGCGAAGACGAGATCCGCCTGGCCGGCGAGACAGAAATCCGAGCGGCCGTCACCGACGAGCAGGGTCAGCGGTCGTCCGAAGCCGTCGGCCACTCGGCATTTGCAGGTGCCGCTCGCGCAATCGCCGGATAGTGCAGCATGCGGCGACGTCAACTGCCAGCGCTCGCCGCCGACCGCAGCGAGGTGATTGGCGATGACGGGCAGTGCGCCGAGCCCGATCCGGCCCAGCACCGCGCGGATCGTGCGGTCAAGGCCGTCGGAGACGACCGTAACCGGGATATCGTGCCGCCGGCAGAGTGCGACGAAGGCGCTGAAGCCACTATCGATCGCAATCGTCTCGGTGAAGCCGTCGAGCACGGCCGGCAGCACGCGCAGCAATTCGACCTGCCTGGCCATGCATTCGCGGGAGCCGATCCGGCCGGAAACCCAGTCGTCCTCGATAGCCTCCCAGCCCGGTTCCGCGAAACGGGCCAGGATCTGGTCGGTCGTGTCTTCACACGTTATCGTTCCGTCGAAATCGACGATGGCCTGCCACAGCATGCTCGGCGCTCATTTGTAGCTCTCGGTGAATGCCGGTAGCGCAAGCGCTGTGCCATCTCGCAATCAATTGATATTGCTACAGATTCAGACGAATTGTCTGCGCCGTCCGCCTCCCATTCGCGGAGCTTCCCTCAAAAATTGGAGCCAAACCCTGCGTCGGCTCATCGGACAGGGAGGCCGATGGCGGCGACCTCATGCAGCGCCGCAACGACGCGGCGTTGCCCGCTTTCTTCACATGAGAAGCCGAGAGGTCCGTCTGGCGGAGGAGGTCATTGCCCCGTCAGCGCGGGGGAGGCCGACATCTCTGCAAGCCCGGAACCGCCCAGTGGTCAGGCGTACGAGGCCGCGCATCGTTACACGGCAGTGCGCGCCATCTGGAGCCCGCTGGCCATCGCTGCCTGCTGCTCCGCGACCACCAGGAGTGACGCGCCGTGTTCCCCGGCGAAAGCTCGTTCTGCTGCGGACCATGCCGGCATGATCCAGGGCTTTTCCGCTGCAGCGCAGGCTGAAGCGATCCGGCCGATATCGCCCCTGTCGGCATCACTGAGGCGATAGCGACCTCTCCCCCGCGTCAGCGAAAGGTCCGAGGGGCCAACGAAAACGCCATCCACGGTCGGCAGGGCGAGAATGGCTTCGACATCGGCAAGCGCCTCGGCCGTCTCGATCATCGGGTAACAGGCGGTTTCGCGGTTATCGTCCTCGAAATAGCTGGCGGACGGCGCGCCATAGCGGACGCTGCGGGCTCCGGCATAACTCCGGGTTCCCAGCATCGGGTATTTCGCCGAACGGCAGATTGCCGTTGCATGCGCCACCGAACCGACATGCGGGATCACGACGCCATTCGCGCCGAAATCGAGCGCCTGCTGGATCGGCTCGGCCTGCGGCCCGGCAACCTTGACCAGAACTTCGAGCTTCAGGGCGCGAGCAAGTGGAATGAGCTTGTCGAGATCCCCAAGCGACAGCGTCCCGTGCTCGACATCGAGAACGAGCGTATCGAATGCCAGGTCCGCCGCGATTTCGACGAAGACCACGTCGGGCGCTGCAAGCCAGCAGCCGATCTTGGGCTGTTTCCGCGTCATCGGATGCTCACCTGACAGAGGCAAAGGGCAGACGGCGGTGGCGCGCCAGCGGGATGCGCGTGCGGGCGAGATCGATCGCGGCAAGATCCAGCCGAGCTGCAACGATGCCTTCGCCCAGGGCGCGCTTGGCGATGACCGCGCCCCATGGTTCGGCGATGAGCGAGTGCCCGTAATTGTAGAGGATCTGCCCATCTTCCTCGAAGGGCCCCTCCTGCCCGGGCGCGAGAATGAAGCACTGGCTCTCGATGGCACGGGCCCGCAGCAGCGGCTCCCAATGCTCCTTGCCGGTGTGCAGGGTAAAGGCTGCCGGCACCGCGATCATGCGGGCGCCAGCGTCGACAAGCGCGCGAAACAATTCGGGGAAGCGCAGATCATAGCAGATCGTGCAGCCGACAGTGACGCCGTCGAGATCGAAGGTCACCAGCTCGGATCCCGCGCCGTAGATCTTGCCTTCGTCATAGACCGTGCCATCCGGCGCGGTGATCGCGAAGAGGTGGATCTTGCGATAGCGGGCGACCTCGCGCCCCATGCGGTCGAAGACGAGGCTCGTGTTGAAGATGCGGTCTCCGTCACGCTCGTTCAACGAGCCGCCATGGATGTAGACGGCGTGGCGGGCGGCAGCCTCTCGCAGCATGGCATAGGCTTCACCGCCCGGGCACGGCTCGGCCGCAGCGCGCTGGGCGTCGGCGTCGCCGCCATAGAGCGTGAAGCACTCCGGCAGCATGACGAGATCGGGCTTCTCTTCGCGGCAGGCCTGTTCGATCAGGCGCTGTGCTATGGCGATATTGGCGGCCTTGTCCTGGCCGGCATTCATCTGGATCAACGCGACTTTCATCATGTCTCGCTTGTTGGGGAATCCTGGCGGACGACAGCTCAGGCGGGCCGCTGGAGGGCGGTTTGCCTGCGCGCCCATCGGTCACTTCTTGAGGCTGACGGCCCAGAGTCTCGGCTTCGGCATGATGGTCGCGGCATAGCCCTGGACGCTCGAGCGCGCCGCGGCGACTTCGACACCGTTATAGAGCATCAGAAACGGCGCCTGCTCGATGAAGAGAGCATGGAGCTTGTCGAACAGGGCCTGACGTTCGCCATCCTTGGTTGACGCCAGGATATCGCGCAGGAGTTCCTCCGCCTGCGGATCGTCCCAGATCCGGTTCGGCCGCTTGTCCTTCGAGCCCATCACCGCGCCATAGGCCAGGGCGGGGTCATAGCGGGCCGAATAGGAGAAGGACTGCATCTGGTAGTTGCCCTTGCTGTAGCGATCGAGCTGCGTCGCCCATTCCAGCACCTCGAGCGTCGCGTTGATTCCGGCCGATTGCAGCATCGCCTGGGCGATGACAGCGCTCTCATAAGTGTCGCGCTCGTTCTTGTTCGCCATCAGCACGATCGACTGGCCGGCATAACCCGCCTCCTTCAGCAGGCGGGCAGCCTTGGCCGGGTCATAGCTATGGAGGCGGGCCTGCTCCTTCGAATAGAAGCGCGATTCCGTCGGGACGACCGAAGCGTTTGGTTGCCCCAGCCCTTCCGATACGGCCTTGACGAGTTCGCGCGTGTCGATCGCGGCGGCGATGGCCTGACGCATCTTGACGTTGGCCAGCAGCGGATCACGGGTCTGCAGCAGGATCGTGTTGAGCATCATGGTCGGCGAGGACGAGACCTTGATCTCCGGCCGCGCCTTCAGCTCTGGAATATCGGCCGCCGCCAGCGACGGCAGGATGTCGATATTGCCACGCAGCAGCGCGGCCTTGGCCGTGGCGTTGTCGGGGATCACCATGAAATTGACGGTATCGACGAGCGCGCGCTTGCCCCCGACATAACCATCCGGCTCGCCGCCACGATCGGTATAGCCGTCGAACCTGTCGAGGCGGACATATTCACCGCGCTTCCATTCCCCGAACTTGAATGGCCCGGTCCCGACCGGCGCCTTGAACGAGCCGTCAGGGTTGAAGGACGAGCGGGCGATGATCGCAGTCTGCCCGCACTGGTTCCGCGCGATGCCCGCGAGAAAGACAGAACTCGGCCGGTTCAGGGTGAAGACGACTGTGTCCGCATCGGGAGCAGCGATCTCGACCTTGAGTATGTCCGATCCGTTGTACTCTCCCGTGCAGAGCCAGCCCGTCTTCGGGTCCATGTAGCGCTGCCAGTTCCAGACGACATCCGCAGATGTCAACGTCGTGCCATCGTGGAACTTCACGCCCTTGCGCAGCTTGAGCGTATAGGTCAGCCCGTCCGGCGACACCTCGATGCTGTCTGCGAGCAGCGGCTTCGGGGTGCCGTTGGCGGAGTAGCCGACAAGGCCCTCGACCATGTGAAGCACCACGCCATCCGTCGTGTCGTCCCGGTTCACCCCGGGATTGACGCTCCGGATATCGGCATTGAGACGCACGCGCAGAGTGTCGGCCTCAGCCTTCGACGCCTGAAAACAGGCAGCGCCCATCATCAATGCGAGTGCCGTGAAACGCATTCTCATTCATTCCTCCCGGGATAGAAATGTCAGGCCGCGAGCATCTTCGGCTCGTCGGCGAGGCTGTATTGAGTGAAGCGGCGATCGAGGGCGGGAAGGGCCGCCACCTCCATCACGCCACTCGCCGGCTCCATCACCACCATCGCGACGGTCGCCGAGAGGTGAGCGTCGCGCAGGCCGGGCCGCGGTGGCCGGCAGACACTGTAGGGCGTGGCGAAATCGTCGAAGAGCGCAGCCTTCACCTCGGTGGCGGACAGGGCGCCACCGCTCTGATCCAGCAATCGGCGCACCCGCCAGTCGCGGTAGACGCTGTCGGGCACGTTGACGAGACCGGTATCCCTGAGCTTGCCGAGAGCAATGGGACTGACCCAGTGATTGGCGTGCACGATCAGCCCGTCGCTCGGATAGATCGCGAAAGCCTCGTCCGGGGCGCATTCGTAATTGACCGCAAACCCCTCTGCGCTCGACAGGATCATGTTGTTCGAGCAGGTCTTCTGCGTCGTCGCGACGGCCCTGATCGCGAAAGCGAGATGGGATTGCTCGAGCACCTTGCGGCGGATCAGGGCAAGCGGCACCCCCTGCTGGCGATAGTCGCGGTCGCTGTCGAGATAATTGGCGGTGATGGCGAGGCCAGCCGCATTCATGCCGGAACGGGCAAGCCCCCCGGCCTCAACGAAGGTCAGGAAATCCGGGCCGTTATCGGGGCGCACCCGCAGCACGATCGCCGTCTCCGCGCATTCGGCGCGCCAGTCCCAGTTCTGGGCGTGGATCAGCCGCCCCGACAGGCTGCGCTCCGGCATGACCACGAGACCGGTGCAGCCATCATCGGCTTCGTCTTGTTCCCGCTGCGGCCCGCTCCGTTCGATGCGGGCCTTGGCGATGACCTCGGTCCTGGCATTGACCATCACGATGTCTTCGAGCGTGACGCCAGCCCCTTCGGCTATCCCGCGCATCTCGTCGATGTAATGGGCTCCGAAGGCCTCGATCTCGCCCGCGAACGCCATGATCAGTTCGGACTGGGCCGCGGCCGAGTAGCCGAACTCCGCGAGCTGGTCGCCATAGAGCCCGACGCTCCGGCGCACGCGCTCCCTGGCGGCCTCGCCATATTGCCGGCCGCGCTCATGCGGGGCACCGGAGATAGAGACGAAGGGAAAGGGCGAGGTCGTCATTGGCATGCTCCTGCTAACGGGTGATCCACACGCCCCAGGCGCGCATCTTGCCGAAGCCGGTGACGCCGATGCCGTCGACGCGGTCGCTCGAGGCTTCGACGAGGGGGGTGTTGTAGAGGCTGACGATCGGTGCCTGGTCGATCATGCGCAGGTGCAGTTCGTCGAAGATCGCCTGGCGTCGGCCGGGATCGAGCTCCGCCGTCGACGAGGACAGCAGCGCGATCGCCTGCGGGTCCTCCCACTGGTTGTCAGGGTCGACATCCTTGGAGCCGACGATCGTCTTGTAGTTCAGCGAAGGTTCGAGCCGTGCCGTGAAGCGGAAGGACTGAAGCTGGAAATTGCCCTTGCTGTAGCGGTCGAGCTGGGTTGCCCATTCCAGCACCTCGAGATCGACATTGAAGCCGGCCTGCTTGAGCATCGACTGGAGAATGATGGCGGTATCGTAGAGATGGGCGAGCTTCTGCGACGTCTGCAGCTTGATCGGCCGCCCGTCATATCCGGCCTCCTTCAGCAGCCTGCGTGCGAGATCGGGGTCGTAGGCATAACCCTTGCCGTGGACGGCCGTATGGGCCGAGCTCGAGTCCGGGATGGCCGAGGGATTGGGCTTGCCGAGCCCGTCCGTCCTGGTTTCCACCAGCGTCTTGAGATCGATGGCATGGGCCAGCGCGCGTCTGACTCGAATATCGGCGAAGAGCGGATCGCGTGTCTGGACGAGCAGCACGTTCCAGCTCAGCCCCTGTGCGGTCGAGACCCTGACGCCCTTGGCCGCTCTCAGCTCGACCACATCCGAAACATCGGTGACGATCCAGTCAATCTGGCCTGCCCGCAGGGCCGTCCTGCGCGTGGCATCGTCGGGCACCACCATCCAGCGCACCTGATCGACATGGGCGAGGCGCGCGCCGGCATAGCCGCTCATCGGCTCGGAACGCGGTCGGTAGCCGGCAAATTTCTTGAGGAGGATGAACGAGTTCTTGCGCCACTCGGCGAAGGTGAAGGGGCCCGTGCCGACCGGCTGACGCCACTCGCCGTTCGGCCCGACCGAATCCTTGTGCAGGATGCCGGTCAGGCATTGGACATTGGCGACATAGTGCAGGAAGAGCGCCGACGGCGCGGCGAGCCTGAAGACCACCGTGCGGGCATCGGGCGTCTCGATCGCCTCGATCTTGGCGTCCTGCGAACCGTCATACCACCCCCGGCACTGCCATTTCGTCGCCGGGTCCAGCAGGCGGTCCCAGCTCCATTTCACGTCCGCCGAGGACATCGGCGCACCGTTATGGAAGGTGATGCCGTCGCGCAGGGTGAAGCTGTAGCTGCGCCCGCCATCGCCGACCGTGTAGGACTCGGCCAGCAACGGCGCGATGGTCAGGTCTTCGCGATAGGCGACCAGAGCCTCGAGCACATGATGGAGGATGGTGTCGCTGTCGCCGCTGCGCCGAACACCCGGCTCGCTGCTCGTGATATCGGTGGAGAGCGCGATGCGCAGCTCGCCACCCTGCTTCGGGACCTGAGCGAGCGCCTGCATCGGGCAGGCGAGCGCGGCCAGGGCCGCAAGCCATGCAACCTTCATGATCTCTCCCTTTCGTTCACGAGCGGCGCCCGGTTTTCCGGTGTCACCGCCCAAATGGCTGGCAGATCGCCGCGCCCTGCCCCCGCTAGAGGTTTTGCCGTTGGGCAAGCGCGCTGGCGAAGAACTCCTTCACCGGGGGGTGCACGAGATGTCCGATATGCTCGACGCCGGGCACGACATCGAAGCGCACCGGGATATCGAGGCTCAGGAAGGCGCGCTCCAGCGAGCGCAGGCGATCGACCCGCGTCACGCCGGTCTCGTTGATGCCCTCCATCCAGTTCGAGGAACTGGGAGCGACGGTGACGTCCCAGGTCTCGATGTCATCGCCGCCGATGACCATCTGGACCGCGACCTTCCGCATCTCGGACAGATCAAGTTCACGTCCGAAGATGCTCTTCAGATCGCCTGTCCCGAGCCACCACGGCTTGTCCGGGTTCGGCAGCGTCACGACGCCGGGAGCGCCGATCGAAACCGCCAGCAGTCGCTCCGGGTGCAGATAGAAGAAGCGGTGCACGAACTGCCCGCCGCCGGAGAAGCCGTGCATCAGCACCTTCTCGGCGTCGAGGCGATAGAGTTCGCCGATCTCCTCGATCATCGCCAGGACTAGGAGGTCGTAACGGATGCCGCGATAGAGGATGCGCTTGTAGTTATGCGTGTCACCCGGCTCCCCGATCCCGCAGGGAAAGAGCGGCACCAGGACGACGCATTGGTTGGCTTCGGCGAAATCGATGAACTGGTCGCGCAGGCTGTCGACCGTGCGGGTGCTGCCATGGATCAGAACGGCCAGCGGATAGCGCTTCGTGCCGTTCTCCTCATAGCCCTCGGGAATATAGCAGCAATAGGAGAAGCGCTGGTCGGCCTGGCAGGCAAAGATCGCCGTCCGTCCGAGCTGGTAATAGGAGAGCTTCTCGCCATGTCCGTTGCGCGTCATCGGTCGTCTTTCTCCGGTCGTCTCACGCTTGGCTGATCGTCTTGGTGACAAGATAGGCGTCGAGCCCCTCGGTGCCGCCCTCGCGGCCGTCGCCGCTATCCTTGACCCCGCCGAATGGGGTTTCCGCCGCAGCGATCTCGAAGCGGTTGATGCCGACCATCCCGGCCTCGATCCGTTCGCCGAGGGCAAGGGCCCGTGCGCCGGAGCCCGTGAATGCATAGGCGGCGAGCCCGACCGGCAGGCCGTTGGCACGACTGATGACCTCGTCCAGATCGCGGAAGCGGGCGATCGGAGCCACCGGTCCGAAGGGCTCCTCGCTCATGATCGCCGCGGCCTCCGGCACATCGGCGAGAACAGTCGGCGCATAGAAGAAGCCACGATTGCCGATGCGCTCACCGCCGCAGACAAGCCTGGCGCCATGGCGTTGGGCATCCTCGATCAATCCATGCACCGCTTCGAGCCGCCTGGCATTGGCAAGCGGCCCCATGCCGATGCCCTGGTCGAGGCCATTACCGACCTTGATCCGCTGGGCGGCCGAGGCGAAGGCGGTGACGAAGCGATCATGCACCGCCTCGTGGACATAGAACCGTGTCGGCGCGACACAGACCTGGCCGGCATTACGGAATTTTCGCTGAGCGCCGAGCGCAGCCACCGCCTCGACATCGACATCATCGAATACCAGGACGGGAGCGTGGCCGCCGAGTTCCAGTGTCGCGCGCTTGGGCCCATGGGCGGCCAGGGCAGCAACCGCACGCCCTCCCGCCGTGGAACCGGTGAACGACACCTTCCGGATGACCGCTGAGCTGACGAGATGCCGCGAGACCGTTGGCGGATCTCCCAGGACGAGATTGATCGCGCCCGCCGGCACGCCTGCCTCGACGCAGGCCTCGACCAGGGCAAGGCAGGTCGCCGGGGTTTCTTCCGACGGCTTGATGATGATCGAACAGCCGGCACCCAGCGCACCGGCGATCTTGCGCGCCGGCGTCAGCGCCGGAAAATTCCAGGGCGTGAAGGCGGCAACGGGGCCGATCGGCTCCCGCACCACGATCATCCGGGCGCCGGCCGTGCGGCTTGGAACGACCCGACCATAGGCGCGGCGCCCTTCCTCTGCATACCATTCGAAGACCTCGGCAGACGCGGCCACCTCGCCGCGCGCCTCGGCGAGAGGCTTGCCCTGCTCACGCGTCATCACCTCGCCAATGGCGTCCTGACGCGCCCGCAGCAATTCGCCGACGCGACGCAGGATACGGCAGCGTTCGAAGACCGAGACCGCGCGCCAGGCAGAAAAGCCCGCCTCGGCAGCCTTCAGCGCGTCGTCGAGATCGACCGCCGATGCCAGGCGCGCCGTGGCCAGGATGTCGCCGGTCGCAGGATCATGGATCTCGATCTCGGCGCCGGAGCCCGCGCGAGCCGCGCCGCCGATATGCAGGGTGATGTCGGGATAGGCGCTCACGTCGCGCAACCTCTTCAAACGGGGATGGGCCAGATCAGGCGATGGTTGCGAGCGCCTTGCGGATGCTGGCGAAGAGGCGGTCGATCTCGTCGGGCTCGATCGTCAGCGGCGGCGACAGCACCAGCAGGTCGGCGCCCGCGCGCACGAGGACACCGTCCTGGAAACAGGCCTCGGCGCATTCCGAGCTGCGCTGCCCCGCTCCGCCAGGCCGCGGTTCGAACTCGATCGCGGCCACGAGACCGATAGTGCGGATATCGATGACATGCGGCGCGCCCTTCAGGGCATGCGCCGCATCCTCCCAGTGGCGCGCGATCCGCCGGGCGCGTTCGAACAGCCCTTCCTCTTCATAGACCTGCAGGGTGGCAAGGCCCGCGGCGCAGGCGAGCGGGTGCCCCGAATATGTATAGCCGTGGAAGAGCTCGATGCTGCGTTCCGGACCGGTCATGAAGGCCTCGTAGATATGCGGCCCGACAATGGTCGCCCCCATCGGCACAGCGCCATTGGTCAGCCCCTTGGCGCAGGTGATCATGTCGGGAACAACGCCGAAAGCTTCGGCGGCGCTGGAGGCGCCGAGCCGCCCGAAGCCCGAGATCACCTCGTCGAAGATCAGCAGGATGCCGTGCTTGTCGCAGATTTCGCGCAGACGCCTGAGATAGCCCTTGGGCGGCGGCAGCACGCCGGTCGAGCCCGCAACCGGTTCGACGATGACAGCCGCGATCGTTGACGCATCATGGATCTGCACGAGCCGCTCGAGATCCTCGGCGAGATCAGCGCCGTGATCGGGCTCGCCGCGCGAGAAGGCATTCCTGGCCAGGTCCAGCGTGTGCGGGAGATGGGCGACACCCGGCAGGAGGGGCCCGAAATCGCGGCGATGCCGGCTGATGCCGGCGACCGAGAGCCCGCCGAAGCCCATGCCGTGATAGCCGCGCGCCCGGCCGATCAGGCGGGTGCGTCCTGCCTCGCCGCGCTGGCGGTGATAGGCCAGCGCGATCTTGAGCGCGGTGTCGACCGCTTCCGAGCCCGAATTGGAGAAGAAGACATGGTCGAGCCCCTTCGGCATCATGTTGGCGATGCGGCTCGCCAGCGTGAAGGCGTCGGGATGCCCCATCTGGAAACAGGAGACGTAGTCGAGCCTGTCGACCTGGGCCTTGATCGCCTCCTTGATCCGCGGATGGCCATGTCCGGCATTCACGCACCAGAGCCCGGCCATGCCGTCGAGGATCCGGCGCCCGTCGGCCGTCAGGTAATAATTGCCCTCGGCACCGACGAAGAGGCGCGGATCACTCTTGAAACGCCGATTGGCCGTGAACGGCATCCAATGGGCATCGAGGTCATTCGGGCGGGCGGCGGCGGAAGCGAGCAAGATTGAACCTCAGGAGCGCTGGATGATATTTTGATCTTTTTGCAAAAATAATACAATGTCAAGCGAACATGATGGCGGCGTTCGGGCCAGCCGAATATCACGAATGTAAAGGCGTGACGCCTTCGGCCCAGCCGCGGGCAAGGAGAGACCGGCTCAGCGCGGCGCGCGCGTCAGATGCTGGCGCATCAGGGTCGCCGCCCAGTTCGTGTCGCCCTGCTCGAGCGCATCCAGGATCGCCAGGTGTTCCCGGCAGGATCGCAGCAACGCCTCCCGATCGAGACCGCCGTAATCGGCGTACTCAGTCAGGCGCCGCAGGGAGTTCTGCGCCTCCATCGCCTGGACGACGAAGCGATTGCCGGAGCAGGCGGCGAGCATGCCGTGAAAGCCGGCATTGATCTCGAAGAAGCGCTCTGCGGACGGCGTATGGTCGAGATCGGCGATGAAAGCATCATGCGCTGCCCGGCTTCGGACAAAGGCCGGCCTGTTGATCCGAAAGCTCGGCTCACACAGCCCCATGCATTCGATCATCATACGGAAGCGATAGCTTTCCTCGCGCGCCTCAGGCGAGGCGAGCGACGGTACGAAGCTCCAGCCGTGACCGCGGCGCCGCTTGATCAGCCCATCCTCCGCGAGGCGCAGCAGAACCTTGCTGAGCGCGCTTCTGCCGATCTGATAGGTCTGCAAGAGGTCGGTTTCGATGAGGTTCTCGGGCAGGCGGCCGGCCTCGCGATCCCGCAGGATGGCATGAATGATGTCCTCGTCGCGCGCGCTCGGCAGGGAGCGCTCTGCGGCCTCGAGATCCTTGCCGTCCCGCGCAAGAAAAAAGCCCTGGTTCGCGCGCGCTTCGACTGCGCCCTGCTCGGCCAGCAGGCCGAGCGCGGCCCGCACCGGAGTACGCGAAACCTCGAAAGCTCGGGCAATCTCGGCCTCCCGCAGGTGGAAGCCGGCCGACCACTGCTTCTCGGCGGCGCAGGCCAGAATTCGCTTCGCGAGAGCGGTATGGAGATTGCTGGGCTTCCGCGATGTCTGGCGGGGAAGCGAACGCTCATTCATCAAGACGACTCCGTGCGCCGCAGCCCTAGCCGAATTGCATTATTTTTTCAACGAGAACAGAACCCTATCACGACCTCTCGTGCAGTCGACCTCGCCGTCCATCAGCGAGCGCCCGCCCCGATCTAGTAGGGAAGGCCGACCCTCACCAAACGCCGTGCTCCGGCCGCGTTTGCGTATCACGCAAGGAGACGATAGCGCCGAGAACCTCGAAGAGTTCCTCGGCGCTATCGTCTCAACTGAATGGCTGTATTCGCCCGCCCGCACCGAGCATCGGATGTGACACGCGGGAATTTGCCCTGTTGCAGAATATGCCATGGGTCATCTGTTGACCTGCGCCGGTCCGAGTGAAACGCGAATATTCAAGCCGAAGCTGGTTGTGCACCGATGCGTCGACCCGTTTCGCCCTTGAAGACTGGCCGAAGATCGATGTCCTGAGGGATGATCACGTCTCGTGCCAGAGACGGAAGGGCACTCCAATCATTCTTCCCCATGATCTGGACGGCCTGGACGATGCGCTGTGTCTTGCAGTGAGGACAGCCACGGAGCGTCGAAGTTGCGAGGATCGTGCCTTCCCGAATCCGCCCTTTGTCCGGATCATGCCCCATCCACTCGGCGAAAGCGGGCCCGTCGACGGGATGGTCAAAGAGATTGTCATAGTAAGTGGCGAAGGCCTCTCGATCGTTGAAGTGCTGCGAGCTCGTCGCCAGTTTGCGCGGATAGCGCGAGCACACGGTGCAAACCGGATGATTTTTGAGGATCAAATAGGTCGCGATACCGCCGAGAATGAACCCAACGAACTGGAAGAAGGCTAGCCAGTATCCAAAGGAGCCGACTGCGCCGGTGTCTGTCTGAGCCCGCCCAATCCGCATGTGAGCCGTCGTCAGTCGGATGTCGAGGTAATCGAAGAAGCCGATCCGATCAGCAACACGGATGCCGTTGTCGAGGACCAGCGTCGAATACTCGGCGTAGTAGATCGCGAACTGCGCGAGCGCCGCCACGATCATGACCTGCACAAGCAGGAACCAATTCGGGCGAGTGTGGAAGAGCAGACTCCCGAAGTAATAGCCGGATGCAGCAGCAGCTCCCGTCAGCGCCGCCCCAACTGGGACGACGACCCAGACGCTCAATGCAAACAAATTGAAGCCTGTCGCGCGATCGATGGCCGTCACTAAGGCCACTGTGATGGCGAACGATAAAATCCCGAAGAATGCCACACCGACATGGCCGCCAAAGTTCTTCATCTCACGCCCCATTCCCCCGGTATCGCATGCATGTAATCTAGCCCAACGATGAAGGCGATAAGCAACAAGTCCAATGTTCCCTTACGGTGACAATCTCACTCATGGTTTCCGGTCCCCCGTCGTTTGGGCTCTGCTGGCTCTGATGATTGCGGTCACAGCCGCCGACGAGCTTTCTGGGCTGCACCGCGCTCTCGTTGCCGAGCTCGGCTTCACGCCGGTGCTGTTTTCCACCCAGCCTTGGCGCCATATGCATACCTTGGTCACCGCCAGCCTTTTGCACGGCGACATGTTCCACTTGGCGGGCAATTGTCTGTTTCTGTGGGTGTTTGGCAGGTCACTAGAGCGCTTGTTCGGTTGGTGGCGTTTCGCCCTGGTATTTCCGTTTTTGGGTGTAACGGGATTTGTCGTGCATTGGTTATTGTCGCCAGCTTCTCGCGTTCCCGTCATTGGGGCCTCGGGTGCGGTCTCGGCTTTGTTGGGCGCCTATCTCGTGCTGTTCCCGTACGCGCGGATGCGCACGATCATTGTCTACCTGCCGTTCTGGAAGCGGATCGCCGTACCGGCCTGGGCTTTTCTGGGCTACTGGGCCGGCCTCCAGGTTGCTTCCCTGGCACTAGGCATGGGCGAGGATGACGGCACAGCCTATGCGGTGCATGTTGGCGCACTCGCTCTCGGCATGATGATCGCCGCGATCTGGAAGACATCCTACCCGGCAGCAGAGGAAGAGCTTGAAGCCTTCGTGGATACGTCCTTCGCGGCTGCCCCGCCCCCTGCTCGGGCGTCCCGACTTTGCTGATGGGCGGCATCGAAACCTTACGGACGCATGCCCGCGTCGCCGACCGCAGCACGTCAGGCGCGGGGGATGCAGATTTCTCTGAAGATGCTTGATGTCCAGGCGGCAGTGGAAGCGTTTGACACGCTGATGCTCTCCTCGCAGCGCGAGGCTTCCAGCACGATGCGGATCTTCTCCTGCGTCGAGAACAGTCGACGTTCCGCGCACCGGCGGCAGACCGGATCCAAGTGACCACGATGCTCCAGACATGGATTCCGACAGGGCTGGCCGGGCCGACCAGTTGGCCGGGCGCATCGCGTAGACGCCCCGCCGGCCAGGCAAGCCAGACCGTGCTGCTGGCGTTACGGCGCCCGGCTGGCCTTGCCGTCACGCGCAGCGTCGACAACGTCGCGGATGGCATCGATCACGAGTTGCGGCCGTTCCTTGTGGATCTCGTGGCCGCTGTCGGTGTGCGTGACATGCCTGGCGCCCGGCACGAGTGCAGCGAGCTTTGCCTGCGCCTCCTTCTGCGCCCTGTCAGTGACGTAGCCGAAATCGGAAGGAATGTCGGCGGGCAGCCGGCCATCGGCGATAAGCCCCGGGACGAGCGGTCCCCAGGGGTGATCCGCGCTCAGCACGGTCAAAGGCATCGGTCGGAGCGGCTCGGCAGCGAGCAGTTGATCGAAGCTGAGATTCGCATCGACTCGCTCGATCGCCGGATAGACTTTGAGGGCTTCAGTCAGGTCGCCATCGAGCAGCACGCGTTGGATCGCCCATTCACGAGGGGCCTGCGCTGCCCGAAGCCCCTCTGACAAGGCATCGAGGAGCACCATCCCATTCACCTCGTCGGGATAGGTCATCGCATAGAGCCAGCTAACGAGCTCGCCATAGGAATGCCCGACGACCACGAAAGGCGTCGCGATGCCGGCAGCGGTCACCAGCGCATGCAGATCGGTGACCGCCGCCCGCGCGGTGACCGGCTGCGAGACCGGGTCGGTGCGGCTCGGCGCTTCGCCGACCGGAGTTCCCGGCCGGTCGTAGGCGCAGACCCGCGTGAACCCCGCCACTGCGGAAAAGACGTTCACCTTGCCTGGCTCGGACTGGGTCCAA
Organism: Allobosea sp. 2RAB26; assembly: GCF_052115465.1. Lineage (NCBI taxonomy): Bacteria > Pseudomonadati > Pseudomonadota > Alphaproteobacteria > Hyphomicrobiales > Alloboseaceae > Allobosea > Allobosea sp. 2RAB26. Next base: position 378,460 of record NZ_JBFRGS010000001.1, on the reverse strand, counting down.
TCAGCGGCGGAGGCTCTCGCGCCTGCCACGATGACGACGGCAGGAGCCCCCATGCCACGACATCCGAGGTACATCTTGCGGCTGCCGTCGACGTTGACCACGCCTGAGACATCGCCGCTCTCCGCAAGCGCTGAGCCTGATGAGGCAACAAGGCCGATCATCAGGAGGAGGACGCACTGAGGTGACATTGAACGGGCTCTCCGGCGCGGCATTCGGCATCCCTGACTGGGTCAGCGAGCCCACACGGCAAACGCTCGGCCACGGAGGTTAGGCAGCGACGGCTTGCGACGCAAACGAGGGCCTTCCGAAGCAGAACTTCGGCTTCGCCTCACTGGCTGCATTCCAGGCAGCCTCGCCGAACGTGTCGAGATCGACCTTGGAGAGCCCTTGCTCCGGCATGCACGCAGGCCGGCCGATTTGGCCGGTGCACCGAGGACGTTTCAAGAGGCAGATCAGGTCGGCTTCGTGCATTCCCAGCCCATCCCAACTCTCGGCACTTCCACCCGATCAGTCCGGTTCCGATCGCTGCAGGGGTAAGGCCGCTCGGGCGCAGGAACAGGCGGCGATCCCGGACGCGCGGTCATCAAGTTGGGATGTACGGTCATGGTGCCTGGCAACGATATCCCCTTAGTTTCAATCGAAGTTTCCCCTTGTCCCACGCCCGTAGCGACTGCGGCATGCCCCAAAGCTCGCCATCGTCAGCTCCGCGATATCCGTTCGGCGATGATCCTGGCGACGTCCTTCTCGCGACCATTGCCTTCGCAACCCTCAGCTTTTGGGGCGCCAAATGTTCTTTGCGGCTAGGCTCGCTGTCATATTCATGGGCTGCGTCGGCGCATCATGGCCAATCGCGCAGGGGCAGGAACTCGACCTAAGGAGCCTGGACGAGATCCGCTCGATCGCTTCTGCGCAGTTCGAAAAGCACCGCCTGAATTCGCTTCTCTTGCAGGTGCGCATCGACGGCAAGGACGTGACGAGCCTCGCGCTTGGCGAAGCGATGACCGGCGTGCCGGCGAAGATAGATGGGCGTTTCCGCAACGGGGCCGTGGCCCTCACATATATTGCAGCGCTTGCCTTGAGACTCGCGGAGGAAGGCATCGTCGATCTCGACATGCCCATCTCGCGCTGGCTCCCTGATCTGCCCGCCTCAGGCAAGGCGACCATCCGTATGCTGGCGAACATGACGGCCGGGTATCCCGATCATGTCGCCAATGACGAAAAATTCGTGAAGCCCTTCATCGCGGATCCCTTCAGGACGTGGACGCCGCAGGATCTCATCGCGGTAAGCCTGTCCCAGGCGAGGCGCTTCGCCCCCGGAGAAAACTGGGACTATTCCCATAGCGGGTACGTCATTCTCGGGCAGGTTCTCGAGGCGGCCACGGGCAAGCCGATGCATCGCCTGATGGACGAGTACATCCTGACACCACTCAAACTTGGCGGCACCTTCGGATTCGACAACGCGACGATCCCAGAACCCGCCATCCACGCCTTCACAGCAGAGCGCGGCGTGTGGGAGGACGCGACCTACTGGAATCCGTCATGGACGTTGCCTGCCGGTGCGATCCAGGTCACGACGATTGACGACATGGCCCGCAGCTTCGACACGATCGTCGGAAGCGCTGGCTTTCTCTCCGCGCAATCGCTGAAGCAGATGATAGAGCCACGCTTGATCGGCTTCGGTGTGCCGCTCGAAGGCTGCCCAACCTGCCATAGCCTGACAAAGCGCTTCAACTATGGGCTCGGCGCCATGCTGCGCGGCGACTGGGTATTTCAAACCCCTCTTTTCGGTGGCTACGCCTCTGCCGTCGGAACCTTACCGCAGGAGCGCTCGAAAATCGGGCGTATAACCATTGCCGTGGCGGTCACCTTCACCCGCGCCTCTGTCGAGGATTGGAGTGGACGCGCTCCCAATCTTGCCGATGCGACGGTCGCTCTCATCGCCGCCAAACTGGCTCCCGAACACCCTGTTCCATTTCTCTAGGTTCCGACTGCGCTGAACGCGTGGGCTGAAGCCACAAGGGGAGTGGATTTCCTGAAGGCCGCATCGCCGTTGCCGGCGGGATGGCCGTCATCCTCCAAGCCATAATTGGCCCGCCCCGACCAATCAGCCCGCTCCGAGCGTTGTAGACGGCAAGTTCGAGCGGGAGCGAGGGCGGTCGGCGGCCTTGGACGGACGGTCATCAAGTTGAGATGCACGGTCATGGTGCTCGCCCGCGCTTTCAACTTAGCTTCAATCATAGATCCACCGTTTCCAAGGACCGCGGCGGCCGGGCTCCTGACGGGCAGCGCACAGGCGTCGCCTTCTTGGAGCTTGGTCGCCAGTTTCGGCCTGTCGTCCAGAGCAACCGTTGGGGAGCGCGGTGAAGCAATTCAGACTGGATGGTAGCGCGACACGGCCGGCGGACATGGATAGCCAGCCACCGATTGTCCCCGCCTCGCGTCACCTCGCCCTGAAGCTGAGGCTGACGTCACTGGCGCTTGGCTGCTCGACCCACAAGGAACTCTGCGCGCGCTTTGCGGCCAGCAATCGGACGACGCTGTTCGTGCCCCAGAACGCCTATAAATGGCTCAGCGGCAAGGCCGTGCCCCGCGCATCCAGCGTTTATGAGGATTGGGCGCGGGTGCTCGGCGGCATGCTGACCGCTCCGTTCCTCGCCTCGTCTTCCTTCGATGAGTTTCAGGACGCGATCAGCACCCACTTCGCCGTGCCGGAAACCGCGCTCTCGGCGCTGCGGAGCGAGGCAGGCCTACGGTCGGGCTCGCCCCCCGCCCCGACCGTAGTCGAATCGTCGGTAGCCGGGCGAAGTGGGCTGCGCCCCGGCGAGCATTGGCTGGAGGGCCTCTATCTCGCGATCTCACCGGCCTGGTCTCGCATCGAGGCGGGCCGGCTGATCATCGGGACAGTGGCAATCCACGCCGATGCCATGCAGCGCCTGCAGATCAGCTACAGCGAAAACCTGTTCAACCGTCAGGTCCGCATGAGCGGGCAATTGCTGAGCGATGGCCGTACCGCACAGAGTGCCCTCGCCTGCTCCTACACGCAGCGGCTGTTCCTTCTGGCGCTGAACCTGCCCACCCTGCCGGCCAATCTCATCGGCGGCATTCTCAGCGGCGCGGCAGTGCATGATCCCGACGCTCGTGCCGCCGCCTGCCGCATCCTGCTTCTGAGGGCGCATGGCGACCAGGCCCAGGATCTGATCGCACGCACGGGCTATCTCGATGCGGACGGGGCACTGGTCGAGAGTGAATTGGCCGCGCTCGGCTATCGCCTCGATGCGGCAACGGTCGCACTAGGTTCCGGCATCGTTGATTTCCTGAATGCGCCTTCGTCCTCCGGCCTTTGTGAAGCGAAACTTAAAGATTTGGCACCACTTGAGCGGATCATCGATCGAATACCATCTTCTGAATTCTTACAAGAATCAGCATCATGGCATTAGATTCAAACCACCAAATCCCTGCTTCCCAGCCTCCATGGCATTTATGCCAAATATTGGCACCAAATGCCGTGTCAATGCACTTTGCCCGAAAGTGGATAACCATGAAACACTGCGGTAGTCTTGTCGCTGCGGCGCTCTTCACGCTCGCTGCCGTTCATCCTTCCAAGGCGGAAATCACAGGCGAAAGGCTTCAGGCGCTCCTGCCCGGCCTCGAGAAACAGGCTGCTGCCGGGATGAAGGAGTTCTCGGTTCCTGGCATGGCCATCGGCATCGTCTTCGACGACCGGCTCATCTACAGCAAGGGCTTCGGCGTCAAGACGATCGACAAGGCCGACCGCGTCACGCCCGACACCATTTTCCAGATCGGCTCGACGACCAAGGCGTTCCTCGCGACGTCGCTCGCCCAGGCGGTGGATGCCGGCCGGCTGAAATGGGCCGATCCCGTCATCGATCATATACCCACCTTCCAGTTGGCCGATCCATGGATCTCGCGCGATTTCCGCATCCTCGACCTCGCCGCGCAGCGCTCCGGCCTCACCCCTTACGTCAATGACGACCTGACCCTTCTCGGCTTTGACAAGCAGACGCTGATCCAGTCCCTGCGCGTCGCGCCGCAGACGGGCATCTTCCGCTCGCAGTTCGGCTATCTCAACATCCCGCACATGGTCGCCGGCGAGGTGCTGGCGAAGGTGAACGGCTCGCCAAGCTGGTACGAGTCGGTGAAGCGGACGCTGCTTGATCCCCTTGGCATGTCATCGACGACGGCTACCCTGGAAGCCATCACGCAAACCGCCGACCATGCCACCGGCCACAGATTTGCCGAGCGCCCGGTCGCAATCCCGTTCCACGCTGCCTTCCCCTACGCGTACGGCCCCGCTGGCGCCTTCAACTCCAATGTCAAGGATATGGCCCAATGGCTGCGCCTGCAGCTCGGGCGCGGGCATTTCGGAGAGAAGGCCCTGGTCTCCGAGGAGAACCTCGATGTCACCTGGACACCGCGCGTCGCGATGAGCGAGCGCGTCAGCTATGCCGTCGGCTGGGTCGTCAATGCCACGCCAAACGGGCGCGTGATCTGGCATAATGGCGGAACCCCGGGCTTCGGCGCCCATGCCGGCTTCCTGCCAGATGGCAGGACCGGCATCGTGATCCTGACCAATCTCGGCAATGCGGCCATGGCGGATGCGCTCGCGCAATGGTTTTACGACCGGGTTCTCGGCAATCCCGAGGTCGACAACATCGCGCTTGCCGCCGCCGCCATGCGGACAAACCGCGAGCTGCAGCGCAAACAGGCGGCCGCCTTCATCCCAGGGCCGCTTGCTCCCTCTGCCGGCGCACTTGTCGGGAGCTATGTCTCTCCGGTTCTCGGCACGGCAACGGTCGCCGCCGTCGACGGAAAACTGCAGATGACTCTCGAAAAGACCGACGCGGTCGCTTTGCTCGTGTCCAGCAAGGATGATCCGAACCTGTTTTCGGCGCACCTCATGGCGACGGCTGGCTATGAGCCGATCGTGGCCATCGCCGGCAATATTCCCTTCACCCAGATCCGGTTCGAGCGCGACAGTTCCGGCAGCATCGCCGAACTCCGATGGCTGTCTCCGGAACTGCCGCACGTCTTCACACGCCAGCCTGGCCAATAGGCCTGAACCCTTCCGCGCCATTCCAAGGACGAGCCCATGAGCACCCTCTCCCACAAGCTGGCCCGGACTTCGTTGGTCCTGGCCCTGAGCATGGCTGCCGCTGCGGCTTACGCGGCCCCGGTCACTGCTCCCTCTCAGGCCATGAGCGAGCAGCGGCATATCGTGCCAGCCGGCGACATGTTTCGCGGGATCATCGATTTCCTGGGCGATCAGGACAATTACGTTCACGACGATCACTACGACTGGCAGCGTTACCGGGACACGACGTCCCGGAAGGAGCGCATCCGCGATTACTATCAAATGCAGCAGGAAGCGCAGAAGGACTACTGGCGTCACCAGAAGGAGGCGCAAAAGCAGATGATCAAGCAGCAGCGTGGCTGGTAAGACCTGACGACCGCTCCATCATCCGGGGAGCGGCATTAAGCTTACGCCGCCTCGCGTTGGACCGATCCAGCGCGAGGCGGCGACTATGCCCAACCAGGGCCGTGGTTCCAGGGCAGGCCGGACGCCTGAGCCCATCGACAGCCGAACCCGACGCGCCGGAAGCCTTGGTCTTGAAGTGCGAAGACATTCGGCTTCGTGCCGCGTGCCCCCCAGAACCCGACGTCCGGGTTTGCGGAGAGCAAGGTCAGCGATGCCATTCCGCGGCGAGAGACCCCGCTGGCGCACGCCGCAGCCGATCCGCTTCGCTCAATCTTGCCGCTGAGCACCGCCCGCAATGGTAACGGCCCCTGTCGTCACCGTGCGTAGCTTCCAGCCCTCGGATCGGGACCCCGCGAGGTTGAGACGCCCGGCCATGAAATGCAGCCGCTTGGTATCCTCGCTCTTCGAGGTGCAGAAACGGTCCTGAAGGTAGAACGGCGGCATCGCCTGGTAGAAGAGCGTCGCCTCGATGGCAGCTGGCTTACCGTCGATCTCCGGCAGGGCGATGCGATAGAGCGTCGCGTCGCCGCCACCCTCCCGATAGTCGGGATCGTCACCGACCTGCACAGGTCCGGCCTCGTCAGCCAGTTCCGGGCCGGCGCCGAGGGAGGCCGCGAGCTTCACCCGGTCATCGCGCCCGAGATAACCCCTCGGCAGCAGGCGATTGTCCTTCACATTCGAGCAGATCGACAGAAAGCTCGTGGTCAACTGCCCCGCGGGCTGGGAGCCGATGCCACACTGGGCCGGCCCGGACAGCGGGGGGCTCGAAACCAGCTCCTGATAGATTTGGACCTGATCTTGCCGGGTGATCACCTCCCGATGCGGCTGATGCGCGAGCGGATCGAGTCTGGCCGAGCAATCGGCATTCCACCAGACTTCGCCGGCGACGGGCGCGCCCATCCCGTCGGTGATGACGCCGAGTGCGTCAGTGCGCCCCGAAGCCCAGATCGCCTTGCCGCCGGCGTCGAGCACCTTGAACGCGATGAAGGCGCGCCGGAAGCCGACGCCGCTCGGGAATTTGTGCCCAGTTTTGTTGGTGACACGTACCGACGCCTCCAGCGCCGATTCAGTCATCCTGACGCTTTCGACGGCGATCGCGGCGGTGCGTTCCGCAGCCTGGTGGTCGATCGCCTTCTCGGTGAAGAGCAGTGGATCGACGCCTTTCTTCGTCAGCATCGGATCCTGCGTCCGGATTCCCATCAGCTCCGGGAACTGCTGCGCCATCTTGATCAGGAACGAGTTCAAACCGACCAGCACATGGCTGGCGAAGCCGGAGCGCACGGGCAGGTCGATCTCCTCGGGCGGCAAGGTGTGCTCCGCCTGGGGGAAATTTGAATACTCCTGGATGCTGGCAATCTTGCTGCGATACGGGTGTCCGTCCGCATCGCGGCTGGGCATGTGACAGCCCTGGCAGGTTTCGGGGCTTTTGCCGGCGCCGAATGGCAGCGCCCCGTCGGGCGAGTGGCCGGTGCGGAAGTCGCTGAACGCCCATTCCGCATAGGTCGTCTGCTCGTAGGTGTGTCCGATGACCTTGCCCTTGTCGAGCACAGGCAGGTGAACGGTGTGGCAGCTGCCACAAACCTCTGAGCTCTTGATGGCGGGGTTTTGCACCGGCGTCATGCCGAGTGCATTCTCCATCGGCTTCGCCTTGGGGCCCTCGAATGGCCCCTTCATCTCGGTCATCGCGCCCATCAGGAAGCTGCCGGTGAAGGTCCTGGCGAAGCCGGTATTCTCGGGATTGAGCCGTTCCTGGCGCTCCTCGACGCAACTGTTCTGCGGCTGCGCCTTGACCCGGCTCCGTTCGGCCTCGCTCAGCGCCATGGCGTGACAGGTTGTGCAGGAGACGCCGTCGCGGGCGAGCGCACCGTGCCGGGCCTCCAGGCCGGAGTGACCGGCGGGCCAGGGCGTGGCGGCGACGGCGGCACGCGAGAACGAGGAGCAGCCCTTGCCCGTTGCTTTCTCGTCGATCTTCAACTGCCGCTGCCCCATCACGCCATGGCAGCCGAGGCAGGTATCCTGCACGAGCTCGGCGGCTTCGGGATGGAAGGTCTCCGTCTCGCTTGCGAGCTGGGCGAAGAAGACCGGGTCGCGTCCGGCCAGGCCCATGGGCGACGAACTCCAGGTGCCATAGGGCGAAAGATTGAGGAAGCGGCCGTCCGGCCCCGGCAGCGTCATGTCGAAATGCAACCCGGTTGACCCGGCATCGTGGCAGCCGAGGCACTGGTCCGAGGTCAGGAACTGCTGCTGGGCCTCGCGCCGGTTCGCACTGGCCCACACCACGTCATAGGTCTGGGATGGCATCCGCATCACCTTGTCTGCGGTCGGATGCGGAAACGGGATGCCGTAGAAAGTGGTGAACTCGGGCGCAGGGCTTTCGCGGGCCGGAGCGCCGAGCAGCGTGATGTCGTCGGATTCCTGCACGATGCGCAGGTGGTTGAGCATCGCGGACAGGTCGTCATGAGCTTGGGCGGAGCGGTCGGTGAAAGCATTCTGGCTCAGGAAGACCAGCGGGCGCCCGGGCTCGCCCTTGATGTTCTTCAGGTCAGCGAAGGTCGCGTTGGCCTTGGCACTGGCGTGGCAGTTCACGCAGTACTGACCGAAACCCATGTTCGGGTAGCCGTTTCCGGGCCCCGCCGGCCAATCGGGCTTCCAGTCGCTCCAGCCGAACCAGCCCCAGAACCAGCCGTCATGCGAGGCCTTCGCGTCGCGCACCATCACGGCCGCACCGCTCGTCGGCAGCAGCCGCAGCGGATCGACATCGCGGCACAATGCGGCAGGCGCCGGGAACATCTCCTTGATCATCATCGCCCCGTCAGGCACGGGGGGCTCCGTTGTCCCCTCATGGGCCTGCGTCCGGTTGGCCTTCAGCCAGCCGAACATTTCCGGCGAGTACCAGATGACCACCGGTGCATGGGTGCCATGGTAATTGCCGCTGGTCTTGTCGTTGCGCAGGGTTGCGGTGAACGGCCCGGTATCGCGAACCATTTTGTCGACGCGCCACCCCGCGGCGAGGTTGCGGTGGCAGAAGGCGCCGAGATAGCGGCCGAGCTTTTCCTGGTAGACATCGAGAGGAAAGGCACCGGGCCTGCGCATATCCCGGTCGAGCGCAGCGCAAAGGGCAGCGTCGGCCGGCACAAGCGGCATCGGGCGTTCAGCGGGACACTGGGACGCGAATGCAAGTCCTGGCACCAGGGCCAGCAAGACAAATAGCGCGATCGTGCGGAGCATGAATCAACCCGGGCGACATTCCGTTTGAGGCTGCGCACAAGATGAGCAGAGCGCAAGCGCATCCCTCCTACTCACCGCGCAGCCTCATTCTGATCGGAGGAGCAGCGGCTCCTGTCCCCGATTTCTCTCGCCACGACCTCGGGCGTCACGCCGTGACCTGCTGCTGCTTCGCGACCTTGACCAGATGGCCAGCCAATCTGTCGGCCAGCGCCATGATCGTCAGCGTCAAGTGTTTGTCGGGGAGCTCAGGAATGACCCCGCCATCGCAGATATAGAGGTTGTCGATGTCATGGCTCTTCAGGTCGGCATCGACAACGCCGCGTCGCGGATCCTGCGCAATGGCCGTGGTGCCGGCATAATGGATGCCGGTGCCGCTGTTGTCGCGGCTGGCGTAGATCATCGTGGCGGAGGCCCGCCGCAGCACGCGCCTGCCCCAGACTGTCATCGCGTCCATCATCTGATGGCTCGCTGCAGGAATGGTGAAATCGACCTCGACCTGCCGGACACCATAGGCATCGACGCTCCGGCCCGGACGCACCCGGTTTCCGGGCGTCGCCTCGCCCTGGCAGAACAGGCCGAGCGTGACGTAGCTGTGGAACATCATCCGCGCGAGCCGTTCCTTCAGGAAGGGCGGAAAGCCGCGCATCGCGGTCAGATAATGCGGCACGTCAGGCGCGCTGTGGATGGCATGGCCGATGAAGGGGAAAGGCGCGCCATTCGCAAGCTTGCCCTGCGACAGCAGGATCAGCAGATCGCCATAGCCGAGGTCGTAATCGCGGCGCTTGCCCCAGAGCTTCAGCAGGGAGGTGGAAAGCACGACCTTGGGATTGTCCTGCAGCCCTGCCCCGACGCGCCCATGCCGGTTGCCGAGGCCGGCGGGATCGGCGTCATCGGCCGAATTGAACAGGATGCGCGGCGTCTCGAGCGCTCCCGCGGCCAGCACGACGACGCCGGCACGCAGAAGCCGCCGCTCGCCGGTCGCCAGGTCGAGATACTCGACCCCATCGATCCGCCGGCTGCTGCCATCGCGGAGCAGGCGAACCACCTTTGCCTGGGTCCGCAGCTCGTAGTTCGGCAGGTCAATGATCTGCGGCAGCAGCCGCGTCGAGAATTTATAGACCGCGCCGACCGGGCAGCCCGAGGTACACATCCCCGTCGAGATGCAGGATGTCGGGGTTCCAGCCCGGGTGTTGATCGCCTTGCGGTTCGGAATGGCATGGGAATGCGCGTCGTTCAGCGACTTGACCGCGTTGACGACCAGCCGGTCGGCCGGGCGCAACGGCTTCGGTGGCAGATAGTCGCCGTCCGGCAGATCCGGCAGGCCCTCCTTCGTGCCGCAAACGGCGATCAGGCGCTCGACGGCGCCGTAATGCGGGGCCAGATCGGCATAGGAGAACGGCCAGGATTTGAAGTCATCCGCCGAAAACCGGACGCTGACGCCGTTCCAGAGATTCTGCAGCCCGTTGACGGCCAGGACCTGGAAATGCCGGAACCCCTCCTTCGGCCGTGCCGTCGAGCCAACAGTACCATCGGCAAAAAGCGGGTGGACGAAGAGGCTGTCATGCGGATCGCTGGGCCAGGTCGTGCTTGGATCGATGCCGAAATCCCTGGTCACGCCGGGCGGCAGTGTCGTCCTGAAATGGTCCTCCGGCAGCATCGCGCCATGCTCGAGCGAGATGGTGCGCAAGCCGGATTTGGCGAGCTTATGGGCGAGAATGCCGCCGCCGGCCCCGGTGCCGACGACCACGACATCGCAGAATTCAGCCTCGGTCACGCAGGCCTCCCACGGGCCATTCCCCGACTGAGCGCAAGAAATCCGGCGAGGCGAAGCGGATGTACTCGAGGAAGCCGAAGAGCGCGGTCCGGTCGGGGCCGAGATCGGCGCGGCGCAAGCGCCCCGTCTGCGCGAAATCGGCGCGCTGCTCGACCGCTACGAGCGCCGCCCCGATCTGCCGGTTGGCTCGTGCAATCCGCGTGATGTCGGTCAGAAGCGGAAGCAGGACCGCGCGATAGGGACTGAGCCCGATCAGTGCGGCCATCAACCGCTCCGCATCTTGGGAGGCAGCCTCTCCGGCTGCATCGACGTGCTCCTGCGGCTGCCTGTCGAGAACCGGCGGCATGAGGCTCATGCCGTCACGATCCGAACCGGGGCCGGATCGAGCGTCCGGAACGGCCGCCCCGATTCCAGATGTCGCTCGATCTCTTCAAGCGAGACACCATTGGTCTCCGGGACCAGCAGATAGGTGAAGACCAGCCCGGCCGCGCAAACCAGCGCATAGACCGCGAAAACCCCGCCAAGACCGAAGCTGCTGACGAGCATGGGGAAGGAGAACACGACCAGGAAGTTGAAGGCCCAGTTGGCGAGCGAAGCCACACTCATGCCGAGACTTCGGACCTTGAGCGGGAAGATCTCGGACATCATCACCCAGGGCAAGGGACCGATGCTGGCTGCGAAGGCCGCGACATAGAGCACGAGGCCGATCGTCGCGAGGATATCCAGCGCCTCCGCGTCGGTCGCCGCCGCGATGGCGATCATGCCGAGGCTGAGGGCCGTTCCGGCAAAGCCGATGAAAAGCAGCCGACGCCGTCCGATCCGGTCGATCAGATACATTCCGACGAAGGTCATCGCGACATTGACGATGCCGATCCCGACCGTCGCCAAGATCTGGGTCGAGGTCGAGTTGAAACCCGATTCCTTGAAGACCGTCGGCGCATAATAGATCACGGCATTGATGCCGCTGAGCTGCTGCAGGAAGAACAACCCCATGCCGACCACCAGCGCCGGGCGAACCGACGGGCTGAGCAAGTCCGCCCAGGTGCCGGGCCTCGTCCGCTGCTGCACCGCCTGCCGGATGCTCGCCAGTTCGGCATCGACCGCGGGATCCTGAGGCGCAAGGTCGCGAATCCGCGCGATCGCCAGACGCGCCTCTTCGGTGCGGCCCTTGAGGGCGAGCCAGCGCGGCGTGTCGCCCATGCGATACATGCCGATCAGCAGGGCGAGCGCAGGCAGGACCCCCATCAGGAACATCAGCCGCCAGGACTCCGCGAATGCGAAGTCGACGACATAGGCACCGAGAATGCCGAGCGTGATCGCCAGCTGATAGATCGAGACGAGCATGCCACGCTTCTCGGCAGGCGCGCTCTCGGAAATGTAGAGCGGCGCCACCATCGCGGCGATACCGACGGCCAGACCGAGCAGCAGACGCGACGCCGTCAGCATCCAGACCGCGCCAGCCGCGGCTGAGAACAGCGCCCCCGCAGCAAACAGCACCGCGGCGACCAGTAGCAGGGCACGGCGGCCATAGGTTTCGGTGGTGCGCCCGGCCAGCAGCGCCCCGCCCAGCGCGCCGAGCGGGACGGCAGCGGTCATCAGCCCCTCGTCGAACGGGCTGATCGCGAATTCGCCGCGCAGAAGATGCAGCGCGCCGGCGATGACACCCTCGTCGAAGCCGAACAGGAATCCGGCAATGCCTGCGATGGCGGCTATGAAATAGATCATCATCTCGGCCTTGGTTGATCTGGAATGGCGCGCATCAGGGCAGCAGGCCGTTCGCCACCTTGCGGAATGCAGTGACGATGTCGCTTTCGTCGGCTTCGGTCAGCGTCGAGCCGATGGCGAGCAAGGCGCCGCGCGCATGGAAATCGTCGCATCGCGGCAACGCCCCAACGCCGTAATCATAGGCTTCGGCGAAGGCATTGGCGGGGTGTGTCCAGGGGAAGCCGTCCCGGCTGTTGGACCGGCGCTGGACCAGACTTGGAATGTTGAAATACCAATGCATGCCCCATTCCTGCATGGTGATGCAGGCGAGGCTGCCGGGCGGCCCGGCGATTCCCTCGGCGCGCAGCGCATCGACGAAGCGTCGCGCCAGGTCGGCATCGGGCAGCAGCATCAGCAGGAACGGACCGGTATCTCCGGCCGGGTCCGGGATATGGCGGAAGCTGATGCCGCGCAGATCCGCAAGCTGCTGGCGAATGCGCCATTTCGAGCCCCGCATCGCGCCGGTGATGCGCGACAATTTGCGCATCTGCGCCAGCGCCATCGCGCCTGCGAGCTCCGACATACGCGCGCCCATGCCCCAGAGCTGGCAGGCCTCGTCGGATGCGTCGAGCCGGCCCTTCTCGTTTCGGGGATAGCCGAGGTCGTGCAGTGCCGCGATACGCCGGAACAGCGCGTCATCTTCAGCGACGATCATCCCACCATCGCCAGAGGTCATGTTCTTGTTCAGCTGGAAGCTGAAGATGCCGATATCGCCGAAGCGCCCGACCGCACGCCCGCCGACATGCGCGCCGGCCGCCTGGGCGCAATCCTCGACCAGCCCCAGGCCATGGGCGCGACAGATCTCCGCGATCTCGGTAATGCGGCCTGGCGCTCCGCTCATATGCACGCACAGCACCGCGCGGCTCTGGGGCCCGATCTTCCGCCGGAGATCTTCGGGATCGATGCAAAAGGTCTCGTCGATATCGACCAGGCGGGGAATGGCGCCGACCCGCACCACGGCCGAGAGGCAGCTCACCCAGAGATAGCCGGGCACGAAGACCTCGTCGCCCGGGCCGACCCCAAGCGCCGACAGCGCAATCGTCAGAGCGGCCGTCCCCGACGACACCCCGAGCGCGTGGCGATGTCCGAAGGCTTCACACCATTCGCGCTCCAGAGTCTCGACCATATGCTGCGGATCGGGCCCGTAGAAGCGGAATGGGCTGCGCGCGCGTACGACGCGATCGACCAGTTCGCGCTCTTCTTCGCCGATCCAGTGCACCCCAGGCAGTTCCCAGGGCAGCGGCTCGCGCCGGACCGGAACACCACCGTCGATCGCGAGCCGATTGGCCCGCTCCTGACCAATCCGCGATCCTGTCTCGGCCAGATCGGTCATGAATATCTCCTGTAGGCAGCTCGTCGGCCTTGGGGGCGGCCAGACCATCAAATCCGGGAAGATGTTGATCTCGCCAACGCACCGCTTGTAGCATGAAACAGAAGAACAAATCCGGCATTTAATTCTGGAAATAATTCGAAATGATTAGAAATATTTGGATTTACAGATTACGAGATCCAATATTCTTGATTTTGATGCTCATATTCGCCAGCGGAGCTGCTTTCGGCTTCGGTATAGCATCTGTCTCCGGCGTTCTGGATCTTATAAAGGCAGAGTTTGGACTTTCGGAACGGGGGGAACAGCTCGTCGTCGGGATCCTGGTACTCGGCTGCTTCGTCGGCGCCGCCATGGCCGGCCCCATCTCGGCCCGCTGGGGCAGAAGACGGACGATCATGCTGGCGGCTGCGCTCGGCGGGCTCGGCTATACGCTGATCCTGGCCAGGTTCGGACTTGGCGGATTGCTGGCAGGACGCAGCCTTGCAGGGCTGTGCATCGGCCTGTTTTCAATGGTGGTACCGATGTACGCGGCCGAGACGACGCCGGCGCGCCGGCGCGGCGCGGTGGTCTCGATGTTCCAGCTCGCAATCACCCTTGGCATTCTCGGTGCCTATGGCGTCACGCTCGCCTACGCAGCACGCGTGCCCTGGCCGATCCTGCTCGGCGCCGGCATCCTCCCCATTGGCCTTTGCCTGCTGGCAATCCTGCTGCTGCCCGAAAGCCCGCGCTGGCTGGCGGCGCGGGGTGACCACGCAGCGGTTCTGAAGGCGGCGCGAACGCTCGGCCTCGCCGATGAATGGCAGGAGACCCCGCCGGCCCTCTCCCATGCCGGCGCCAGCAGCGGCGCCCTGCTCCGGCGCGGCAGCACTGTCGCTGTGCTTCTGCTGTGCAGCGCCCTCTTCGTGCTGCAGAACCTGAGCGGCATCGACGGCATCCTCTACTACGCCCCCCGCATCTTCCAGGAGCTCGGCTTCTCCGCCGGAACCGCCGCACTGGCCGCGACCTTCGGCCTTGGCCTTGTCAATGTCCTCGCCACGATCGCGGCCATCGCCATGGTCGATCGCCTGGGCCGCAGGCCGCTGCTGATCTTCGGCTCGGGTGCGATGGCGATCGGGCTCGCCGCGGTCATCGTCGCCTCCCAACTCGGCTGGCCCTGGGTCGGCCTCGCAGGGCTCGCAGTCTTCATCGCGGCCTTCGCGCTGAGCCTCGGCCCACTGCCCTATGTGCTGATGTCGGAGCTATTCCCGACAGCGATCCGCGAATCCGGCATCGCCATGGCCTCGGCGACGAGCTGGCTCTTCAACGCCTTGATCGCCTTCACCTTCCTGTCGCTTGTGGCAGCGATCGGCCTCTCCGGCGCGATCGCGCTGTTCCTCGTGGTCTGCCTGCTCTCGCTCGGTTTCTGCCTGGCCTTCACCCCGGAGACGCGCGGTATCCGGCTCGAAGAGATCGAGGCGGCCGTGCTGGCTGGACGCCCCTTGCGGCGTATCGGCGGCTGAGGCGGCGGCGACCCGATCCAGCACGCCCTGACGCATCGATAAGTCCGGGCGCGATGACGGTGCTCGCCAAGACAAGCAGTTGAGAGGAGACCCGACGCGGCTCCTGGCCGTCTCACCGATTTTCTGGTCGCGGCTCTCGGCGGCGATCCGAGCGCTCAGCGATAAACAAGAACGGGAATCTTGGAATGGGTCAGAACCTTTACGGTCTCGCTGCCGAGCACAATCGCTGCGATGCCGCGGCGGCCGTGCGATGCCATGGCGATCAGGTCACAGCCTCGCGCAACAGCGGTGTCGATAATGGCCTGATAGGGGTGTTCGTTCTCGACCTGAATGGCGTCGCAACGTATGTCCGCGGCCGTAGCCTTCTCTTGGGCGGCGGTGAGATACTGCTGGGCTCGCGCTTCGGTGAGCTCTTGGTAGTCCTCCAGCGTCGCGACCGCCCTGCCGGGTTCAGAGGCGAAGATGTGAAAGGGCTCCGTTACAGCGAGCAATGTCAGTCGGGCCCTGACGGACTTGGCAAGCTGCGTGGCCTGCTCGACGGCTGCGGCGGACAAGGGTGAACCGTCAGTCGGAACCAGAATGTGTTGATACATGGCGTCCTCCCCGCAGCAGCCAGGTGCGCGACCTCCGCGTTCGCAATGTCCAATGCTCCGGGCCGAAGCCCACGCAAAAACAGCGAATTCGAAGCATTAGTGGCCGGTGGAATCCCGGTTCATTTCCTCCAAAATCCCGCGCATTGCATCGAACTGGGTACCGAAACCTTTCCAATCTCCGGACTTCAGTCGCTCCATTGCTTGATTGTAGCGATCAAGCGCCTCCCGTGCTTGACTTGGCGCTGGCCTTGTCCCGGGCATCCCCTCTGTCGCGCGCGAAGCTGCCGGCGCAGCACCCGGCTCTATGAATAGCGCCGACAAGGCCTCGGCGAGTGTTTCCTTCATCACCACGTGTTCACCGTAGGCTGCGATCACACGTTTCAGCTCCGGCAGATGTCCGTGCTCCGCTCGCAAATAGAGTGGCGATACATAAAGGATCGAGTTCTCGATCGGGATTACGAGCAAGTTCGCACCGCGGATCACCCGCGAACCCATCTGGTTCCACAACGTGATTTGTTGGGAGATCTCGGTACTCTGATTGATCCGCGCTTCGATCTGGAACGGCCCGTAGACAAGCTTCTCCTTGGGAAATTCGTAAACGATCAGCTTGCCATAGCCCGGACCATCGCAGCGCGCGGCGAGCCACGCGATCATGTTGTCGCGGCGGCTGGGCACCATCGGGAGCATGAGGAAAAACTCAGCATGCGATTCTCCGGGCAGCCTCATGATGATGTAATAGGGCGTCATCATCGCGGTGCCGCCGCCCCCCGGTTGCAGGGGGAATTGCCAAAGATCTTCGCGGTTATAGAAAACGTCGGCCGCCTCCATGTGGTAGGTTTGATAGAGCCGCGCCTGAACCAGGAACAGGTCCTCCGGATAGCGAATATGCTTCTGCAGGTCTGAAGGCATGGCCGCGAACGGCTTGAACAGGCCCGGAAAGATGCGCTGGTAGGTCGCGGCAATCGGATCACCGGGATCCATCAGGTAGAAATCGACGGCCCCGCTGTAAGCATCGACAACAGCCTTCACCGAATTTCGAATGTAGTTGAGATCGCCATCTTGCGCAGGCTGCGCATAGGGGAAATAGGAGCTCGTCGTGTAGGCATCCTGCATCCAGAGCATCCGCCCATTGCTGATGACCAGATAGGGATCATGATCGAGCCGGAGAAACGGAGCGATCGTTCGCACCCGTTCCTGGATGTTGCGGCGGATCATGATCCGGCTATCGGCAGTGATATAGCTTGAGAGGAGCAGGTTCGGGTCGTTGAAATAATAGGCGAACAGCATTCTGCTCGCCATCGCTCCGATCGGAACGCCACCGGTGCCGTCATAGGCTGCATAGACATTGTCTTTGCCCTTGGGATAATCGAACTCCGGTGTGCTTCCCTTGACAATGACGTAACTGTCGCTCTCCTCGCCGTAGTAGATGCGCGGCTCGAGGATTTTGGGACCTCCGTCTGCGACGGGTGGGATATCCCGCAAATAGAGGACGGGTAGTCCTTCGGTACTCTTTCGGGTGACCGGGCTCATCACCGCGCCGTTGCCGTGAGTAAACAGCACGTGGCGGTTGACCCATGTCTGGGCATTCGGCGGCAGCAACGAGGGTCGTAGCTCGCGAGCCGAAAGCATCACGCTTTGGTAGGAACCATCGAGCCAGTAGCGATCAACGTCAGGATCATGGAATTTGTAGTAGGTGCGAATCTCCTGCAGCTGCGCGTAAGTATCCGACAAGGGCAGTTGGTCCCACAGCCTGATATTTTCGATTGTCGCCTTGTTGGCCGCTAGCGTGTCGAGAGATAGCTTCTGTTCCGCGGCAAACGGCTTGGCTGCGATCTGATCAAGATTATAGGCCTGCCGTGTGAACGCGATGTTGCGTTCGATATAAGGCTTCTCCAGCTGCAACTCGCTTGGTCTGACGAAGAACTGCCGGAACAGCGCGGGGGCTGCACCTGACAGCACGACTGAGCCGATGGCAACGAGCATGAACGCTGTGGCAGGAAGCCAGTAGGTACGCATCCAGAGGTTTACCCACGCGGCGAACGCCGCGATGATCGAAAACCCGATCAAAAGCCACAGGCCCGGTAGCCCCACATGGACATCGGCGTAACTGGCGCCGACGACCACGCCGTTATCGCCATAGAGCAGCAGATAGCGGTCGAGACCATAGGACCAAGCCTTCACCGCGAAGAGAAGACCGAGCACTGCCGAGCCGTGAGCGATCACTGTCGGCGATATTGATCGCCGCGGCACGTCGTATTCGATCTCGCCGTGCACCCAGTAGATCGTTCCGGCGAAGAGCGCGCTCAAAACAAGCGTGAGCAACATCCAGTTCTTGAGGAGGAAATAGGCAGGCAATGAGAAGAGATAGAAGCCGATGTCCTTGTTGTAGAGCGGGTCGTCTGCGCCATATGGCACCTGATAGAGAAACCGCAGGAAGATGCCCCAATTGCCGGCTTCCGCCGCGGCGACGAGCAGCGCGAGCAAACCAGCACCGCCTGCAACAACCCAGGGCCAGGGCAATCGATCGCGCGCGAGCGCGAGCAGATCGGGCAGCAGCACGGTGCCCGGGGGTTGCCACGTGAGGCCGGCGACAGCCTGTATCGGCGGCCGCCGGGCAAAACGCACGGCCAGCCATCCGTTGAGCCAAAGAACGACGGCAGTCGCCGTCCAGACAGCAAAGAAGACGACAGCTTCAGCTTCGATTGTTGTCCAAAAGACCTGCAGATAACCGATCGAGGAAAACCACAGCCAATCGACCAGCCAGTCACTCGCGAGCCCGAGCAGGACAAGGCAAACCCCGACGACGACGGCCGCAATGACGAGCCTGACCACGGCGTTCTGCCGTGGCGCCTTCCGTCCGGGTCCGGCGATCCCGATCGTCATGGTCCAATTATAGCGGAAATGAGGGACGCCTGCCGCTTGCTTCGTGATCAGGATCGCGCGTCAAGGCGACGCGACGCGGATGCTCAAAGCTCTGTCGCCGGGACCGTGGAACGAGTGAAGCTGCTTCGAACTCTTGGGAGCAGACCCGGATCAGCCGATCGCGCCGCCTGTCATCTCCAGCGGCTCTCGCGTCCGCTATCGGCCGGCGAACTGCGGATTGGCAATCGCGATCATATTGAGGTCGTCGGAGACATCCCCCATATCACTTTGATTAAGGGAGTCCTTGCTGTGCAGACGGTACAGGCGACCCTTGTCGCGGCAATTGCAGCCGCCGCTTTGGCCTTCTCTCCCCTTTCCGCCGCGGCGACGGGGGAAAACAGCAGAGCTGCATTGATCATTTCCGTCGACGGCGCGATCGGACCGGCGACGGCCGGTTACGTGAAAGACGCTCTGGCCAAGGCAAACGAACGACGCGCCGAAGTTGTCATTCTGCGTCTGAACACACCGGGCGGCCTCGCGACCAGCATGCGCGAGATCATCGCAGACGTGCTGGCCTCGTCCATTCCTGTCGTCGGTTACGTCTCTCCTTCCGGCGCCCACGCGGCCAGCGCGGGCACCTATATCCTCTATGCGACGCACATCGCAGCAATGGCGCCGGGCACCAATCTCGGCGCGGCGACGCCGGTACAGATCGGCAGTCCGGTACCCGGTCTGCCGAGCAAACCCACCGACAAGGACGGCAAGGACAAGAAAGATAGCGCCCAGCAAACAGAGCCGACGGATGCGATGACGGCGAAGATGACGAACGATGCCGTCGCCTCAATCCGCAGTCTGGCCGAGTTGCGCGGACGCAACGCCGATTGGGCCGAGAAAGCTGTCCGCGAGGCAGCCAGCCTTTCCGCCAGCGCTGCGTTGCAGGCGAATGTCATCGATCTCATCGCGCGCAACCCGACTGAGCTGCTCAAGCAAATCGATGGTCGCGTCGTGGAAATTGCGGGTGGCGAAACCCGGCATCTGGCGACGAAGGATGCAACGATCGGGGCGCTCGATCCCGGATGGATCTCGCAATTTCTGTCGGTCATCGCCGACCCCAACGTCGCCTTCATTCTTCTGCTGGTCGGCGTCTACGGTCTGATTTTCGAATTCGCGTCTCCCGGCGCCATCGCGCCGGGGGTGGTCGGCACGATTTGTCTGCTGCTGGGTCTCTATGCCCTCAACATGCTGCCGATCAACTATGCCGGCCTCGCGCTGATGCTGCTGGGGATCGCACTCTTCACGATCGAGGCCTTCACTCCGACTGCGATCGTCGGCATCGGTGGGATCATCGCTTTCGTGCTCGGAGCGATGATGCTCTTCAAAGTCGAAGCACCGGGATATCGCTTGTCATGGTGGGTCATTGGCATCGCGGCGGCGATGTTCATTGGCCTGATTGTCGTCATATTCAGTTCGCTCAGGCGAGCCCGCAAAGGTCCTGCACGTGTCGGTGCACAAGCCATGCGCGGCCTGTCCGCCGAGGTCCTCGACTGGGCTGACAGAGAAGGCCACGTCTTCACACAGGGTGAGCGCTGGCAAGCACGCAGCGCGGAAGCCTTCAGACCAGGAGAGATGGTCGAGGTGGCTAGCATCATGGATCTGACGCTGATGGTGCGTCGGCGGCCGGGACTGACCGCCGGCGAAGGAGGTGCGCGGTGATGCTCGATTATTTGATCTATGCACTGCTCGCGATCGCCGTGATCGTATTCTTCTCTTCGGCCATTCGCATCCTGCGGGAATACGAGCGCGGTATCATCTTCACGCTCGGACGCTTCTCCGGCGTGAAAGGCCCGGGCCTCATCATTCTGATTCCGTTCGTCCAGCAGATGGTGAAAGTCGATCTCAGGGTGATGGTTCAGGACGTGCCGCCGCAGGACGTGATTTCCCGCGATAACGTCTCCGTCAAGGTAAACGCCGTTCTATACTTCCGCATCATCGATCCCGAGCGCGCAATCATCAAAGTCGGAAATTTTATGATAGCGACCAGCCAGCTGGCACAGACCACACTGCGCTCGGTGCTTGGAAAACATGAACTGGACGAGATGCTCGCGGAGCGGGACAGACTCAACGCCGACATCCAGGAGATTCTCGATCAGCAAACCGACGCCTGGGGCATCAAGGTCACCAACATTGAGATCAAGGATATCGATCTCAATGAAAACATGGTGCGCGCCATCGCCAAGCAGGCCGAGGCGGAACGACTTCGGCGCGCGAAGGTGATCAACGCGCTGGGCGAGCAGCAAGCCGCCGAGAAGCTGGTCGAGGCAGGTCGGATACTTGCCCAGGAACCGCAGGCGATGCAGTTACGCTATTTCGCGGCGCTTCACGACATCGCGGGAGAGCGATCCTCGACCGTGGTCTTTCCTGTACCAATGGATCTGCTCGACCATCTGAAGCCGCAGCGGAGCGGAACAACGTGACCTTGGTCATCGCGTTGGAGAATGGCGCGCCAATCCAGGTGGTTTCTCAATGGCAAGGACATCGCCAACCGCAGCGTAGACTTTGTCGAGGGCTGCCGTCTGGACGAACCGCTGCAGCATCGTGATGTGCGGGCGGTGCGTTGCATCCAATGCGTAGCCCTTTGGGAAAACCTCGCGTAGGCGGGCATTGGCAGCCTACGCGTGTTTGACCATTGTTGCGTCCGGTTCCAGCGCGATGCCGATGGCCGTGACGGGATTTTCCTGCGCCGCCCCTGGGCCGGCCAGCAATCCTAAGCCTGTTACTAGCGGGCCATGAAGTTCAGATATTTATGCATTTTACTTCTTCCGCTTCAGACCGATGTGCTCGAGCGCGGCACGACCTAACGGATCACAATCGGCCGTCGATCAATGACGACGGGGCGCGGGCGAACGACCGTGCGAGGAGCGACCACAACGGGCGGGGGAGCAACGACGACCGGGCGAGGAGCGACAACCACGGGACGCGGCGCAACGACGACACCCCCACCAACCCGGACACAGCCGCCGAGCGGCCCCCGATAGTAGCCGACACCGCATCCGCCCGCGACCTTTGTGACGCCGTAAGCCCTTGCCTGTGAAAGGGCGGATGACATCGGCATGGCCTGCGCCCCGAACGATGTCAGGGCGAGGAACGCGACACTCATGGAGGCCAGAACCATCTTTACGAGCATTTTAGTCGCTTCCTGTCCTTTGAATATATGGGCGCTCAATTCCGTTTGGGCCGGGGCCAGCAGCGTCGAAGGTGCAGCGGCAAAAACAAAAGCAAGTCGTCTCATCATCGAATTTCCCGTTCGTGAGTCAGCAGCGGCTTCGGCCAGAATGTGCCTCCGCCCGGCTCTGGAGAGTGGAGTTTCCGCGCTGTCGGAACTTGAAAGGAGGCGGCGAAGATCGTGTTCGCCGCCTCCAGCTGGTCGGCGCTCAGTCCAGATAGTCGACCTTCAGATGCCGGATCGTGCCATTGAAGGCGAAGGGCTTGCGGTCGAAATACGCAAATGAGACGGGGGAATAGCTGTCCCGGCCGACGTCAAAGGCGTCATTGGCGGTAAAGGTCAGCGCTGCCGAGCGTGGAACACGCCCCTTGCTGACCTCCTTGCCGTCCACGCGGATGATGATGTCGAGAGGCGCAGGACGGACACCGCTGGCCTTGCGTGTTTCGACCTCGATCTTGACCTTTCCGGTCGGGAGCGGGGCGGACGTTTCCAGCCGTGTCCGTTCGATCTCGAACAGGTTGTACTCGTAGTTGAGCTTCCCGTTCTCGACCCACAAGGCGACACCGCCCGAGATGGCGCCGAGCGCGTAGAGCACGCCCTTCGAGCCGGGCTGCAAATCCGCATCGATGGTGACGAGGCTGCTGCGCGATCCGAGCCGCGGTGCGGTGAACTCGGGAACGCCGATGACCTCCTGCGTGTAGTTGAACGACTTGGCGGGATTGGACGGTGCGTCTTCCGGGTGGAAGATCACGGACCATAGCCCGCCGCCAACCGGATCGACCTTGTTGTCTTTCGCGCTCACCTCGAAAGCCTTCTTCAGCTCATCGAGCTTGCCGGGATGAGCGGCGGCGACGTCCTTCGCCTGCGAGAAATCCTTTTTGAGATCGTAGAGCTCCCAAACATCGTTCTTCGGCGACCATTTCATGATCGAAGGATCGACGCCTGTTTGCCAGGGCACTCGCGGCCCGAATGTCGAGGCGATCCACCCGTCCTTGTAGTAGGCGCGACTGCCCATGACCTCGAAATACTGCTCCTTCTTGCGGTCCGGCTCTGTCGGGGAGGCGAAGGAGTAGGTCATGCTGGTGCCGTCGACCTGATCCTGGCTGATGCCGTCGACGAGCTTCGGCGGCGTGATGCGCAGGATGTCGTAGATCGTCGGCACGATATCGTTGACGTGATGGAATTGCGGACGCGGCGTCTTGTCCGCCTTGATCCTGCTTGGCCAGGACACCGCGAGCGGCGTGCGCGTTCCGCCAAAATGTGCGGCGATCAGCTTCGTCGACCGATGGGGCGTGGAGCCGGCCCAGGCCCAGCCGGCATGATACATGTTGTCCACCTTGGGCGACCCGAGCACATCCAGGCCGCCGAGCTCGTTCATGGTGCGGATATGGTCCTTGACCTCGGAAGGAATGCCATTCTGCGCCAGGAGTTCGCTGATGGTGCCGTTCTGGCCTTCCGCACTGGAACCGTTATCGCCCCAGATGTAGAAGACCAGCGTGTTGTCGCGGATGCCGAGCTCGTCCAGGGCATCGATCAACCGGCCGGCCTGCGCATCGGCATGTTCGGTGTATCCGGCGAACACCTCCATCAGCCGACGCTGGAATGGCTTTTCGTCCTCGGGAATGTCGGCCCATGCGGCAAGGGTCTTCGGCCGCGGCGTCAGCTCGGTGTCTTTCGGGATCCAGCCGAGTTCTTTCTGGCGGGCGAAGACGCGCTCGCGCATGACGTCCCAGCCTTCGTCGAACTTGCCCTTATATTTGTCCGCCCATTCCTTGAAGATGTGATGCGGACCATGGGAGGCGCCGGGGGCCCAATACATGAAGAACGGTCGATCCGGCGTCAGTGCGTGGACCTGCTTCATCCATGAGACAGCCTTGTCGGTCATGTCTTCGGTGAAGTGATAGTCCTTCTTCCCTTCGGATGGGTTCACCCGGACCGTGTTCTCGACGACCGCAGGCTCCCATTGCGAGGATTCTCCGGCAAGGAACCCGTAGAAGTAGTCGAAGCCGATCCCCTGCCCCGCCGGCCAGTTCGTATAGGGGCCGACGGCCGTGGTCTCGTTGGCGGGCGTATTGTGCCATTTTCCGAAGGCGCTCGTCGCGTAGCCATAATAGCCAAGGACCTTCGCTGCGGTCGCCGACGTGCGCGGGATCCGGCCTGAATAGCCATCCCAGTCATTCGCCAGTTCGGCGATCTGGCCGTAGCCGACGCGATGGTGATTGCGCCCGGTCAGCAGCGCCGCTCGGGTGGGTGAGCACATCGCGGCATTGTGGAAGCGGTTATAGGTAATCCCGTCTCCGGAAACCCGGCTCAACGTGCGTGTATCGATCACGCCGCCGAAGGTGCTCGGAAGCGCCGGGCCGACGTCGTCGAGCATGATCACGACGATGTTCGGCGCATTGGCAGGGAGATGCGACTTCACCGACAGGGGGCTGTAGGTCGACTCCGCGATCGTCGGTCCGGCTTTGCTGCCCGAGGGCGTTGGCGGAAACGGCAGCGAGTCCTGGGCTGCCACGGGCGATCCCAACATCAGAAGCGTCGTGCTTACGCCCAACCAGCGGGCTCTGAATTGGTGACTAAGAGGCCGTTTCATTCAATTCTCCGTTCCGAACGACACATCTGAACGCGACATGGCTTGTCGACGTATCGATCGCCTCGGCAGCGCAATCTGGCATCGCGCTTGCCCGCGTCGCGTTCACTGCATTCACCTCCGCTTTCGCGGCCTTGCGATCGGCGAGGAAGGCCGGATCGGTCTGCGATCAGCAGGCGAATTCCGTTGCGAGCATTTCGGGCATGGGCAGCCTGCCCGTCTTGCCATTTCGCGCCAGTCGCAACCGGCAATGGTCCGTCACCGCCCATCACGAATCCCCTCGGGATTCGGCCTTGCAAAAAGCAACAATCCGGTGATCGCCGGCGCTTGTTCCGTGGGAAACGGCTCCAAGATCGCTGGAAACGAACTCAGCGCTAAATCAAGCCGGGGCGACCGTCATGCCTCGGAAATCATGCTGATGAATCGCTCCCTATCCAAATTCCGACCACTGGCGACTGCAATTGAGGCGCGGCCTTGCAGCAGACTTGGTTCGGCAAGCAAGGCAGCTACCGATAGCGCTCCGCCGGGCTCAGTCACCAAGCCGAACTCCGCATACAATGCGGATACTGCGGCGCGGGCGTGATTGTCTGCGACCACGGCCACTTTGGTTCCTGATCGCATATGAATGTCGAAGGGCAACGCGCCTGTCATCGGGGCAAGCAGAGCATCGCATATCGATGTCGCGTGGCCCTCTATGGCCACCCGACGTCCAGCAGAAAGGCTTCGCGCGAGCTCGTCAAAGCCGAATGGTTCGACCGCAAGCATGGTGGAACCGCTACCAGCGATCGCGAGCGCGCAGCCCGCCGATAGGCCTCCGCCCGATGCGGTAGCGATAAACAAGTCGGGAACCGCGCCGAGAACAGATGCCTGCTCCATGGCTTCTGTTGCAACGGTCGCGGCTCCAGCGATGATTCGCCGCCTGCGATCCCTTCGGGCTCGGCGCAGGCGGAACAAGCAAGACGGCCGCGGCAAGTCACCTGGAGAACACAATTGGCCTGGCCAAGTCTGTAACGGCCCTGAACCACGCCGAACGCCAGCGCGACCTGGAGCCCAT
Source organism: Allobosea sp. 2RAB26 (assembly GCF_052115465.1). Lineage (NCBI taxonomy): Bacteria > Pseudomonadati > Pseudomonadota > Alphaproteobacteria > Hyphomicrobiales > Alloboseaceae > Allobosea > Allobosea sp. 2RAB26. The sequence continues at coordinate 353,046 of NZ_JBFRGS010000001.1, read as the reverse complement.
CGAGGAAGTCGATCCCCTCGACATGCCGCCGCCGCGCTTCGGCTCTGGGACTTGGACCGCTGCGTCGCGCTCCTACGCCGTCATTTTATCGACGATCGGGCGGGCACGCACCTGCGTTGAATTCGCGCGCCGCGATCCGCTGGAAGGAATCGGCTTCGCGTGGCAGCGATCCTATGCGCTTTCCGCCCCAGCGGGCGATCGGTGGTTCGGGGATGCAGAGGACGGTCACGCCATTTTTTCCAGAATGTCGCGAAGACCGTTTATTCTCTGCCTTGGCAAACCCTGCGGGTTAAGACTGCTCATTGAATGCATAGATTGGGTGGCTCGAACCTCTGACGGGCTCATCCCGAACTCCTTTTTGAACGCTCGGGTGAAACCTGAGGGGTCTGCAAACCCCATTTCCTCGCCAATAGCTGCGATGGGGCGGAGATTGGTGCCCCTTGATAGCTCGGAATAACATTTCTTGAGACGCCGCCGCTGGATATAGTTCTTTACCCCGCCTTCGGCTTCCAACAGGCGATAAAGCTGGGAACGCGACACACCTGCTTCTCGGCACAGGAAGTCAGGACCAAAAGCGAGCCTATGGAGATTTTGATCGATTATTTTTCGAACGCCATCCTTACGCACAACTGCGATCGGGGTGGCCGCCTGGACAGCACTGTCTTTTGACGGAGCAATACAGGCAAGCACCATCCCCCGGACTGCGGATTGTAGAGCCGGCGCATTCGCTCCGGAACAAGCCGGTGCATTCCTCGCCAACAACACCAGGAAGTCCCCTAGTAGTTGGCCCATCGCTCCTGGAATCGCTCTTCCATCCATCCCGTCCAGGACGGCCGCGAGCTCCGGAAAGCTATCTCGTGGGAGATAAAGCTGAACCCGCTCATCATCGTCTCTGGCGCTCGTGAGCGTCCGCCCCAGCGAGGAAACGTAAGGTACTCCGGCAGGAACATCGATAGCACGATGACCGCCCACCTCTCCCGCTGTTCGCTTTCTGCCGACCGCGATGTTCCAATGGTCGATCGGATTTTGGCGAATAAGGCCAGCGCTTCTAATGGCTTGCAACCTGGGAGCTTGAACCCGGCTTAAGCCAAACCCGCCGAAGTTCCAGGTTTCACAGGTAGCCACAAATCCTGCTTCGGGCTCGTCAATGACCGCATTGAAAACAGTTCCGAACCATCCGCGCCAAGCGTCGAACTGCTTATTCGGAGAAAGCTCTTCCGTAGAGAATGATACATGGACAACATTCATCCAATTTCCGTCCATCATTAACAAATTATTCTAGGAAATAATTATCCGACCTTCCTATACCCTTACGTTAATCGTGTCAGTAAAGCAACGCTTTGATCGAGTTTATAGGACACTAACGCCTTGGGATAGAAGAGATTTTCAACAGACGACTCTCCAAGAAAGGATGCCGAATTGCGCACCACCGTAAAGTGAGTTCCCGGTCACCCGCAAACGCGACCGCGTGATCGTCGAGCGCGGCGGGCGGAAGATGATCGTCTGTGACAACGGCAGCAAGTTCACCAGCGATGCCAAACGATGCTGATCGTCACCCTGCATCAGGCTTCACGCGCACACGCTCCGCTACGAATCTTACTTGGGAACGATCCAGAACCGAGATCCGGTGCGGCTGCGCAGTTCAGCGAAGATGATCTCGCCACTGTCCAGGCGCGCAATGTCGACGTCACAGATGGGTACAGCGCTCAGGGTTCATGAATGTCCGGTGAAAACCCACAGTCGCACCCTACGGACTGCGCAAGGCCATCTTCGCGCGGCTGGCAGAAAGCCAGGCCATTGCCCACGAACTCATGCCCATTACAGGGCATCGGACGCTTGAGGAGGTGGAGCGATACACCCGCGCAGCACGTAAGCCGCAGATGGCGGATTCAGCGATGAAGAAGCTTCAGGCTGGCTCGACAATCGTCCCACCGAAAACGGAAGCGGGACAAGAGAAGGAAAAGAGCCTTATAAAACAGGCTCATTTGGCCGTATTGGCGCTCCCTAGGGGACTCGAACCCCTGTTTTCGCCGTGAGAGGGCGACGTCCTAGACCGCTAGACGAAGGGAGCAGCGCGGCACGGGCGGTGTTTAGTCGGGCTTCCGCGCCGCTGCAACTGTTTTCGTGCACAAACCGTGGGATAAATCGAATGAGGGCGAACGATGGACGCGCCCGCCCTCATGGCTCCATGTGTCAAAGCGGCCGATCAGGCGGCCTTTTGCGCCAGCGAAGGGTAGTCCGTATAGCCTGCGGCATCGCCGCCATAGAAGGTCGCGACATCCGGCGCATTCAGCGGTGCATCCTGCTGCAGCCGCTCGACCAGATCGGGATTGGCGATGAACAGCCGGCCAAAGGCGATGAGATCGGCCCGGTCCTCGGCCAGCGTCTCGATCGCAAGTTCGCGGGTGAAGCCGTTATTGGCGATATAGGCGCCCTTGAAGGCCTTGCGCAGCGCCAGATAATCGAACGGCAGATAGTCGCGGGCCTCGCGCGTCGCGCCTTCGACGACATGGATGAAGGCGATACCGGTTTCGTTGAGCCGCTCGACCAGATAGCCGAACAGCGCCTGCGGATCGCTGTCGCGAGCATCATTGGCCGGGCTCACCGGCGAGATGCGGATGCCGATGCGGCCTCTCGGAAATACCGTTGCGACGGCCTCGATCACCTCGAGAACGAGCCGCACGCGATTTTCCAACGAACCACCATAGGCGTCGCTGCGCCTGTTGGAGCCGTCGCGCAGGAACTGGTCGAGCAGATAGCCATGCGCACCATGAAGCTCGATGCCGTCGAAGCCGGCCGCCCTGGCGTTCTCCGCCGCCCGGACATAATCGGCGATGATGCCTGGGATCTCGTCGGCAGCGAGCTCGCGCGGCTCGGAGACCGCTGTAAAGCCGCTTTCGATATAGGTCTTGGTATTGGCCGGGATGGCGGAGGGCGCGACCGGCGCCTGCTGGCCGGGCTGCAGCGAGACATGGCTGACGCGCCCGACATGCCAGAGCTGCGTGATGATCTTGCCGCCGGCCGCATGGACCGCGTCGGTCACCTGCCTCCAGCCGGCGATCTGCTGGTCGTTATAGATGCCCGGCGTCCAGACATAACCCTGGCCCTGCTGCGAGATCTGCGTGCCTTCGGTGACGATAACCCCGGCGCTGGCGCGCTGGCGGTAGTACTCGACATTCAGGGCATTCGGGGCATCGCTGCCCCGCGTCGCGCGGTTGCGCGTCAGCGGCGCCATGACGATGCGGTTCCTGAGTTCGATCTCGCCGAGACGGAACGGAGTGAACAGGGAGGCAGCGTGATCACCGGACTGGCTCATCGGATGGTTCCTCTTAGCTCGCGGCCCTTGCCATGAAGCGATTGAAAACCGCATGGCATGACAAGTCACCTCGCCTTGCCATGCGTTGGACGCAAGAGGAGATAAGACTTGCGTGCGGAATTGGCAGGGCCGCAAATGCTGGCATGGGATGAAAGCAATGCAGCCACTCATTCCGGGCCGGGATCGACACAGGTATGGTCGCGCAGGGAACCGACGATAGAAAATCCTTCTCCCTGGCCGGCACCGGCTCTCGCTGGCTGAACGCTGTCGGGACCGCCTCCCGGCTTGGGATGCGCAGTGCGATCAGCCTCGTCTATCCGCCGTCCTGCGTTGCCTGCAAGGGAGCGACCGCTGAGGCCCAAGGCCTTTGCCCGGCATGCTGGAGCGGAATTGGCTTCATCGAGCGCCCGTATTGCGAGCGCCTCGGCACGCCCATCGCCATCGATCTCGGCGATGGCATCGTCTCGCCTGCGGCGATCGCCGAGCCGCCGGCCTTTGCCCGCGCCCGTGCCGTCTGCCGTTTCGACGGTACGGCGCGCGAGCTGGTTCACCGGCTGAAATATGGCGACCGCCTCGAGCTCGCGATCACGCTCGGCCGGATGATGACGCAGGCTGGCCGCGAAATCCTCGTCGAGGCGGATTGTGTCGTTCCAGTGCCGTTGCACCGCACACGCCTCTGGCGCCGCCGCTTCAACCAGGCCGCGGCACTTGCAAGGGTCGTCGCGCGCCAGAGCGGCGTCGCCTTCGCTCCAGAGGCACTGACGCGCGTCAAGCGGACGAAACAGCAGATCGGCCTGACGCGTCCCCAACGTATCGAGAACCTGCAGGGCGCCTTCAAGGTCCTGCCGGCGATGAGGGCCACGATCGCGGGCCGGCGCATCCTGCTGGTCGACGATGTCCTCACCACCGGCTCGACCGTCAATGCTGCCGCACGGGCCCTGCTGCGTGCCGGCGCCAGCCATGTCGATGTCCTCACCTTCGCGCGGGTGGTGACGGATGCCTGATGGCACACTACATGATGTGTCAGAACAGTATCGCCGGAACCGTCATGCCGCAGATCACGCTCTACACCACCAGCTGGTGCCCCTATTGCACCGCCGCCAAGTCGCTCCTGAAGAAGAAGGGCGCGGCCTTTGAAGAGATCGATGTCGACGGCAAGCCGGAGCTGCGCCGCGCCATGAGCGAGAGGGCCGGCGGCCGCAGCTCCGTGCCGCAGATTTTCATCGGCAACCGTCATGTCGGCGGCTCCGACGACCTGCATGCGCTCGATGCCCGCGGCGAACTCGACACGCTGCTCGCGGCATGAGGCCGCATCATGAGGAATGACAGAATTGCCGGGCGTCCGCGCCAGGTGGCGCGGCGACGGTCCGGGTGTATCGCGGCAGCCAGCCGCCTCATGAGTCAACGATGATCCGCTATTCCCTTCTTTGCGACAGCGCCCATGAGTTCGAAAGCTGGTTCGCGAGCTCCACCAGCTTCGAGGAGCAGTCGCGCCGCGGCCTCGTCTCCTGCCCGGTCTGCAACAGCAGCAAGGTCGAGCGCGCCATCATGTCGCCGAGCGTGACGCGGACAGATCGCGGACCGCGCGCCGAGGCGCCTGGTTCGGAGGCTCTCCCTGCCCCGGCAACGCCTGCACCAGCCCCCGTCGCCCTGATGGGCGAGAAGGAAATCGCCTTCCGCGAAATGCTGACGGCTCTGCATAAGCACGTCACCGAGACCGCCGAACATGTCGGTCCCCGCTTTGCCGAGGAAGCTCTCAAGATCCATCACGGCGAAGCCGATGACCGCGCCATCTATGGCGAAGCGACGCCCGACGATGCCCGCCTGCTGCACGAGGAAGGCGTCGAGTTCATGCCGCTGCCGCGGCTGCCGGGCGGTCGAAACTAGTTTTTCCCACCAGTCACCCGGCACGCCCGGGCTATCCACGCGCTTGTCGCCCATTAGTCCAAGACGGGATGCTCCCCCTGTGATGTGAGCATCCCGGAGGGCACCTGCAGGAAGCACCGCAGCGCGTGCCCATTCCAGCACCCCTTGTAATTTCATGATTGCGGGCATATACCCGCACTCATGTCCAGCCCCTGTATCTGCACGACCCTGCGTTCGGCCTCTCGCCGCATGGCTGCCTTCTACGACGAGGCCATTGCGCCGGTCGGCGTCAATATTGCGCAGTTCAGCCTGATGCGGACGATCGCGCGCTCCGCCCCCGTCACCTTGACCGAACTCGGGCGGTTGACCGAACTCGACCGCTCGACGATCGGCCGCAATGTCCGCGTGCTCGAGAAATTGAAACTCGTGGCGCTCGGCCGCGGCAGGGACCAGCGCGAGGCCACGGTCTCGCTCTCCGATGCGGGCCGAAAGGTCCTCGAAGATGGCGCTCCGCTCTGGGATGCAGCGCAGAAGGCGCTGCATGACCGGCTCGGTGCCGAGGCCATGCGGAACCTTCGCGCGGCGCTCGATTCACTTTGATCTCTCGCACCAATGCGGGCATATACCCGTAACTAGGAGACTTGCATGCCCACTGACGCTCTCGCTCCCGCGGCCCCGACCGGGCTTGCAGCGCTCTTCGCCCGGCGCGGCGTGCATTATGGCTGGGTCGTTGCCGCCGTGACCTTCCTCACCATGCTGGTGACGGCCGGCGCGGTCGGCGCGCCGGGCGTGCTGATCGGACCTCTTCAGAAGGAATTCGGCTGGGCAACCTCGGAGATTTCCTCCGCTCTGGCGATCCGCCTCGCCCTGTTCGGCCTGATGGGCCCGTTCGCCGCCGCGTTCATGAACCGCTTCGGCCTGCGGCCCGTCGTCGGCGTCGCCCTGACCTTCATCGCCGCCAGCGTGCTCGGCTCCTTCGTGATGACGCAGCTTTGGCACCTGATGCTGCTCTGGGGCATCGTCCTCGGTCTCGGCACCGGCATGACAGCGATGGTGCTCGGCGCCACCGTCGCGACGCGCTGGTTTGCGCAACGGCGCGGCCTGGTGGTGGGACTTTTGACGGCAAGCACCGCTACGGGGCAACTCGTCTTCCTGCCCTTGCTCGCGGAACTGACCGAGCGCGTCGGCTGGCGCTCCGCCATGGTCTTCGTACTGGCCATGATCGTGATCGCGGCCGTGGCCGTGCTCCTTTTGATGCGCAACCGGCCCGCCGATGTTGGCCTCGCCCCCTATGGCGAGACCAGGATCGAGCCAGCGCCTGTGGCTCCGACCAGCCTGCTGACCATGCTGGCCTCTCCGCTCGTTGCGCTCCGCGAAGCGGTGCGCACCCAGACGTTCTGGGTGCTGTTCGGAACCTTCTTCATCTGTGGCGCGAGCACCAACGGCCTGGTGCAAACCCATTTCATCGCGCTCTGCGGGGATTATGGCATGGCGGCGGTCACGGCGGCCGGCGTGCTCGCAGTGATCGGCATCTTCGATTTCGCCGGCACGGTGGGCTCAGGCTGGCTCTCGGATCGCTATGACAGCCGCTGGCTGCTGTTCTGGTATTACGGGCTGCGCGGCCTCTCGCTGCTCTACCTGCCCTTCAGCGACTTCTCGTTCTACGGCCTGTCGCTGTTTGCCGTGTTCTACGGCTTGGATTGGGTCGCAACCGTACCGCCGACCGTGAAGATCGCGGCGGACCGCTTCGGCGACAAGACCAACCTGGTCTTCGGCTGGATCTTCGCCGGGCACCAGCTCGGCGCAGCCTTCGCCGCCTATGGCGCCGGCTTCAGCCGGACCGTCTACGAGAGCTATCTCCCGGCCTTCTTCATCGCCGGAGCCTTGTGCCTGTTCGCGGCTGCCTTTGCCATCACGCTCCGCGGGACCAATGCCCCGCTGGCGAGCGCCAGGGCTACTGCCTGAGAGATCAGCGCCAGCAGCGCGATCCAACGCTCACAATTGCCGGCTGAGAAAGCCGGCTGCGGCCCGGCGCGGGTTGGCACCGCGGCGTGGAGCTTAGATCATCGGATCGGATATCGTATCCGGCCCGATGATCTCGGCTTCTGTGCGCGCTTCGGCGTTCCCGAAAACCGCGGCCCACATTTCGGGCAGGCTTCAGAGTGGCTCGATTGCGGGGACCTTGAAGACCTCGACCGTCGACTTGCCGCCCGCCAAGACCCTCTCCCATTCCACTTCGGCGCGGACGCGTGCAAGGCAGGGCTCCAGCTTCGCCTCGGCCAGCGCATGCGGCACGAAAACGAGCCCGTCATCATCGCCGATGACGAGATCGTTCGGCTGCACCGCGACACCGCCGAACACGATCGGGCCGTTGACGATGCCCCGTTCCATCGAGGAGGGGCCGCGTGGCATCACCCAGCGCGAGAACATGATGAAGTCGGGCCATTGCGAGACCGGCCCGACATCCCGCACCGCCCCGTCGACGACGACGCCGGCAATGCCCTTGAGGCGCGCGGCACCGCCGAGCAGATCGCCGATCATCGCCGCATCTCGCCGCCCGCCTGCCGCGACCACGACGACATCGCCGGGACCGGCAATCGCGATCGCATGATGCACCGGCCCGTAATCGGCCGGCTCGCACCAGGCCGTCACGGCCGAGCCGGTCAGCCGCGTGCCCGGCGCAAAAGGCCGGATCGGCCGGATGCGCGGATCGGCATGGCCGACACCGCCGAGTTGGTCGGCAATGACCGAGCTCGGGACCGCGCGCCAGGCGTCGATCAGGCCATCGGGAAGGCGGGAATTGCGCGGATTGTCGAGGCGGGTCGGCATGGTGATGGCCTTTTCTGGTAGCGGTTCAGAAACTCGGTTCACGCCCCGCCCTCCCCGGCGACCGGAGGAAGGCTTGGTGCTGGACCAGGCAGGAGGGGTTGAAGGCAGAGAACCCAGATCGTCGCTTTGCTCTGTCCGGGCGGGCATTCAATGAGCGCGAGCTCAGGCCGCCCGTCCCGAACGCCTGCCAAGATAGCGCTGAACAGCCCGCTCCAGCCGGCGCACGCCCTCGGCAAGAACCTCTGGCGAGGAGCGCGTGAAGTTGACCCGCATCGCGCTGTTGAGCGCCCCATCGGGATCGAACACGCTACTCGGCACGAAGGCGACCTTGTCCTCGAGCGCGCACTTGTAGAGTTCGTTGGTGTCGATCTCGCTGGACTTCGCCCGCAACCAGACGAACATGCCGCCAGGCGGGATATCCCACTCGAACCATTCGCCGAGATGGCGCGAAGCGGCGGCACAAAGAGCATCGCGCCGCTCGCGATAGGCTGCGACGATGCGCGGAATATGGGTGGCCTCAAAGCCGCTTTCGAGCAGTTCGAGCGCAACCGCCTGGGTGAACATGCTGCTGCTGATGTCGGTCGACTGCTTGGCGAGCGCCAATGTCGCGATCATCCCGGCTTCGGCCACGATCCAGCCGACGCGCAGGCCGGGCACGAGGCTTTTGGACAGCGTTCCCAGATAGATCACAGGGCCATCATAGGCCCCATCCGGATAGCGCGCGGCATGGGCGGCGAGAATGCTGGGCCCGGCCTCGCCATCGAGCTGCAGCGGCAGATAGGGATCGTCCTCGACCAGCCAGGTGCCGGCCTCGAGAACCTTGTCGAGCAAGGCCGCACGCTCGGCCTGGCTGACGAGCACCCCAGTCGGGTTGGAATAGTTCGGCACGGTATAGACGAACTTGGCCTGGCGCAGTGCCAGGTCGAAGCCGGGCCGTTGCAGGCACCAGTCCAGCCGCTCATAGCGCGGGTGGCGCGGTCGCCAGGCATCGAGCGCGCCGAGATAGGTCGGGAATTGATTGACGATCAGCTCGCCCGGATCGATCAGCGCCTTGCCGATCAGGTCGAGCCCCTGCATCGCCCCTGTCGTCAGCAGCACATTCTCCGGCCCGAACCGCCTTCCCGTGCTGGCCATGACGCGCTCGGCGATGGCCTGGCGCAACGCCGGCAACCCCTCGACCGAGCCGTATTCGAGCGCGACGGCGCCCCAGCGTTTCAGCGCCCGCTCGCTTGCGGCAGCGATCGCATCCACCGGGTAGAGCTCGGCCGCTGGCAGTCCGCCAGCAAGGCTGATGATATCCGCCCGCCCGCCGATCGCCATGAACTGCTGGGTGATGCTGTTGCCGGATTTGAACCACTGCGAGAGCGCAGGACGTGCTGCCGGCAGCTGGGCATTCGATATCGCCATGACGCTTGAACCACCTTTGTTTCAGCCGGGCACGATGTCCTTTGAGCGACTATAGCAGTCGTGAAGTGAGAGAATCCGTGCGATGTTCCGGCCTGCTGCGTTTCCTTTGCGGATAATCGCCATCAACCCGCAATTCTGGAGTGAAAATCACTCATGATCGAATTGGACCGGATCGACCGAAGGATCCTGGCCGCACTTCAGGATAACGGTCGGATTTCAACTCTCGAACTCGCCGAGAAAGTCGGCCTTTCGCCGACGCCATGCAGCCGCCGGATCAAGCGGCTCGAAGACGCCGGCGTCATCGAGGGGTACTCGGCGCAGATCAGTCCGACTGCGCTCGGTTTCGGCATCTGCGTGATGGTGAGCGTGAAACTGGCCAAGCAAAGCCCGGATGCGGCAAGCCAGTTCATGACCGCGATCCAGGGCCAGCCCGAGATCACGGAATGCCTGCTGGTCACCGGCAATGTCGACTATCTCTTGCGCGTCTGGGTCAGGGATATCGAGGCGCTCCGCACCTTCATCAGCGCTGCATTGCAGGCGATTCCCTGCGTCGCGGAGACCTCGACCATGGTGATCCTCGACACGCAGAAATCCAACCAGCTCCTGGATGTAGCCAGCCACGCACCAGGCAGGAAACCACGGTTCAGCCAGCCCAGGCATGCGCCCGGCAGCGTGTAGCGCCGACTCATCCGAATGTCGGAGACGACTTGCGCAGCCCTCTGGCGTTATCTTCGCCGCAGTGCAACATTGGGATTGCATTGGGTCCAGGGTGGAACGGCAAGGGAGCGGCGATGAACGCGATCGGCCCAATCGGCGACAAGCCGGCGCAGCGTGAGAAACCCTGGATTTTCCGCACGTATGCGGGCCATTCGGACGCGGCCGAGTCGAACAAGCTCTATCGCACCAATCTCGCCAAGGGACAGACCGGCCTGTCCGTCGCTTTCGATCTGCCGACCCAGACCGGCTACGATCCCGACCATGTGCTGTCGCGCGGCGAGGTCGGCAAGGTCGGTGTGCCGATCAGCCATCTCGGCGACATGCGGGCTCTGTTCGACCAGATCCCGCTGGCGCAGATGAACACCTCGATGACGATCAACGCGACCGCCGCCTGGCTGCTCTCGCTTTACGTCGCGGTTGCCGATGAGCAGGGCGCGCCGCGCGCGACGCTGCAAGGCACGACCCAGAACGATCTCGTCAAGGAATACCTGTCGCGCGGCACCTATGTGTTCCCCCCGCGCCCCTCGATGCAGCTGACCACCGATATCGTCGTGTTCACGGCCCGGGAGTTGCCGAAATGGAACCCGACGAACGTCTGCTCCTATCATTTGCAGGAAGCGGGCGCCTCGCCGGTGCAGGAACTCTCCTATGCGCTCGCGACCGCGATCGCGCTGCTCGACTCGATTCGGGCCCAGCCGGAGGTCAGCGAAGCGGAATTTCCGGGAATCGTCGGGCGCATTTCGTTCTTCGTCAACGCCGGCATGCGCTTCATCACCGAACTCTGCAAGATGCGGGCTTTCGTCGATCTCTGGGACGAGATCACGCTGAAGCGCTATGGCGTGCAGGAGGAGGCGATGCGCCGTTTCCGCTATGGCGTGCAGGTCAATTCTCTCGGCCTGACCGAGCCGCAGGCCGAGAACAATGTCTACCGCATCCTGATCGAGATGCTGGCAGTGACGCTCTCGAAGAAGGCACGCGCGCGGGCCGTTCAGCTTCCGGCCTGGAACGAGGCCCTGGGGCTGCCCCGCCCCTTCGACCAGCAATGGTCCCTGCGCATGCAACAGGTCCTGGCCTACGAGACCGACCTGCTCGAATTCGGCGACATCTTCGACGGTTCGGCCGCAATCGACGCCAAGGTCGAGGAGTTGAAGGCCGCTGCCCTCGACGAACTCGCGAAGATCGATGCCATGGGCGGCGCGCTGGCCGCAGTCGAGTCCGGCTACATGAAACAGGCGCTGGTCGAGAACGGCGCACGCCGTATCGAGGCGATCGAGCGCGGTGAGCAGATCGTCGTCGGCGTCAACAAGTTCACCACCAGCGAGCCCTCACCGCTCTCGGCCGGAGAGGGCAATGTCGTCACCGTGCCGGATTCCGTCGAGATGGAAGCCATCGGCCGGCTCAAGGCCTGGCGTTCGGCCCGCGACGACAAGGCAGCACAGGCTGCGCTTGCGGAGCTCTCGGCAGCCGCCAGGGAAGTCCGAAACGTCATGCCGGCCTCGATCGCCTGCGCCAAGGCCGGCGTCACCACCGGCGAATGGGCCCAGGCCCTGCGCGAGATCTTTGGCGAGTATCGCGCCCCGACCGGCGTCGACACCGGCAAGCGGGGCGACGATCCCGGCCTTGCGACCGTCAAGGCCGCCGTCGCGCGCGCGACCGCAAAGCTCGGACGCCCACCGCGCTTCCTCGTCGGCAAGCCTGGCCTCGACGGTCACTCCAACGGCGCCGAGCAGATCGCCGTCCGCGCCCGCGATGCCGGCATGGCGGTGAACTATGGCGGCATTCGCCAGACCCCTGAGGAGATCGTCACGCAGGCCCAGGAGACCAAGGCCGACATCATCGGCCTCTCGATCCTTTCCGGTTCGCATCTGCCATTGGTGCGCGATGTCACGGCCCGGCTGCGCGTCGCCGGCATGACGATCCCGGTCGTGGTCGGCGGCATCATCCCGCCCGATGACGAGAATGCCCTGCGCAACATGGGCGTGGCCGCGGTCTATACGCCGAAGGATTTCGCCTTGGACGGGATCATCGCGGATGTCGCCGGGCTCGCGGCGAAAACGCAGAAATAGGGCACTCGGCGCGCCATCGGCAAACCCGCCGGGGGTAGATGGGCGAGCCGGCGCACCGGCAGCGCAGCAGGTTACGTCACATGATCATCCCGGAGGGCCCGATAGGTCGTCTCAGACCAGCCCCGTGGTCTTCAGCTGCTGATACGCCTTGAGGATCTCCTGCAGCGTGCCTTCGCGCGAGCGGTCGCCGCCATTGGCGTCGGGGTGGAAGCGCTTCACCAGTTCCTTGTAGCGCGCCTTGATCGCGACGGAATCGGCCGTGTCGTCCAGCCCAAGCGCGTCGAGCGCCTTGCGCGCCACGGCGCCGACGCGGGGCTCCGGCTTTGCAGCCTGCTGCTCCCTGCGCGTGCCAAAGATGTTGAAACCGTCCTGCACCTCGGGCCCGGCATCGCCGGCAGCCGCCGCGCGTCCGCGCTGCGACATGCGTGCCGCCTTGGAATTGACGCCGAGTTTCCAGGTTGGCCGGTGGCCGATCTCTTCCTGCTTCTGATAGGCGGCGAGCGCCTCGTCATTCATGCCGGAGAAGTAGTTATAGGTCGCGTTATAGGCCTTCACATGTTCGAGGCAGAACTGGAAGAACTGGCCTTCCCGCCCCCTGCCCTTCGGCGCGCGGAACTCACCGGCGCGCTGGCACCCGGAATGGTCGCAGCGCACAGCCACAGTCTCGACCACCTCTTCCGCCTCGGAAGGGCCGATCCTGATCCGGTCGAAAAGGCGAGAATTGAAATTCATGGTCTCTCGGTTATGCGGGCGGAAAGCCAAACGGACAAGCTCTGCACGACAGGCGCTGTCAGGCGCCTGCGGCGGACACATTCGAAACGCTGCAGAGATCGGCCCCGATCGCGTCAGAATCCCAGCAATCCGGGTGGCCGTCAATGCGTCCTAGATAATGACGCGCTGCGCCAGTCTCAACGGCTGCATGCGGGATCACCGCCCGAAGCCAATATCGGCCTGGCCCCACGCGGCACGCGGTAGATCGGAGCCTCGCCCGAATCCGCCGCGACCTCGACCAAGCCGACGCCGACATGAGAGCCCGGAGAATCCGGCTCGAATGAGGCGGCGATGACATTCGCCCCCGATTGCGTCATCGGCACGAAGACTGCGGTCGCCGGAACGTCCAGCCGGCGCGGCCTGAGCTCGACCTTCACCGCCTGGTCCGGATTGATGTTCTCGCGATCGGCCTTCTTCACCGTCCCCTTCTGCTCGACGACGAAGGCCTCGACATCGAGCGAAGCCGGCCCGCCCAATGCGCAGACGGCGATGCCCTTCAGCTTCAGGGCTTCAACCGCAGGCTGGCCCGAGGCCAGCACGATATAGCCTTCCGGCCGCACCCGGCGCCCGGTGATCGTCACCTGGCGCGAGTCGCGGAAATCGACTTCCGTCGGCATGTCGGAAGCGGTGTCGGGATTGACCAGCGGGATCGCCATCTTGACGGTGGCAATGCGGTGGCCGACGACCAGCTCGCCTTCGTTCTTCGCCAGTTCGCCGCGCGCAGCCGCGACCGCCTGCAGCACCGCCTTGTCATTGGCGGCGACCGTATCGAGAACCGACCGGGAAATGACGTAATGCGTCGCGATGCGCCGCTCCAGGTTCTCGAGTTTGAGGCCGACGCCGCGCGTCTCGATCAGAAAGGAGACCGCGCCCGAAAGTCCGAACAGGTTGCGCGCGATGCCGGGCGCATTGCCGCCCATCGAGACGACCTTGTCGTCCTTGTTGTAGCCCGTCGTGAAATACCAGAAGGAGGAGAGCCCCTTCTCGGCCATTGCCTTGTCCATCGCAGGCTTGACCAGCTCGGACGCGAGCTTCGTCGTCTGCTGTGGCACGGCCGGATTGGTCGCGTAGAGGATCATAGCATCGGCGGCATTGAGCCCGCCGAACTTCTCGAGCCAGCGATTGGCGACTGAGAACTCATGCACGTCGACGATGACGTCGGGCGGCAGCTCGGCGAGCTTGGCATGCAGCGCCTTCGTCTCCGGCAAGGTCAGCAGCAGGTGATCACGGTTGAGATCAAAGCCGTTGGCACCGGTGCGCTTGTCGGCCGCTGCCCCGTCAGGGTTGGTGCGCGGCACGATCACCACCACCAGCTTGTCGAGCACGGCCTTGAGGTCGGTCGTGGCCAGATCATTGGCGAGTGCGAGCATCGCTTCACCACCGGCCGGCTCGTTGCCGTGCTGCTGGCCGACGAACCAGACGATGGGCCGCCCCAACGCCCTGAGCGCCGCCGCATCCTTGGCGCCTTCCTTGGAGAAGATCAGATAGGGCAGATCACGTCCCTGCTGCGACGTGCCAAGCGAGCCGAGCACGACCTGGGCCGGCGCCTTGGCGGCGAGATCGGCAACGAAGGCGTCGAGCTCGGCCTGCGTGGTCAGCCCGGGCGTGCCGCGTGTCAGCGACGGCGTCGCCAGCGGGATCGGCACGGATTTGTAGCGGGCAAGCACGGCCTCGCTCTGCTTGTAGTCGGCGACCTTGCCCTCCTCCTGCGCCAGAGCGGGAGCGGCTCCGAGCAGCGTCAACAGCCCAAGAGCGAACGCCGTTCTCGTCTTCATCCCAACCTCCAGCGAAATGCCGCATTCACCTGACACCAGGCGGCGACTATGAAACGGCGACGGAGACCGGACAAGCAATCCGCGATTGCTGACGGCCCAGCGGAACGAGGCGACAGATGACCAGCATGGCGGAACGCATCACCAGCAAGCTCGATTCGGCACTGGCGCCGGAGCATCTGCGTGTCATCGATGAATCGCATCAGCACCAGGGCCATGGTGGCTGGCGCGAGGGCGGCGAGACGCATTTTCGCGTCGAGCTCGTTTCCTCCGCCTTTGCCGGCAAGAGCCGGCTGGAGCGTCATCGCCTCGTCAACGCGGCGTTGGCCCAGGAACTGGCCGACCGGGTGCATGCGCTGGCGATTGTCGCCAAGGCACCGGGAGAGGCCTGAGCCGATCAGCTCTTGGCCGATCAGCTCTTGCCGGGCCGCTCCGGCATGAAGGCGTAGATCGCGCTCGGGACGAGCAGCAGCGCCGCAAAGCCCCAATGGAGATGGGCAAAGGTGGTCGCGGCGTCGAGTCCGGCCTGGCGCTGCTCGGCGATGAACCAGCCCGAGCCGGACTGGATCGCCGCTGCGCCTGCAATGAACAGGAAATTGATGCAGGTCATGCCACGCCCGATCAGGTGCTCGGGAAAGAACAGCCGTGCATGCGCCATCAACACCGCATAGGTGAACCCCGTCGCGCCGATGAGCGCGAACAGGCCGATGGCCAGCGCCGAATGCGCATCCCCCCAGAGTGCCAGGGCGATGAAACAGAACGCGGTCAGCACCGTCCCCCACAGGACCAGCGGCTTGCTGCGGCCGAGCCGCTGTTCGAGCCCACCATAGAGGAAGGCGCCCGCGATCATGGTCATCGCCATCGCCGTTGCGACATGGCCGCTGGCGATCGCATCGAAACCGTGCACGCCGCTCATGAAGGGCGCAATCCAGAGACCGCGGATCGTCGCGATGATCGCGTAGCCGGTGAGGGTGATCGGCGCGAGCAGCCAGAGCGGACGGAGCGCGAGAATGCTCCGCAGCCCCTTGAGCAGGCCTTCGTCACCGCCTGAGGCCGCCTTGGCCCTGGGCGGATCACGAACCAGCGCGGCGGCGACCACGGTCGCGGCCAGGAAGCAGGCGGCCACGACCAGCATCGACGGCCGCCAGCCGAAGCGGGCAGCCGCGACCGCCAGCGGGCCCGCGCCGACGAGATTGCCGATCGAGCCGAGGCCGATAAAGGCCGAGGTCAGGAAACCGAAGCGCTTGGGATCTTGCGTGCGTGCGAACAGGAACAGCGCAGACATGAAGATCGGCGAGCAGCCAAGCCCGAGCATCGCCATGCCGAGCGTGCCGGTGACAGCGTGGGTCGCCGTCGCGAAGAGGAAGGCGCCGGCCGAGCCGATTGCCATCGTCACGGCGACGGTCCGGCGCGGCCCCAGCCGGTCGAGCGCCCAGCCGACCGGGAACTGCGCCAGGGCGAAGGTTATGAACCAGGCCGCGCCCAGAAATCCCAGCTCGCGCGGCCCGATCCCCAGATCCGTCATCACCGGGCTGGCGATGACGCTCAGGAAGGATCGGTAGAAGATCGAGAGGATATAGGCCGGCAGCAGCGCCAGGAAGATCGTCACGTCAGACGGTCACTTGATCCGCTCGAGCACCGAGACATAGTTGGCCACCGCAGCCCCACCCATGTTGAAGATACCGCCCAGGCGTGCGTCCTGGACCTGCATGCCTTCGGGCGCCTCGCCAGTGAGCTGCATGGCGCTGAGCACATGCATCGAGACGCCGGTCGCGCCGATCGGATGGCCCTTGGCCTTCAGGCCGCCGGAGACATTGACCGGCAGCTTGCCGCCCTTCTGCGTCCAGCCTTCCTTGATGGCGCGGGCGCCCTCGCCTTCTTTCGTCAGGCCCATCGCCTCGTATTCGATCAGCTCGGCGACGGTGAAGCAGTCATGCGTCTCGACGAAGGAGAGATCATCCAGCGTGACGCCGGCATCGGCGAGCGCCTTCTTCCAGGCTTCGGCACAGCCGTCGAATTTGAGGATGTCGCGCTTCGACATCGGCAGGAAGTCCTGGACATGGGCCATGCCACGGAAGCCGACGGCCCGGCGCATTTCCATCGCCGTCGCCTGATCGGCCAGTACCAGCGCGGCAGCGCCGTCCGAGACCAGCGAACAATCGGTGCGCTTCAGCGGCCCGGCGACATAGGGGTTCTTCTCGCTCTCCTCGCGGCAGAAGGCGAAGCCGAGATCCTTGCGCATCTGCGCATAGGGGTTCTCGACGCCATTCTTGTGGTTCTTGGCCGCGATCATGGCGAGTGCATCCGACTGATCGCCATGGCGCTGGAAATAGGCGGCGGCAATCTTGCCGAACACACCGGCGAAGCCACCGGGGGTCTCGCCATCTTCCGGCAGATAGGAGGCCTTGAGCAGGAATTTGCCGATATCGGCCGAAGGTGTCTTGGTCATCTGCTCGACGCCGACGACGAGCACGATCTTGGCATCGCCGGCCTTGATGGCGCGCACGCCCTGGTGCACGGCGGCCGAGCCGGTCGCACAGGCATTTTCGACCCGCGTCGTCGGCTTGAAGCGCAGCGCCGGGTCCGCCTGCAGCACGAGCGAGGCCGTGAAATCCTGGGCGGAGAAGCCGGCATTGTAGTGGCCGAGAACGATCTCATCGACCTGTTCGGCGGTAATGCCGGCATCGACCAACGCGTCCGTCGCCACGCGGACGATCAGGCTCTCGATGGTTTCGGCATCCTGCTTGCCGAACGGCGTGTGGGCCCAGCCGACGATTGCAGCGCTCATGACGACCTCTCAGAGTAATGTGCAGTTACACTTATCTGCGCCCGACCACGGTATCGTTCAAGCCGGAAACAGCGCAATCCGGCCGTGCGCAGAAAGGGGGACTGCCCGCGAAGCCCCGCTCGTAACGATATAGCGCGTTGCCGCCCATGAGGGGAGAGGATGAGCCTGTTCGCGCATTCTGCGCCGGCTCTCTGCATGACGCTGGAGACTGTGCTGGGCTTGCCTGGTCGAGCTTTCCGCGTCCACCTGTGCCCGCGGCACGTCCAACTGACGGCCTACATTTTCTCGCCGGGCAGCTGACTGGCTTGTTTCACCCAAGCGGCGAACTGCGCCTCGTCGAGTTCGCCCTCATGGATATCGAGATAGCGCACGTCCTTCTGCTTGGACGCACCGGGCGGAACAGGGCTCAGCGATGCGCCGCGGAAGAACGCAACTTTCACGTATGTCGTGAGGCAATGAAAGCCGAGGAACCAGCCTTGGTCCTGACCCTCCACTCCGTAGAAGGGCGAATTCCATTTGACCGCCTTGCGCGCCCCGGGAACGGTGCGCTCGATGATGGCATCGAGGCGGCGTCCGACGTCGCTTTTCCAGCCCGGCATGGCCGCGATATAGGCCTGCACGGGGGCGTCACCATAGCCCTTGGCAATCTGGGGATTGCCACCCGAAAGCAGGACGACTTCGCCCGGCTGCGCCTTCAGCGCCGATTTGCGCGGTCTGGCCCGCTTCTCGAGAACCGGCTCGGCGGCCTCGTTCTCCGTGGCCTGCTCCGGCTTTCTGGACATCCCAGTCATCATCTTCACTGCTGTCTGGCGGTGCGTCGGCCGCCGCCCGATTTGGCGGCATAGGGCAGCGCGAACATGTAGAGACCGGTGGGCAGAAGCACGAAGAGCGGGAACAGCGGCAGGAAATACACCCACTCGGCAGGCTGCTTCCCAAGGCCCAAGGCGATGAAGATCGCGATGACGACCACCGTAAAGATAATCGACATCCAGCGGTGGATCTGCCGAATCCAGTCGTTCCAGTTCATTGGGACCTCCTCTGAGGGCAAGGTGCAGCGGATCGGGCGACGCAGACGTCAATCCGTCCGCGCCATGACCTCTTCCAGATTTCCAAAGAACCGCGGCCAGCCAGCCATTGCTCCCCGGTAATAGGGCTGCTGGTCCGGCCTGAACCCCGTCTGCTCCATGCGCAGAAAGGTCCCGGTGCTCGTAGGGATGAGCGTCCAGGTGACGACGCTCTCGAGATCCTTGGTGTTCCACGTGTAGGTCAGCGTCTTGTGCGGCTCGATCGCCTGAATTTGACACTCGACGACGCCCCAGTCCGCGCTGAGATTGAACCGGTGGCCCAGATCTGGCTTGAAGTTGTTCTTCATCAGCCACTCCTCGATGAGATGCGGTTGCGTGAGAGCGCGCCAGAGCTTTTCCGGCGGATGGGCTATCTCACGCTCGACAACGACCGAGAGCGTTTCGGTCGACGTTTCGTTCATTGGTCCATCCTCTTCAGCAGGTCTTCGAGGTCGTCGAATTTACTGTGCCAGAACCCGGCCATTTGGTTCGTCCAGTCGATCAGCGGGCCCAGGGCGCCGATTTGCGCGCTATAATGCGTCTGACGCCCTTCATGGCGATCCCGCACCAGCCCGGCCTGCTTCAGAATGCCGAGATGCTTTGAAACGGCCGGCTGCGAGATCCCGGCTTGGGCTGTGAGTGCCCCGACCGTCTGCTCACCTTCGCGACACAGCCGTTCGAAAATGCCCCGCCGCGTCGGATCGGCGAGCGTCCTGAAGAGCGCGTCGTGAGCGTTCAGCATCGGAACCCATAACTCATTGGCTATTGATTTGACTCATAACCGCCGAGATATGCGTAGGTCAAGCGCGGTGCTATCGCAGCACCATGATCGGTCACAGGAACCACCGGACATGTCGTACGGAGAGGCAGCCTCGCCACCCGTTGCGGCGCGGCTGTTCATCGGTCAGCCGGCACATATCGGCGCTGGGTCGAACCTGTCAGGCACCCAAGATCGGCCGTGTCCGCAAGATAGTCGCCCAAGCGGTTCCGTGGAGCGGCGGCCGGCTAAATCGCCAGCATCAGGAGCAGGCCGACACCGAAGACGATCATTGCCATGCCCAGCAGTTCGCGCCGCGTCGTACCTTCCGAGAACATCTTGCGCGAGGCGATCTGCGCCAGTGGCACTTCGATCAAAGCCAGGGTCCGGACATTGGCCGCCGTCGTCAGCGAGAAGCCGATGAACCAGAACTGCGAAGCCGCCGCGCCAAGGAAACCCGCCGTCAGCGAACGGCGCCAGTTCTTCAGGCTCAGGACCAGCGCCTTGCGGTTGGCGATCAGCATGTAGAGCGTCAGGATCAGTGTCTGCAGGCCCAGCCCCAGAGCAAGGGTCGTCGTCGCCCGGATCAGGAAGTCGCCATCCGGCAGAGACTGGATCGCGCCGCGATAGCCGATGGCCGACAGCGCGAAGCAGGCGCCTGAGCCGATGCCGAGCAGCGCGGGACGCAGGCCCGCCCGGCTCAGCTTTTCGCCCGGCTTCCAGGAAACCAGGACGACACCGGCCGTTGCGATCACGATCGCTGCGAATTTCGCCGGGCTCAGCGCATCCCCGAGCAGCAGCGCTCCGAAGACCGCCACCTGGACTGGCTCCGTCTTGGTATAGGCGGTGGTCACGGCGAAGGAGCGCTCTCTCATCGCCGCCAGCATCAGGGCCGTCGCCGCGATCTGGGTCAGCGCGCCCCAGCTCGTGATGCCGAGCGTCGCAAGGCTGATCTGCGGCGGCAGGCGCCCCAGGCCAAGGCAGACGAGGAGCAGGAACAGCAGCGCGAAGGGCAGACCGAACAGGAAGCGCACCTGCGTCGCGCCGACGACGCCGATCACCTCCGTCAGCGAGCGCTGGGTGAGGTTGCGCGCCGTCTGCAGCAGCGAGGCGACGATCGTTGCCGGGATCCAGAAGAGGGTAAAGCTCACGCGGGCATCCGGGGCTGGAACTGTGACCAAGGCTTTACGGCCGCCCGACATGACTAGGCAAATCGCTCCGCTGGGGGTAGGTATGCGTCCATGGGCGGGCCGATCGGTCGCGCCGTCTCGAAAATGCCGCACGCGTCGCGTTGAACCCTGCGCCTTCAACCCTCGTCCAGACAGGCTCAAGACCCGCCCGATGAACGCTCCCCGTCTCGCTGTCCTCGCCCTTGCCCTGTCCGTCAGCGCTCCGGCCCTCGCCGGCACGAGTCTGGTGGTCGATGCGTCCAGTGGCGCCGTTCTCTCCAGCGAGAATGCCAGCCAGGCCTGGCACCCGGCCTCGACCACGAAGATGATGACGGCCTATCTGGCGCTCAAGGCAGTGCGGGCCGGCAAGCTCGGGCTTGAAACGGCGATCCCCGCCTCGAAGCGGGCCGCGAGCCAGCCGCGCGTCAAGGTCTATATCCGCGCCGGGCAGGAGATCACGCTCGACAACGCCCTGCGCATCATGATGGTGAAATCGGCCAACGACATCGCCTATGTCATCGCCGAGGGCGTCGGCGGCGATGTCGAGACCTTCGTCGGGATGATGAATGCCGAAGCCCAGCGCCTCGGCATGAATGACACGGTCTTCACCAATCCGAATGGCTGGCATGATCCGAACCAGCAGGTCAGCGCCCGCGACCTCGCGGTTCTCGCCATGGCGCTGATGCGCGAATTCCCGGACTATTCCGATTACTGGAACACCGGCTCGGTTCAGCTCGGCAAGCAGGTTCTCCAGAACACGAACGGCCTCGTCGGACGCTATTCCGGCATCTCCGGCATGAAGACCGGTTTCGTCTGTGCCTCGGGTTTCAACGTCGTGGCGACGGCGACGCGTGGCGGCCGCACGCTCGTCGCGGTCGTGCTGGGTGCGCTGTCCGCCTCCGAACGCACCGTCAAGGCGGCGCAGTTGCTCGATGACGGCTTCTCGAAATGGGGAGGCTCCGGCTACACCCTCGCCAGCCTGCCCTCCGGCAATGGTGGACGCGCCAACAATATCTGCGACGAGGTTCGCCGCAGAGGCGGCGGCGTGGCTTTGGCGGACGATTCCGACGTGTCCGGCCCCATCGCTGCCAATGCCGCATCCGGCAGCGGTAACGACAACGCCATGAGCGAGCGCTTCGGCGGGCCGCAGCCGCAGGCTCGCGCCACAGGCGCCCTGCTGACCCGCACACCTTCCGGCCGGATTGTCCTGGGGCCGCGCGCGCCGATGACACCGGTACAGGTCTCCTTCGGCCGCACGCCGGGCTCTGCTTCGGCCCCGCTCGCCGCCAATGCCACGGCGCGGCCCGACACCCAGTTCGCCCGCGATCGCGCGCCGGTCATTACGCCAGGAGCCCCGGTGTCCGCCGGAGTAGCATCCGGCCCATCGACACGCACCGCCTCGAGCAATGGCGCCATTCCGCGCGGGACGACGGCCTTCGCTCCGAGCAGCGAGGATGTCCAGCCTCCGTCGAATGCCTTCCAGAGCGGCCCCATGAAGCTGCAGGGCGCGATCCGGCCCGGCGCGGCGGCGGCGTCCAGCCTGCGCCCAGGCTCAGCCGCAGGCATCAAACAGGCGGCCCGCCCGCCTGTAAGGCCGGCCCCCGCAAAGCCCGACGCGGCGGCGAAGGCCAAGCCGGAAGCGGCGGCAAAGGCCAAGACCAAGCCCGGCCAGAGTGAACCCAAGCCTCAGCCGGCCCGCACAGGCGCCGTGAAGCCCCCCGTCAAGCCGAAAGCCAAAGTGAACGACGACGCCTGAGTCCTGGAGGGTGCGCGCCGAGACCGCCCGCACCGCCAGTCGACACGGCATCGCCCTGGCGTTTGCCTCGGCTGCCGCCTATGGCAGCAACATCGTCTCGGCCCAGCTCGCGGGCCAGGCCGGCCTGAGCGGGCCGCTGCTGGTTTTCTACCGGGTTTTCATCATGCTCGCGCTGGTGGCCGGAGCCGCCTGGCTTCTGCGGGCGAACTTCAGGGTTCCGCGGGACCAATACCGGGCGCTGCTGGCCTTCGGCCTGACCAGCGCTCTCGTCGGCTCGGCTTACCTGTCCTCGGTCGCCTTCCTGCCCGTAACCGTCGCCGCCGTCATCTTCTACACCTACCCTGTCATCATCGTCCTGGCCGAGCCTCTGCTGACGCCTGCGCGCTTCAGCCTCGACCGACTTGCGGTGGCGCTGACCGCCTTTCTCGGTGTCGGCATGGTCGTCGGGCCCGATCTGCATGGGCTCGATCCGCGCGGGCTTGCGCTCGCGCTCGCAGCCAGCCTAGCGGCCGCGGCACAGTTTTTCGCGGGCTCCGCCTGCGCCGCGACGCCGCTCGCGCCAAAACTGTTCTGGTCGCATCTGCTCATCCTGCCGGTGACAGCGGGCATTCTCGCTTTCGTTGGCGGCTTTGCCCTTCCGAGCGCGCTGGCCTCGGCACCGATGGCCGTCGCGATCACCGTTGGCGGCTATCTCGTCGGCTTCCTGTTCCAGGCGATGGCATTGGCCCGTGTCGCGCCAGGCCCCGCTGCCCTCACCTTTTGTGCCGAGCCGGTCTTTGCCGTCGGGATAGCCGCCGTGATGCTCGGCGAGCGGGTCGGCGCGCTGCAATATGCGGGCGGCGCCCTTGTCGTCGTCGCGATCATGGCTAATGTAATATTGGAACAAAATCGGGCGCGACGCGTGCCCGCCCTCAGCCTTGATCGATGATGCCCGACATGACCGGTAGCGACCAGAGACCCATCCCGATCCCGCTGACCTTGCTCACCGGCTTCCTTGGAGCCGGCAAGACGACCCTGCTCAACCGGCTGCTCAAGGACCCCGCGCTTGCCGATACCCTCGTGATCGTCAACGAGTTCGGCGAGATCGGGCTCGACCATCTGATGATCGAGGGTGTCGAGGAGAACATGGTTCTGCTCGCCTCCGGCTGCCTCTGCTGCACCATCCGCGATGACCTCATCGTCACGCTGGAAGACCTCTTGCGCCGCCGCGACAACCATCGCATCGCGCCATTCAAACGCGTGGTGATCGAGACCACCGGCCTTGCCGACCCGGCACCGATCCTGAATGTGCTGATCAACCACCCCTATCTCGCCATGCGCTTCAGGCTCGACGGCGTCGTCACGCTGGTCGATGCCGTCAACGGCATGGCGACGCTCGACGCCCATGAGGAGGCGCGCAAGCAGGTGGTCGCGGCCGACAGGATCGTGCTGACCAAGGCGGACCTGGTCGCGGATGGTCAGGCGGTCGAGGTGCTACGCCAGCGACTCCTGGCGCTCAATCCCGGGATCAACCTTCTCGCGCCGGATGCTCCGGCTGCGGACTTGATCAGCGCCGGCCTCTACGACCTTGCCGACAGGCCCCAGGCCCTGCGGAACTGGCTTGCCGTCGAGGCTCTGGCGACCGGCTCGGGCGGCCATCACCATCACAATCACTATCACGATCATCACGCCCATGGACACGGGCACGGGCATGACAATCATCATCATGATGTGAACAGGCATGACGAGAGCATCCGCGCCTTCTCGCTCTCGGCTGATGCTCCGATCAATCTGGCGACCTTCGAGCTGTTCTGGACCTTGCTGCGCTCGACCCACGGGGCGAAGCTCCTGCGGCTGAAGGGGCTCGTCGCCATAGCCGAACACGCCGGCCAGCCGCTGCTGGTCCATGCGGTCCAGCAGATCCTGCATCCCCCGATCCTGCTCGACAGCTGGCCTGATGCAGACCAACGCTCGCGCCTGGTCCTCATCGTCAAGGAGCTCGACGAGGCGATGGTGCAGCGCCTCTGGGCCGCCTTCCTTGGTCAGGCTTCGGCGGCGCTCACGCCTCCGCGCGCAACAGCCGCCGGATGATCTTGCCTGTCGTCGTCAGCGGCAGTTCCTCGCGAAAGGCGATCTCGCGCGGATATTCGTGCGCCGAGAGCCGCTCGCGCACGAAGCGTTGAAGTTCACCGGCCAGATCCTGCGAAGGCGCGAAGCCGGCATTCGGCACGACGAAGGCCTTGACGATCTCGGTCCGGAGTTCGTCCGGCTTCCCGACGACCGCCGCCAGCGAAACCGCCGGATGCTTCAGCAGGCAGTCCTCGATCTCCCCCGGCCCGATCCGATACCCCGATGAGGTGATGACATCGTCGTCGCGGCCGACGAAGTGGACATAGCCATCGGCATCCCGCACGGCCTGATCGCCAGTGGTCATCCAGTCGCCGATGAATTTGTCGACCGTCGCCTCCGGTCGGCGCCAATAGCCGAGGAACATCACCGGGTTCGGCCGCCGGATGGCAATCTGCCCTTCCTCGTCCGGCGCACATTCCGAGCCATCGGGCCGGATGATCGCGACCTCATGGCCGGGCGTCGGCTTGCCGATGAAGCCGGGCCGGCTGACCCCGATCGTCGCGCAGGACGACAGCACGAGATTGCACTCGGTCTGGCCATAGGCCTCGTTGATCGTCAGCCCCAGCGCCTCGCGCCCCCAGCTCAGCGTCTCGGCTCCAAGCGTTTCGCCGGCTGCCGCGACCGTGCGCAGTTTCAGGTCAAAGCGGTCGCGCGGCTTGCCCACGCTGCGCAGCATCCGGAGCGCCGTCGGCGGGATGAAGGCATTGCGGATACCGAGATCGGCCATCAGCCGAAAGGCGTCTTCGGGGTCGAAACGGGAATGGGCGCGCGCCACGACCGGAACGCCGAAATGCAGCGCCGGCAGCAGCATATTGAGCAGACCGCCGGCCCAGGCCCAGTCGGCCGGCGTCCAGGCGAGGTCGCCGGGCATCGGCAGGAACTCGTGCACCATCTGCACACCGGGCAGATGCCCCGGCAGGACCCTGTGGCCATGCAGCGCGCCCTTCGGGTTGCCCGTGGTGCCGGAGGTATAGATCATCAGGGCCGGATCGTCGGGCCCGGTGTCCGCAACTGAAAAATCCTCGCTCGCATCCGCCAGCAGCTGCCCCCAGTCCTCAGCACCCGCCCCGGCGCCATCCGTGGACACCATCAGGTCGAGATCGGGCAGCGGCTCGGCAATCTGCCGAACCTTCATCAAGCCCGCAGCATTGGAGATGAGCGCGCTCGCGCCGGAATCGCGAAGGCGATAGGCCAGCGCATCGACCCCGAAGAGCGCGGCCAGCGGCACCGCGATGGCGCCCAACTTATAGGCGGCGAGATGTGCGGTGAGCACGGCCTCTCCCTGCGGCAGCAGGATCGCGACCCGATCCCCGACGCCGACGCCGCGCATCGACAGCGCCGTCGCCAGTCGGTTCGATTGCGCTCGCAACCGGCCGAAGCTGACCGGCGTTACCGTCCAGTCAGGGGTGACGTCGAGAATGGCCGGACGGTCGGGCTCCAGCGCGGCCCAGCGATCGCAGACATCGACAGCAATGTTGTAGCGCTCTGGAATCCGCCACTGGAAGGTCTCGCGCAGGCGGCCGTAATCGCGCAAATCGGGAAGCATGAAAGATTGAGGGTCCGGCGTTGATGGCGCGGCACGATAGGCAGCGCTCGCCGCGCTGTCACCTTGGCGCTAGGTCAGGTCCGCTCTGCACCTTGCTCAGCCATTCGCCATCTGCGAACGCCGGGCCCAGCCCGTCATGCGGCTCTCGACAAGATCGACGATGGCGACGAGAAGCACGCCGAGGACCGCAAGCACGATCAGCGCCGCAAAGATCAGCGGCACGTTGAAATCAGCCGAAGCGCGGGTGATCAGGTTGCCGATGCCGAGATTGGACGCATTCTGCTCGCCGATCACCGAGCCGACATAGGCGAGCGTGATCGAAACCTTCAGCGCCCCGAAGAAATAGGGCAGCGCGCGCGGAATCCCGACCTTGGTCATGATGTCGTAGCGGCTGGCACCCAGTGCCTTCAGCACATCCTCGGTCTCGGGCTCGATCGTGGCCAGCCCGGTCGCGACATTGACGACGATCGGGAAGAACGAAATCACGAACGCGGTCAGCACCGGCGGCTGCCAGCCGACCCCGAACCAGATCACCAGGATCGGCACGACAGCGACCTTGGGAATCGAGTTGAAGCCGACAAGCAGCGGGTTCAGGCCCGCATAGATCAACCGCGACGAGCCGACGAGCAGGCCGAGCGCCAGACCGAACACGATCGAGAGCACAAAGCCGGCCGTGGTCATCCAGAGCGTGTGAAAGGCGTTCGTGTAGAGCGGCTTTTGATACTGCACCAACGCAGCCCAGATCGCGGAGGGCGGCGGGAGGATGAAGGAGGAGATCGCGAAGGCGCGGCAGGCGATCTCCCAGATCGCGAAGAAGCCAAGCGTGAACAGATAGGGCGCGAGCCTCAGCCAGAGCGAGCGCTTCATGCCGCCTCCCGCGCCGTACGGATATGGCCGCGCAACTCATGCACGACCGACGCGAATTCAGGCGTATAGGTGATGTCGAGATCACGCGGGCGCGGGAAATCGATCTCGCGCTCGGCGATGATCCGCCCCGGCCGCGCCGACATGCAGAACACCCGGTCGGCCAGGAAAACGGCCTCGCGCAGATCATGCGTCACCAGGATCACGGTGATGCCGCGCTCGGCATGAAGATCGCGGATCACGCACCAGAGTTCTTCGCGCGTAAAGGCATCGAGCGCACCGAAGGGCTCATCCAGCATCAGGAGCTTCGGCTCATGGATCAGCGAGCGGCACAGCGAGGCGCGTTGCTGCATGCCGCCGGACAGCTGCCAGGGGAATTTCTGGCCCATGCCCTCGAGTCCGACCTTGGCGAGCAGAGCCTCGGCCCGCGCGACATAATCCGACTTGTTGGCACGCAAGCGCGAACGATGCGGCTCGACGATCTCCAGCGGCAGCAACAGGTTCCGCAATGTCGTGCGCCAGGGCAGCATCACCGGGTTCTGGAAGGCCATGCCGGTGATCTTGATCGGCTGCGTCACCTCCTGCCCGGCGACGATCACCGTGCCGCGCCGGGGCCTCTGCAGGCCGGTCGCGAGCTTCATCATCGTGGACTTGCCGCAGCCGGAGGGGCCGACGATCGCCGCGAACTCGCCCTCCCGGATCTTCAGCGAAAGCCCGTCCACGGCGGGGGTGCTTTCGCCTCCGCCGTAGACATGGGTGACTTCGTGGAGTTCGACGAAGGCGCTCAAGCGCGAGCCCGCAAGGTCGAGCGCATCAGAACTTCCGCTCGGCCACAGGCGGCAGGTAGCTGTCGTCGAAAGCCGCCCCGGCCTTCGCCTTGTCCTTGAACGTGAAGGTCAGCCCGATCTGGTCCAGCGCCCGTTCCCAGCGCGCCTTGTCGATACCGCCAAAGCCATCGGCCTTGACTGCTGGCGTCATGACGTTCTGGGCGATCGTCATCTTGAGGCGCTCGACCTCGACCTCGAGCTTGGCGACATCGTTTCGCTGGATCACGAGCTTGCCGCCGAGTTCCGGGTCGGCCACCGTGTCGCGAACGCCTTTGGTGATCGCCCGAAGCAGGCCACGCACGGCCTCGGGCTTTTCGGCCGCGAATTTCGGCGAGACCATCACGACATTGCCGTAGAGCTCGACGCCGTAATCCGACATCAGCAGAGTGACGATGTCGTCGACGGGAACGCCGCGTGATTTCAGGTTGATATAGGAGGAGTTCGCGAAGCCGAACACCGCGTCGACCTCGCCTGAGGCCAACATCGGCTCACGCACGGGGAAGCCGACATTCTCCATCCGCATCTTGCTGTCGTCGAGCTTGTTGACGGTCTTGAAGATCGGCCATTGCGCAAAGGCCGCGTCAGCCGCCGGGGCGCCGAACTTCTTGCCCTCGAGACTCTTCACGTCCGCGTTGATGCCACGGCTCTTGCGGCCGACGATCGAGAACGGCGGCCGGTCATAGACCATCATCACCGCCTTCAGATCGACGCTGGGATTCTCGTCGCGGAACCGGATCAGCGAATTCACGTCGCCGAAGCCGGCATCGTAGGTGCCGGACGCCACCCGCGGGATCGCCTCGCGCGAGCCGTTGCCCGTGTCGATCGTGACGTCGAGGCCCTCGGCTTTGAAATAGCCCTTCTCCTGCGCCATCAGGAACAGCGCAGCCGGACCCTCGAAGCGCCAGTCGAGCGTGAAGCGAACGGCGGTCTGAGCGAAGGCGGGACCCGCGCCGGTCAGGCAGGCTGCGGCGAGCCCCAGGGCGCCCAGCACACGGCTCATCCCACGCCGGGAGAGCATCGTGGGGCGGAACGGGTTCGTCGACATCGGCAGCTCCGGATCATCACATGCAGGCGGGTCGGCAGGACCCGTTCGAACGGAACGCGACCAGCAAATCCCATGCCGTGGCGTCCTATGCTCAAACTGGCCGAATACAAAACAAGGTCAAGCGCATAGCGCCGAAAATGCATGCACTGCGCCTAAAATATAACGCGACGTCACCAGGCCCGATCGCGATCGGCTAAAGCGGCAGCGCTCCGTCGGTCTTGACCTCTTCCATCACGGCATAGGTCCGCGTCTCGCGCACCGCCGGCAGCGCCAGCAGCACTTCGCCGAGGAAACGGCGATAGGCGTTCATATCGGCCACCCGCGTCTTCACGAGATAGTCGAATCCGCCGGCAACCATGTGGCATTCCAGCACTTCGGGCGCCCGTTTCACCGCGGTTGCGAAACGCTCGAAGGCGTCGGGCGTCGTCTTGTCGAGATAGACCTCGACGAAGACCAGCAGATGCAGCCCGAGCTTCAGCGGATCGAGCGTCGCGCGATAGCCCGTGATGTAGCCGTCTCGCGAGAGGCGCTTCAGTCGCTCACCGGTCGCGGTTGGCGACAGGCCAACCTTTTCAGCCAGTTCGACGCCGGCGATGCGCCCGTCGGATTGCAGCATGGCGAGGATACGCCGGTCGGTTCGATCGAGCACGGGATTATTCTCTAAAAGATCCGGAATATTCGAAGATAGATAAAGGCTATCACAGAAAATGGCCATTGATATCCGGCCACGCAAGCGCGATCCTTGAAATCATCCCGTCATTCATTCGGAATCGCACCATGGCCGCTCCTGCCCCCCGTCCGGTCGCCCCGTCCGCTCGCCACGCCTTCCGCGCGCCCTATGCCGAAGACGATGCGACGATTGCGGCACGGCTGCTTGCCGGCGCCAGGCGCGAACCGGCGGCCAAGGCGAGGATCGACCAGCGCGCGACAGGGCTGATCGAGGCCATCCGGACCCGCAAGGTCGGCCTGGGTGGCATCGAGGAACTCCTGCGCGAGTACTCGCTCTCGACCAAGGAGGGGCTTGCGCTGATGGTTCTGGCCGAAGCGCTGCTGCGCGTGCCGGATTCCACGACCGCCGACCAGTTGATCGAGGACAAGCTCGGCCAGGGCGATTTCGCCCATCACGAATCCAAATCGGATGCCTTCCTGATCTCGGCGTCGTCCTGGGCGCTTGGCATCACCGCTCGCATCATCCAGCCGGGCGAGACACCGACCAGCATCATCGGCAATCTGTCGAAGCGCCTCGGCCTGCCTGCCGTCCGCACCGCGACCCGCCAGGCGATGCGTGTCATGGGCAATCATTTCGTGCTCGGCCAGACCATCGAGGAGGCACTGAAGCGCGCCCGCTCGGGCACCGGCAAGCTTTATCGCTATTCCTTCGACATGCTCGGCGAAGGCGCACGCACCCAGGCCGATGCCGACCGCTATTTCGCCTCTTACGCCGCGGCCATCGACGCAATCGGCCGCTCGGCCGGCAATGACCCTCTGCCGAACCGGCCGGGCATCTCGGTCAAGCTGTCGGCCCTGCATCCGCGCTATGAGGCCACCAGCCACGAGCGCGTGCTGAGCGAACTCGTGCCCAAGGTCATCACGCTGGCCCAGCAGGCCAAGGGCTACGACCTGAACTTCACGATCGACGCCGAGGAAGCCGACAGGCTGGAACTCTCGCTCGACGTCATCGATGCGGTGACGGCAGATCCGACGCTCGCCGGCTGGGACGGCTTCGGCCTCGCGATCCAGGCCTACCAGAAGCGCGCCTCGGCGGTGATCGACCATATCGCGGCCCTGGCCGAGCGCCATAACCGCCGCATGATGGTGCGCCTGGTCAAGGGCGCCTACTGGGATACCGAGCTGAAGCGCGCCCAGGAGCGCGGCCTCTCCGACTACCCCGTGTTCAGCCGCAAGGCCATGACCGACCTCAACTACGAGGCCTGCGCCGCGCAGCTGCTAGCCTTGCGTCCACGCATCATTCCGCAATTCGCCACCCACAACGCATTGACGGTCGCAGCGGTCGCCGAGATGGCGGGCGGCTCCCAGGGCTTCGAGTTCCAGCGCCTGCACGGCATGGGCGAGGCGCTCTATGAGAGGTTGCTCCAGGAGGATTCCGGCTTCGCCTGCCGCACCTACGCCCCGGTTGGCGGCCATCAGGATCTGCTCGCCTATCTCGTGCGCCGTCTGCTCGAGAACGGTGCGAACTCCTCCTTCGTCAGCGTGTCCGGCGACCCTGACGTGCCGGTCGCACAGCTGCTCGTACCCCCTGCCGACATCATCGGCACCTCGGCAGCGGCTCGCCATCGACGCATTCCGCTTCCCGCCGACATGTTTGGCGCCTCGCGCAAGAACTCGGCCGGCGTCGAGCTTGGGCATGAGGCCAGCCTCGTCGCGCTTCAGTCGGAGATCGGCCAGGCAGCAGCCAAGCCGTTCCCCGAGGCGACGGTGATCATCAACGGCAAGCCGGCCGGTGGCGTCTCCCGCCCCGTCCTGTCCCCGATCGATGCCCGGCAGGTCGGGACCGTCCTGGAAGCCGATGATGCCCTGGCCGATCGCGCCATCCAGGCGGCCCAGGCCGGCTTCACCAGCTGGAACCGCACCCCCGCCCGGACGCGCGCTGCCGCCCTGCGCAAGGCTGCGGACCTGATGGAGGAACGCCGCGGCCTGCTGCTCGCACTGCTCCAGGCCGAAGCCGGCAAGACGCTTGACGATGCCATTTCGGAGGTGCGCGAGGCCGTCGATTTCTGCCGTTACTATGCGGCCGAAGCCGAAGCGCATTTCGCCACGCCGCAGGTACTTCCCGGCCCGACCGGCGAGGAGAACCGCCTGATCTTGCGTGGGCGCGGGCCGTTCGTCTGCGTCGCGCCCTGGAATTTCCCGCTGGCGATCTTCTCGGGCCAGGTCGTTGCCGCGCTCGTCGCCGGCAATAGCGTCGTCGCCAAGCCAGCCCCGCAGACGCCGCTCATCGCCGCCGCTACTGTCCGCCTGCTCCACGATGCCGGCATTCCGGCTTCCGCCCTCCATCTCGTGCCGGGAGACGGCAAGGTCGGCGCCCGGCTCGTCGCTCATCCAGCCGTGGCCGGCGTCGCCTTCACCGGCTCGACCGCAACGGCGCGCGCCATCAACCGGACGCTCGCGGCCAAGGATGGGCCGATCGTTCCGCTGATCGCAGAGACAGGCGGCCTCAACGCCATGATCGTCGATGCGACCGCCCTGCCTGAGCAGGTCGCCGACGACGTCGTGATGTCGGCCTTCCGCTCGGCCGGGCAGCGCTGCTCGGCGCTGCGCCTCCTGGTGGTGCAGGAGGATGTCGCCGACAAGATCCTCGAGATGATCATCGGTGCCGGGAAGGAGTTGAAGCTCGGCGATCCGCGCGCCATCGACGTTCATGTCGGTCCGGTGATCGATGCCGCCGCCAAGAGCCGGCTCGACAATCATGTCGCGGCGATGCGCGCCGAGGGCCGGGTCGAATGGGCCGGCAGCACGCCGGCCCTCGGCGGCACCTTCGTCGCACCGCATATCGTCAAGCTCGACGGCATCTCCGACCTCACCCAGGAGCATTTCGGCCCCATCCTGCATGTCGTGCGCTGGAAGGCCGGGGAACTCGACAAGGTCATCGACCAGATCGAGGCCACCGGGTATGGGCTGACGCTCGGCGTGCATTCGCGCATCGAGACGACGGTCGAGCGGGTTGCCGAGCGGCTCTCCACCGGCAATGTCTACGTCAATCGCAACATCATCGGTGCCGTCGTCGGTGTGCAGCCCTTTGGCGGTCACGGCCTGTCCGGCACTGGCCCCAAGGCTGGCGGACCGCACTATCTCGCCCGTTTCGCGACGGAGCAGACGGTCACGGTCAACACGGCGGCAGCCGGCGGCAATGCCAGCCTGATCGCGATGGGCGAATGAGCAAGGCAGGGCGAGTGAACAAGCCCTATCGGCCCAATGTCGGCATTGCGCTCTTCAATGCCCAGGGGCTCGTCTTTGCCGGACGCTCATGGAGCGACGGCCCGGAGATCGTCCACCCCGGACATGACTGGCAGATGCCGCAGGGCGGCATCGACCCGGCCGAGGAGATCGTCGCAGCAGCGCGACGCGAGCTGGCCGAGGAAACCGGCATCAGCGAGGCCGCATTTCTGGGTGTCACCGCGGAGTGGTGGCGCTACGACTTCCCACCCTATGACGGGCCGCCGCACCGGCTCGATCGCTTCGCGGGACAGGAACAGCGCTGGGTCGCATTCCGCTTCACCGGCAGCGAGGCGGCGATCGACATCGGCCGCCCGAACGGGGACGCCCCACCGGAGTTCACGCAATGGGCCTGGCTGCCGCTGGCCGAGATGCCGGCGCGCGTGACGCCGTTCAAGCGCGAGACCTATGAGCGCGTGACCGAGGCCTTCGGGCATTTCGCCAGACCGGCCTGATCTCGGGACGCAACGTGCAACAAAAAAGGGCCGCTCGCGCGGCCCTTATGTCATCTCGCTGCCTGAAGGCAGGTACGCGATCTCACGCAGCCTTGCGCTGCTGGAAGACGCCCTTGAACTCATGAAGCTGGATCAGCAGCTCCTGCAGGCGACGCTGCTCGTCTTCGGTCGGCGCAGCCGCCAGGCGAGTCTCGACACGAAGGATTTCGGCGTCGAGCACGTCATTGTCGACGTCCTCGATGAAGCCGGCCTTCTCGGTCAGGATCGTCAGGGCCGTGGGATTGGCTTCGACGATACCGCCGCCAACCACGAATTCCTTGCCGTTGCCCGGCCCCGTCTGGGCGAGCACGATACCCGGCTTCAGCGCGGCGACGATCGGCACGTGGCCGGCGAGAATGGTCATCTCGCCTTCGACCGACGGCACGATGACGCTGACGACTTCGCCCGAGAACAGGATGCTCTCCGGCGAGACGAGTTCGAACTTGAAGGTGGCCATCAAGGGCTCTCCCGCTGCTTCAGTCATCCCGGCTGGAGCGCAGCGTGGAGCCGGGATCCAGGCCAAGGCCTGTGTCGTCGATGCTCGGGCGCGGCTCCCGGGCTGGCGTACGCCATCCCGGGAGCCTCGCCCCAGCGGATTACGCCGCTTCGGCAGCCAGGCGCTGGGCCTTCTCGACTGCTTCGTCGATCGAGCCGACCATGTAGAAGGCCGCCTCCGGGAGGTGGTCGTACTTGCCCTCGACCAGTCCCTTGAAGCCCTTGATGGTGTCCTCGAGCGCAACGAGCTTGCCCGGCGAGCCGGTGAAGACTTCGGCGACGAAGAAGGGCTGCGACAGGAAGCGCTCGATCTTGCGGGCGCGGGCGACCGAGATCTTGTCCTCTTCCGAGAGCTCGTCCATGCCCAGGATCGCGATGATGTCCTGCAGCGCCTTGTAGCGCTGGAGGATCTGCTGGACCTGGCGGGCGATGTTGTAGTGCTCTTCACCGACGATCGCCGCGGACAGCATGCGCGAAGTCGAGTCGAGCGGGTCCACCGCCGGGTAGATGCCCTTTTCCGCGATCGAGCGCGAGAGCACCGTCGTGGCGTCCAAGTGGGCGAAGGAGGTGGCCGGCGCCGGGTCGGTCAGATCGTCCGCCGGCACGTAGATCGCCTGCACCGAGGTGATCGAGCCCTTGTTGGTGGTGGTGATGCGCTCCTGCAGGTTGCCCATGTCGGTCGCCAGCGTCGGCTGATAGCCCACCGCCGAAGGAATACGGCCGAGCAGCGCGGACACTTCCGAGCCGGCCTGCGTGAAGCGGAAGATGTTGTCGACGAAGAACAGCACGTCCTGGCCGCGGTCGCGGAAATCCTCGGCGACGGTCAGGCCCGAGAGAGCGACGCGCATGCGGGCGCCCGGGGGCTCGTTCATCTGGCCATAGACGAGGGCGCATTTCGAGCCTTCGCCGCCGCCCTTCTTGTTCACGCCCGACTCGATCATCTCGTGATAGAGGTCGTTACCCTCGCGGGTGCGCTCGCCGACGCCGGCGAACACCGAGTAGCCGCCATGGGCCTTGGCGACGTTGTTGATCAGCTCCATGATCAGAACGGTCTTGCCGACGCCGGCGCCGCCGAACAGACCGATCTTGCCGCCCTTCGCGTAGGGAGCCAGCAGGTCGACGACCTTGATGCCGGTGACCAGGATCTGCGCTTCCGTGGCCTGCTCGGCATAGCTCGGAGCCGGCTGGTGGATGCCGCGAGTGGTGGAGGTCTTGATCGGGCCAGCCTCGTCGACCGGCTCACCGATGACGTTCATGATGCGGCCGAGGCACTCGTCACCGACCGGAACCGCGATCGGCGCGCCGGTGTCGCTGACTTCCTGGCCACGGACCAGACCTTCGCTCGAATCCATCGCGATGCAGCGCACGGTGTTCTCGCCGAGGTGCTGTGCAACCTCGAGAACCAGGCGGTTGCCCAGGTTCGTGGTCTCGAGCGCGTTCAGGATCGCCGGCAGCTCGCCATCGAACTGCACGTCGACGACGGCGCCGATGACCTGAGCGACGCGGCCCGTACCGGTATTGGCGGACTTCTCGGTCTTGGTCTTGGTGGTCTTGGTTGCGGCTTTGGCCATGGTCGAACCTCGATGAGCGTTCAGCTTTACGGACAAGCCTGCGGGCTTAGGCGCCGCGCAGGCCCTTCAGGCGTTAGAGCGCTTCCGCTCCGGAGATGATTTCGATGAGTTCCTTGGTGATCATTGCCTGACGCGAGCGGTTGTAGAGCTGCGTCTGCTTCTTGATCATCTCACCGGCGTTACGCGTGGCGGAATCCATCGCCGACATGCGCGCGCCCTGCTCGGAGGCGGCATTCTCGAGAAGCGCCCGCAGTACCTGGACAGTCAGGTTGCGTGGCAGCAGAACGTCGAGAATTTCGCCCTCGTCGGGCTCGTACTCATAGACGGCGTCGGTCGTTTTGGTCCCCGCCGGAATCTCGGCCGGAATGATGCGCTGGGCCGTCGGAATCTGCGAAATCACCGACCTGAACTTCGAGAAGAACAGCGTCGCGACATCGAATTCGCCGGCGTCGAAGCGTGCCAGGACGTTCTGCGCGATCGCCTCCGCATTGACGAAGCCGACTTGCTTGAAGCTGCGCAGGTCGACCAGCTCGATGATATCCTGCTCGAACTGCCGGCGCAGGATGTCATAGCCCTTCTTGCCGACGCAGATGATCTTGATCGTCTTGCCTTCGGCCTTCAGCGCCTGCGCCTTGTCACGCGCCAGACGCGCGATCGAGGAGTTGAAGGCGCCGCACAGGCCGCGCTCGGCCGTGCAGACGACGAGCAGATGGACCTTGTCCGAGCCCGTGCCGCCAATCAGCCTTGGAGCGCCGTCACCGGCGACACCGGCAGCCAGACTGGCAAGCACCGTCTCCATGCGCTCGGCATAGGGACGCGCCGCTTCCGCCGCGCTCTGGGCGCGGCGCAGCTTGGCAGCCGCGACCATCTGCATGGCCTTGGTGATCTTCTGCGTCGCCTTCACTGAGGCGATACGATTTCGCAGATCCTTCAATGAAGGCATCGACGATCCTCATATTGCCGGGGTGATGAAACCCCGGTCGACCTCAAGCGAACGACTTGGCGTAATCAGCGACGATCTCTTTCAGCTTCGCGGCATTCGCGTCCGAAAGATCCTTGGTGTCGCGGATTTCGTTGAGCAGGGCGATATGCTTGCCGCGCACCAGCGCGAGCAGGCCGTCCTCGAAAGCGCGAACCTTGTTGACCGGCAGCGGGTCGAGATAGCCGTTCACGCCGGCATAGATCACGACCGTCTGCTCTTCCATCTTCAGCGGCGAGAACTGCCCCTGCTTCAGGAGCTCGGTCAGGCGGGCGCCGCGGTTGAGCAGGCGCTGCGTGACCGCGTCGAGATCCGAACCGAACTGCGCGAAGGCAGCCATCTCGCGATACTGCGCGAGCTCGCCCTTGATCTTGCCGGCAACCTTCTTGGTCGCCTTGGTCTGCGCGGCCGAACCGACGCGCGACACCGAGAGGCCGACGTTCACGGCCGGGCGGATGCCCTGGTAGAACAGGTCGGTCTCGAGGAAGATCTGGCCGTCGGTGATCGAGATCACGTTGGTCGGGATGTAGGCCGACACGTCGTTGGCCTGGGTTTCGATGACCGGCAGCGCCGTCAGCGAGCCCTTGCCGGCCTCGTCGCCCATCTTGGCGGCGCGCTCGAGCAGGCGGGAGTGGAGATAGAACACGTCGCCCGGATAGGCTTCGCGGCCCGGCGGGCGGCGCAGCAGGAGCGACATCTGGCGGTAGGCGACGGCCTGCTTCGACAGGTCGTCATAGATGATGACGGCGTGCATGCCGTTGTCGCGGAAATACTCGCCCATGGCGCAGCCGGCGAACGGAGCCAGGAACTGCATCGGGGCCGGATCGGAGGCGGTGGCCGCCACGACGATCGAGTATTCGAGCGCACCGCGCTCCTCGAGCACCTTCACGAACTGCGCGACGGTGGAACGCTTCTGACCGATGGCGACATAGACGCAGTAGAGCTTCTGGCTCTCGTCCGTGCCTTCGTTCAGGGCCTTCTGGTTGAGGATCGTGTCGAGCGCCACGGCGGTCTTGCCGGTCTGGCGGTCGCCGATGATCAGCTCGCGCTGGCCACGGCCGATCGGGATCAGGGCATCGATCGCCTTGAGGCCAGTCGCCATCGGCTCATGCACGGACTTGCGCGGAATGATGCCGGGCGCCTTCACGTCGACGCGCGAACGGATCTTTGCCTTGATCGGGCCCTTGCCGTCGATCGGATTGCCGAGCGCGTCGACGACGCGGCCGAGCAGCTCCTTGCCGACCGGCACGTCAACGATCGCGCCGGTGCGCTTGACGGTCTGGCCTTCCTTGATCTCTCGGTCGGAGCCGAAGATGACGACGCCGACATTGTCGCTCTCGAGGTTGAGCGCCATGCCGCGCACGCCACTCTCGAACTCGACCATCTCACCGGCCTGGACCTTGTCGAGGCCGTAGACGCGGGCGATGCCGTCGCCGACGGAGAGAACCTGACCGACTTCGGTGACGGAGGCTTCCGACCCGAAATTGCTGATCTGAGCCTTCAGGATCGCGGAGATTTCAGCGGGGCGGATTTCCATCAGCCGACCTCTTTCATGGCAAGACGAATTGAATTGAGTTTGGTTTTCAGCGAGGCGTCGACCATCCGCGAACCCATCTTGACGACGAGACCGCCAATGATGGCCGGATCGACCTTGATAGCGACGGCAACATCCTTGCCCGCCACATCCTTGAGCGTCGCGCGGATCTCGTCGAGGCGCTTGGCCGACGGCTCCTCGGCGACCGTGACTTCGGCACTGACGATGCCCTTGGCTTCGGCGACGAGCGCACGATAACCGCGGATCATGCCCGACAGCGCGAACAGGCGGCGCTTGCTGGCGACGAAACCGATGAAATTGCCGGCGATACCGCCGATGCCCGCCTTGGCCAGCAGGGCGGTGATTGCAGAGACCTGCTCCTCGGCCGTGAAGACCGGGCTGCTGATCAGCCGCTTCAGATCGTCGCTCTCGGCGATCATCGCGCTGAATGCGTCGAGATCGGCCGAAACGGCGTCGATCGCACTGGCCTCCGAAGCCAGTTCGAATAGCGCCGTGGCATAGCGCCCGGCTACGCCCGACACCAATGTCTGATCCTGCGATCCGCCTTCAGCCACGCTCACATCTCTCGTTCAATGGACTGCACCGGCGACCTTCTTGATGAAGGTGGAGTGCATCGTCCTGGCGCTGCGATGTTTCAGACAGACGAAAGCCGCGCGAGTGCGCACCTTGCGTCCGAAATGTGGCGGTGCACTAACATGAGGCTTTGGGGGGCGCAATCCGTAGATCGCGATCAACAGGGCCGTTTTCCGCAGCCGGGCCCTGCACTCACAGGAAGCTTTGCGGGTCGACATCGACCTGAACCCGGACCGAACCCTTCGCTCGCGGAGCGCTCTTCAGCCAGGCACGCAGGTAATCCTGCAGATTGACCTCACGTGCCGTTTTCACGATCAAACGCATGCGATGCCGCCCCCGTAGCACGGCAAGAGGGGCTTCTGCGGGCCCCAGAACGACGACTCCGTCCGGCGGTGCCGCGCAGCGCGCCAGTGCACGGGCATGATTTTCGGCCTCCGCCTGGCTGTTGGCGGAGACGATCAGTCCGGCCAGACGCCCAAAGGGCGGCAGGCCGGCAGCCTCACGAGACGCCGCCTCTGCGGCATAAAACCGCTCCGGGTCGCCCGAGACCAGCGCCTTGAGCACGGGATGGCTGGGATCATGGGTCTGGAGCAGAGCTCGGCCCGGCTTCTCGCCCCGGCCTGCCCTCCCCGTCACCTGACGCAGGACCTGGAAGGTTCGCTCGGCCGCGCGGGGATCGCCCGAGGTCAGGCCGAGATCGGCATCGACGACGCCGACCAGTGTCATCCCCGGAAAATTATGCCCCTTGGCGACGAGCTGGGTACCGATGACGATATCGAACTCCCCCTCCGCCACTGCCATCAGTTCCTGCTTCAGCCGTTCGGTACCACCGGGGAAATCGCTGGAGAGCACGATCGAACGCGCATCGGGGAACAGCGTCGCGACCTCTTCCGCAAGCCGTTCGACACCGGGTCCGCAGGCCGCGAGGCTTTCCGGCGCATGACAGGCCGGGCACTCGTGCGGCCGGCGTTCGACATGGCCGCAATGATGGCAGACCAGCGCCCGCCGAAAGCGATGATCGACCAGCCAGGTCGAGCAGTTCGGGCACTGGAACCGGTGACCGCAATCACGGCAGAGCGTCAGCGGTGCGTAGCCGCGGCGGTTGAGGAACAGCAGCGACTGCTCCTTCGCCTCCAGATTGGTCGTGATGGCCTTGACGAGCGCGCCCGAAATCCAGCGCCCGCGTTCAGGCTTGTCGCGCTTGAGATCGACGAGATCGAGCGTCGGCAGTTCCCGCCCGCCAAAACGTTCCGGCAGTTTCAGATAGGCATAGCGCCCGCGCTCGGCATTGACGCGCGTTTCCAGCGATGGCGTCGCAGAGGTGAGGATGACCGGCGCCTTCTCGATCATGCCGCGCACCACCGCCATGTCGCGGGCGTGATAGCTGACGCCGTCCTCCTGCTTGTAGGCGGCCTCGTGCTCTTCATCGACGACGATCAGTCCGAGATCGCGGTAAGGCAGGAACAGCGCCGAGCGCGCGCCGGCCACCACTCTCGCCTCGCCGCTTGCGATCGCCGCCTGCAGCCGCTCCCGCCGCCGCCCCGAGACTGCCGAGTGCCAAAGCCCGGGCCGCACGCCGAACCGGGCCTCGAAGCGGTCGATGAACTGCGCCGTCAGCGCGATTTCCGGCATCAGGATCAGGCTCTGGCGACCGAGCCGGATCGCCTCCGCCACAGCTTCGAAATAGACCTCCGTCTTGCCCGATCCCGTGACGCCCTCGAGCAGGGTCACGCCGGAGGCCGCCGCCTTGACGGACGCAACCAGTGCCGTCGCCGCCTCGGCCTGCCCCGCCGACAGGGCCGGTCGCGCGTGATCCGGGTCGGGAATGTCGACGACCTCACCGCGCGGCAGCGCCTCGATGGCAAAGGTCCCCGCATCGACGAGCGAATCGATCACCGCCCCACTCACCGAGGCCGTCTCGGCCAGCGCCGATTTCGCGATCAGCAGGCCGCCCTCCGCCGCCGCGATGGCTCGCGCCCGGGCCGGCGTCATGCGCTGGGGCGGCAGCCCGACGAGTCGGACGCCCATCTTCGGTCGTTCCGGCGTATCATCGGGCGGGCGCCGCAGCGCAAGCGCCAGCACCGAACCTTTGGCCGCAAGCGTGTACCAAGCGACCCAGTCGACCAGCTTCATCAGGGCCGGATCGAGCGGCGGCATGTCCACTTTGGCGCTGACGCGCTTCAGGTTGCCACCACGCCCCGAGCCCAGGCTCCAGACGACGCCCACAGTCTCGCGCGGGCCCAGCGGCACCTGCACGATATCGCCGGGTTTGAGCGCGAGCCCGTCTGGAACCGCATAACTATAGGCCTGATCGAGCGCGAGCGGGATCAGTACGTCGACCGTGCCGCCTGTTTCGATGCCTGTCTCAACCTCGCTCATGCGCCCGTGTCTAGCATCGATTCGGTCCCTGTTAAGGCAGGGGCGTCATGCTCGGCTCAGACCACAGGGGACGCCGATGACCGATTTCGAGACCCTGCGCCAAAACTGGCTCGTCCATCTCGCCAGCGAGCGCCGTCTTTCACCCAAGACGCTCGAGGCCTATGGCCGCGACCTTGCGCAGTTCTCTACCTTTCTCGACGGCCATTTCGGCGGCAAGCCGACCCTCGAGGATCTGGCAGCGCTGAAGCCGCTCGACTTGCGCGCCTTTCTCGGCCAGCGTCGGCGTGACGGTGTCGGCAACCGCACACTGATGCGCCAGCTTGCCTCGCTGCGCTCCTTTGCCCGCTTCGGAGAACGCACCGGCAAGCTCACGGCCTCGGCCTTTGCCGCGACGCGCGGGCCGCGCATTGGAAAATCGCTGCCGCGCCCGCTTGATGCCAAGGCCGCAAGGGCCGTGATGCAGGCCGATATCCGCGCCGGCGAGGACCGCGAAACCTGGATCCTGGCACGAGACGCAGCCGTGCTCGCCCTGCTCTATGGCTGCGGCCTGCGCATCTCCGAGGCGCTTGGGTTGTCGCGCGCGCAGGCACCAAGGAGCGCATCGGATACGCTGACCGTGATCGGCAAGGGCCAGAAGACCCGCATGGTGCCTGTTCTGCCGGTCGTGGTCACCGCGATCGAGGAGTATCTCTCGCTCTGCCCCTGGCGATTGCCGCCGGAGGGCCCGCTCTTCCTCGGCGCCAAGGGTGGACCGCTCTCGCCCCGCATCATCCAGCTCGCGGTCGAGGGCCTGCGCGGCGCGCTCGGCCTGCCCTCGTCTGCGACCCCGCATAGCCTGCGCCATTCCTTCGCGACCCATCTGCTCGGGCGT
This sequence comes from Allobosea sp. 2RAB26, assembly GCF_052115465.1. Classification (NCBI taxonomy): domain Bacteria; kingdom Pseudomonadati; phylum Pseudomonadota; class Alphaproteobacteria; order Hyphomicrobiales; family Alloboseaceae; genus Allobosea; species Allobosea sp. 2RAB26. The sequence continues at coordinate 311,506 of NZ_JBFRGS010000001.1, read as the reverse complement.
GGCGGCGATTTAAGGGCCATCCAGGAGCTACTCGGGCACGCGTCCCTCTCGACGACGCAGATCTATACCCGCATCGATTCGGCCCGTTTGATGGCGGCTTATGATGCGGCCCATCCCCGCGCCCAACGATAAGAGCCCAAGGCGAGCGAGCCCCCTTGATTCCGCCGCGGAACCCGGCCATTGCCCGCCGTCTCCGGGGGGAACCAGAATCGCATGTCTTCGCCAGCAGCCGACGTCACCGAAACCGCCACCAGCGGCAGCAACAAGCGCATCGCCCTGCTCATCGCGATGCTCGCCCTGATGCTGGCCTTCTCAGAAATCGGCGGCAAGAACGCCGAGCAGGAATCGATCGCCAAGAACATCGAGGCTTCGAACCTCTGGTCATTCTTCCAGGCCAAGACGATCCGCGGCACCACACTGCGCACGGCCGCGGACGCGATGGAGATCGATCTCGCAGCCGCGACGGACCCCGCCACCCGCGAGCGCATGCAGAAGCGCATCGACGGCTGGAAGCAGACCATTGCGCGCTATGATTCGGAGCCCGAGACCAATGAAGGCCGCAAGGAACTGGTCGCGCGCGCCAAGACGGCCGAGGCCGTGCGTGACGTCGCAGCGGCCCGCGACGACAAATACGACATCGTCTCAGGCCTGCTTCAGATCGCGATCGTGATTTCCTCGGCCGCGATCATCACCGGCGTGACGATGCTGGCCCTCACCGGCGCCGGCCTTGGCGTGATCAGTTTCGCCCTGATGCTGGTGGCGCAGTTCGCGCCGACCGCGCTGTTCTGAACCCTCACACGGTCTGTGGCGGCGCAGGCCATGGCACCTCGCTGCCGCGTAGAATTTCCCAGGCCCGCGCCATTCTCAACACGCCGAGATCGTCGAACCGCCGCCCGGTGATCTGCAAGCCGATCGGCAACCCCTCGGGAGTAAGCCCGGCATGGACCGAGACCGCCGGCTGATCCGACATGTTCGCTGAGACCGTGAACGCGATGTGCTCGAAGGGCCGCTCAGGGTCGTGGATGGGCGAGGCCAGCTCAGCCGCATAGGCCGGCACAGGGGAAACCGGCGACAGCACGAAATCGAACGGTGCACAGGCTTTCAGCGCCGCATCGCGCATCGCCAGCATCTGGCTCATCCCGCGATAGACTCTTTCGCCACTCAGATTCCGGCCGCCCTCGGCCCAGGCGTAGATATAGGGCAGAACCCGTCCCTGCCTGGCATCCGACAGGCCGCCAATGTCGACCCAGGCGCGCTGCCGCCAGAAATCATCAAGCCCGTCCAGCATTTCGCGGGTCAGGAAGGGCGCAACCGGCTCGACAATCGCGCCAGCCGCCACAAAGGCCCTGGCCGCCGCCTCGATCGCAGCCCGGGTATGCGGCTCGACGGCAAGCCCGACTCCGGCATCGACCTGGAGCCCCAGCCGCAAGCCCTTGACGTCAAACTCCAGCGCCAGCCAGTCGATCTCCTGTGGCGGCAGGCTCATGCCATCGCGCCTGTCCGGCCGGGACAGCTCCCGCATCATCAGCGCCGCATCCGCGACCGAGCGGGTCATCGGCCCGGCGACGCGGCCGTAATAGGTCGGGTCGATCGGCACGCGGCCAAAGCTCGGCTTGAGGCCGACCAAGCCGCACCAGCCGGCCGGCAGGCGGATCGAGCCACCGATATCGGTGCCGACATGAAGCGGCCCATAGCCCGCAGCTCCCGCCGCACCCGCCCCAGCCGAGGAGCCGCCAGGATTCTTGGTCAGGTCCCAGGGGTTGCAGGCGAGTTCGTGAAAGCTCGACAAACCCGAGGAGAGCATGCCGTAATCCGGCATCGTCGTCTTGGCGAGGATGACGCAGCCGGCCTCCCTCAACCGCGCCGCCGGCGGTGCGTCCGCCGATGCCGGCTCGAGATCGCGCGCGGCCGTGCCGAGCGGCACCGGCACGCCCTTGGTCGCGATGTTCTCCTTGATCGTGCCGGGCACCCCGTCGAGAGCCAGCGCCTCCCCCTTCAGCCAGCGCATCTCGGAGGCCTTCGCCATCGCCCGCGCCGCGGCGGGATCATAGGCATAGAGCGCCTTGAGCTGCGGCTCCCATGCGGTAATCCGTGCGATCACCGCCTCGGTCGCCTCGACCGGCGAGAATGTCCGTGCGGCATAGCCGGCGAGAAGCTCCGTCGCGCTCAGATCGGCAAGATCGGTCATCGTCTCATCCTCATCGTCACTCAGCGGCTTCGGCGCAGGCGCGGGTCGATGGCATCGCGCAGGCCGTCGCCGAGCAGATTGAAGCCGAGCACCGCGATGGCAATCGCCGCGCCGGGAAAGATAGCGAGCCATGGCTGCACCGCCATGAAGGTCTGCGCCTCGTTCAGCATGCGTCCCCAGGACGGATTCGGCGGCTGCGTGCCGAGCCCGAGATAGGACAGCCCCGCCTCCGCCAGGATCGCCAGTGCGAACTGGATCGTCGCCTGTACGACGATGACGCCAGCAACATTCGGCAGGACATGGCGGACGCTGATCTGCACATTGTCGAGCCCGGCCGCCCGCGCCGCCTGGATATAATCCCGCGTCCAGACCTGAATCGCCACCCCACGCGCCAGGCGCGCGAAATAAGGCAGGTTCAGGATGCCGATCGCGACGATGGCGTTGAGCATGCCCGGCCCGGCGATCGCCGTGATCATGATCGCCGTCAGCACCGCCGGGAAGGCATGGGTGAAGTCGGCCGTGCGCATGATCAGGTTGTCGAGGAAGCCGTCGCGCCGGATCGCGGCCAGCAGACCGAGCGTTGTGCCGAGCACCAGACCGAACCCGACCGCGCCGAGCCCGACCGCCAGCGAGTTGCGGGCGCCCACCATGATCATCGAGAAGACGTCGCGACCGAATTGGTCGGTCCCGAACCAGTTCGTCGCCGAAGGGGGCTTCAGGCGATTCAGGATCATCATCTGCGTCGGCGGATAGGGCGTCCAGACATAGGACAGCAGCGCCCCCGCAACGATGATCCCGGTCAGCGCGAAACCGATCAGGAAGGAGGGGCCCGTCCACCAGCGTTTCGCCGAGACCGGGGCCGACGCACCGGCCGGTGTCACGACGCCTCCCTCAGGCGCGGGTCGATGAGCCCATAGACGAGCTCGACCGCAAAATTCACCAGGATGGCGAGGCCGGCAAACAGCATCACCAGATCCTTCACGACGATCAGGTCATGCTGGGTGATCGACTGGAAGACGAGGCGCCCGAGCCCCGGCAGCGCAAAGACATTCTCGATGATGATCGCGCCGGCGATCAGCACCGAGAATTGCAGCCCCATGATGGTAACGACCGGAATCAAGGCGTTGCGCAGTGCATGCCTGACCACCGTGACCGGTTCTGCCAGTCCCTTGGCGCGAGCGGTACGGACGAAATCCTCCTGCAGCGTGTCGAGCATCGAGGAGCGCGTCACCCTGGCCAGGATCGCCGCCTGCGGCAGGGCGAGCGCGAAGGCCGGCAGCAGCAGCGCCTTCACGGCAGCAGCCGGCCCGGCCTGCCAGCCCGGGAAACCGCCGGCCGGAAACCAGCCGAGCCCGATCGCGAAAAGCAGCACGAGCAAGAGGCCGAACCAGAAATTCGGAACAGCCAGCCCGAGCTGCGCGAAGACCATCACGGCCGCATCGGTCGGCCGATTATGATTGGCTGCGGCGAGCAAGCCAAGTGGAACGCCGATCGATGTAGCTAGCATGATCGCCGCCAGCGCCAATGGCAGGGTCACGGCCATCCGCTCGCCGATCAGCTGGGCCACCGGCACACGATAGGTGTAGCTCAGGCCGAGATCGCCGGTCAGAAGACCCGAGATCCAGGCGAGAAAACGGACCGGCGCCGGCTTGTCGAGCCCCATCTCCAGGCGCAGGGCCGCCAGCGCCTCGGGAGCCGCATTGAGCCCAAGCGTCACGGCAGCCGGATCGCCCGGCAGCACCTCGAGCGCGATGAAGATCACCAGCGCCGCACCAAGCAGAGTGGCGACAAGCGCCACGCACCGGCGCGCCAGGAACGACAGCACGACCTAGCGCCAGCGCACCTCGGCGAGCGGCGTGATCGGGAGCGGCCAATCCGTCCACATCCCGTCCAGCCCGGCCGCCGTCACCGTGATCTTCGGCAGGATGAAGAGGAAGCCGTTGACCGCATCGCGCGCCAGGATGCGCTGGGCTTGCCTGTACATCTCATTGCGCTGGCCCTCGTCGAGGGTGACGTCGATCTTCGCCATCAGTGCCTTGAACTCGGGGTTCTTGTACTGGAAGTAGTAGTCGTCGCGGGCATAGATATTGATGTCGAGCGGTTCGGTATGGGCGATCACGCTCAGGTCGAAATCCTTGCCGCGGAAGACGCGCTCCAGCCATTGCGGAAATTCGAGCGGCTCGATCGAGGCGTTGATGCCGATCTGCGCCAGCAATGCCGCGATGATCTCGCCCGAACGCCGGGCATAGGTCGGCGGTGGCAGTTTCAGCGTGCAGGAGAAGCCGTTCGGGAAGCCGGCCGCGGCAAGCAGCGCCTTGGCCTTGGGGATATCGACCGGATAGGTGCCGGTCAGATCGATATAGGCCGGATGCAGCGGCGAGAAATGACTGCCGATCAGGTCGACATCGAAACCGTAGACCCCGAGCGCGATCGTCTTGCGGTCGAGCACATGAGCGATCGCCTGACGCACGCGCAGATCGTTGAACGGCGCTTTGGCATTGTTGATGGCGAGGATGACCTCGCCCTCCGTCTTGCCGAAGCTGACCTTGAGCTTGGGATCAGCCTTGAGCTGCGGCACGGCTTCAGGGGCCGCCAGATTGGTTTGCGCGTGGACATCCCCGGCGCGCAACGCGGCGACCTGCGCCTGTGGATCGGCGATGAAGCGGAAGGTCGCCTTGGCGAGTGTCGGCTTCTCCCCCCAATAGCCGTCGAAGCGTTCGAGCTCGAGCCTGTCGCCACGATTCCAGCGCACGAACTTGAACGGGCCGGTGCCAACCGGATTGGTCTTGTTGTTGGCGGCGCTCGCTGGCGCCACGATCACCGCATCGCCCCAGGCGAGACCGTAGAGGAAATTCGCCGTCGGCTGTTTCAGCCTGATGACCACGGACGCCGGATCAGGCGTCGCGATCTCGGCGATCGGCGTGAACAGCTGGCGCTGGGCGTTGGTCGATTCCGGAGCGACGGCCCGCTCGAACGAGAACCTGACCTGCTCGGAGCTGAACGGGGTGCCGTCATGGAACGTCGCGCCCCGCCGCAGCTTGAAGCTGTACGTGATATTGTCAGGTGCGATCTCCCAGCTTTCGGCGAGGCAGGGCACGATCTTGCCGGTCCGGTCCATCTTGACCAGGCCTTCGAAGATGTTCTGCAAGGTGACTTCGCGGATCGCCTGCGCCGCGCCCGAGGTCGGGTCGAGCGTCGGCGGTTCCAGCGTCATCGCAATGATGACGCTGTCCTTGGCCTGCGCCAGAGCAACGAGAGGCAACTGGGCCGCCAGCGCGGCTGCGCCTGCTCCGGCAAGAAGGTCACGCCGCGTCGTCATCAGCCACTCCCATGCATGTCGCGGCGCAAGATGGCGCGGGAGATGGGCCCGGCGCAAGACGGCTCTTCCGTTTCGTCCACGCGACAGATCGATCGCGTCAGACGAAGTAATCCGGATGCTTTGCCTGAAGATGCACGAGATCGGGAAGGAGCGTGCCGAGATGGGTGCGCATCGCCGCAACCGCCTCGGTGGCGCGGCCCTTGCGGATGGCATCGACGATCGACAGGTGCTCGCGGATCACCATCGCCATGCGCCCGGGCACCGGCAGGGTCATGCGTCGGCAGCGGTCGATCTGGCTTTTCGCCGCCTGTGCGATTTTCCAGATACCGGGATACCCGGCGGCATCGGCCAGCGTCTCGTGAAAGGCTTCGTCCGCGAGATGGAAATTCTCCTGATCGCCGATATCGAAGGCTTCGTGCAGGCGCGCGATCGTGGCATCAAGTCGGGCGATGGCCTCCGGCGTCGCGATGCGGGCAAGCAGTTCCACGGTCGCGCATTCCAGCGCCTGCCGGATGAAGACCGCTTCGGGAATAGCCCCGGTCGGGATGCGCGCAACGAAAGTCCCCGCCTGCGGAAAGATCTCGACCAGCCCCTCTTCCTTGAGACGGATCAGCGCTTCACGGACCGGGGTACGGCTGACGCCGAAGCGCGCCGTCAGCTCCTTCTCGGAGAGCGGCACGCCGGGCCTCAGCTCCATGGCGAGGATGGCGCGTCGGAGATCGTCCTGAACCAGTGAAGCGGCCGTCGAGCGCCCGGCGGGAGCCACGGCCCGCCCCAGGGGGCGCCGCTCGCGTCGATTATCCGCTGCATGGCCGCGGCCGCCTGCGAGCTCGTTCATCGTCCCGTCCCAGCCACTCATGTCTCCCGAACGCTCCGGCCTGAGCCCTGTGAGCGCCACCCTCCTTAGGCGCTACCACAATCACCTTTGACATACTAGTATATTAGTATATTGATCCGATACGCTTCTCGCCCGTACAGTCGCGGGCCTATCGGGACAGATTGCTGATGTTGCTGCACGATGATCGCCTGTTTCCTGCCGATCCGGTGACGCGAGGCATCGCGCGCCGTCTCTATGCCGGGATTCGCGATCTCCCGATCATCTCGCCACACGGCCATACCGACCCGCGCTGGTTCGCCGAGGACAAGCCGTTCCCGGATCCGGCGACGCTGCTGGTCAAGCCCGACCACTACATCTTCCGGATGCTTTACTCGCAGGGCGTCAGGCTCGAGCAGCTCGGCATCGCCCGCAAGGATGGCGGCCCGGTCGAGACCGATCCCCGCGCGATCTGGCGGCTCTTCGCCAGCCATTGGCGGCTGTTCCGCGGCACGCCGACCCGGCTCTGGTTCGAGCATGCCCTGTCCGGGGTCTTCGGCATCAACGAGCGCCTGAGCCCGGAGAATGCCGACCGCATCTACGACCGCATCGCCGAAAAGCTCGAGCAGCCGGAGTTTCGTCCCCGCGCCCTGTTCGAGCGTTTCAACATCGAGGCGATCGCGACCACCGAGGGCGCGCTCGACGACCTGAAATGGCACGACATGATCCGGGAATCCGGCTGGGGCGGCAAGGTCGTCACGGCCTATCGGCCGGACAGCGTCGTCGACCCCGAATTCGGGGGCTTCAAGGACAATCTCGCACAGTTCGGCGAGCTGACCGGCGAAGATGTCATGAACTGGACCGGCTATCTCGCGGCCCACCGCGCCCGCCGGGCCTATTTCAAACAGCGTGGCGCGACCTCCTCGGACCATGGCCACGCCACCGCGCGCACGGCAAATCTCTCGCAGGCAGAATCCGAAAAACTCTTCGCCAAGATCCTGAAGGGCAAGTTCTCGGCCGAGGATGCCGACCTGTTCCGCGGTCAGATGCTCACCGAGATGGCGAAGATGAGCCTCGATGACGGCTTCGTCCTGCAGATCCACCCCGGCTCCGTCCGCAACCATAACCCGATGCTGTTCGAAACCTTCGGCCGCGATATGGGCTGCGATATCCCGCGCGGCGTGGATTACGTCTCGGCACTGAAGCCGCTGCTCGATGCGGTGGGCAACGAACCCAACCTGACGGTCATCGCCTTCACCCTCGACGAGACCGTCTACTCCCGCGAACTCGCGCCGCTCGCCGGACATTATCCCGCTTTGAAGCTCGGACCCGGCTGGTGGTTCCTCGACGCGCCGGAAGCCATGCTGCGCTTCCGCGAGCTCACGACGGAGACCGCAGGCTTCTACAATACCGTCGGCTTCAACGACGACACGCGCGCCTATCTCTCGATTCCAGCCCGTCACGACGTCGCTCGCCGCTGCGACTGCACCTATCTCGCCAAGCTCGTCGCCGAGCATCGCCTCGGCGAGGACGAGGCGGCGGAGGTGGCCTACGACCTCGCCTATCGCCTGGCCAAGGAGGCCTACCGCCTGTGACCAGCGCAGCGAGCTCGATCGACGAACGCCAGGCCGCGCATCCACGCGATGTGAAGCGCTACGACACCGAGGCACTGCGTCAGGACTTCCTGGTCGAGCGCATCTTCGTGCCGGGTGAGCTGACGCGGACCTACAGCCATTACGACCGCATGATCGTCGGCGGCGCCACCCCGGTGAGCAAGCCGCTGACGCTCGACCCCTTCGCCCCGACCGGCACGCCCTTCTTCCTGGCGCGCCGCGAACTCGGGGTGATCAATATCGGAGGCGCCGGCACGGTCACCGTCGACGGTAAGCAGTTCGAACTGCCGAACCTCGACGCGCTCTATGTCGGACTGGGCGCGAAGGAGGTCAGCTTCTCCAGCGCCGATCCGGCCAACCCCGCCAAGTTCTACCTGACCAGCGCCCCCGCCCATCGCGAGGCGCCGCATCAGCTCGTCCGCCAATCGGATGCCAACACTCTGCATCTCGGCACGGCCGAGACCTCGAACAAGCGCACCATCCGGCAATACATCATGCCGAACACGACGGGCACCAACCAGCTCGTCATGGGCATGACGGCACTCGAGCCCGGTTCGGTCTGGAACTCCATGCCCTGCCACACCCACACGCGGCGGATGGAAGCCTATCTCTATTTCAACCTCGACCCGGCCCATCGCGTCTTCCATTTCATGGGCGAACCGACCGAAACCCGGCACCTGCTCGTCGCCAACGAGCAGGCCGTGATTTCGCCGAACTGGTCGATCCATTGCGGCTGCGGCACCTCGAACTACGCCTTCGTCTGGGCCATGGCCGGCGACAATGTCGAGTTCACCGACATGGACGCCGCGCCCGTCGAGATGCTGCGCTGATGGTTGCGCGTGCGCCCTTCGATCTCGTCGGGCGCACGGCGCTCGTCACCGGCGCCAATACCGGCATAGGCCAGGGCATTGCGCTGGCGCTGGCCGAGGCCGGAGCCACGGTCGTCGCCGCCGGCCGCTCGTCCATGACCGAGACGGTGGCAAAGATCACCAATGCCGGCGGACGCTGCCTGCCGCTCGCCGTCGATCTGCAGCAACCCGGGATCGCAGCCGAGGCCGTCACCAGAGCCGCCGAAGCCGCCGGCCCGCTCGATATCCTCGTCAACAATGCCGGCATCATCCGCCGCGCCGACGCTCTCGATTTCAGCGAGAGCGACTGGGACGAGGTCATGAACGTGAACCTCAAGGCGAGTTTCTTCCTGTCCCAGGCCTTTGCGAAGGCAGCGCTCGCGGCCGGCCGCACCGGGCGCATCGTCAACATCGCCTCGCTGCTTTCCTTCCAGGGCGGTATCCGCGTCGCCTCCTATACTGCGAGCAAGAGCGGGCTTGCCGGCCTGACCCGGCTGTTGGCCTGCGAATGGGCGGGCAAGGGCATCAATGTGAACGCGATCGCCCCCGGCTATATCGAGAGCAACAACACGCAGGCCCTGCGTGAGGATGCCGACCGTAACGCCGCCATCCTTGCCCGCATCCCGGCTGGTCGTTGGGGCAAGCCTTCGGATATCGGCGGGGCTGCCGTCTTCCTTGCAAGCGACGCGGCGGCCTACGTGCATGGTGCGATCATCCCCGTCGATGGAGGCTGGCTGGCACGATGAGCGAGCGTCTCAACTCCTTCTTCCAGCATGAGCGCGACTTCGCCTGGCAGGCGACCGAGCCTGGCGTGAAGCGCAAGATCATGGCCTATGGGCCCGACCTGATGATCGTCCGCGTCGTCTTCGAGGCCGGAGCCATCGGCAGGGCGCACCAGCACCCGCATCGTCAGGCGTCCTATGTCGAGAGCGGCGTCTTCGACGTCACGATTGACGGCAGGACCAGCAGGCTAGCGGCCGGCGACAGCTTCTTCGTGCCCGAAAACCTCGTCCATGGCGTCGTCGCCATCGAGGCCGGGCAGTTGATCGATTCCTTCACGCCGATGCGGAGGGAATTTCTCTAAGGCCGAAGCCGGCATGGGGCGGCACGGCTCCCGAACACGGGACAAGAACGACCGGGAAAATCCGGCGATCTACTCAAACGGGAGGAACAGGAACATGCTTACAAGACGGACAGTCTCCGCGCTCGTCGGCGCGGCTTTCATCGCAGCGACCGTCGGCGCGGCTCAGGCGCAGAACGTCACCCTGCGCTCCACCGACATCCACCCTGACGGCTATCCGACCATCGAAGCGGTCAAATACATGGGCCAGCTGCTGGATCAGCGGACCAATGGACGCATCAAGATCAACGTCTTCCACTCCGCCCAGCTCGGCCAGGAGAAGGATACGATCGATCAGACGCGCTTTGGCGTCATCGACATGAACCGCATCAACATGGCGCCGTTCAACAACCTGATCCCGGCGACCAACATACCCTCGCTGCCCTTCATCTTCCGCTCGGTCGATCATATGCGGAAAGTCATGGACGGCCCGATCGGCGACAACCTGCTCAAGGATTTTGAGAAGCACGACCTGATCGGCCTCGCCTTCTACGATTCCGGCTCGCGCTCCTTCTATAACGGCAAGCGCCCGATCGGCTCGCCAGCCGACATGAAGGGCATGAAGATTCGCGTCCAGCAGTCCGACATGTTCGTGGCTCTGGTCTCGGCGCTCGGCGCCAATGCCACCCCGATGCCGTTCGGCGAAGTCTATTCGGCGCTGCAGACCGGCGTCATCGACGGCGCCGAGAACAACTGGCCGTCCTACGAGTCGACCCGCCATTTCGAGGTCTCGAAGTTCTATTCGACCACCGAGCACTCGCTCTCGCCGGAGGTGCTCGTGATGTCGAAGCGCAGCTTCGACAAGTTCAACGCGGCGGACCAGGCGCTGATCAAGACCGCAGCCAAGGAATCCGTCGCCAAGATGCGCGAGCTCTGGGATGCGCGCGAGAAGGAGTCGGAAGCCAAGGTCAAAGCTGGCGGCGCACAGATCAACACGGTCGAGAAGCAGCCCTTCATCGATGCGATGAAGCCCGTCTACGACAAGTTCGTCACCGATCCGAAGCTCAAGGAGATGGTGGCTGCCATCCAGGCGGTGAAGTGAAGGCCGGCGCGGCCCTTCCGGCCGCGCCCAGTCACTTGCGTCTCCTTTTCGGCCTTCCCCGGGTGGAGCGGTTCTGACGATCCCGCTTCGCAGGCGGCTTTCACCGCCGGCGAAACTGGAACAAGCCAGCATCACCCGGGAAAAAGCGCCTCACGCGGCGCCGGAGCGTCTTGATGCTTCTCCTTGCACAAATCCTGACCCGGCTGGGCGCCAAGCTCTGCCTCATTGCACTGGTCATCGCCGGGGCAGGTCTTGTCGCCATGACCGTGATCGTCGCATGGGGCGTCTTCGGGCGTTATGTGCTGAACGACACGCCGATCTGGGTCGAGGCCAGCGCCCTCTTCCTGATGTCCTGGTTCATCCTGCTCGGCGCCGCAGTCGGCGTGCGCGAGAGCGATCATCTCGGCTTCGAGGTCGGCCTCGCCATGTCGCCGCCGCCGCTGCGCAACGGGCTGATCATCCTGACCGAGCTTCTGGTGATTGCCTTCGGCCTCGCCATGCTGGTCTATGGCGCGCAGCTCGCCATCGGGACCTGGAGCGACCGCCTGCCGATCATCGGCATCTCGCGCGGCTGGGACTATGTCCCCATCGCGGTCGGCGGCGCCTTGATCGCCCTCTTCTCCTTCGAAAAGCTCATGCTCTTTCTCACCAAGGCGAAATCCGCCCCGCTCGGCTTCACGCATTTCGGCAGCGCACAGGAAGTCTGAGCGATGGAACTCTGGATCCTCTTTGGTACCTTCGCGCTGCTTCTCCTCATCGGCGTGCCCGTGGCTTTCTGCCTGGGCATGTCGTCGATCGCCACCGTCGTCTATATGGGCCTGCCGCCGGTCGTCGTCTTCCAGCAGATGAATTCCGGCATGAACGCCTTCGCCATGATGGCGATTCCGTTCTTCATCTATGCCGGCGACCTGATGATCCGCGGCGGCATCGCCGAGCGCCTGATCCAGATGGCCTCGAGTCTCGTCGGCCATCTGCGCGGCGGCCTGGGGCAGGTCAATGTCGTCACCTGCACGCTGTTCGGCGGCATTTCCGGCTCGGCCGTCGCGGATGCATCCGCCGTCGGCGGCCTGATGATCCCGCAAATGGTCAAACGCGGCTACGACGCGGACTATGCGGTCAATGTCACGGCCAATGCGGCGATCATCGCGCTGCTGATCCCGCCCTCGCACAACATGATCATCTATTCGCTCTCGGCGGGCGGAAACATCTCGATCGCCGATCTGTTTACCGCCGGCATCATTCCCGGCCTGATGCTCTGCGCCGCGCTGATGGTTGCGGCCTGGGCCGTCGCGGTCCGGCGCGGCTATCCGCGCGAGGCGTTTCCGGGATTTGCTGCGGTGGGCCGCTACATGGTGCTGGCGCTGCCCGGCATCCTGCTGATCTTCATCATCTTCGGCGGGGTCCGGTCCGGCGTTTTCACCGCAACGGAATCCTCCTGCGTGGCTGTCGTCTACGCCGTCCTCGTCACCATCTTCGTCTATCGCCAGCTCACCTGGACGGCCTTTGTCGAAGCGACCCTTGGCGCGGTTCGCACCACGGCTATGGTGCTGCTGGTGATCGGGACGGCCGGCGCCTTCGGCTGGCTGATGGCCTTCCTGCAGGTGCCGCAGGCGACGATCGGCGCGATGAAGGCGGTCTCGGACAACCCACTCGTCATCCTGCTGATGATCAATCTCATCCTGCTCGTGCTCGGCACGTTCATGGACATGGCGCCGATGATCATCATCTGCACGCCGATCTTTCTGCCGGTTGTGAAGGCCTTTGGCGTCGACCCCGTGCATTTCGGCGTGATCCTGATCCTGAACGCCGGCATCGGCCTGAACACGCCGCCGGTCGGATCGGTACAGTTCGTCGCCTGTGCCATCGGGCGCGTCTCGATCGGGGAATCGATGCGGACGATCTGGCCCTTCTACGGCGCCAGCGTTGCCGTACTCCTGCTGGTGACCTATGTCCCTGCAATCTCCCTCTGGCTGCCAAGAGTGTTCCATTGACCAGACTGTCGCCGCAAACCCTTGGCAGCCTGCCCAAGACTGTCCGCCGTCCATCCTATGAGCGCGCAGGGCTGAAGCCCGGCATCGTGCATCTCGGGCTCGGCGCCTTCGCCCGCGCCCATCTCTGCGAATATACGGATGATGCGCTCGAGCACGCTTTCGGCGCCTGGGGTATCATCGGCGCCAGCCTGCAGCGCCCCGACCAGCGCGACAGGCTGAAGCCACAAGGCGGTCTCTACAGCTTCCTGAAGCGGGCTCCAGACGGCCCGCAGATGCGCATCATCGGTTCCGTGCTCGATGTGCTCGTCGCGCCCGAGAATCCCGCCGCTCTCGTCACACGTCTCGCCGCCGCCGAAACGCGCATCGTCTCGCTGACCGTGACCGAGAAGGGCTATTGCCACGACCCGGCCACCGGCCGACTGCGGCAGGATCATCCCGACATTGTTCACGATCTGGAACATCCCGATGCCCCGCGCTCGGCCATTGGCCTGATCGTCGCCGCCCTGAAGCTGCGAAAGGCCGAAGGCCTCGCTCCCTTTACCGCGCTGAGCTGCGACAACCTTCCGCATAACGGCAAGGTCCTGCGCGGCCTGGTGCGCGACTTCGCAGCTCTGCAGGACGATACGCTTGCAGCCTGGATCGAAGCGAATGGAGCCTTCCCGGCGACGATGGTCGACCGCATCGTGCCCGCCACCACCGACGCCGACATCGCGGAGGCCGCCGGCCTGCTCGGTGTCGAAGACGCCGCACCGGTGATCGGAGAACCCTTCCGGCAATGGGCGGTCGAGGATCGTTTTGCCAGTGGCAGGCCCGCATGGGACGAAGTCGGCGCCCAGATGGTCTCCGAGGTCGCGCCCTTCGAGTTCATGAAGCTGCGCATGCTCAACGGTGCCCATTCCAGCCTCGCCTATCTCGGCTATCTCTCCGGCCACGAGACCGTAGCCGAGGCGAGCGGCGATCCCGTGCTCGCCCGCTTCCTGCAGGGGCTCTGGGCCGAGATCATCCCGACCGTGCCCGCTCCGCAAGGCGTCGATCTCTCCGACTATGCCGGCGCGCTGCTCACCCGCTTCCGCAACCCCGCCATTCGCCACCGTACCTGGCAGATCGCCATGGACGGCTCGCAGAAGCTGCCGCAGCGCCTGCTCGGCACGATCCGCGAACGCCTCAAGGCCGGTGCGCCGATCGATCACCTTGCGCTCGGCGTCGCGGCCTGGATGCGTTACGTCACCGGCACGGACGAGACGGGCGCCGTCATCGATGTCCGCGACCCGCTGGCGGGCGAATTCGCCCGCATCGCGACGCAGGCGGGCCGGAATGCGCAGGCGCTGAGCAGCGGCCTTCTCGGCATCGAAGCGATCTTCGGTAGCGATCTGCCGCGCGAGACGGCCTTCACCCAGGCTGTCGCCCGGCAGCTCGATAGCCTGTTCTCGCAGGGCGCGAAGGCAACGGCGGCGGCGCTGGCGGCCTGAGGCCGAAGCCCGGAAAGCAACAGCGCATGTGGAACCCTCTCCTGCCGGGACAGGGTTCCACATGCGAATAGCGAAACCTCTTGATCAGGCTCGCCCCCTGTCGCCAGATGCGGCCATGAAGCGGCTCGCCCTCCTTGCCTCCACATTCTGCCTTGGCCTCCTGATAGCCGGCACAGCTGCGGCGCAATCTCCCGCGACCGTCCCCAATTTCTGGGACGGCAAGATCAGGCTCGATCGGCCGGAGCCCGGGCCCCCACGCGTGGTTCGCTTCCTGACCGACGACGACTATCCGCCGCTGCATTTTGCTGCGCCGGACGGCGCGCTGACCGGTTTCTCGGTCGAGCTCGCCCGTGCGGTCTGCGAGAGGATGCTGTGGACCTGCACGGTTCAGGCCCGCCGCTTCGACACGCTGCTCGATTCCCTGGCCGAAGGGCGCGGCGACGTCCTGGCGGCGGCGATGGCGGTGACGCCGCAGATCCGCGCCCGTTTCAGCGCCAGCCATCTCTATTTCCGCTCCCCTGCCCGTTTCGTCACGACCCGCGGCAGTGCTCAGCCGGAACTCGACAGCCGCGAGTTGCAGGGCAAGCGGATCGCCGTCATCAGCGGCTCGGCGCATCAGGCCTTCCTCGAACGTCTGATGCCCTTCGCCCAGCGCCGTGAAGCCCCCAGCCTGACGGCAGCGATTGCCGCATTGCGCAGCGGCGAGGTTGAATATGTCTTCGGGGACGGCGTCGCGCTTGCACTCACGCTCGCCGGCCGCAACGGCGGCGAGCTCGCCTTCAGCGGCGGCCCCTTCCTGGAAAGCCGCTATTTCGGCGAGGGGGTCAGCTTCCTCACGCGCAAGGATGACCCGACCCTGATACGCGCAATCGACTATGCGCTCCAATCGCTCTGGGACGACGGCACCTATGCCAGGCTCTATCTGCGGTTCTTTCCGGTGAGCCCGTTCTGAAGGGAAGCCAACCCAGGCTCCTCGCCGATCTCGTGTCCGGAGCGCTCGCAATCGGCGCCCGGCCTACCCGGTTCCCCGAGGGCTCGCTGCCGCCCCAATCTCGTCAGGTTCGGTTGCCCCACGCAGAATCAGGAGGGAGGTGAGCCCGTGGACCCGCCTCCCTCCCGTTTCATCGCGCGGGGCGCGTATTGGAGAGCTCGCCCTCGAGCGCCAGGCGGGCCGCGCTTGCCATCCAGCCAGCCGTGGCGGGCAGGATATCGTCATTGAAGTTGTAGCGCTCGTTGTGGAGCTCGCCACCGTCGGTCACCGGGCCATTGCCGATCCAGACATAGGCGCCCGGCCTGTCCGCCATGAAATGGCAGAAATCCTCGCTCGCGGTGCTCGGCGGCACGTCGCGCCGAACCGTCAGACCAGCCTGCTTCGCTGCCGCGACCGAGATCTCTTCTTCCAGTTCGGTATTCGCCGTGGCGCGACCGCCAGTGATGATCTCGATCTCGGCCCGCATCTCGAAGGCCTCGGCCGTGCTGTTGGCAATGCGCTTGAGGCTCCCGATCACGCGATCGCGCACCGCCGGCCGATAGGTCCGGAAAGTGCCGTCGATGGTGACGCTGGACGGGATCTGGTTCGGCGCCTGGCCGCCATGCACCATGCCGACCGAGACGACCGCGCTGTCGAGCGGATCGACATTGCGGGCGACGATCGTCTGCAGAGCCACGATCAGATGGCTCATCGCAACGATCGGATCGCGCGTCAGGTCGGGCTTGGCGGCATGGCCGGCCGTGCCCTGCAGGGTGATCCGGAATCGGCCGGGCTCGGCCATAACCGGTCCGTGATGAACCGCCACCGTGCCGGCTTCCAGGCCGGGCCAGTTATGGAATCCGAAGACGCGCTCCATCGGGAAGCGTTCGAACAGACCGTCGGCGATCATCGCCCGGGCGCCGGCACCATTCTCCTCCGAAGGCTGGAACAGCAGATGGACCGTCCCGCTCCAGCTTTCGTCGCGCGCCAGCAGGGCGGCGGCTCCGAGCAGGGAGGTCGTGTGGCCATCATGGCCGCAAGCGTGCATCACGCCCTTGTTCGTGGAGACATAGGGCAGGTCATTCGCCTCGAGAATCGGCAAGGCGTCCATATCGGCCCGCAATCCGACGCTGCGGTCCGAGTTGCCGCGCTTCAGCGTCGCGACGACGCCGTGGCCACCAATGCCGGCGGTAAAGGGAATGCCGAGTTCGGTCAGCTTCTCCTGAACGAAGGCGGCCGTCGCGCTCTCCTTCAGCGAGAGTTCGGGATGCGCGTGGAGATGTCGTCGCCACGTCTTGAGCGTTTCGAGGAGAGCGTGATCCATGAGGTATCCGATACAGAGCCAATCGCGGGGCGGAGCCTATACGCATGCGCCGCAAGAGCAATTCGACCGAACGCGACCCGGGCAGGCAATGAATGCGGTGCAGGGCAGGCAACGCCCCAGGACAGCCGGCACCGATTGACGCCGCCCGTTCTCATCTGTCAAAGCCGGAGCTTCCGAAAACCTTGAGACAGACGAGGACCCGCCGCAAATGTCCGCTTTCGATCCCACGCTCGTGGATGCCGCCCAGCGTTCGGCCGCCTGGCCGTTCGAGGAAGCACGCAAGCTCGTGGCCCGGATCGAGAAATCGGGCAAGAAAGAGGTGCTCTTCGAGACCGGATACGGCCCCTCGGGCCTGCCGCATATCGGCACCTTTGGCGAGGTCGCGCGCACCTCGATGGTGCGCCACGCCTTCCGCGTGCTCACTGACGACACGGTGCCGACGCGGCTGATCGCCTTCTCCGACGATCTCGACGGCCTGCGCAAGGTGCCGGACAACGTCCCGAACAAGGAATTGCTGGCGAAGCATCTCGGACGGCCGCTGACCGAGGTCCCCGATCCTTTCGGCACGCATGACTCGTTCGGCCGGCATAACAACGCCCGCCTGCGTGCCTTCCTCGACCAGTTCGGCTTCGATTACGAGTTCAAGTCCTCGACCGACAGCTATCGGGCGGGCGAGTTCGACGCGACCCTGCTGAAGCTGCTGGCGCGCTACGACGCGGTGATGAAGATCATGCTGCCAACGCTCCGCGAGGAGCGCGCCGCGACCTATTCGCCCTTCCTGCCGATCCATCCCAGGACCCGCATCGTCATGCAGGTGCCGATCGAGGCGCGCGATGTCGAGAAGGGGACCATCACCTGGACCGACCCGGAGAGCGGCGAGCGTTTCGAGACCCCTGTCACCGGCGGCCATGCCAAGCTGCAATGGAAGCCGGATTGGGCGATGCGCTGGGTCGCGCTCGGCATCGACTACGAGATGGCCGGCAAGGACCTGATCGATTCCGTCAAGGTCTCGTCGGCCATCGCGCGCGCCCTCGATGCGACGCCGCCGGACGGCTTCAACTACGAGCTCTTCCTCGATGAGCAGGGCCAGAAGATCTCGAAGTCGAAGGGCAACGGCCTGACCATCGAGCAATGGCTCTCCTATGGCTCGCAGGAGAGCCTGGCGCTCTTCATGTACTCGCGTCCGCGCGAGGCCAAGAAGCTGCATTTCGACGTCATTCCGCGTGCGGCTGACGAATATCTGCAGTTCCTCGGCGGCTACGAGCGGCAGGATTGGAAGAACCGGCTCGGCAATCCCGTCTGGCATATCCATAACGGCAACCCGCCGGCGCCGGAGGTGATCGCCTCGGGCGAAGGCGATAACGCCGCCAAGACGCAGGTCACCTTCGGGCTGCTGATGAACCTCGTCGCCGTGGCCAATGCCGAGGACAAGGATGTACTCTGGGGCTTCCTGCGCCGCTATGCGCCGGGTGCCTCGCCTGCGACCCATCCGCGTCTCGACGCGCTGGTCGGCTACGCGATCCGCTATTTCCAGGATTTCGTGAAGCCAGCCAAGCAATACCGTCCGGCGACGCTGGAGGAGCGGCAGGCCCTGCAGGATCTCTCAGCCAGGCTCGGCGAACTCTCGGCTGCAGGCGTCACCGATGCCGGCACGATCCAGGACGCGGTCTACGATATCGGCCGACGCGATCCCTACAAGACCGTGCAGAAGGACGGCTCGGCCGGCGTCTCGCTCGCCTGGTTCAACACGCTCTACGAGATCCTGCTCGGTGAGCCCAAAGGCCCACGCTTCGGCTCCTTCGCTGCGATCTACGGCATCGAGAACACCCGCGCGCTGATCGCCAAGGCGCTCGCCGGCGACCTGCTCGCCGAGCACCACGCCTTCCTGAAGGCGCGTGAGGCCGCACGGGGATGAACAAACGCACCGCGCTTGCACCGGATATGGTCGAACAGGCCATCCGCAGTCGCCGCGCGGTGCGTGCCTTTCTGCCGGATCCGGTCGATCCTGCGCTGGTGCGGCTCCTGCTCGAACTCGCCGCCCAAGCGCCGAGCGGGACCAATATGCAGCCCTGGAAGGCGCGTGTGCTCGGCCCCAAGAGCCGGGCACGGCTGGAAGCCGGGTTGCTCGCTGCGCTGGACGATCCCGACTTCAAACCGGCGGAGGAGTACCGCTACTACCCGCAGACCTTCACCGAGCCCTATCAGTCGCGCCGCCGCAAGGTCGGCTGGGACCTCTATGGCCTGCTCGGCGTCACCAGGGGTGACCATGAGGGCATGAAGCGGCAGACGGCCTATAACCTGCGCTTTTTCGGCGCGCCGGTCGCGCTGATGGTGACGATCGACCGCGACCTCGAAATCGGCTCCTGGCTCGATCTCGGCATGTTCATCCAGAATCTGCTGATCGCTGCCCAGGCGCATGGCCTCGATACCTGCCCGCAGGCGATTTTTGCCCGCTTTCATCCGGTCGTGCGCGATGCGTTGGCGATCCCCGAGAGCGAGGTCGTCGTCTGCGGCATCGCGATCGGCCATGCCGACCCTGACGCAGCTGCGAACCGGCTAGTGCCGGAGCGCGAGCCGGTCGAGACCTTCACCACCTGGCTCGACTGAAGGCAGGAGCTACACCAGCTTCGGCCTGCTCTTGCCGAACAGCTTCAGCACTGGCGCAACGGCGAAGTGAATGCCGATCATCGTTGCCACGCCCGCGGCCAGCCCGACGACCGCCGACAGCGCCGCCGTCACCAGCCATTCGACAACCGCGCCCAGGCCGGGGACGGGGCGGGCCGATGCCACGGCGGCATCGTGAATGAGGTGCCCCACCGCACTGAAGCCATAGCCCTCGAAACCGTGGATCAGGATGCCGCCGCCGACCCAGAGCATGGCAACGGTCCCGACAGCGCTGAGGATCGAGAGCAGCACGGGCATGCTCACCACGAGCCCCCGCCCGAATCCCTTGGACAGGGGCCGCAGCAGGCGGTCGACGATGCTGGGCTCGGCTTCGGCGGGGCGTTTGCCACGCCCAAGGTGAAGCAGGTTTGAGATGGGGTGATCGTTCTGCGCCAGAGCAACGCCGGCATCATCGGCCTTCACGATCAGCGCGACGAGACCGTAGACGAAGGCGGTCATCCCGATGCCGACGATGGCCAGGACCAGCGCCTGCGTCCAGAACGAGGACTGAGACACGCTTGCGAGCGTGATCGCCATGATCTCCGCCGAGAGGATGAAGTCGGTCCTCACTGCACCGCTGATCCTCTGGTTCTCGAACTGGGTGGCGTCGATCCCCGCCGAGGCGCCCTCGCCTTCGACATCAGCGCCATGAGGCCGGACCAATTCCAGGACCTTCTCGGCTCCCTCGAAGCAGAGATAGAGGCTGCCCAGCATCAGCAGCGGCGTGATTGCCCAGGGTGCGAACAGCGCCAGCAGGAGCGCCGCCGGCAGCAGGAATACCAGCTTGTTCCGCAATGAGCCCAGCGCGATCCGCCCGATGATCGGAAGTTCCCGATCCGCGCTGAACCCGACGGCATAGCGCGGCGTCACGGCCGTATCGTCGATGACGATGCCGGCAGCCTTGGCACTCGCCTTCGCCGCCTGGCTCGCGGCATCGTCGAGGGACGCCGCAGCGACCTTCGCAAGCGCCGCGATATCGTCGAGCAGGGCGACAAGGCCGGAACTCACGATCGCACCTCCGGGGACACGCACTGGGCCAAACCAGTCAACGACGCGGCCCCGAAGATGACAAGGGGCGCCTCCGTCCAGCAAGTCGCCTCAGGAGGCAGCGACCAGCCCGCCAGCCTGCCCGACCCGCCGCAGATGATGGGGGGTATCGCCGAACAGGCTCTCGATCATGGTCAGGCGCTTGAAATAATGCGCGCCGAGATATTCCATCGTCATGCCGATGCCGCCATGGAGCTGCACCGCCTCCTGCCCGACGAGCCGGCAGGAGCGATTGATCTGGACCTTCACGGCCGACAACGCGGCGGTCCGCTCGCCCGCATCGGGATGGCCGACCATCATCGC
Source organism: Allobosea sp. 2RAB26 (assembly GCF_052115465.1). Taxonomy (NCBI): domain Bacteria; kingdom Pseudomonadati; phylum Pseudomonadota; class Alphaproteobacteria; order Hyphomicrobiales; family Alloboseaceae; genus Allobosea; species Allobosea sp. 2RAB26. The sequence goes on along the minus strand of NZ_JBFRGS010000001.1, from coordinate 290,794 downwards.
GGCATAGAGCGCCATCGAGCGGGCTTGTTCGAGCGCCATCAGCATGTCGACGGCGCGATGCTGCAGCACCTGGAACTGGCCGATCGCGACGCCGAACTGCTGGCGCGTCTTGAGATAGTCGACGGTCAGGCCGTGCAGCGCATCCATGATGCCGACAGCTTCGGCGGCGAGCGCAGCAATGGCGTGGTCAGCGACACGCTCGAGGATCGGCAGCCCTGCGCCGAGCGATCCCAGCAGAGCCTCCTGGCCGAGCACGACGCCGGAGAAGGCGATCTCCGCAGCGCGTCCGCCATCCTGTGTCGGGTAGCCTCGGGTTCTCACGCCGGGCGCCGCCGCATCGACGAGGAAGAGGCTGATCCCGGTCCGGTCGCGCCGGCCGCCATCTGTCCTGGCGCTCACCACGATCCGGTGCGCGCTGTCGCCATTGATCACGACGCTCTTGGCGCCATCGAGCACGAACCCTGTCTCCGTGCGCTGCGCGCTCGTCGCCACGTCGAAGAGATCGTAGCGTGACTGCTTCTCGGTGAAGGCCAGCGCCAGGCGCAAGGTGCCGTCAACGATGCCCGGAATGATCCGCGCCTTCTGTTCAGACGAACCGCCGAACCGGACGGCGCCGCCACCCAGCACAATGCTCGCAAGATAGGGCTCCAGCGCCAGTCCCTTGCCCAGCGCCTCCATCACCACCATGGTCTCGACAGGACCGCCGCCGAAACCGCCCTCCTCCTCAGAAAACGGAATGCCGGTGAGGCCCAGCTCCGCAAGCTGCGCCCAACCCTTCTCGGAGAAGCCGAGCGGCTCCTTCGCCAAGGCCTGCCGCGCGTCGAGCGTGCCATAGGCCGCACCGATCAGCCGCTCGACACTGTCCTTGAGCTGGGCCTGTTCGGAGGAGAGGTCGAAATCCATCGGGTTTCATCCAGCTGGCGGGGCGCTAGCCACCGCGTCATGCTCGCCCTTGTGGCGAGCTCTTGCGTCCTGCGACGCGCGTGGAGGGAAGACGGGGATGGCCGGGACAAGCCCGGCCAGGACGCGGCAGGGCGCCAAGCCTCATCGTCAAAGCCCCAGCACCGCCTTGGCGATGATGTTCTTCTGGATTTCGTTCGAGCCGCCATAGATCGAGACCTTGCGGTTGTTGAAATAGCTCGCTGCAGCCGCATCGGCCCAGTCATGCTCGAAGGGCCAGTCATTGGTGAGGTCGCCCGTCCGCAGCGGCGCGGCAAGCGCGAATGGCCCGGCCACCTCCAGCAGCAGTTCCGTCGTCGCCTGCTGCAATTGGGAGCCCTTGATCTTGAGGATCGAGGAGGCAGGATCGGGTTTGTTGGGATCGCGCCTGCCCTGTGCTGCGACCACCCGCATCTGGGTGATTTCCAGCGCCTTCAGTTCGATCTCGACCAGCGCAAACCGTTCGCGGAAATCGGCGTCATCCCACAGCACACCGTCGCCGGCCGGCATCTCCTTCGCCAGCCGTTTGATCCGGGCAAGACGTTCCTTGGAGAGGCCGATCCGGGCGATGCCGACACGCTCGTTGGCAAGGAGGAACTTGGCATAGTCCCAGCCTCTGTTCTCCTCGCCGACGAGGTTTTCGACGGGCACGCGGACATCGTCGAAGAAAACCTCGTTGACCTCGTGCCGGCCCTCGAGCGTGATGATCGGGCGCAGGGTGATGCCGGGCGTCTTCATGTCGATCAGGATGAAAGAGATCCCGGCCTGCTTCTTCGCCGCGGGGTCGGTGCGCACGAGGCAGAAGATCCAGTCTGCGTGCTGCCCGAGCGTGGTCCAGGTCTTCTGGCCGTTGACGACGTAATGATCGCCATCGCGGACGGCCCGCGTCTTCAGCGAGGCGAGGTCCGAACCCGCGCCGGGCTCGGAAAAGCCCTGGCACCACCATTCGTCGAGATTGGCGATACGCGCGAGGTGCTTCTCCTTCTGGCTCTGGGAGCCGAAGGCCGCGATCACCGGCCCGACCATGTAGCAATTGAACTGCTGCGGCAGCGGCACGGCGGCGAGCAGCATCTCCTCAGTGAAGATATAGCGCTGGATCGGGCTCCAATCCTGCCCGCCCCATTCGCTCGGCCAATGCGGTACGGCCCAGCCGCGCGCGTTCATGACCCGCTGCGAGGTGACATAATCCTCCCGCGCCAGCCCGAGGCCTTCGGAGACCTTCCTGCGGATAGAAGCCGGGATCTCGGTGCGGAAGAACTGCCTCACCTCATCGCGGAAGGCGATTTCCTCGGGCGTGAAGCGCAGGTCCATGATGGCTAGCCCTGATTGATCTCGAACAGCCCCGCGCAGCCCATGCCGCCGGCGACGCACATGGTGACGACGGCATAGCGCGCCTTGCGGCGGCGCCCCTCCAGCAATGCATGGCCAACCAGCCGCGCCCCGCTCATCCCGAAGGGATGGCCGACCGAGATCGCGCCGCCATTGACGTTGACCTTCTCGGGATCGATGCCGAGCGTGTCGCGGCAATAGATCGACTGGGAGGCGAAGGCCTCGTTGAGTTCCCAGAGATCGATATCCGAAACCTTCAGGCCATTGCGCTCGAGCAGGCGCGGCACGGCGAAGACCGGGCCGATGCCCATCTCGTCCGGCTCGCAGCCGGCCGAGGCGAAGCCACGGAAGATGCCGAGCGGCGACAGGCCCCGCCGCGCAGCCTCCTTCGCCGACATCACGACGCTCGCAGCCGCACCGTCCGAGAGCTGGCTGGCATTGCCGGCGGTGATGAACTTGTCCTCGCCGCGCACCGGCTTCAGCTTCGCAAGTCCCTCCAGCGTAGTGTCCGGCCGGTTGCCCTCGTCCTTGGCGAGCGTGACCTGCTCGTTCCACGTTTCGCCGCTCGCCTTGTCGGTGACGGACATCACTGCGCTCATCGGCACGATCTCGTCGTCGAACAGCAAGCGCTGCTGGGCCGCGGCGGTGCGGCGCTGGCTTTCCAGCGAGAACAGATCCTGCGCCTCGCGCGAGATGCCGTAGCGCTCGGCGACGTTGTCGGCGGTCTCGATCATCGTCGTGTAGATCTCGGGCTTGTGCTTCATCAGCCAGTCGTTCTGGGTGAGTTCGCGCCGCACCACCGGCTGCACCAGGCTGATCGACTCGACGCCTCCGCCGATCGCGACCGGCACGCCGTCCATGACGATGCGCCGCGCCGCATGCGCGATCGCCTCGAGGCCCGAAGCGCAGAAGCGGCTGACGGTGACACCGGCGGACGCGACCGGGATGCCGGCGACCAGCGCGGCATGACGGGCGACATTGCCGCCGGTCGCAGCCTCCGGATAGCCGCAGCCGAGCACGATCTCCTCGATCGCCGCCGGCTCGATCCCGGCCTTCTCATAGGCTGCCTTGATCGCGTGCGCCGCAAGATCGGCACCGCGGGTCTGGTTGAAGGCACCGCGAAAGGCCTTGCCGATCGGCGTGCGGGCGGTGGAGACGATGACGGCTTCTGTCATGGATTTTCTCAGGTCCTATGCAGCGGATTCGGGCGAAGCGGGCTTGGGCCGCTTCTCTTGTTCTTCGGCGATCAACACCTTCGCCAGCAGCTTCCCGGCAGCGCTGCGCGGCAGGCTCTCGCGAAATTCCAGCCCGCGCGGCGTCTCGTGCCGGCCGAGGCGATCCTTGAGGAAGTGCAGCAATTCGTCGAGCGTAAAGGCAGGCATGCCGGCCTTGAGCACGACGAAGGCCTTCGCCGCCTGGCCGCGATAATCGTCGTCGATGCCGATCACCAGCACTTCCTGCACCGCCGGATGCTCGTAGATCGCATTCTCGATCGCCACCGGATAGACGTTGAAGCCGCTCGAGATGATCATGTTCTTGCGCCGGTCGACGATCTGGAACAGCCCGTCGGCGTCCATCCGGCCGAGATCCCCGGTCAGGAACCAGCCCTCGTGGAAGGCATCGCGCGTCGCCTCCGCCTCGTTCCAATAACCCTTGAAGACATTGGGGCCGCGAATGGCGATCTCACCGATTTCGTCGGGCGGGCAATCGGCACGCCCGACGTCGAGCGAGACGATCTTCATCTCGAGGCCTGGCAGCGGTACGCCGATCACGCCCGGCCGAGGTTTCGCCTGCTTCGGCAGGCGCGAGCCGGCGGGCGCGGTCTCGGTCATGCCCCAGCCATTGTTCAGCCTGACGCCCAATATGCCTTCGAGTCGGGTCTGGACCTCGAAGGGCAGGGGCGCGCCGCCCGAGACGCAGGAGCGCAACGACGAAAAATCGACCGTGTCGACGCCCTTGCGGTTGAGCAGGGCAAACCACATCGTCGGCACACCGGAGAACATCGTCGCGCGACGGATCGCGATATCCTCGATCAGGGTTTCGACATCGAAGCGCTGGCGCAGCAGGATGCGGTTGCCGTCCCGCAAATGGCGCAGCAGGATCGTGGTCAGCGCGTAGATATGGAACAGCGGCAGCACCGCGATCGCGGTCTGCGCTCCGGCTTCCAACGGTTCGCCATCCGTCCAGAGACGGTAGATGTTCACCGCCGAGACAAGATTGCCATGCGTCAGCATCGCTGCCTTCGGCGCCCCTGTCGTGCCGCCGGTGAACTGCAGCAACACCACATCCTCGGGCGAAAGCACCGGCCAGTTCACCGGGTCAGGCGCCGTCATCAGGTCGTCGAGCCAGACGAAGCCGCCACCAGTCGGAAGATCCTGCCGCTCGGCCTCCCCCGCTCCCCAGCGCGAATCGTCGCCGACCAATACGCGATCGACGAAGCCCGCCGCACGCAGCGCCTGCATCTGCGGCAGGAAGCCTGGAAGGTTCGTGGTGATCAGGCGGACCGGCTGCGTTGCCACGAGCTTGTGTTCAAGCTCCCGCAAGGCATCGAGCGCGCTGAGATGCACGACGGTCGCGCCGCAGCGCGCAACCGCGAAGAACGCGACGGGATGCCAGGGCGTATTGGGAAGGAACAGCGCCACCCGGTCGCCCTGCCTGACGCCATCGGCGATCAACCCCGCCGCGAGCCGGGTGGCCAGCCTGTCGAGTTCGCCATAGCTCAGCTCGCTCTCGCGGAACGCGATGGCCACCGCGTCCGGCCGCGCCGCGACGGCCGGCACGAGCAGGTCCGGCACCGTACCGGTTTCCACTGCCGCGTCCCAGTCGCAGGCCTGCGGAAAGCGCTCCTGCCAGATAGGGCGCGCTGCCTGGATCACGCCGGCATGGCCTTCAGGTCCGCGAAGCCCTTGCCCTCGGCCGCGAGCTTGCGCAGCAGCGGCGCCGGTTCGAGCGCGGCATCACCGCTTTCCGCTGCGAGCCTTTCCAGACGCTTGACGATCACGTCGAGCCCGACAGAGTCAGCCCAGTGCATCGGCCCACCGCGCCAGGCCGGCCAGTTATAGCCGTTGATCCAGATCGTATCGATATCGCCCGGCCGCGCAGCAATCCCCTCCGCGAGGATCTTCGCACCCTCATTGACCATCGGATCGAGCAGGCGCGCCAGGATTTCGTCCGGCTTCATCGCCCGGCGCTCAACGCCCTGCTCCTTGGAAACCTGCGCAATCAGCGCCTCGACCTCCGGGTCGCGTTGCCCGGCGCGCGCGCCCTCTGGATAGAGATAGTAGCCACGCCCGGTCTTCTGACCAAACCAGCCGCGCTCGCAGATCGCGTCCGCGACCGCTGCGGTTTTGCCGCGCGACTTGCGCGTGCGCCAGCCGATATCGTTGCCCGCGAGATCCGACATCGCGAATGGCCCCATCTTGAAGCCGAAACCGGTCAGCGCCGCGTCGACCTCATGCGGCAGCGCACCGGCGATCAGCAGCCGCTCGGCGGCCCGCGTGCGCTGTTCCAGCATGCGGTTGCCAACGAAGCCGAAGCAGTTCCCGACCACGACCGGCACCTTGCCGAGCCTGCGTCCGAGCGAAATCGCAGTGGCCACCGCATCATCCGCAACGCAGGCCGGCCGCACGATTTCAAGCAGCTTCATGACATTGGCCGGGCTGAAGAAATGCATCCCGATCACATCCTGCGGCCGCTTCGTTGCCATGGCGATCGTCGCGAGGTCGAGATAGGAGGTGTTCGAGGCCAGGATTGCGCCTTGCTTCGCAATCCCATCGAGCGCGCCGAAGATCTCCTGCTTGACGCCCATCTCCTCGAAGGCGGCTTCGATCACGATATCCGCCTCCGCTGCCGCCTCGAGCCCGAGCTTCGGCGTGATCAGCGCCATACGCTGGTCACGCGCGGCCTCCGTCAGCGAACCGCGCTTGACCGAGAAGCCGTAGGTGTCGCGGATGCGGGCGTAGCCCTTGTCGAGTTGCTCCCGCGTCGTCTCGATCACGGTCACTGGGATGCCGGCATTGGCGAAACACATCGCGATCCCGCCACCCATCGTGCCGGCGCCAATGACGGCCGCCTGCCGGATCTGACGCGTCCCCTTGCCCTCGTCGATGCCCGGGACCTTGGCCGCCTCGCGCTCGGCAAAGAAGGCGTAGCGCAGGGCCTTGGAACGGTCATCGACGACCAGCTTGAGGAACAGCGCGCGCTCGGCGGCAAGCCCCTCGCCAAATGGCAGGGTGAAGACGCCGCGCACCGCCTCGATCAGCGCCAGCGCATTCGGCATGTCGCCCGACCTGGCTGCCGCATCCTTGGCCAAAGCCTCGAACGCCTCGCGGTCGGATGATGTCAGCATGTCCGCGCGCTCGCCGGTCTTCACGGGGGCCCCCTTGGCCGCCAGCTCCTGCGCCAGCGCAATGGCCGCAGCGACGATGTCGCCCTCGACGACCCGGTCGACGAGGCCGAGTGCGGCCGCCTTCTCCGCAGAGATGGCCTCTCCGCTCAGCATCAGGGGAAAGGCCTTCGCCGCACCGATCACGCGCGGCAGGCGTTGGGTTCCGCCGGCACCCGGAATGATGCCGAGCTTGATCTCGGGCAGGCCGAGCTTTGCCGCTGGTGCCGCCACACGGCCATGGCAGGCGAGCGCCAGTTCCAGCCCCCCGCCCAGCGCGACGCCCTGAATGGCAGCCACCACCGGCTTCGCGGAGCCTTCGATGATCGCGAGCACGCCAGGCAAGGTTGGTTCGACCGGCGGCCTGCCGAACTCGCTGATATCGGCACCGGCGATGAAGGCCCGCCCGGCGGCCGCGATCACGATAGACTCGACCGCCGGATCGGCAGCCGCACGCGAAAGCGCATCGACGAGAGCGGCCCGCAGGCTCGCACTCAGGGCATTCACCGGAGGATTATCGATGGTCGCGATCGCCACCGGGCCGCGCTGCGAGAGCCGGACGGTCTCCATGGGCATGTTCCTGACGCTTTCAGTCTGCACTGCAGAATTGAATGCTGCATTTCTCGGACTAGAGAGGCGACTGGCCACGGCTTGTCAAGAATGGGCAGGACGGCGCCGGCGGCGCCACAAGCGGGAACTGCATTGCAGAATGAACGCCCACAACTTGACCGCTCCGGAAGCTGCATGTCATGCCTTGCACGGATCGACGCTAGGACGGATCGTTCMTGCGAATCCAGCATCACGGCGCATCCTTCCGACAGGCAGAACAGCGCTGCTGGGATTGCGTGAAGATCGACAGGGGATAGGCAAGGGATGACCGCGACCGTTCTGACTCAAAGCCCCTTTCCCGGCGTCCTCCAGATCACCATCAATCGCCCCGACCGGCGCAACGCGCTCGACCGCGCAACCTATGGCGGATTGATCGCGGCCATCACCGCAGGCGAAGCTGATGAGGCTGTCCGCGCGCTGGTGCTCACCGGCGCGGCCGGGTGCTTCACCAGCGGTAACGACATCAAGGATTTCGCCGCGGCCTCGGGCGACGGTGCGCGCATCGCCATCGATTTCCTGACGACGATCTCGACGGCGAAGAAGCCGATCGTCGCCGCGGTCGAAGGCTTTGCCGTCGGCATCGGCACCACCATGCTGTTGCATTGCGACCTTGCCTTCGCCGGGCGCAGCGCCAGCTTCCGCCTGCCCTTCGTTACACTCGGGCTCTGCCCCGAAGGCGGATCGAGCCATCTGCTGCCGATGATTGCCGGCAGCAAGCGCGCCGCGGAACTGCTGCTGCTGGGCGAAGCTTTCCCTCCCGAGACGGCAGCCGAAGCGGGCCTCGTCAATGCCGTGGTGGCGGAAGGCGAAGCGCTCTCGATCGCGCTCGACAAGGCGCGCGCGCTCGCTGCCCTGCCGCCGCAATCGGTCGCCCTGACGAAGATGCTGCTGAAGCGCGGCAATGCCGCCGCCGTGGCCGAAACGATCGCGCTCGAAGCCAGGCATTTCGGCGAGCGCCTGGTCTCGGCCGAGGCGCAGGCCGCCTTCGCCGCGTTCCTGATGAAACGCTGAGGCCATGGCGGCGCAGCTGTCGGACGACCCCGAACGCGGCGAACGAGCCGGGCCGAAGGAAGACCGGCATTTCGTCACCGCCCTGGCGCGCGGGCTCGATGTGCTCGCCTGTTTCAAGCGCAACGAGGATGCGCTCGCCAACTCGGAAATCGCAGCACGCTGCGGACTTGCCCGCTCCACCGTTTCGCGGCTGACTTATACGCTGACCAAGCTGGGCTATCTCCATCATGTCCCGCATAGCGGAGCATACCGGCTTGGCACCGCGCTGATCGCGCTCGGCGCCACCGCGCTTGCCGGGCTCGATGTCCGCCAGATCGCCCGGCCCGGCATGCAGGAACTCGCCGACTTCGCCAAGGCCTCGGTCGGCCTCGGCGTCCGCGACCGGCTGAGCATGCGCTATATCGAGTGCTGCCGGGGCGAGGTCGCGATCGCGCTCAACATCGATACCGGCTCGCGCATCTCGATGGCACGCAGCGCCATGGGCCGGGCCTATCTCGCCGCCTGCGACCCGGCCGAGCGCCAGGCCATCATGGACGATTTCCGCTCCGTCGACGACGCTGCCTGGCCGAGTCTGCGCGAGGGCATTGAACAGGCGCTCGAGGAGTATCGCATGACAGGTTGCGTCCGCTCCTTCGGCGACTGGCAGCCGACGGTGAGCGCGATCGCAGTGGCCTTCCACCCCGGTGGAGGCCTGCCGCCGATGACGATCAATTGCGGCGCGCCGACCGTCATCCTCGATCCCGGTTTCCTGCTCGAGGACGTCCGGCCGCGCCTGATCGCGCTGGCAGCCAGTCTTGAAGGAGTGATGGGTTCGTGATCGCATCCGACCTTCCCCTCGCCGGCATTCGCGTTCTCGATCTCTCGCGCATCCTCGCCGGCCCCTGGTGCGGCCAGGTCCTGGCCGATCTCGGCGCCGATGTCATCAAGGTCGAGCATCCCCAGCGCGGCGACGATACGCGCGACTGGGGCATGCGGCTCGGAGAGCGCAACACCTGCTATTTCAACAGCGTCAACCGCAACAAGCGCTCGATCGGCATCGATCTCGGCCAGCCCGAGGGCCTCGCCATCGTCCTTGAGCTCGCGTGCAAGAGCGACGTGCTGATCCAGAATTTCAAAACCGGCGGCGCCGACAAGCTCGGCCTTGGCTATGCCGCGCTCAGCGCCGGGAACCCCGGCCTGATCTACTGCTCCATTGCCGGCTACGGCTCCGATGGACCGGAGGCCGCACGACCCGGCTACGATCTCGTCATCCAGGGCGAATCCGGCCTCATGGCCATGAACGGCAATGACGACCAGCCCCCGCTGAAATTCGGTGTCGCGATCGCCGATCTCTTCACCGGCCAATATGCGGCGCAGGCCGTGCTCGCGGCGCTCGTCCAGCGCGGACGCTCCGGCAAGGGCAGGCATGTCGAGATGGCGCTGTTCGATTGCGGCCTCTCGGTCACCTCCTATTACGGGCTGGAGGCCCTGGCGCTCGGCGGGGACCCGCCGCGCTACGGCAACGCCCATCCCTCGATCGTGCCCTATGGCGTGTTCGATGCGGCGGACGGCGCGCTCGTCCTCACGGTCGGGAACAACGCTCAATATGATCGTTTCTGCCGTTCGGTGATCGACCGGGTCGACCTTGCCGAGAACCCGCGCTACGCCACAAATCTCCAGCGCACCACCCACCGCTCCGAACTGTTGCCGCTCATCGAGGCGGAGCTGCGCGCCCGCCCGCGCGCCGAACTGCTCACGAAACTGGCGGCGAACGGCATTCCCTGCGGCGAAGTGCTCGGCCTCAACCGCGCCTTGCGCTCGGAGCGGGCTGGGCGGGCCGGCATGCTGGTGGAGGACGGGGACAATGCCGGCGCACCCGCCGTACTCGCTCCGCCCTACCGCCTCGATGGCGAACGGCTGCCGGTGCGCCATATGCCGCCGGCGCTGGGCCATGACACCTGGGCAGTCCTCGCGGACGAACTCGGTCTGCCTGCCGAGCGTCTGGACGCATTGAAGGCGCGCGACGTAATAGCCTGACGCCGCGCGCCCGCCGCAACTACGCGGCGACCGCCCGTCTCGACCGCAGTTTCTCCAGGGACCACATGAAGACCGGCCAGAGCAGTGCCGCGATCGTCATCGAAGACAGCACCATCGAGACCGGGCGGCTGAAGAAGGGCAGGATGGAACCGTCCGACTTGATCAACGAGGTGACGAAGCTCTGCTCCACCATCGTGCCCATGACGATGCCGAGCACCATGGCAGCAACGGGATAGCCGTTCTTCTCCATCACAAAGCCGAGCAGGCCAAAGATCGCGACGCACCAGACCGCAAACAGGTTGTTGCCCGCCGTTGAGAAGGCACCGACCGCACAAAAGATCATGATCACCGGCATGACCGCCGAGCGCGGAGCCCCGACGACACGGCTCGCCAGCCTGATCATGATGATGCCGAACGGGATCATGATGATGTTGCCGAGCAGGAAGATGATGTAGAGCGCATACATGCTCGACGCTTGCTCCGTGAACAGCGTCGGGCCCGGATTGAGCCCCTTCATGTAAAGCACGCCGATGGCGATCGCGGTGATCGTGTCGCCGGGAATGCCGAAGAGCAGCGCCGGAACCCAACCCGACGCGAGCGAGGCGTTATTGCTTGCGCCAGCCTCGATCAAACCTTCGGGATGGCCGGTCCCGAATTTCTCCGGGGTCTTTGAGAAGCGCTTGGACATCGCATAGCTGACCCAGGCAGCCATGTCGGCACCGGCACCGGGCAGGACGCCGATGATGATGCCGACGATGTTCCCGCGCGTCTGCTGCTTCGGATATTTCTTGGTCAGCTCGATCTGCCCCTTGAGGATGCTGCCGAGCCGGCGGTGCTCCAGCTTCGGCGGCTCGCGCTCGGTCAGGGCGCGCATCACCTCGGCAAGCGCAAAGACGCCGACCAGCGCCGGTATCGGCTCGATGCCGCCAAGAAGATCGGTCGAGCCGAAGGTGAAGCGCGGGACGCCGCCGGGATTGTCGATACCGATGCAGGTGATGAGCAGGCCAAGCAGCATCGCGGCGATAGCCTTGATCGGCGAGGAGCGGGCCACCAGCGTCGAGCACATCAGCCCCAGCATGGCGAGCCAGAAATTCTCGTAGGTCGAGAAGGACAGCGCAAACTCGGCCAGCAACGGTGCGATCAGCATCAGCGACAGCGTGCCGGCGATGCCGCCGAGCGCCGAGAACCACAGGCAGATGCCGAGTGCCGTCTCGGCTTGGCCCTTGCGGGTCATTGCATAGGCTTCGTCCGTGTAGGCCGCGGAAGCCGGCGTCCCGGGAATGCGCAGCAGGCAGCCCGGAATATCGCCCGAGAAGATCGCCATCGCCGATGCGGTGATGATGGTGGCAATGGCCGCGATCGGTGACAGATAGAAGGTGATCGGCACCAGCAGCGCCGTTGCCATCGTCGCCGAGAGCCCCGGCAATGCACCGACGGTCAGGCCATAGAAGGCCGAAGCGACGATCGCGATCATCACATCGGTCTGGAAGACCAATCCGAAGGCCTGGATGACGGTATTCATCGGCTCACCACGGGAAAGGCAGAAGGCCGCCGGGCAAGGGCACGCGCAGCAGCTTCAGGAAAATCAGGTTGATGACGAAAGGCGCGACCAGCGCCAACGGCACCGCGAGCTTCGGCCGCGCCCCGAAGGCGAGGCTCGCGATCACAACCATGATCCCTGCCGTCGGCAGAAAGCCCAATGCCTCGGACGCAAGCGCATAGAAGGCGAGCAGGGCCGGCGGCAGCAATGCAAGCCAGTTCCGCCAGGCCGGCAAGGGCTCGAGCAGTTCCGGCGCACTATGGCTCGCGACATCCGCCTCGGCCACTTCCTCGAAATGCCGCCCGATACCGAAGACGATCAGCGTGCCGCAGAGGACGAGGGCAGCGCCGACGGCCATTGGGAAGGCCGAAGGCCCGACCTGCTGGCCAGGGACCGGCGGAAGCGTGGATCCATAGAGGAAGGCAGTGGCTCCGAGCGCCACCATCGCGCCCCCGGTTATCTTGTCGGATAGAAGCATCGTAAAACGTCCGCTGATCCGTGCCGGGGCGGCGCCATGAGCGCGAGCGACCGCATCTCCCGCACTCATTTCAGGCACAGTCTGAAAGATCGAGAAGCGGCGGAAGGATGAAGCTGCCTCACCCTTCCGCCAACCGTTTGCCGCCTCAGGCCTTGGCCAGGCCCGCCGCCTTCATCGCGGACGCCATGGCCTTGTCACCTTCGGCCATGAATGAAGCAAAGCCTGCCGGGTCGGCGAACTTCATGCCGAAGCCCCGGGCGTTCATGAAGTCCTTGTATTCCTTGGAGTCGAAGGCCTTTTTCAGCGCGGCGGCGAGCTTGCCCTGGATATCGGCCGGCAGCCCCTTGGGCGCGCCAATGCCCCGCCAGGCGCCGACCGAGTAGTTGACGCCGAGTGTCTCGTTCAGCGTCGGAACGTCTTTGAACTGCGGATTGCGCTCGGTCGCCATGATGGCGAGCGACTTCGCCTTGCCGGCATCGATCATGGCCCGGGCTTCGGGCACCGAGCAGGTGACGATGTCGATGCCGCCGGCTGCGAGGTCCTGCATGCCGGGTGCTGCGCCATTCGACGGCACCCAGGCGACATGATCGGGCTTCAGCCCCATCGCCACCAGCCAGCCGACCAGCGCCAGGTGCCAGATGCCGCCCTGGCCTGTTCCCGAGGCCTTGAGCTTGCCGGGAGGCGCAGCCTTGATGGCTTCGGCAAGCGCCTTGATGTCCTTGTGCGGGCTCGAGGCGCTGACCTGCACGCCTGGCGGATCCTCGTTCATCAGCGCCAGCGCGGTATAGCTTGCCGGCGTGAGATCGGTGAGACCCTGATGATGCATCATCGAGATCTCGACCGTCAGCATGCCGATATTGTAGCCGTCGGGAGCCGCCGTCGCGATCGCCGAATGGCCGACGACGCCCGAGCCGCCGGTGCGGTTGACGACGTTGCAGGGCTGGCCGAGATCCTTCTCCAGGAGCGAAGCGACGATGCGCGCCGTCGCGTCCGTGCCGCCGCCTGCGCCCCAGGGGCAGATCATCGTCAGGGGGCGGCTCGGCCATTGTGCCTGCGCGATTGCCGGCTTGACGATCAGACCTGCCGCGCCTGCCGCTGCCGCACCCTTCAAAAGCTTACGTCTGTTGATGCCGTCCGTCATTCCCGTGTTCCCTCCGCTTAATCGATTTAGGTCTGGGATGCTTCTCCGCGAGTGCGGGGCTCCCTTGTCAGTCCGCCGCTATCTGAGCCGATTGTCGTTACGGAAACAACTGCTCTTTGAAGACGGGTTCACAGTCCGCATGCGACGGGCAATGCAGCCTTTCCAACCTTCTCGACCACCGCCCCGGTGCTGATCTCCGGCCCCGGCGTCGCGGCTTGAAGCGTTACGCCTGCCTTGCCCAGCAGCGCCTGCATGGCAGCCCCGACGGCAATCGCGTAGGCGCGCTGCGGCGCGACCCCTGCAATCAGCACCTTGTCCGAGGGGTTGGCCGTCACCAACCCGGCAAGACGACCCTGGCGATCGAAGACCGGGCTGCCCGCCTGGCCGGGTTGCAGCGGCGCGAACACCGCCTCGCCGGCGCCGAGGCGCACGGATTGTCCCGGCAAGGCCATCGCCGTGCGCTGCCCGCCGGAATCGCCGAAAGCCATCAGCACGAAGCTCTCCTGCGCCACCAGCGCCTCACTCCGAAGGCCTGGAGGAGCTCCGGCCGCAGTGCCGTCGACATCCAGCAAGGCAAGGCCGCTCGCATCGTCCTTGATGCGCAGCCGCGCCGGCCGACCGGAAACCTTGAGCGATTTGCAGGAGTCGATCGCCGCCGTCGCAGTCAGGACGAGCTTGTCCGAGATAGCGAGGCCGACACCGAAGCGCTCCGTCGGCCTTGCCCCGACCACGACCGGAGGCGCCGCGCCTGGCGTCGCCACGCTCGCGACCGCAGGACCCGCCGTTGCAGGCGCAGGCCCGGTCGGAAAGGGTTCGAAGCTGCTGGCAATGGCGATGACGAGCTTGTCGATGCTCGGCGCGAGAGCCTTGTCGTAGCCGATCGAGAAGCCGCGCAGGCCGCCCGGCCCTGACGACAGGCGCCGGTAGAACCGACCCGACGGCGTCTCTCCGGTGACCACGAAGAAATCCGGCCGGAGCAGCTTGTAGGTGATTTTCCGCCCTGGAACGGCCGCGCTTGTGGCCTTCTCGAACAGCGCCTCGACAGTATCGCCTGCCGGTGCCGTGCTCGTGTCGAGCGTCACCCTGCCATCCTCGCTCTGCCAGCGGCCACCACCGGTCGCGGTCGCCTCGCGGCGCGGCAGCAGCTTGGTCGGAATGCCGATGCGTATGCCGGTGCGTTCGTCGGTGATGACGCGAAATCCCGCCGCCTCGCGCGCCGTCCCCGCCGCCTGCGCCAATGCCCGGCGCTCGACGGGCGTCAGGATACCGTCCGGTGCGCCGCGTGAGCCGGCCTTCAGCGCGTTGATGCCACGAAAGGTCAGCGGCCCGTAAGAGCCGCTAACCGCGCCGTTGAAATGTCCCGCCCAGATCAGGTCGTTCTGGATCGCCTTGCGTTCGACCTCGGGCAAGGCGTCGAAGGCAGCCTGCGCCGCGGCAAGTTGCGGATTCGCCGCAGGTTGCGGCTGGGCTTGCGCGAGCGCCGGCAAGAACAGCAGCCCGGCAGCGACGAGCAGCCCCCTTGTCCCAAGCGAAGACCTCAACCCCGTCGCCATCACGCGCTCCCCTGCAATCGGCAGCATTGAAGCGTCATTGCCGGCGCATCCGCAACTGATCTCGTCAGGCGAGCATTTCGCGGACCAGCGGCATGACCCGGCGTCCATAGAGCTCTATGCAGCCCATGAGCCTGTCATGGCTAAGAGGCCCGGCGCTGTATTTCATCTGGAAGCGCGCCGCATCGAGCGCCTTGACCGTCGCGGCGATCTTGCGCGCGACCGTCTCTGGCGACCCGACATAGAGCGAACCGTAGTCGATCTCCTGATCGAACTCGGCGCGGTTCATCGGCGGCCAGCCACGCTCGCCGCCGATCCGGTCGCGCATCCGCTTGTAATCCGTGAAGAACTCCTCGCGCGCCCGCTCGTCCGTTTCCGCCACATAGCCCGGCGAATGCACCCCGACCGGCGGCACCGGTTTCCCCAGTTGCGCGAAAGCGCGATGATAGAGATCGACATAGGGCCGGAAGCGCGCCGGATCGCCGCCAATGATCGCGAGCATCAGCGGCAGGCCGTAGCGGGCGGCACGAACGACGGATTCGGGACTCCCGCCAACCCCGATCCAGGTCTTCAGCACCCCGGTTTCCAACGAGGGAAAGACGCGCTGGTTCTTGAGCGGCGGCCGCGTCGTGCCCGACCACGTCACCGCATCCTGGCTGATCAGTGCCGCGAAGATTTCGAGCTTCTCCTCGAACAGGGTTTCGTAATCGCGCAGCTCATAGCCGAAGAGCGGGAAGGACTCGGTGAAGGAGCCCCGGCCGAGAATGACCTCGGCCCGTCCGCCCGACGCCGCGTTGAGCGTCGAGAAACGCTGGAACACCCGGATCGGATCGTCGGAGCTCAGCACCGTGACGGCTGAGCCGAGGCGGATCCGCTCTGTGCGCCCGGCAATCGCCGCAAGCACGACCTCCGGCGAGGAAATGGCGAAATCCGCGCGATGATGCTCGCCGACACCGAAGAAATCGACCCCGACCTGATCGGCCAGCATGGCCTCGTCGATCAGGTTGCGGATGACCTCTGCGTGCGGCAACGGCTGGCCGTCCGCCCCGGAGGTGACATCGCCAAACGTGTCCAGGCCCAGTTCGAGAGGCTGTGTCATGCACATGTCCGTTCAGGCTTGCTACGGTCGAGGGAGATTGTGCCGAGATGAGCCCGGCAGAACGCATCCGCACCAATTGAGGCGCAGGACGCGTGCTTTCAAGGAGGCCCGCCATGCGTGCCGGTTCAGAGCCTCAGGCAGCGGATGCGCGGCTGGCTCCGCCTATGCTGCAGACACTCCGTCATCAGCTTTCACGTTGCACCGGCGAACACGGATGCTAGCCTTTGGTGATACCGCGCCGCCCGTGCGACTGCGCGACACTATCGATGACGACAGGCCGGACTGGCCGAAGGGACTGATCATGACCTTGCTCTCCCGGCTCGCGCTGATTCTCGGTCTTGCCCTCGCCGCCACCCCGGCGCTCGCCCAGAAGGCCTATATCCGCAACGATCTCCAGGCTGACGGGCAAAGGCTCGAGGAACGCCTGAAGCGCGACGTCTCGGCCAGCACACGCCCCGCGGCGGTCGCGCTGCGTGACGGCGAAGCTGCGCTCTCCCGAGGCGATGCCCGTGCCGCCCTGCCCCAGGCCAATGCCGCCGTCGTCGCCGATCCCCAGAATTCCGCCGGCTGGCGCCTGATGGCACGCGCCGCCAATGCGATCGAGCCGCGTGACTATCGTGAGCGCTGGGAACTGCGCGAACGCGCGATCAGTGCAGCCTACCTAGCCTATCAGCGCGCAACCTCCCGCCCGGACGAAGCAGCCTCGCTCGCGGTGCTCGCCCGCACCTTCGAGCGCAACGAACTCTGGCGCCCGGCCCTGACCGCCTATCGTCTCAGCCTCGATCTCCAGGACAATGCGCAACTGCGCACCGCCTATGAAGGCCTGCGCGAGAAGCGCGGCTTCCGCTTGCTCTCCAACAAGGTCGATGCCGATGCGGCGAGCCCGCGCGCCTGCTTCGAATTCTCCGAGCCGCTCGCCCGCGGGCGTGTCGACTTCGCGCCCTATGTCGCGATTTCCGGCGGCAAGGGCGATTTCGCCGTCAGCGCCGAGGAGCGCCAGATCTGCGTCGACGGCCTGCGCCACGGCGAACGCTACGCGTTCGTCATTCGCCAGGGTGTACCTTCCGCACTCCCCGACGAGAAGCTGCTGAAATCCGCCGATTATGAGGTCTATGTCCGCGATCGCACACCGTCAGTGCGCTTCACCGGCAAGAACTATGTGCTGCCGCGCACCGGTCAGCAGGGCATCCCGGTCGTCTCCGTGAATGCCGACAAGCTCGACCTCGAAGTCATGCGCATCGGCGACCGCAACCTGATCAACTCCGTCCATTCCGACGATTTCCTCAGCCAGCTCGGCAGCTACAACGCGGGCCAGATCGCGTCCGACAAGGGCCAGCGCGTCTGGGCCGGCGCGATGGACGTCAAGTCCGAGCTCAACAAGGATGTGATCACCGCCTTCCCGGTGCTGGAAGCGGTCGGGCAGCTCAAGCCCGGGGTCTACGTGATGTTTGCCAAGCCGACGGGCGGACAGGCCGCGCAGCCCTCGGGCGACGGCGACTATGACGACGGCTCGACCCGCGCGACACAATGGTTTGTCGTCTCCGATCTCGGCCTGACTTCCTTCTCCGGTCCCGATGGCGTGCATGTGCTGGCGCGCTCGCTCGCCAACGCAGCGCCGATCCCGAATGCGGAGCTGCGCCTCATCGCCCGCAACAACGAGGTGCTCGCCACCGCCCGCACGGATGCGAAGGGCTATGCCCGCTTCGATGCCGGCCTTGCCAAGGGCCAGGGCGGCAATGCGCCGGGCCTCGTCACCGCCCTGCTCGACGAGGATTATGGCTTCCTTGACCTGAAGCAGACTGCCTTCGATCTCTCCGATCGTGGCGTGAAGGGCCGCGTCGCCCCGGCCGGCCTCGACGCCTATCTCTATACCGAGCGCGGCGTTTATCGCTCCGGCGAGACCGTCTATCTCACCAGCCTGCTGCGGGATTCCGCCGGCGCTGCCGTCACCGGCCTGCCGCTGACTCTGGTGGTGAAGCGACCGGACGGTGTCGAGTACCGCCGCCGTCAGGTCGAGGATCAGGGTGCCGGCGGGCGGGCTCATTCCATCCCGCTGATCTCCGGCGCGCAGACCGGCACCTGGCGCGTCCAGGCCCATGCCGACCCGAAGGGCGCAGCCATCGGCGAAGTTTCCTTCCTCGTCGAGGATTACGTGCCCGAGCGCCTCGAGCTGACGCTCGCGCCGAAATCACCCGTGCTCCAGGCCGGCGAACCGGCCGAGATCGATGTCAATGCACGCTATCTCTACGGCGCGCCGGGCTCCGAGCTCGACGTCAACGGCTCGACCACGATCCGCGCCGCCGCGAAATCCGCCATCCCGGGCTTCGCCGAGTTTCAGGTCGGCCTCACCGACGAGGCCTTCGAGTCGATCCAGAGCGACCTCGAGGAGAGCGCCACCACCGACGCCGCAGGCAAGGCCACGATCTCGGCCGGCGTGCAGCAGCCCGAGACCAACCGCCCGCTCGAGGTCGAGATCACCTTGCGCGTCGGTGAGCCGGGCGGCCGCGCCATCGCCCGCTCCGTCACCTTGCCGATCGTGCCGAAGGGCGCCGCCATCGGCGTGAAGCCCCTGTTCAAAGATGGCGAGCTCGGCAATGGCCAAACGGCGAGTTTCGACGTCATCATGGCCAATGGCGACGGCCGCCGCCTTGCCAAGCCGGGCGTGAAATGGACGCTGTCCAAGGTCAATCGCAACTATCAGTGGTTCTTCCAGGATGGTCGCTGGAACTATGAGGGAGTGAAGACGACGCGCCGCGTCGCCGATGGCGAGGTCGCCGTCAGCGAGACGGCCGCGGCCCGCATCGCTGCCCCGGTTCAATGGGGCAATTACCGGCTCGACGTCGCCTCCGATGGCTCCGACGCGACCGAGACCAGCGTCTCCTTCACCGTCGGCTATGAGAGCGACAAGACCGCCGACACGCCCGATGTGCTGGAGGTCGCGCTCGACAAGCCGTCCTATGCGATTGGCGAGACCATGCAGGTCAGGCTCTCGCCGCGCTTCGCGGGCAAGGCAACGCTCGCCGTCGTCGGCGACAAGCTGAACGAGATCCAGACGATCGACATCGCTCCCGACGGCAGCACGGCCTCGATCCCGGTCAAGGCGGAATGGGGTGCGAGCGCCTATCTCGTCGCGTTGGCCCACCGCCCGATGGACACCGCCGCCCAGCGCCTGCCCGGGCGCGCCATCGGCCTGTCCTGGTTCTCGATCGGCAAGGAACAGCGCACGCTCCAGGTCGACCTCGGAGCGCCCAATCTGGTGCGCCCGCTCTCGACGCTGTCCCTGCCGGTCAAGGTCAGCGGGGCACGCGCCGGCGAGGAGGCTTTCGTCACGGTTGCGGCGGTCGATGTCGGCATCCTCAATCTCACCCGCTTCGAAAGCCCGGACGCCAGCAAGTACTTCTTCGGCCAGCGCCAGATCGGCCATGAACTCCGTGATCTTTACGGCTATCTGATCGACGGCATGCAGGGCGTGCGCGGCACCATCCGCTCCGGCGGTGACGCAGCCCCTGCATTGCAGGGCGAGGCGCCTACGCAGGAGCCGCTCGCGCGCTATTCCGGGGTGGTCAAGCTCGGCCAGGACGGCACTGCGAAGATCGATTTCGAACTGCCCGCCTTCAACGGTTCGGTCCGCGTCATGGCTGTCGCCTGGTCGCAAGGCCGCACCGGCCAAACCAGCACCGACGTCATCGTGCGCGACCAGATCGTCGCCCAGGCGACGCTGCCGCGCTTCCTCGCGATCGGCGACCAGTCGCGCTTCCATCTCCAGATCGACAATGTCGAGGGACCCGCGGGCCCCTATCTCGTCGATCTCGACGTGAAGGGGCCCGTCCTCGTTGCCGCCGATGCAACACGGCGCACGCTGACGCTCGCGGCCGGCGCCAAGAGCCAGATGACGATCCCGGTCACGGCGGCGGGTCTCGGCCGCGCCGAGTTCGATGTCCGGATCAGCGGCCCGAACGGCGTCGGTACCGTGCAGAACCTCGCGGTGCGCGTGCAGCCCTCGGCCAACACGATCGCCCGCCGCATCGTCCGGCCGATCCCCGGCAATGGCGGCTCTATCACCGTGTCGTCGGACCTCCTCGCCGATCTCGTACCGCGCTCCGGCCAGGTCTCTGTCTCCGTCTCGCCGCTGGCCGCGCTCGACGTGCCGGCGATCCTGAAGGCGCTTGACCGCTACCCTTATGGCTGCACCGAGCAGACCGTCAGCCGCGCCTTGCCGCTGCTGCATGTCAACCGGCTGGCCAGTCTCGAGCAGCTCGCGCTCGATGCCAATGCCGACGAGCGCGTCAACGGCGCGATCGAGCGCGTGCTCACCCGCCAGGGCGGCAACGGCTCCTTCGGGCTCTGGGGTGTCGGCGGCGAAGACCTCTGGCTCGATGCCTTCGTTACGGACTTCCTGACCCGCGCCCGCGAGCGCCAGTTCAACGTTCCGCAGATCGCCTTCAATCTCGCGCTCGACCGGCTGCGCAATCAGGTCGTCAACACCAGCGAGATCAACAAGGAAGAAGCCGCCGGCATCGCCTATGCGCTCTATGTGCTCGCGCGCAACGGCCGACCCGTGATGGGCGACCTGCGCTATCTCGCCGACAACAAGCTGGCCGAGTTCGCCTCGCCGCTGGCGCGCGCACAGATTGGAGCGGCACTCTCGCTTCTCGGCGATCGCGGTCGCGGTCGCGCCGCCTTCACCAGCGCGCTTGCTGGCCTCCAGGAGGCGCGCGACGATGGCCTTTCGCGGCCCGATTACGGCTCGCGCCTGCGCGACGGCACGGCGGTCCTGACCCTGATCGCCGAAACCAATGGCGAGCGTGCCGACATCGCCCGCGCTTCCGCAATCGTCGAGAGCGCTCGCGGCTCCGCCCGCTACACCTCGACCCAGGAGAACATGTGGATGGTGCTGGCGGCACAGGCCATGGCCAAGGAGGCCGAGGGCATGGCGCTGACCGTCGACGGCACCGAGCGCAAGGGCGCCTTCTACCGCACGCTTTCGGATGAGGCGCTGGAAGCAAAGCCGCTCGTCATCGCCAATCCCGGCGCCGCCTCCGCACAGGCCGTGATCACCGTTGCCGGCATTCCGACCGCAGCCGAGCCCGCCCTGAATCAGGGCTTTGCGCTGGAGCGGACCTATTACACCATGAAGGGCGAGAAGGCTGATCCGGCGCGTCTGCGCCAGAACGAGCGCTATGTCGTCGTGCTGGGGGTGACCGAGCCCTCGGTCCGCTACGGGCGGCTGTTGCTGGTCGATCCTCTGCCGGCCGGGCTCGAGATCGAGAATGCCAATCTCACGGAGGGGGCATCGACGCAGGGGTTGAGCTGGCTGAAACAGGAGGTCACGCCCGTCCACACCGAGGCGCGCGACGATCGCTATGTCGCAGCCTTCGAACGGCCTGGCTCGTCCAACCAGCCGCTCTCCTTCACCGTCGCCTATATCGCGCGCGCCGTCTCGCCCGGCCGCTATGTCGCGCCCGCAGCCGCCATTGAGGACATGTACCGTCCCGACCGCTTCGGCCGTACCGCCTTCGGCACGGTCGACATCGCCTCGGCCAGGTAAGGACGCGAAAGCTCGTGATCGCGCAGGACGCGCATAACGGCATCGCATCTCCCTCCCCTTCGCAGGGCGGAAGGGGTCGACGTCGCTGGCTGAAACCCGTTGCGCTGGCATCGGCGTTCGGGCTTGCGCTCATGGGTTTAGCTGCCGGGTCCGTTGCCTTCTACGCCTCGACCCTCCCCCCACTCGACGTCTCGGCAGCGCATGATCGCTCGACCGTGGTGCTCGATCGCGAGGGCAAGCTGCTGCGCCCCTTCCTCACCGCTGACGGTCGCTGGAAGCTTCCGGTCGGTGTCGAGGATGTCGACCCACGCTATCTCGCGATGCTGAAGGCCTTCGAGGACAGGCGCTTCGACAGCCATTCCGGGATCGACCCGGTCGCGATGCTGCGTGCCGCCGGGCAGATGCTGATCAATGGCCGCATCGTCTCCGGCGGCTCGACACTGACCATGCAGGTCGCGCGGCTGCTCGAACCGCGCGAGGAGCGTTCGCTCGCCGCCAAGCTGCGCCAGGCCGTGCGAGCGATTGAGCTGGAACGCCGCTTCAGCAAGGATCAGATTCTCGATCTCTACCTGGCGCTCGCGCCCTTCGGCGGCAATCTCGAAGGCCTGCGCGCGGCAAGCATCGCCTATTTCGGCCGCGAGCCGAAACGCCTTTCGACTGCGGAAGCCGCCCTGCTCGTCGCGCTGCCACAAGCACCGGAGCAACGCCGTCCCGACCGCTTCGCCGAGACCGCCCGCAAGGCGCGCGACAGGGTGCTCGCCCGCATCGAGGCAGCAGGCCTCGTGACGCAGTCCGAAGTCGCGGCCGCGCGTGATGAGCCGGTTCCGACCGCACGAAGGGCCTTTCCCAATCTGGCGCCGCATGTCGCCGAGCAGGTCGTGGCCGAGGCACCGACCGTTCGCCGCCACCACCTGACCATCGATGCAAGGCTGCAGGCCAATCTCGAACAGCTTGCCCGCGAACGCAGCCTCGGCCTCGCCCCGCAGGTCTCGATTGCCGTTCTCGCCGTCGACAACGAGACCGGTGAGATCCGTGCCTCGGTCGGCGGCGTCGATTATTTTGCAGCCGAGCGCGCCGGCTCGCTCGATCTCACCCGTGCCCTGCGCTCGCCGGGTTCGGCCCTCAAGCCCTTCATCTATGCGCTCGCCTTCGATAACGGCCTCGCCCATCCCGAGACCATGCTGGAGGATCGGCCGGCGCGTTACGGGCTCTATGTGCCGGAGAATTTCGATCTCGGCTTCCAGGGCATGGTCAGCGCGCGCAAGGCCTTGCAGCTTTCGCTGAACGTCCCGACCGTGGAATTGCTTTCGTCACTCGGCCCGCAACGTTTCCTGTCGCGGCTGCGCGATTCCGGCGTCGCGATCGCCATGCCGAAAGAGGGCGGTGCGCCAGGGCTCGCGGTGGGCCTTGGTGGTCTCGGCATCACCCTGTCCGACCTGACGCGGCTCTATGTCGGCCTCGCCCGCGGCGGCGAGATGCTGCCGCTCAAGGTCAAGGCCGGCGATCAGCCGGCCGGAGAGGCGCCTCGCCTCGTCGATCCCGTCGCAGCCTGGTATGTCGCCGACACGCTCCTAGGCGCTCCGCCGCCGCTCAATGCCGCACCAGGGCGTATCGCCTACAAGACCGGCACATCCTATGGCTATCGCGATGCCTGGGCCGTCGGCTTCGACCGCAAGCACACGATCGGCGTCTGGGTCGGCCGCGCCGATAACGGAGCCGTGCCGGGGCTCGTCGGGCGCGTCGTCGCGGCACCGATCCTGTTCGATGCCTTCGCACGTCTCGGCCATGATCCGCGGCCATTCCTGCAGCCGCCGAACGCCATCATATCCTCGACATCGAACCTGCCGCCACCGCTGCGCCATCTCCGGCAGGACGTGCCCAAGACGCTGACCGCACTGGCCCGCCCTGGCCTCACGCTGGCCTTCCCGCCGGAAGGCGCGCGCATCGATCTCGCGGCGTCGGCCGTCGACGGGCACGCGCTGCTCAACCTCAAGGTCGCCGGGGGCGCCCCGCCCTATACCTGGCTGGTCGACGGGGCGCCGGTGACCGCACCGACCCGCCGCCGTGAAACCGCCTGGCAGCCCGGCGGCAAGGGCTTTGTCCGGATTTCGGTGATCGACGGCGCAGGCGCGAGCGAGAGCGTCTCGGTCAGGCTGCAGTAGCGCAAGGCATCAGCGCGGACTGAGCGATCCAGGCGCCGGCGATGCGGCCTGGATCGCCTTTCCGCAGAGTTCATTCCGCGGGCTGGACCTGTGTCTGGCCATGCGCCGCGTCCTCGCCGTGCACGGGCCGATGCGCCCGCGCCAGATAGCTATAGGCGACCGGCACCACATAGAGCGTCAGCAGGGTGCCGAAGGTCATGCCGCCGACGATGACCCAGCCGATCTGAGAGCGGCTTTCGGCACCGGCGCCATGGGCGAGTGCCAGCGGCACCGCACCCAGCACCATCGCGCCCGTCGTCATCAGGATCGGCCGCAGGCGCAGTTCCGCGGCCTCGACCAGCGCATCGACGAGGTCCTTGCCCTCCTCGCGCAACTGGTTGGTGAACTCGAGGATCAGGATGCCGTGCTTGGTGATCAGGCCGACGAGCGTGATCAGGCCGATCTGGCTGTAGACGTTGAGCGTGCCACCGCTGAAATACAAAGCCGCCAGCGCGCCCGTGATCGAGAGCGGCACCGAGACCATGATCACCACCGGGTCGATGAAGCTCTCGAACTGCGCCGCCAGCACCAGGTAGATGAAGCCAAGCGCCAGGAGGAACACGATCGCGATCGAGGAGCCGGCCTGCTTGAACTCGCGGCTCTGGCCGGAATAGTCGATCTGCACCGATTTCGGCAGCACCTTGGCGGCCGCCTGCTCCAGGACGGCCAGTCCATCGCCGAGCGAATAGCCCGGCGCCGGCACCGCCGTGATCGTCGCGGAGCGCAGCTGGTTGAAGCGGATCAGCTCCTTGGGCGCGACGTTCTCCTCGATGCTGACAAGGCTGGAGAGCTGCACCACCGTGCCGTTGCGACCACGCAGATAGATCGACTGCAGCGCCTGGGGCGTGTTGCGATCCTCCCCGGCGACCTGCAGCATCACGTCATACTGCTCGCCGTTCATGTTGAAGCGCGTCACCTGCCGTCCACCGAGCAAGGTCTCCATCGTCCGGCCGATGATGTCGACGCCGACGCCAAGATCGCTGGCGCGCTGCCGGTCGATCGAAACCTTGATCTGCGGCTTGTCCAGGATGAGGTTGGATTCGAGGTTGGTCAGCACCGGCGAGGAGGACGCCTCCGCGATGACCGCATCGACATAGTTCTTGATCTCGGCATAGGAATCCGAGGAGCGCAGCACGAACTCGATCGGCTTGCTGTTGGCTCCGCCGCCGCCAAGCGAGGGCGGATTGACCGCGAAGAGGCGGATGCCCGGAATCTGCGACAGCCCGCGATTGATCTCGGCAACGAGATCCTGCTGTTTGCGGTGGCGCTCTTCCCACGGCTTCAGCCGCGCGAATGCGATGGCGCGCGTCACGTCGGGGAAGCCGGTGATGACGAGATAGCTCTCGACCTCAGGAAGATTCTTGAAATACTCCTCGACCTGCCGCGCATAGCTCGCCGTGAAGCTCAGCGTTGCGCCCTCAGGCGAGACGCCGATGGCGTTGATCGTGCCACGGTCCTCCACCGGAGCCAGCTCCGAGCGCAGGTTGGTGAAGAAGTAATAGCTGCCGCCCGCAACACAGAACGCCAGCAGCACGATGACCGGGCGCATCGAAAGCGCCCCACGCAGCGAACGGCGATAACCGCTGGAAAGCGCATCGAAACCGCGCTCCAGCACGTTGTAGAGCCAGCCATGCGACTCGTGCGGCTTCAGGAGTTTGGCGCACATCATCGGCGTCAGCGTCAGCGCGACGAAACCGGAAACGAGCACCGCCCCTGCCAGCGTCAGGGCAAACTCGATGAAGAGCTTTCCGGTGCGCCCGGTCGAGAACGCCATCGGTGCATAGACCGCTACCAGCGTCAGCGTCATCGCGACGACCGCAAAGGCGATCTCGTTGATGCCGCGGATCGCCGCCTTGCTTGGTTCCATGCCGTTCTCGACATGGCGGTGCACGTTCTCCAGCACGACGATCGCGTCGTCGACTACGAGGCCGATGGCGAGCACCATCGAGAGCAGCGTCAGCGTGTTGACGGTGAAGCCGAGCGCATACATCAGCGCGAAGGAGCCGATCAGCGAAACCGGGATCGTGACCAGCGGGATCAGCGTCGCGCGCAGCGAGCGCAGGAAGACGAAGATGATCAGCACGACGAGGACGACCGCCTCGCCGATCGTGGTGTACACCGCCTGGATCGAGCGATCGATGAAGATCGAGGTGTCGTAGGAGGTCGCGATCGCCATGCCGTCGGGCAGATCATCGGTGATCTCCGGCAGCGCCGCACGAACACCGGAGGAGACATCGAGCGGATTGGCCGTCGCCTGCTTGACGATGCCGATCGTCACCGAAGGGCGGCCGGCGAACCAGGCGGCGTTACGCTCCTCGCGCGCGCCGAGCTCGACCTTCGCGACATCGCTCAGCTTCACCGGAAATGCGCTGACATCCTTGATCACGATCTGCTGGAATTGCTCGGGCGTGGTCAGGCCGGTCTGCGACAGCACCGTGAACTCACGGTCGTTGCTCTCGATGCGGCCGGACGGGATCTCGACATTCTGCGCCCGCAGCGCCGCCTCGATCTCCTGTACGGTGATATTGTAGGCGGCCATGCGGGCCCGATCGAGCCAGATGCGCATCGCATATTGCCGTTGGCCGAGAATGCGCACTTCGGCGACGCCGGTGATGTTCTGCACCCGGTCGGCAATGAAGCGGTCGGCGAAGTCGGTCAGCTCCAGCGGGCTGTGCCGCGTGCTGGTCAGCGACAGATACATCACCGGCTGGGCGTCGGCCTCGACCTTGGCGATGATCGGCTCGTCGATCTCGTCCGGCATGCGCCCACGCACGCGGCTGACGCGGTCGCGCACGTCGGAGGCCGCGACATCCGGATCCACGTCCGGACGGAAGCGCACAGAGATGCTGCTGCGCTCCTGACGGCTGTTCGAGGTGATGATCTCGATGCCCTCGATGCCCGCGATCGAGTTCTCCAGGATCTGCGTGACCTGGGATTCGATGATCTCGGCGCTGGCGCCGCGATAGGTCGTGTTCACCGAGACGATCGGCTCGTCGATGTTCGGGTATTCGCGCACCGTCAGCCGGCCATAGGAGACGATGCCGATGAGGATGACGAGCAGGCTGAGGACGGTCGAGAGAACCGGCCGGCGGACGAAGAGCGCAAACAGGCTCATCGTGCGTCGCTCGTCTGCACCGGAGCCGGAGCATTCTTGACGGCAACGGCCGAGCCGTCACGCAGGCGCATCTGGCCGGCCGTGACGATCTGCATGGTCGGGGTCAGCCCCTTCACGATCTCGACCTTGCCCGGAAGGCGCTTGCCGAGTTCGACCGGCATGCGCTTCGCCTTGCCGTTCTCGACCACGAAGATCATCTTGCCGGTGCCATCGGGGACTACGGCAGTCTCCGGCACGACGAGCGCGTTCTCGCGCTGGTCGACGATGATGTTGATCCGCGCGAACAGGCCGGGCTTCAGGACGCCGTCGCCGTTCGGGATGGTGGCGCGCAGCCGGATCGCACGGCCGTTCACATCGACGATCGGATCGATCGCGAAGATCGTGCCGGTGAAGCCGGTGTCGGGCAGCGCATCGACCTTGAGCTGGATGGTCTGCCCGACCTTGACCCGTGTCAGGTAAATCTCGGGAACCCGGAAATCGACCTTCATCGGGTCGGTTGCGGTGAGCGTGATCAGCTCCTTGCCGACCGAGACATAGTCTCCGACGCTGACCGAACGCAGGCCGACAACCCCGGTGAAGGGCGCACTTATGGCGGTCAGAGCGCGGCGCGAGGTCGCGAGCTGCAGGCGGGCCTCGCTGGAGGCCAGTTGCGCCGTCGCCTGTTCGAGCGCGACCTGCGTGCCCGAGCCACGGTCGACCAGCGCCCGGTTGCGCTCATAGGTATCGCGCGCCAGCCGCAGATCCGCCTCGGCCAGTTTCACTTCGGCGTCGAGGATCGCCCGGTCGAGCTTGACCAGTTCCTGGCCCTTGGTGACGCGCTCACCTTCCTTGAATCCCAGTGCCACGACCCGGCCGGCGATCTCGGGAGCGATGACCACTGTTTCATTCGCGGTCAGCGTGCCCAGCGCCTGGACCTCTTCATTGACCGTTACGGCCTCCACCCGGCTGACCTCGACGGGCACGCCGGCAGCCTGCGGGTTCGCCACCGCGCGCGCTTGCGCAGGCTGCGCGCCAGCCTTGAAGCTGCGGTAGCCGTAATAGCCGCCGCCAGCGACGCCGGCGATCAGGAGGACAAGGACAAGCCGCTTCATAGGTCAGGGTGCTCCGGTATCGTCGCAAGCCCTATGGGACTGGACGATGCAGTTCAAATTACAAATCCGTAAGTGTGGTTTCATGACGGCCGCGACGGTTTAGTGAACCAACCGGCTTTTTCGCATGCAAGACCGGAACCAAGACACGAAACAAGTCCGGAATGGGCTGCTGGCGGCAGATTTCGGGGGTCTGTGGCCGAATTAAGCCTTTAGTGGAAGTCGCGAGAGCGCGGCAGCACCCTGACATTGCGCGGGTGAGTGTGCTGGCGTGGTGGCAGGCGGCTGTCGGATTGCAGGTGCTGCACCTCGTCGGCCCGCGCCAGGGTGCGGTGCAGCAGCCCGTCGGCCAGCCGCGCCAGTTCCTCCGAGCGATCCTCGATCCTGTCGACGACGAGATGGACGATGCCTTCCGGACTGCGTTGCAGCCGGCCGGCGAGCAGGACAAGTCGCGCACCCATCGCCTGCCGGCGGTAACGCTCGAAGGTCTTTGGCCAGAGCACCGCATTGGCGATGCCGGTCTCGTCCTCCAGCGTCATGAACATCACCCCCTTGGCACTGCCCGGCCGCTGGCGCACCGTGATGATGCCCGCCAGCCGGCAGCGCGTGCCATCAGATGCTGCCAGAACCTGCTCGCAGCTCAGGGCCCGCTCACGTGCGAAAAGCGGACGCAGGAACTGCATCGGATGTCCCTTCAGCGACAGGCGCAGATGCTGGTAATCCGCGATGACCTGTTCGGAGTCCCGCATACGCGGCAGCAGGGTCTCGGGCTCCTGGGCGAGTTCGGCGCTCTCGCTCGCCGCAAAAAGCGGCAGTGGCCTGTCATCCGGGAGCCTGCGCACCTCCCAGAGCGCCTCGCGCCGGCTGAGCCCGAGTGAACCGAAGGCATCGGCATCGGCCAGCGCAACGAGGGCACGCGTGGGCAACCTGGCGCCCCGCGCCAGGGCCTCGACGCTGTCATAACCCTGCTCGCGCGCCGTCACGAGCGCCTCGACAAAAGCCTTCGAGATCCCGTCGATCTGGCGCAGACCGAGCCGCATCGCAAGTGCGCCGTCCTCGCGTCGCTCCAGCGTGTTGTCATGATCGCTCAGGTTGATGTCGGCTGGCCGGATCTCGACCTTGTTGTCCTGCGCAGCGCGAATGATCTGCACTGGCGCATAGAAACCCATGGGCTGCGAGTTCAGTAGCGCTGCGGTGAAAGCGGCGGGATGGTGATGCTTGAGCCAGGCCGAGGCATAGACCAGCAGGGCGAAGGAGGCCGCGTGGCTCTCCGGAAAACCGTATTCGCCAAAGCCCTTGATCTGATTGAAACACGCGGACGCGAAGGCGCGGTCATAGCCGCGCGCGACCATGCGCTCGACCATCATCGCCTCGAAATTCTGGATCGTGCCGACATGACGGAAGGTCGCCATGGCACGCCGCAGACCATTGGCCTCATCCTCGGTGAACTTCGCCGCCTCGATGGCGATGCGCATGGCCTGCTCCTGGAACAGCGGCACGCCGAGCGTCTTTTTCAGAACCTGTTCCAGCTCGTCTGGAGGCCCATGTTCCGGTGCGGGCCTGGGGTAGACGACCTCATCCGGATTTTTCCGCCGCCGCAGATAGGGGTGGACCATATTGCCCTGGATCGGGCCCGGCCGGACGATCGCGACCTCGATGACGAGATCGTAGAATTCCTTCGGCCTCAGTCGCGGCAGCATGTTCATCTGCGCCCGGCTCTCGACCTGGAAGACGCCGATCGCATCGGCCCGGCAGAGCATGTCGTAGACCTCGCCATCTTTGGGTGGGATCGTCGCCAGCTCCCAGCGTTTGCCCCCGTGCAGGGCGATCAGGTCGAGCGCCTTGCGGATGCAGGTCAGCATGCCGAGCGCGAGCACATCGACCTTCATCATCCTGAGCGCGTCGATATCGTCCTTGTCCCACTCGATGAAGCTGCGGTCCTTCATGCCGCCCCAGCCGATCGGCACGCATTCATCGAGCCGCCCGCGCGTCAGCACGAAGCCGCCGACATGCTGCGAGAGATGGCGGGGAAAGCCGATCAGTTCGGTAGCCAGCGCGGCCGCGCGCGCGATCATCGGATTGGCGGGGTCGAGCCCCGCCTGCCGGACATGGTTTTCCGGCAGGCCGTCGCCCCAGCTGCCCCAGACCGT
This sequence comes from Allobosea sp. 2RAB26, assembly GCF_052115465.1. Taxonomy (NCBI): domain Bacteria; kingdom Pseudomonadati; phylum Pseudomonadota; class Alphaproteobacteria; order Hyphomicrobiales; family Alloboseaceae; genus Allobosea; species Allobosea sp. 2RAB26. The sequence continues at coordinate 260,596 of NZ_JBFRGS010000001.1, read as the reverse complement.
GTTGGCGAGCGCGGCCGTGACATCCTCGCTCAGGCCGAGCACCTTGCCGACCTCGCGAATGGCGCTACGCGGCCGATAGCAGATCACCGTCGCGCAGATGCCGGCGCGCAGCCGGCCATAGCGCTCATAGATATACTGCATCACCTCCTCGCGCCGCTCATGCTCGAAGTCGACATCGATATCGGGCGGCTCCTTGCGCTGTTCGGAGAGAAAGCGGGCCAGGAGCGAATTGCCCTCCATCGGGTCGACCGCGGTGACCCAGAGGCAGTAGCAGACCGCCGAATTCGCCGCCGAGCCCCGGCCTTGGCACAGGATCGGCGGCTCCTGTGCACGGGCGAAGCGCACGATGTCGTGGACCGTCAGGAAGTAGCGCGCGTAATCGAGCTTCGCGATCAGTGCGAATTCCTTGTGCAGCAGGTCGCGTACCTTGCTCGGGATGCCCTCGGGATAGCGCCTGTTCGCTCCTTCCCAGGCGAGATGCTCCAGATGTTCCTGCGGGGTGCTGCCCGGCGGCACCGGCTCGTCCGGATACTCATATTGCAACTGGTCGAGCGAGAACCGGCAGCGTTCGAGGAAGCGCACCGTCTCCGCCACCATCTCCGGCGCGTGCCGGAACAGGTGGGCCATCTCGCGCGGCGATTTGAGATGGCGCTCGGCATGGGCCTCCAGCATGCGCCCGGCTCGCTCGATCGGGACATGCTCGCGGATGCAGCTGACGACATCCTGCAAGGGCCGCCGCTCGGGCGCATGATAGAGCACGTCGTTGACGGCAAGGCAGGGCACGCCCGCCCTGGTCGCGAGCTGCACCAATGCATCGGCGCGGCGCCGGTCGTCGCCGCGATGCGGCATGTCGATACCCAGCCAGAGTCGACCGCGCGCAAATTCGAAAACGCTCGCGAGTGCCGCCGCGATCTCGCTGTCCGGCCGCCGGTCCGGCATCAGGATCAGCAGCATGCCTTCCGCGAATTCGCGCAGGTCGGAGAGCGTGAGGATGCATTCGCCCTTCTTCTCGACCTTCATCTTGCCGTGGGTCAGCAGGCGGCAGAGCCTGCCATAGGCGTCGCGATCCTGGGGATAGGCGAGCAGGTCGGGCGTGCCATCGGACAGGACGAGGCGGACCCCGACCGCGAATGTCAGCTTCGTTGTGGCGATACCCCCCTCGCGCATCGCCGCATGGGCCCGCACCACGCCGGCCAGAGAATTGCGGTCGGCGAGCCCGATTCCGGCAAGGTCGAGTTCGGCCGCCCGGCCAACCAGTTCCTCCGGACTCGAGGCTCCGCGCAGGAAGGAGAAGTTGGAGGTAACCGCGAGTTCGGCATAGCGCGCGGCTGGTCCTCCCGGGGCAGCCTCGACCAGGCGATTGTCATTGAGCCCGCTCACGCGAAAAGCCCGTGCATGAACCAGGGTGGATGCGCGGCCTCGCGGCCATAGAGTCCGTCGCGATAAAGCCAGAAGCGCCTCCCGCCCGGCTCTTCGACGCGAAAATAGTCGCGGGTCGGCGCGATCCTGCCCGTCGTCGCCCACCATTCGGCGGCGATCCGCTCCGGCCCCTCCGCCTTGGCGACCTCATGCAGCACGCGCCGCCAGCGGAAACGCGTCGGCGGTCCGTCCGGAATTTCGGCCAGGACCTCGATCGGCTCAGGCCGCGACAGCAGCCGCAGGGGCCGTTCCGGGGCAGCGCTCGGTGCCGGCCAGTCTGGGGAAAGGCCGAGCCGTACAAGCTCGCCATGCCGCAGGGCGGGCACCGCCAGCGCCGCACGCTCGGGATCATGGCTGTCCTGCGCCAAGAAACGCCGCACGCGATCCGGGCCGATCCGGGCCGCGATCGCATCGGCGACCTCCGTCAATGCCCGCTCGGCGGCGGCTTCGTCGGGCTCCTCCTTCCCCCCGGCGGCGAGCGTTCCCTGATCGACGGCGAAAGGCTCGGTCGCACCGGCCGAGAGCCGGATCAGGTCGAAGCCGAAGCCGGGATCGAGCGGGTCCGCCAAGGCATCCAGCTTCAGGGCGAAGAGCCGGTCGAGCGCAGCCGGATCGCGCAACGGCATCCCGGTCTCGATGCCGAGACGGCGCACGGCCCCGTCACTGCGGAAAAAGCTCGCCTCGAACAGTCTTGCGCCTTCGCCCCGCGCTTCCAGCATGCCGGCGAGACTTTCCTCCAGGCCGGCCAGGGCGGCCCGGATACCGGCCTCATGCGCCAGCGGCTCGGCAAAACGCCGCTCCGCCATACAGTCCGGCAGCGGTCGTCGCGGGGACAGCGCCTGCGGCAGGCGGCCAAGCGCCTGGTCGAGCCTGTCGAGCAGGTCGCGGCCGAAACGGGCGGCCAGCGGCGCGCGCGGCCGCGTCTCCAGATCGGCGATATGGGTGAGGCCCATGCGCGCGAGCCCGTGCTGCCGTGCCGCCTCCAGTCCAAGCGCCGCGGTCGGCAAGGGCCACAGGGCCTCGCTCTCCCCGTCCGGCGGCACGATGCCGCCGCGCCCATAGCGCGCGACACCCCAGGCGGCGCGCGCCGTCCCGGCAATGGCGGCGCGCAGCGTAAAGCCCTGTCGTTTCAGCCGAAGCAGGCAGTCGCGGCCAAGCGCGGCCTCGCCGCCAAAGAGATGGGTGCAGCCCGAGATATCGAGCAGCAATCCATCCTCACCATCGAGCGCGACCAGCGGTGTATAGCGGTCGCACCAGTCGGCAACGGCGCAGAGCAGGGCCGCATCGGCCGCCCTGTCCTCCTCGACCACGACCAGCCGCGGGATCATCGCCCGCGCATCGGCCAGCGCCATGGTCGCATGAAGGCCGAGACGTTCGGCTTCGGCATCGAGGCTCGTCAGCCGGAAGGCGCCCTTCGCCTTGCCCACCACAACAAGAGGACCAGGATCATCCGCTGGCCCGCCGGGCTGCGGGCCAGGCCTCTGCGATATTGCCCGAACGGATGCGCCCTGGCTGCGCCTGATCCGGTCGATGGGCAGGCGCGGGAACCAGAGCGACAGGAAGCGGCTCGCGGAAGCTATACGCATGACTGTCCCACTCCATCACCCACTGCCCTGTCGCCCCATGCCGGTTGCGCAGCACCGTGACCGCAAAATTCGGCCGGCCCGGCCCATGCGCTCTCATCCGTCCCTCCGAAGGCGCCGCCGAAACCGACCAGCGGATCGTCGCCGCGCTTGGAGCAGGACTGCTTCCCAGCCGCAGGAGAAAAGCCGTCGCGCCGGCATCCCGCGCCGCCAGGACGAGACGCCGGCTGGCCGTGAGATCGAGGCAGGCCGGCGCACCTTCGAGCTCGATCACCACCGCGCCGATACCCGAGCGCGGGTCATTGCCGCGCGGAAAGGCGTCGCCCGCCGCCTTCAGCACGGCAAGCGGATCGCGCCCCCGCACCGCAAGCACCCGGTCGGGATCGAGCCCGAACGCCGCAAGCCCCGGCGCATAGAGTTCGCCCCCTTCCGCGCCGGCGGAATCCTGCCGCAGCCAGACGACCGGCCGCCGCTCCAGCCGCGCGATCAGCCCGGCGACGAAGCCCGTCGCCGCTGGAGCCTGATGCGCCGCAGCCACGATCTCGTGCAGGGCATGGCGGCGCAGCGGCCCCAGCGCCGCATCGGCCGCCGCGTGGCCAAGGCTGAAGCTCGCCTCCTCGCCCAGCGAGACGGAGACGCTTTCCAAACCGGCAATGCTTCGCCGCAGCGCGGCGACGGCATGATCGCTCACGTCTTGGCACTCCAAATGTTCCTATTTTGTTCTTTATGACTCCGCCGCCTCAGACGAGTCAACAGCCTCCGTGACGCCCCGCCCCACAGCCCCCGATCCTGCTGTCACGGCCCTGTCATCTGTCGCCGATACCGGTTTGCGCACTGCAAGAGAGCATGAGCTCCGGACTGCGCCTCGCCCATGTCCGGATGTCGCCATGCTCGCTCCTCGATGGGAAGACCGTTCATGCTGCGTATCGAAGGCCTGACCAAGCGCTTCAGCGGCAAAGCCGCCGTGGACAATGTCTCGCTGTCGATCCCGAAGGGCGAAATGGTCGGCGTCATCGGCCGCTCCGGCGCCGGCAAGTCGACCCTGCTGCGCATGATCAACCGCTTGGCGGAGCCGAGTTCCGGCCGCCTGATCAGCGACGAGCGCGATGTCACCGCATTGAAGGGCGCCGAACTGCGCGCCTGGCGTCGCGACACCGCGATGATCTTCCAGCAGTTCAATCTCGTCGGCCGCCTCGACGTGCTGACCAATGTCCTGCTTGGCCGGCTCAATCACCGCTCGGCCTTCCTGACGTTGGTGAAGAGCTTCTCGCCGGACGACAAGATCCGCGCCATCGCCGCACTCGAGCGTCTCGACATGGGCCATCTGCTCGCCCAACGCGCCGAGACCCTTTCGGGCGGCCAGCAGCAGCGCGTCGCGATCGCCCGTGCCTTGGTCCAGGAGCCGAAGGTCATCCTTGCCGACGAGCCGATCGCTTCGCTCGATCCGCGCAACACCCAGGTCGTGATGGATGCGCTCTTCCGCATTAATCGCGAGGACGGCATCACCGTGATCTGCAATCTGCATGATCTCGATATCGCGGCGAAATATTGCGACCGACTGATCGGCATGGCCGCAGGCAAGGTCGTGTTCGACGACGTGCCGCAGGCGCTGACCCGCGAGATCGCGGCCGAACTCTACGGCATCGAGGCCAAGGATGCCGGCGCCGAGGCGCTCGACGCGCTCGATGCCATCGCCATCGCCGAAGCCAAGCGCGCCAAGCAGACCGCAGCCTGAGCCGGGTTCAAGCCCGGCCAGGACCACTCACGCCTGAAAAGACCACCAACAGCCTTCAACAGGAGCAAACCATGCTGACCCGTCGTCATACCCTCACGCTCGCCGCCGCCGGCCTGGCCGCGACGCTCGCCGCTCCCGCCTTCGCGCAGGACTGGAAAGCCAAGTATCCGGAGCTGATCTTCGCCATCATCCCGTCCGAGAACGCGTCTGGCGTCGTCGAGCGCTACACCCCCTTCGTCAACTACCTCGCGAAGGAACTCGGCACCAAGGTGACGCTGCGCATCGCCAACGACTATGCCGCGATCATCGAAGGCCAGCGCGCCGGCAACATCCATATCGGCATGTACGGCCCCGCCTCCTTCGCCCGCGCCCGCATGACCGGCGCCAAGGTCGATGCCTTCGCGATCGAGACCAATCTCGACGGCACCAAGGGCTACCACTCCGTCTTCTACGTGAAGAAGGACTCGCCCTATCAGAAGGTCGAGGACCTGAAGGGCAAGAATCTCGGCCTCGTCGATCCCAATTCCACCTCTGGCAACAATGTGCCGCGCTTCGTGCTCGACGGCATGAAGATCGAGCCCGAGACCTTCTTCGGCAAGGTCGTCTATACCGGCAGCCACGAGAACGCGGTCATCGCGCTCGGCCAGGGCACCGTCGACATCGCCGCCAACTGGTGGAACGACGAGCAGGAATCCAACCTGCAGCGCATGGCCCGCAAGAACATGGTCAAGGCCGACGATTTCCGGATCATCTACAAGTCCGAGCAGATCGTGAACTCGCCGATGGCCTATCTTTCCGACCTGCCGGAGCCGCTCAAGGCCTCGATCCGCGACGCCGTCCTCAACCTCGCCACCAAGGACAAGGTCGCCTTCGACAAGATCTATGAAGGCAAGCAGGGCCCGCTCGTCGCGGTCGACAACAAGGCCTACGACCCGATCATCGAACTGAACAAGTTCGTCGACGCGCTCCGCAAGAAGAAGTCTTCGTAAGCGCTTACCCGCCGACCGTCATGGCCGGGCATGTCCCGGCCGTGACGGAGTGGCGTCCCGCCGCGACTGGCGAACCCCGCGACGGAACCAACATGACCCTGACGATCGATCGCAACGACCCCGCCATTCGCGGCCATGCCGATCTCTATCGGCGCGAGATGGGCGCAAAGCGCCGCCAGGCCCTGCTCGGCGCCGCCATCTTCATCGCCTGCGTCACCCTCTCCGCGATCGGCTCGGAGGTCGATCTCGCGAAATTCGCCGCAAACGCCTGGCGTTTCCCGAAATACATCCTCGAGACCCTGCCGACCCTGCACCTCGCCACGCTCGGTGCCGATCTCAAGGAATGGTACTGGGGCCTGAACGGCTGGCTGAAACTGCTCTGGCAAACCCTGTTGATTGCCTATGTCGGCACCGTGCTGGGCGCCGTCGGCGGCTTCCTGCTCTGCTTTTCCGCCGCCGCCAATCTCGGCCGTGCCGGCTGGCTGCGCTGGGCCACCCGCCGATTCCTCGAATTCTGCCGCACCGTGCCGGAGATCGTCTTCGCGCTGATCTTCGTCATCGCCTTCGGCCTCGGCCCGCTGCCGGGCGTGCTCGCCATCGCGATCCACACCATGGGTGCGATGGGCAAGCTCTTCTCCGAGGTGGTCGAGAACATCGACATGAAGCCGGTCGACGGCCTCACCGCGACAGGCGCGGGCTGGTGGCAGACGATCCGCTTTGCCGTCGTCCCGCAGGTGCTTTCCAATTTCGCCAGCTACGCGCTGCTGCGCTTCGAGATCAATGTCCGCGGCGCCTCGATCATGGGCTTCGTCGGTGCCGGCGGCATCGGCCAGGATCTGATCGAAGCCATCCGCAAGTTCTACTTCACCGATGTCAGCGCCATCCTGCTGCTGATCATCGTCACCGTCATGCTGATCGACTACGGCACCGAGCGCCTGCGCCACGCCCTGCTCAACCTGGAGCACCGCTCATGAGCCTCGTCCTCACCGCCACCGAGCGCGCCGATCTCGTCCGTCGCCACCAAGGCGCCATCGACGGCTCGCTGAAGACACGCCTGACCACCATCGCGGTCGTTGCCGCCCTGCTCGGCCTCTTCCTCTATGGCCTGACCACACTGGAAGTCTCGTTCTGGAAGATCATCACCGGCATCGGCAATCTCGGCACATTCGTCGTGCTGATGCTGCCGCCGGATCCCGGCTCTGCGGCCCGCGCCGTGATCTTCGTGAAAGCGCTGTTCGAGACCATCGCCATCGCCTTTCTCGGCACCATCCTCGCCGCGATCCTCGCCTTCCCGCTCGGCTTCCTCGCAGCCAAGAACGTCGTCGCCAACCGCGTCATCCATTTCCTGGCGCGCCGCTCGCTCGACACCGTGCGCGGCGTCGATGCCCTGATCTGGGCCCTGATCTGGGTCAATGTCGTAGGCCTCGGCCCCTTCGCCGGCATGCTCGCAATCATGACCAGCGATCTCGGCGCCTTCGGCAAGCTCTATTCGGAAGCGATCGAATCCGCCGACCGCAAGCCCGTCGAGGGCGTGACCTCCTCCGGCGGCGGCAAGCTCCACGAGATCCGCTTCGGCCTGATCCCGCAGGTGTTGCCGGTCATCGCCAGCCAGGTGCTCTACTATATCGAGTCGAACACCCGCTCCTCGACCATCATCGGCATTGTCGGCGCCGGCGGCATCGGCCTCTATCTCGCCGAGACCATCCGCACCCTGGAATGGCAACAGGTCTCGTTCCTGATCCTGCTCGTGCTTGCCGCCGTGACCGCGATCGACTTCCTGTCCAGCAAGCTGCGCTTCGCTATCATCGGCAAAAGGGCCATCTGACGGACAGGCTCGTCATATGGCCCGGGCCTGCCCCGACCATTCGCACCTCGCCGGGAGCACGAGCGGCTGCCCTCACTCCGTGAACGGCTCGACCACCATTTCCATCCGCTCGCCGGCAAAGATGCCATCGACCAGATGGATCGGGGTCAGGTCAGGCAGCGCGTCGACAGCCGCGGAGAGCATGACCGCGGCGCCGGGCTCGATCCTGAGCAGCAACGCCTCGCGCTCGCTGGCGAGCCGCGCCGAAAGCCGTGTCGAGAGTCGCACATAATCCGGGATGCCGCAGGCGGCGAAGGCTGCCGAGATCGACGAGCCGGCTCGGCTCAGCATCTTGTCGAAATCCGGGAAGCGCTCGGCCGAAAGGAGATGCACGCCGGTGCTCACCGGCACGCCACCGGCAAGGCTCAGCGTCTCGATCCGCCAGAGCGGCGCCCCGTCCTCCAATCGCAGCGCCGCGCAGGTTTCCGCCGCGCCCTTGACGATCTCGGCGCCCAGGATCGAGCCTGCCACGGTGATGCCGGCCGCACCAAAATTGGTCCGCATGCTGACGCGCCGGCCGATGCGATAGGGGAAGCGCGGCGCCGTGACCTGCGTCCCGCGACCGCGAGAGACGCTGACCAGCCCACGATCGGCGAGATGCCGAAAGGCCTGGCGAACCGTATGCCGGTGCACGCCATAGCGCTCAGCCAGCGCGAGCGAAGAGGGCAATGTGGCGCCCGTCTCATATTCGCCGCGCCCGATCGCCGCTTCGATCTCGTCCGCGATACGCCGCCATGCCGTGGCGGCTTCGCCGGCCTGGCTGGCTGCATGGGCATCCGTCATCAAAGCTTCATCCAAAATGTATAGACCTTTCCCCGTGACGACCTTATCGTAGTCTAGACATTAGGCCCTGACCAGAGAGCGACCTGAGATGAGCGGGACCACTCCACGACAGCAATGGCTGGCAATCCTCGCCCGAGCCTCACGCGCCGAGATCGAGAGTCTCGCCGGCGGGCTCGGCGCCCTGCCCGACCATGACGTGCTGAAGGCGCCCGAAACCGGGACCGTCATGGTCGAGGGCCGCGCCGGCGGCGCGGGACGCCGCTTCAACCTCGGCGAAGCCACCGTGACGCGCTGCGTCGTGCGCCTCGGCGACGGCACCATGGGCTTTTCCTACGCTCTCGGTCGCGATGGCCGCAAGGCGCGGCTCGCAGCCGTGATCGACGGGCTGTTGCAGGGCGAAGGCGAGGCTGGGCCGCTCCGCAGCGGCGTCGCCGAACTCGCAGATCGCCAGCAGGCGGCGCGCACCCTCGCCTCCCGCAAGGCTGCAGCCACCAAGGTCGATTTCTTCACTCTGGTCCGGGGCGCGTGATGCAGAACGACACACTCATTGGCGCCGGCCTTTCCGACCCGGTCTTCCAGTCCCAGGCCGCCTTCCGCGCCCTGCTCGCCGCCTTGTCGGAGCCAGGTCTCGTCCAGGACGTCGCAACCGGCTTTGCTGCGCCGGCAGGACTGGAACCGGCAACCGCCATCGCCCTGCTGACCCTTGCCGATTACGAGACGCCGATCTGGCTGCCGGCCGATCTGCGGGCCGGCCCCGCCGGCGCCTGGCTGCGCTTCCATTGCGGCGCGACATTGGTCGAAAGCCCTGATGAAGCCGCCTTCGCCGTGCTGAACGGCACCGATATCGCTCCGGCGCTGTCCGCCTTCAGCCCCGGCACCGACCAGTTTCCGGATCGCTCGACCAGCGTGATCGTACAATGCGCCAGCCTCGCAGGTGGCGACGCCGTGACGCTGGCCGGCCCGGGCATTGCTGACAGCCACGAGATTGCACCGAAGGGACTGCGCCCCGGCTTCTGGACCGAGGTCACGGCCAATGCCGCGCGCTACCCCCTCGGCATCGACCTTATCCTCAGCCATGGCGAGGCGATCATCGGCCTGCCGCGCTCGACGCAGATCCTGGAGGCCCGCTGATGTATGTCGCCGTCAAGGGGGGCGAGGCCGCCATCCTCGCCACACATGATCTCATCGCGGAAGCCCGCCGCGGCAACGAGGCCGTGCCCGAATTGGCCGTCGCGCAGATCCGCGAGCAGATGGGGCTCGCCTGCGCCCGCGTCATGAACGAAGGCTCGCTCTACGATCCCGATCTCGCGGCGCTGGCGCTGAAGCAGGCGCAGGGCGACGCGATCGAGGCCGCCTTCCTGATGCGGGCCTATCGCACGACCTTGCCGCGCTTCGGCTCGTCGGAGCCGGTTGACACGGCGCAGATGGCGATCCGCCGCCGCGTATCCGCCACCTACAAGGATCTGCCGGGTGGCCAGGTGCTTGGCCCGACCTATGACTACACCCACCGCCTGTTCGATTTCGCGCTGATGGATGGCGCCTCGCCTGTCGCAGTACCAGCGGCGGCGGCCGACCCGCTCGACGCCACCATGCCGCGCGTGCCCGACATTCTCGGTGCCGAAGGCCTGATGGAAGCCGAAGAGCCGCCCGAGGGCGATCCGCGTCCCTTCGACCTCACCCGCGAGCCGGTCTCCTTCCCCGCCGACCGTGATGTCCGGCTCCAGGCCATGGCGCGCGGCGATGAGGGCTTCATGCTCGGCCTCGGCTATTCCGTGCAGCGCGGATACGGCAATTCGCATCCCTTCGTCGGCGAGGTCCGGGTCGGTGAGGTCAGCGTCGAATTCGTGCCCGAGGAACTCGGCTTCGCCGTCGATCTCGGCGAGATCACGCTGACCGAATGCCAGATGGTCAACCAGTTCAACGGCACCAAGGACGTGCCGCCGCAGTTCACGCGCGGCTATGGCCTCGCCTTCGGCCATGCCGAGCGCAAGGCGATGTCGATGTCGCTGGTCGACCGTGCACTCAAGGCACGCGAGTTCGGCGAGGCGGCAGAGTATCCCGCGCAGCAGGACGAATTCGTGCTCTACCACTCCGACAATGTCGAAGCGGCCGGCTTCGTCGAGCATCTCAAGCTGCCGCATTATGTCGACTTCCAGGGTGAGCTCGAACTGATCCGCCGCATCCGCCGCGAGCGCGAGCAGCGCCTGGCGGACGAGACCCAAGAGACCCAGGTCCGAGAGACGCAAGACACCCTGCCGGAGGCCGCGGAATGACCCTGCATCAGATCGTCTCCGGCGAAGATACGAAGCCGGCTTATAATTATGCCTATCTCGACGAGCAGACCAAGCGGATGATCCGCCGCGCCCTGCTCAAGGCGGTCGCGGTGCCGGGCTATCAGGTGCCGTTCGGCTCACGCGAAATGCCGTTGGCGCGCGGCTGGGGCACGGGCGGCATCCAGATCACCGCCGCGATCATTGGCCCGGACGATGTGCTGAAGGTCATCGACCAGGGCGCGGACGACACCACCAACGCCGTCTCGATCCGCCGCTTCTTCGAGCGCACGGCCGATGCGAACACGACCGAGGCGACGGACGAGGCCACCATCATCCAGACCCGCCACCGCATCCCGGAAGCGCCGCTCAAGGCCGGGCAGATCATGGTCTACCAGGTGCCGCAGCCCGAACCCCTGCGGAAGCTCGAGCCGCGCGAGGCCGAGACCCGGAAGATGCACGCCTGGGCCGAATACGGGCTGATGCAGGTCAAGCTCTACGAGAATATCGCCCGCTTCGGCGAAGTGACGACGACCTATGACTATCCGGTCGACGTCAATGGCCGCTACGTGATGGCGCCCTCGCCGATCCCGAAATTCGACAATCCCAAGATGCATATGTCGCCCTCGCTCCAGCTCTTCGGAGCCGGCCGCGAGAAGCGCATCTATGCGGTGCCGCCCTATACCAGCGTGCGCAGCCTCGACTTCGAGGACCATCCCTTCCGCATCCAGAGCTGGAACGAGCCCTGCGGGCTCTGCGGCGCGACCGATTCCTATCTCGACGAAGTCATCACGGACGACCGCGGCGGGCGCATGTTCGTCTGCTCCGACAGCCACCATTGCGAGACGCGGCGCGCTGACGGCCATCGCGGCGCGATGCTGGCCGACGCATCGGCGCTCCATCTCGTCGACGACAAGCAGGCCAAGGACGAGGTGTCGAAGTCATGACCCAGCATGTCTCCCCGCAGGATCTCGGCATCGATCCCGATCCGCTGCTCTCGGTCTCCGGCGTCAGCCGCTTCTACGGCGAGCGCATCGGCTGCGCCGATGTCTCCTTCGATCTCTGGCCGGGCGAGGTGCTCGGCATCGTCGGCGAATCCGGCTCGGGCAAATCCACCCTGCTTCGCTGCCTTGCCGGCATCGACGCACCGGACGAGGGCGAAGTGCTCTTTCGCGGCTCCGGCGAGCCGCTCGACATCTATTCGGTCGCCGAGCAGGATCGCCGCCGCCTGATGCGCACGGCCTGGGGCATCGTGCACCAGAACCCACGCGACGGCCTGCGCATGGACGTCTCGGCCGGCGGCAATGTCGGCGAGCGCCTGATGGACCGCGGCGACCGGCATTACGGCAAGATCCGCGAGCGCGCGCTCGACTGGCTCACCCGTGTCGAGATCGCCGAGAACCGCATCGACGATCGTCCGCGCCAGTTCTCGGGCGGCATGCAGCAGCGCCTGCAGATCGCCCGCGTATTGGTCTCGGAGCCGAAACTCGTCTTCATGGACGAGCCGACCGGCGGCCTCGACGTCTCCGTGCAGGCGCGGCTGCTCGATCTGCTGCGCGTGCTGGTCCGTGATCTCGGTCTGGCCGCCATCATCGTCACGCATGACCTCGCCGTCGCGCGCCTGCTCACCGACCGGCTGATGGTGATGAAGGACGGCCGCGTCGTCGAGCAGGGACTGACCGATCAGGTCCTGGACGACCCCCATCACGCCTACACGCAGTTGCTCACCTCGGCGGTGCTGAGCGTATGAGCGTCACAATCGCGTCACCGGAACCGCGCAAGGCATCCCGACCATGACCACGATGATTCACGTCGAGCACGTCGCCAAGACCTTTACCCTGCACAATCAGGGCGGGGTCCGGCTGCCTGTCTTCGACAATATCAATTTCAGCGTCGACGCCGGCGAGGCGCTCGTCCTGGCCGGAGCCTCCGGCGCCGGCAAGTCGAGCCTGCTGCGCATTCTCTACGGCAACTACCGGCCGAGCTCCGGCCATATCCACATCACCCATGCCGGCCGGGCCATCGACATCGTCGCGGCCGTGCCGCGTACCGTGCTCGATATCCGCCGCCGCACGCTCGGTTTCGTCTCGCAGTTCCTGCGCGTGATCCCGCGCGTTTCGGCGCTCGACATCGTCCGCGATCCGCTGCTGGCACGCGGCGTCTCCCCTGATGAGGCCAGCGCGCGCGCCACGGCGATTCTCGCTCGGCTGAACCTGCCGGAACGCCTCTGGCACCTCGCGCCCGCCACCTTCTCCGGCGGCGAGCAGCAGCGCGTCAACATCGCCCGCTCCTTCGTCGATCCGGCGCCGATCCTGCTGATCGACGAACCGACCGCCTCGCTCGATGCCGCCAATCGCGACGTCGTGGTTGACCTGATCGGTGAGGCGCGCGCAAACGGGTCCGCCATCGTCGGGATCTTCCATGACGAGGCGGTGCGCGAGCGCGTCGCCACCCGCTATCTCGACATCACCGCATTCCGGAAGGCCGCCTGATGCAGACCGTTCTCACCAATGCCAAGCTGATCCTGGAGAACGAGGTCGTCACCGGCACGATCGCCTTCGACGCAACCGGGATCACCGATGTCGACCAGGGCCGCTCACAATTGCCGGGCGCGATCGACATCGGCGGCGACTATGTCGCGCCCGGCCTCGTCGAGATGCATACCGACAACATGGAAAAGCACTTCATGCCCCGGCCCAAGGTGTTCTGGCCGAACGGGCTTGCAGCCGCGCTGGTCCATGACGCCCAGATGGCGGCCTCCGGGGTCACCACCGTCTATGACGCGGTCTGCGCCGGCACGCCCTTCTCGGCCAAGGATTACCGCAAGGACATCTTCGCCGACGTGATGAAGGCGCTGCGCGAAGGCAAGGCCGAAGGCGTCTTCCGCATCGACCACCGCATCCACATGCGCTGCGAACTGACCAGCCCGGACCTGATGCGCGACATCGAGCCCTATCGCGAGGACGATCTCGTCCAGCTCGTCTCGCTGATGGACCACACGCCCGGCCAGCGCCAGTGGCGCGACATTCAGCACCTGCGCACCTATGCGCTCGGCAACGGCAAGACCGAGGCCGAGTTCGAGGAGGACGTCGCCGTCCGCCAGTCCGAAGGCACGGCCAATGTGCCGAGCAACTGGAGCGCCGTGGTCGAGATGTTCCGGACGCGCGGCATCCCGATCGCAACCCATGACGACACCACGGTCGACCATGTCGAGGCCGGTGTCGCATCGGGCGCCGTGATCTCGGAATTCCCGACCACGATCGAGGCGGCGGCTGCCGCGAAACAGCGTGGACTTGCCACCATCGCCGGCGCACCGAACGTCGTGCGCGGCGGCTCGCATTCCGGCGGCGTCTCGGTCTCCGAACTGGCCGAGAAGGGCCTGCTCGACGGCCTCTCCTCGGATTATGTGCCGGCAAGCCTGCTGCAGGCGGTGCTGAAGCTGCATGCCAGCCATGGCATCGCGCTGCCCGACGCCATGGGCATGGTGACCTGGAAGGTCGCCGACATCCTCGGCCTGAAGGATCGCGGCCATCTCAAGACCGGCCTGCGCGCCGACCTGGTGCGCTTCAAGGCACTCGGTGCGACGCCGGTGATCGCCGCCGTCTGGTCGAAGGGCGAGCGCGCATTTTGAGCACGCCGCGCTACGCTCTCTATTACGCCCCCGCCGCCGACAGCGCCCTCTGGCGCTTCGGCAGCGCCGTGCTGGGCTATGACGCCGTCACCGGCGCGGATGTCCCCGCCCTCGTGCCGCCCGGCTGCGATCACAGCCAGTGGCCGACGCTGACTGAGGAGCCGCGCCGCTACGGTTTCCACGCCACGCTGAAGGCGCCCTTCGAACTGGCTGCCGGTCGCAGCGAAGGCCAGTTGCGCGCCTTCGCCCATAATTATGCGGCAGGCCTCGAGAGCGTCCGTCTCGACGGCCTGTGTCTCACTGCGCTCGGTTCCTTCATCGCGCTGACTCCTTCGGCCGAAAGCCCGGCGCTGCAGCACTTCGCCTTCGCCCTCGTCCAGGCCTTCGAGCCGTTCCGCGCTCCGCTGGCCGAGGCCGACATGGCGCGGCGGCTGAAGCACCCGCTGACCCCGGCCCAGCGCGCCTATCTCGAAGCCTATGGCTATCCCTATGTCGGCGACGCCTTCCGTTTCCACATGACGCTGACCGGCTCGCTGCCGATGGATCAGGGGGCTGCGGTGCAACTCGCCCTCAGCGACGCCTATGCACGGGCCGTTCCGCCGAAGCCCGCCGTGATCGACCGCATCGCGCTGTTCAAGCAGGACACGCGGGCAGGCCGCTTCCGCCTGCTCGACAGTTTCCCGCTGGCCTGATCAGCGATGCGGGCTGAGCGCGGTCAACACGGCGACGAACTCGCCAGCCGCCTCGGCCACGGTCCGGTCGTTCTGGATCGAAACCAGTTGCGCGCGCTCGGTCGTCAGCGGCACCTCACGGGCAAGCCGGGCACGGATATCGGCCTCGCTTTCGCGTCCACGCGCTGCCAGCCGCCTGGCAAGAACCTCGTTCGGGGCGGTGATGTTGACCACCGTCACCTGGCCGGCAAGACGCTCGGCCGCGGGAACGGCCCGGCGCGAGCCATTGGCGATGACCACCTGCCCGCTCGCGATGCCAGCCAGCGCCGCGGCCGGAATGCCGTAGCAAAGGCCATGGGCGCGCCAGCTGAGCGCGAGTGCGCCGCGCGCCTCCGTCGCGTCGAATTCAGCCTCGCTGCAGCTGTCATGGTCCTCCGCGCCGGCCATGGCCTGGCGGGTGATCAGACGGCGGACGAAGGCGAAGCGGCCATCACCTGCCAGCGCGGCACGGGCGGCCTCCATCAACGTGTCCTTGCCCGCTCCGGACGGGCCAACCACCAGCACCAGGACTCCCGATCCTGCGGCCGTCATGGCTGCAGAGGGTTCCAGCAGATCTTGAGAGGATGATGACATGGCGGGCAAGAAACTCGGACTTGAACCTGTGATCGACCCGACCGCTCATGTGCGGCAGGCGACGCTCGGGCGCTACACCGAAATCGGCGCGCGCACCTCCTTCGTCGAGTCGACGATGGGGGACTACTCCTATGTCGTGAACGACTCGAATGTCATTTACACGACAATCGGCAAATTCTGTTCGATTGCGGCCATGACCCGCATCAACCCCGGCAACCACCCGATGCAGCGGGCGAGCCAGTCGCATTTCAGCTACCGCGCCAGCGCTTATTTTGACGATGCCGAGGACGACGCGCCCTTCTTCGCCTGGCGCCGCTCGACGCCGGTGACGATCGGCCACGATGTCTGGATCGGCCATGGCGCGATCGTGCTGGCCGGCCGCTCGATCGGCACGGGCGCAGTCGTCGCCGGCGGCGCCGTCGTCACCAAGGACGTGCCAGCCTACACCATCGTCGCCGGCAACCCGGCCAGGCCGATCCGCAGGCGCTTTCCCGAAGACATCGCCGAGAGGCTGATCGCGCTATCCTGGTGGGACTGGGATCATGCCGCCTTGCGGACCGCACTCGACGATTTCCGGACGCTGCCCGTCGAAGCCTTTCTCGAGCGCTATGAAGGCCTGCGGTGAACCGCTGGCGACTGACAATCCTGCGGCATAGGACCACAGACGCTCCGTCCTGCAGGCAAGAGCCGCAATCTTCTTCGGATGTTAACCAGCCATCGCCGAGTCTCGGCCGGCGTGCCGAGGGGGCTCGGCGCATCAGGCTTGAGTAAACGGCTATGGCACCATCCGACGATCTCGCCCGGCGGCGCGACTTCATGAAGCTCGGTCCGGACGCGTTGCGGCGCATCCACGATGTCGAGGACACGCTGCTGGAGGCCCTGCCGGATGCGCTCGGCGCCTTCTATGCACAGGTCCGCGCCTTCCCCGAAACCCGCGTTTTCTTCGGCAGCGACGCCCATATCGAGCACGCGAAGAGCAAGCAGCTCGGCTACTGGGATCGTATCGCCAGGGGCCGGCTCGACGAGGATTACGTCGCCGCCGTCACCACGGTCGGCAAGGTCCACGCCAGGATCGGGCTGGAGCCGCGCTGGTATATCGGCGGCTATGCCCTGCTGCTGGAGCAGCTGATCGGCAAGGTGCTCGAGGCGCGCTGGCCGAAGGGCCGCTTCGGCGGCAAGATCGAGGGCGCCGAAGACCGCGCCGCCGAGATCACCGCCATCGTCAAGGCGACCCTGCTCGACATGGACTATGCCATCTCGGTCTATCTCGAGGCGTCCGAGGCCGCCCGTCTCAAGGTCGAGGCCGAGGCCCGCGCCGTCGAGCAGGCCAAGGCGGACGAGCGCGACAGGGTCGTCAGCCTGGTCAGCGAAGGCATGGCCGCGCTCGCCAAGGGTGACCTGACCTTCCGCATGGACGCGGAGATGCCGCCCGAATACGCGCTGCTGCGCAGCCATTTCAATCACGCCATGGAACAGCTCGGCGAGATGGTCACGACCATCCAGGCGACGTCGGGTTCGATCGCCACCTCCTCGCAGGAGATCGCGTCCGGTGCCGACGACCTGTCGCGACGCACCGAGGAACAGGCCGCCGCGCTCGAACAGACGGCGGCCACGACCGAAGAGCTCGCCGCGTCCGTCAAGACCTCAGCCCAGTCTTCGCGCGAGTCGGTTGCGCTGGCCGATGACGCCGCCGCCGTCGCCCGCACCGGCGGCACCATCGTCAGCGACGCGATCGATGCCATGACCCGTATCGAGCAGGCCTCGAAGAAGATCTCGGAGATCACCACGGTGATCGACGGCATCGCCTTCCAGACCAACCTTCTCGCGCTCAACGCCGCGGTCGAAGCGGCGCGCGCCGGCGATGCCGGACGCGGCTTTGCCGTCGTCGCAGCCGAGGTCCGGGCGCTTGCCCAGCGCTCGGCTGAAGCCGCCAAGGACATCACCGGGCTGATCGGATCTTCCGATGCCGAGGTCGCCGAAGGCGTCCGGCTCGTCCGCCTCGCCGGCGGCACGCTGGAGAAGATCGTCGATGCCTCGATGCGCGTCTCCGGCACCGTCAACGAGATCGCGGTGGCGTCCGGCGAACAGGCCAATGGCATCGACGAGATGAGCCAGACCGTCAGCCATATGGACGAGATCACCCAGAGCAACGCGGCTCTCGCCGAACAGAGCGCAGCCTCGGCCCGGACTCTGCTCAGCCAGATCGAGCGGCTGAACCAGCTCGTCGCAGCTTTCCGCACGCAGGAGCAGCGCGCGGCGGCACGGCACCGGGCAGCCTAGGAACCCTGGCCTATCTCCGGACGAGGGCGACGAGATAGACGCTCTCGCCCGCGCCCGGGTTGAAGAAAGACGAATCCGCCGGCGGCCCGAGTTGCAGGCAGTCACCCTGCTGCAGGGTGTGGGTGACGCCGCCTTCGCGGAATTCGAGCTCGCCCTGCAGAACCCAGATCTGCTGGCGCTGGAACAGGAAGGCGGCGGCCGGATACGGCACCCGCACACCGGGCGGCAGCGTGATCTGCAGCAGCTCGAGAATATCTCCGGAGGGCGGCGAGATCGTCCGGCGAACGTAGCCGGTTTCCGGGTCCTGCCAGACCGGCTGATGGCCATGGCGGCTGATGCGGTCTTCCGAGCGCTCGGCCAGGGCCAACAGCACCGAGAGCGACAGGCCAAAAGCTCCCGACAGCCGCCCGAGCACGGTTGCCGTCGGGCTCGCATCGCCGCGCTCGATCTTGCTGATCATCGCCTTCGAGACGCCTGAACGCTCCGCGAGATCGGCCAGCGACCAGCCGCGCGTGTCCCGTTCGATCCGGATGCGGGCGGCGATGGCCTGATTGGGGTCGTCTGGGCTCTGGGAACGCATGGACTCTCGATGGTCAGCTTCTGAGGCGGATCCTAAGCTCTTCCGCGTCTCGCCCGTCCGCTCAAGAGGCTCGACCCGAAAAATGATGCCTCATGCCTGAATCGTCTTCTATAGAAGCCATACGTATACTATAGGAGACGCCAGAGCGCCTTCGGACGGTTCCGCACGGGCGCAGAAGGCCGGTGAGCGATGCATCCTGGACTCCGAACTCCCGGCGGGACCACCACCCCCTATGCCGCGAAGGCGAGCTCGCTTGCGCTCCTCCTCCTCGCCGAAACCCTGGCAATGGCGGCCTGGTTCGCCTCGGCCGCGGCGATCGTGGCGATCCGGCGGGAGCAGCCGCTCGACCCGCTGAGCGAAGTGCTGCTCACCAGTTCCGTCCAGGCCGGCTTCGTCCTCGGCACGCTGGCGAGCAGCCTGCTCGGCCTGGCCGACCGCTTCGATCCGCGCCGCCTCTTTGCTCTCTCCGGCGCGGCAGCGGCTGCGCTGACCGCTGCGCTCGCGTTGCTGCCGCCGGTCGGGCCGGTGACGATCGCCCTGCGGGTCCTGACCGGCCTGTGCATGGGAGGCATCTATCCGGTCGGCATGCGCATCGCCGCGACCTGGGCGAACAGGGACCTCGGCCTGCTGATCGGCCTCCTGGTCGGCGCCCTCGTCATCGGCTCGGCGAGCCCGCATCTGCTCGGTGCCTTCGAGGGCATAGGCTGGCGCGGCATCTATCTCGGCGCCGCCGCCTCGACGCTATGCGGCGCCGTCCTCATCCTGTTTGCCGGGCTCGGGCCCCATCTCGTCCGACGCGCCGGTCTCGCTCTCGGCCAGTTCGCCCAGGCCTGGCGCAACCCTGCGCTGCGTCTCGCCAATGCCGGCTATTGCGGCCACATGTGGGAGCTCTACGCCATGTGGGCCTGGCTCGGCGTGTTCCTGCAGCAGACCATCGCCGGCCGCGGTCCGCAGGCCGGGCACGGCGCAGCCGCAGTGCTGACCTTCTTCGCCGTCGCCTCCGGCGCGCTCGGCGCCTGGCTCGGCGGCTGGCTGGCCGACAGGCTCGGCCGCACCGCTGTCACCATCGGCGCCATGGCGCTGAGCGGCGCCTGCGCGCTTGCGATCGGCTGGCTCGCCGCAGCCCCTGTCATGCTGGCTGTCGTCGCGATCCTCTGGGGCATCTCGGCCGTGGCCGACTCCGCCCAGTTCTCGGCCAGCGTCGCCGAGCTCGCTGAGCCCTCGCTGGTCGGGACCATGATCACGGCGCAGACCTGCGCCGGCTTCCTGGTGACGCTTGTCTCGATTCACCTCGTGCCGCATTTCGTCTCGGCCTTCGGGTGGACGGCGGCCTTCTCGGTGCTGGCGCTCGGCCCCGCCGCCGGCTGCTGGGCCATGTGGCGGCTACGCCGGCTTCCCGAGGCAAGCAGGCTCGCGGGCGGGAACCGCTGAGGCCGCTTAGTCCTCCGCGGCCCGCGCCACCGCCTGGCCCAGCCGCGCGATCGCCTCGGCCGCGCCCGCCTTCAGCGTGACGTCCTGCGCCTCGGCATCCCTGGAGAGCTGCTCGCTCAGCGCCGCGAGGCTGACCTCGTTGCCGCTCGCTGCGAGCTTCAGCACCGCGTTCGCGAGAACATTCGGCCAATAGGCGGCACCGCCCTTGGCCAGCCCCTTCGCCTTGCGGCCCTCGAACTCCTTGGTGAGTTGCTCCGGCGTCTTCCTGGCCATGTCCGTCTCCGGTTCCTCTGCTGGTTTGGCCCCATGGACGAGACGGAAGCGGCGCGGTCAAGCCCGGTGGCACAACGATGGACCCGGCGCCTCTCTTCTGGCCGGAGAAGATGCGAAGCGCCGGCCCCTTCCCACCATGCTTGACCTCGTCTCGGGCGCAGCCGCATCCGACGCATGGGCCGACAACCTCAAAACCGTGATCGTCAGGGCCGAAATCCCTCATGGACCGTTCATTTTACGAGGAATATCCTCTTTTCCGGAGACCTGACCGGGATGGGATGCGCTCGCCCGGCCCAGGTTCCGCCGACGGGCATGCCCCGTCAGGAGGCGATGACCATGACCAAGACCAGCACTGCGCTTGCCCTCGGCCTGTTTGCGCTCGCGGGCGGCTTCGTCCTGCCGGCCGCGACGCCGGCCCAGGCCCTGACGATGAAGGAATGCAGCACGAAGTATAACGCCGCCAAGACCGGCAATACGCTGGGTGGCCAATCCTGGAACGACTTCCGCAAGAGCCAGTGCAGCGAAGCCGCCACGCCGGCGGCCGCGACGCCGGCTGCTGCCCCCGCGGCTGCCCCGGCCGCCCAACCGAAGCCGCAGATGGCAGCTCCCGCCGCCGCGCCGGCCCAGTCGAAGCCGCACGCCGCCATGCCGGCCGCCATGGGCAATGCCGTCTTCCCGGCCAAAATCGACCCGAAATACGCTTCCGAGACCGCCGGCAAGCAGCGTTTCAAGACCTGCAACGACCAGTACAACATCAACAAGGCCAATGGCGGCAATGGCGACCTGAAATGGATCCAGAAGGGCGGTGGCTATTACAGCCAGTGCAACACCAAGCTGAAGGGCGTCTGAGACAGACGCGCCGCGCCCCGCTTCCCCCTCTCCCTGATCTCGGGCCTGCCCGAGATCAGCTCTCGGAAGTATCGAAGTCGGGAACACCCGATTTCGATGCGGGAGGGGGGTCCTCGCAGCGTCCCGGGAAGGAATTGCCCGGCAGTTTCTTCCCGCCTGCCGGGATTGCGTGTGCAGCGGCACCGAAGACAATCAATAAAGCATTGAGAAACAAAGACTTCTCCGGAAGCATCGCTGGCCCGCCCCTTGCGTGACGCGTGCAACCAGCCCGGAGGTTGCCATGTCGATTTCAATCTCGTCGTCCCAGCCGGCGACATCGCTTGCCGATGCCTTCAAGACCGTTGCCAAGGTCGCCGACAAGTCCGCCGCGCAGAAGACGGCGGAAACGGATTTCCTCAAGCACGCCCAGATGACGCCGGCCGAGCGCATGCACACCGCCATGCTCGCCAAGTTCGGTCTGACCAAGGAACAATTCGACCAGCTCGATCCCAAGGCCAAGGGCGAGATCGCCGACAAGATCCGCGACGAAATCAAGAAGCAGCTGGAAGCAAGCGGCACCATGCGGACCGGCGTGATCACCGACAAGAAGATCTGAACGGGCGCGAGCGCGCCGCGCTTTACAGCGCCACCGCCACGGCATCATCCTGCCCTTCCCGGTCGGGAGATGACGCCATGTGTGGACGCTTCAGCCAGGCCTTTACCTGGGAGGAGATCGTCGCCTTCAGCCAGCCGCTGACGGTGCCGACCGAGCGGGCCAATCTCCAGCCACATTACAATCTCGCGCCGACCGACACGGTGCGGATCATCGTCAGGACGCCGCTCGGCCGCGAACTCATCCCGGCGCGCTGGGGGCTGATTCCGCCCTGGCACAAGGGCAGGCCGAACGAGGTCGGCGCCACCTTCAACGCCCGTGTCGAGTCGGTGGCGACGAAGCCGACCTTCCGCTCGGCCTTCAGGAGCCGGCGCTGCATCATCCCGGCCAGCGGCTTCTTCGAATGGACCGGCCCGAAGGGCGACAAGACCCCGCATTTCATCAGCGCCGCCGACGGCGCCCTGCTCGCCTTCGCGGGGCTCTGGGAGCGCTGGAGAGACCCGGAGAGCGGGCAGGAGATCATCAGTTGCACGATCATCGTGCGCGATCCCGTCGCCGGCATCGCGACGCTGCATGACCGCATGCCCTGCATGCTGCATCCCCGGGATTTCGACGCCTGGCTCGACGGCTCCGCCGGCGAAAAGCTGTTGACCGATCCGCCGCCGGCGCTACGCGACTGGATCGTCGACCGCCGCGTCAACAAGAGCGGCGTCGGCGATGACGATCCCGCGACGATCATGCCGGTGGGTTAGCCGGCTCACGCGAAAACCCTGGCTCTTCTGCAATGCCCTGCCTGCAGACCAGGGCGTCGGTCAGCGTCGTTGCGCCGCACGGCCGGGCGGTGCAGGAGCGGCGCAAAAGGGCCGCATGGCCCGGCCGTTCAGGACAACCATCATGCCTCTCGCCTCCCGCGCGCTTGCCGCGGCTTTCGCCTGCCTCCTCCTCTCCTCCCCGGCGTCAGCCGCGATCACCGACCCGGAGATGACCTGCGCCGCCTATCTCAGGAATGGCGGCCACAAGCCGGCTGGCCATGCCGCCAGGGACAGGACACCGGCCGATGTCGCAGCCAGGATCAGGGCGTTTTGTGCCGCCAATCCGAAGATGAAGGCGATGGATGCAGAGATGACGATGACGGGGGATTGAGCCGGGCGAGGCTCGATCGTGGCTACACGTCCAGCAGGCTTTACTCTGTCATCGCGGCTGGGCGAGCCGGCCCGGCAGTCGCCTGCCAGCCCGGCTCTGACCGGGGGGCGGACGAAACCAAGCTCACCTCGGCTGGTCCCAGCAGAGCGCCGACGTTCAAGAGATTCAACACCGGCTTTCGGCGCATTGCTCAACCCAAGGGATGAACCACGCCAGCACCATAACGATGAGTCAGCTGGTTGATGCCGCACAGTGGCTATCAAATACGTGACGTGACATTTCGAGGGTGCCATTCGGGGCGGGCTTCCTGCTCCCGGCAATCCCACCGCTAGTGACTTCTTGGCCGTGGCGCGGCAACCGCTATTCTGAAATCCAATCTGTCACCATTTGATCCTTCGTTCATTGCCATTTGATTGTTCGCGCTACAATAAGCCCGCCGCTTGACTCCCCCCGCCCTGATCCCCTACCCCCATCGACGGGACACGCCGCCCCAACGCGGCGCGCCCATCTGTAAGGATGGAGACATCGATGGCGAATACTGTTCCGGCCACGCGTCCGCGCGTGCCGCATTTCTCGTCCGGCCCCTGCGCCAAGCGCCCCGGCTGGTCCCTCAAAGCCCTGTCAGACGCGGCGCTCGGCCGCTCGCACCGTGCCAAGATCGGCAAGGACAAGCTCAAGCTTGCGATCGACCTGACGCGTGAGATCCTGCAGGTGCCGGCCGATTACCGCATCGGCATCGTGCCCGCCTCCGATACCGGCGCCGTCGAGATGGCGATGTGGTCGCTGCTCGGCGCGCGCGGCGTCGACATGGTCGCCTGGGAGAGCTTTGGCGAGGGATGGGTGACCGATGTCGCCAAGCAGCTCAAGCTCAGCGATGTCCGCATCTTCAATGCGCCCTATGGCGAGCTGCCGAACCTGAAGAAGGTCGACACCAGGAATCGCGACGTCGTCTTCACCTGGAATGGAACGACCTCTGGCGTCCGCGTCATCGACGCGAGCTGGATCGCCGATGACCGCGAGGGCCTGACGATCTGCGACGCGACCTCGGCCGCCTTCGCCCAACGCCTCGACTGGGGCAAGCTCGATGTCACGACCTTCTCCTGGCAGAAGGTCCTGGGCGGCGAAGCGGCCCATGGCATGATCGTGCTCTCGCCACGCGCCGTCGAACGTCTCACCACCTACAAGCCGGCCTGGCCGCTGCCGAAGGTTTTCCGCATGACCTCCGGCGGCAAGCTCTCCGAGGGCATCTTTGTCGGCGAGACGATCAACACGCCCTCCATGCTCGCGGTCGAGGATTATCTCGATGCGCTGCACTGGGCGAAGAAGGTCGGCGGGCTCGAAGGGCTGGTGAAGCGCGCCGACGGCAATGCCCGCGTGCTCGCCAAGTTCGTGCGCGAGAATGACTGGATCGATTTCCTCGCGGTGAAGCCGAAGACGCGTTCGAACACCTCGGTGTGCCTGAAGTTCACCGACCCGGCGGTGACGGCGCTGCCGGCCGACGCCCAGGCGGCCTTTGCCAAGCAGGTGGTTTCGATCATCGAGAAGGCCGGCGCCGGCTTCGATCTCGGGCATTATCGCGACGCCCCTCCCGGTCTGCGCATCTGGTGCGGTGCGACCGTGCAGAGCCGCGATGTCAAGGCGCTGCTGCCTTGGATCACCTATGCCTTCAACGAGGCCAAGGCCGGGCTGAAGAAGGCGGCGTAAGCGCAGCTGCGCCGCGCTCAACGTCATGGTCGGGCCACGCCCGACCATTCTGCCTTGCGACGCCGATGGCGTGCGGGTCGAAGACTTTGAGGCCGGTCGCCTTTTGTCCAGGCGCGCGCCTGACCCGCGCGAAGACGTGGATGGTCGCCGCAAGCGGCGGCCATGACGACCTTCCCCATTTGGCCCGCCCTCATGCGCGGGCAACCGAGGTATTCCCCATGACCGCCCCCAAAGTCCTGATCTCGGACGCTCTTTCTCCCGCCGCCGTGCAGATCTTCAAGGATCGCGGCATCGACGTGACCTTCGATCCGAGCCTCGGCAAGGACAAGGACAAGCTCGCCGCGATCATCGGCGAGTATGACGGCCTCGCCATCCGCTCGGCGACCAAGGCCACCGCCAAGCTCCTGGAGCAGGCGAAGAACCTCAAGGTCATCGGCCGCGCCGGCATCGGCGTCGACAATGTCGAGATTCCGGCCGCGACCGCGCGCGGCATCATCGTGATGAACACGCCCTTCGGCAATTCGATCACCACCGCCGAGCACGCCATCGCCATGATGTTCGCGCTCGCACGGCAGATCCCCTCCGCTGACCTATCGACCCAGGCCGGCAAGTGGGAGAAGAACCGCTTCATGGGCGTCGAGATCACCGCCAAGACGCTCGGCCTGATCGGCTGCGGCAATATCGGCTCGATCGTTGCCGAGCGCGGCATCGGCCTGAAGATGCGCGTCATCGCCTTCGACCCCTATCTCTCGCCGGAGCGGGCCGTGCAGCTCGGCGTCGAGAAAGTCGAGCTCGACGAGTTGCTGAAGCGTGCGGACTTCATCACCCTGCACGTGCCGATGACCGAGAAGACGAAGAACATCCTCTCGGCCGAGAATCTCGCCAAGACCAAGAAGGGCGTGCGCATCATCAACTGCGCGCGCGGCGGCCTGGTCGACGAGGCAGCACTCGCCGAGCTGATCAAGTCCGGCCATGTCGCGGGCGCCGCCTTCGACGTGTTCTCGGCTGAGCCGGCCGAGACAAACCCGCTCTTCGGGCTGGAGAACGTCGTCTGCACGCCGCATCTCGGCGCCTCGACCAATGAGGCGCAGGAGAATGTCGCGCTCCAGGTCGCCGAGCAGATGTCGGACTACCTGCTCAAGGGCGCGATCACCAATGCGGTCAACTTCCCGTCGATCTCGGCCGAGGAAGCGCCGCGGATCAAGCCCTTCGTCGCGCTGGCCGAAAAGCTCGGCTCGTTCCTCGGACAGCTGACCGAAGCCGCCGTGAAGGGCATCCGCATCGAGTATGAGGGCGCGGTCGCCCAGCTCAATCTGAAGGCGATCTCGGCCGCCGCGATCACCGGCGTGCTGCGGCCCTTCCTGCCCGAGATCAACATGGTCAACGCCGCGATGATCGCCAAGGAGAAGGGCATCGTCGTCGAGGAGATGACACGCGAGGTCGCCGGCAATCTCGAAAGCGTCATCCGCATCGTCGTCGATGCCGAGGACATGCCGCGCCATGCCTCCGGCACGGTGTTCCAGGACGGCAAGCCGCGCATCGTCGAGATCCGCGACATCCAGATCGATGCCGAGTTCGCGCCGCACATGCTCTATGTCCGCAATGCCGACAAGCCGGGCTTCATCGGTCAGTTCGGCTCGCTGCTCGGGGCGGCCGGCGTCAATGTCGCGACCTTCAGCCTTGGCCGCGACAAGCCGGGCGGGGATGCGATCTGCTATGTCGCCGTCGACGAGGCGATCTCGGACGAGCTGCTCGCCAAGATCCACGAGATCCCGATGGTGAAGCGGGCGCGCCGGCTGAAGTTCTGAAGCCGCCGGCATCGCGCCCAAACGGCGCCGCAATCCAGATCCCCTGTGGCCCCGCCACAGGGGATTTTTCATGCCGCGATTCGCCGCTCTCGCCCTCGCCTGCCTCGTTGCCACGCCAGCTCTCGCCGACTGGGACAGGGCAAAGCTCGACAGCGGCATCAAGACCATCGAACAGGATGCCAGGGGCCGCCTCGGTGTCGCGCTGATCGATCTGAAGGACCGCAAGAGCTGGTCGCATCGCGGGCAGGAGCGCTTCCCGATGCAGAGCGTCTTCAAGCTGCCGCTCGCGATCGCGGTGCTGCAGGCGGTCGAGGCCGGCAAGCTCGGGCTCGACCAGGAGATCCGCGTGAAGCGCACCGAGTTCGCGCCCTACTGGAGCCCGATGAAGAAGGGCTTCAAGGGTGAGGAACAGGGCTACACGGTCACGGATCTTCTGACCCGCTCGACCGGGGCAAGCGACAACAGCGCCGCCGACGTGCTGATGAAGCGGACCGGCGGGCCGAAGGTCGTCACGACCATGCTGAACGAGGGCGGCATCGCCGGAATTTCGGTCGATCGCTATGAGCGCGAATTCCAGCCCGAGATCGCCGGCCTGCCGGCCTTCGCCTGGGATGAGGTCATCGACGACGAAGCCTTCGAGGCCGCGATCGCGGCCATGCCGAGGGAGAAGCGGCGCCCGGCGCTGGAGAGCTATATCAAGGGCGAAGCTCGGGATTCCGCCACGCCCGAGGCCTCGATCGCCTTTCTCGAAGGCCTCGCCAGGGGCAACTGGCTGCGCGAGCCGGCGCATGACCGGCTTCTGACCGAGATCCTCTTGAAATCACCGACCGGCGCCCAGCGGGTCAGGGCCGGCCTCCCCGCTGGCGCGAGTTTCGCGCATAAGACCGGCACCGGCGACACGCTCGACGGCATCAACAGCGCCACCAACGATATCGGGATCGTCGCTCTGCCCGACGGGCGGCGTTTCGCGATCGCGGTCTATCTTGCCGGCGCGCAGGCCGATGCCACAGCGCGCGAAGCGGCGCATGCAGCCGTGGCGAAGCTCGCGGTCGAGAGCCTGAACTAAAGCATCGGCCCGAAAAGTGGAGTGCGGTTTTCGGGAAAGCCGATGCAAATACAGGAGGTTAGATCATCGGACTGGATATATGATATCCGATCCGTTGATCTAAGGGATCACGCCCTGGAGGCGCGATGTTCGGCGATCCAGATGCCGCCGAGCACCAGCGCCAGCGCCAGCCCGTGATAGAGCGCGAGTCGCTCGCCCAGGATCAGCACGGCGAGCATCGGTGCGAAGACCGGCACCAGGTTGACGAAGACGCCGGCCCGGCCAGGTCCGATCAGCTCGACCGCGCGCAGGAAGAAGAGTTGGGAGAGCAGCGACGGCCCGAGCACGACAAAGGCCAGGATCGCCCAGCCTTCGCGGGTCGGCCAGACGACGCTGCCGTTCCAGATTTCGAGCCCGAGCAGCGGCAGCGAGACGATGCCGGCGACGATCGCCATCGCCGTGAAGAAGACCAGCCCCGGCACGGCCGGACGCGAGCGGATCCCGACCGTGTAGCCGGCATAGAAGACGCAGCCGATGATCATCCAGACGTCACCTGGCACGAAACTGAAATTCGCCAGCGTCGCGAAGTCTCCGCGGCTCGCCGTCACCACGACGCCAAGCATGGTGACCGCGACGCCGATCGCCTGCATCCAGCCGATCGGCGTGCGATAGGCGATGAAGGCCCCGATCAGCACATAGACCGGGATCGAGCCCTGCAGAATTCCGATATTGATCGCGGTCGTCGAATAGGCCGCGAGGTACATCAGCGCGTTGAAGGCCGTGAAGCCAAGGGCGCCGAGCATGATGATCCGCCAGCGATGCGCCAGCAGGACCGGCGCATAGTGCTTCAGCTCGCGCCGCAGCATCAACGGCAGGATCGCGCAGACGAAAACCCAACGCAGCGAGGTCAGCGCCATTGGCGAGATCTGCCCCACGGCAAGCCGGCTCGCCACGGCATTGCCGCCCCACATCAAGGTGGTGAGGATCAGGAGCAGGTAGGCGTTGCCCCAGACACGCTGCGGCAGGGAGGTGGCTGGGGACAAGGTTGCGGCCTGTGCGGGGGCGGAATGCGCTTCAATAGCCTTGTGTCCCCGTCGCATCCTATGAGATGAGGCGCAAGGCTGCCCGTCGCCCGACGCATCCCTCCCAAGAGGCGTTTGCCACCATGCTGCATGTTTCGAGACCGCTGCGCCTGCTCGTCGTCGATGGCAACACACGGGAGCAGCGCGAGAGCCATGCTGCCGGCTATGGCAGCCAACCGGGCGAAGCCTATGCCGATGTCGTGCGCTCGATCGCGCCCGAGAGCATCACCGATATCTGCCTGCCCGCCGATGCCGGCGCGAACCTGCCGGACGGTGCGGGGCTCTCGTCCTATGACGGCATCTTCCTCACCGGTTCAGCCCTGCACATCTACAACCTTGAACCGTCGGTCACGCGCCAGATCGAGCTGATGCGGGCGATCTATGCCAGCGGCACGCCCAGTTTCGGCTCCTGCTGGGGCATCCAGATGGGCGCGGTCGCCGCCGGCGGCACCGTCGTCGCCAACCCCAGGGGCCGCGAGATCGGCGTCGCCCGCAAGATCACCCTGACCGAGGCCGGGCGCTCGCATCCGCTGCTCGCCGGTCGCCCGCTCAGCTTCGATGCGCCCGCGATCCATCTCGACACCATCGCCCTGCCCCCGGCGGATACGACGGTCCTCGCCTCGAATGCCTACAGCGCCGTGCATGCGGCCGAGATCCGCCATGACGGCGGCACCTTCTGGGGCGTGCAGTATCATCCCGAATTCCCGCTCGGTCAGGTCGCCTCGATCCTCGGGCGCATGGTGCCAGCCCTGATCGCGGAAGGTTTCCGCAAGGACGAAGCGGCGGCGCAGAGCTGGCTTGCCGATCTCTACGCGCTCGATGCCGAGCCGACGCGGCATGACCTTGCCTGGGCTCACGGCCTCGACGAAGAGGTTCTGGACAGCGAGCGGCGCGTCACCGAATTGCGGAATTTCATCGCACATCGCGTCAAGCCTCACATGAGCATGCGCGCCAGGGCCTGAAAGCCAGGGCACATCCGCATTCCGGCCCAATTCCGCCTTGGCCGCGCCGAATTCCGACGCGCCAATCCGCCGCACTGATTTGCCTCGGGGGAATGCCTGATGATGAGCCGACTTGCCGCCGCCCTGATCTTCGCGCCGAGCCTTGCAAGCGCAGCCGAGATCGAACTGCCGACGCGGATCGACCGGGTCACGGTCTATCCCGATGGCGCGGTGGTGACGCGGCTCGGCAAGGCCGAATTGCTGCAGGGGGCCTCGCAGGTCGTGCTGCGTGGCCTACCGGCGGCGGTCGATCCCGCCTCGATCCGTGTCGAAGGCAAGGGTGACGGCGCCTTCGCGATTGGCGCGGTCGATGTCCGCCCCGTTCCCGGCGATGCCAGGCAGGGCCTCGATGCGGTGATCGAGACCAAGCTCAAGGCCCTGCGCGAGCAGAAGGAGACGCTCGAAGGTCAGGTCAGCGCGATCGAAGCCAAACGCGGGACCATCGAGCGCTTCGGCCAGACGGGCCCCGACAAGCTCGGCCCCGACGGCAAGGCACTGCCGATCAGCGACTGGCCGGCCGTCTTCGACGCGATCGGCACCGCGCTGGTCAAGGTCAATGACGAGCTCCGCATCGCGCGCAGCCGCGTCTCCGATACGCAGGCTGAAATCGAAGCGCTGGAGCGCACAAGGCCGCAGGCCGGCCGCGGCAATGCACCCAAGCGCGACGTCGCGATCGCGGTCGAGGCCAAGGCCCCGCTCGCAGCCGAGTTCACCGTCAGCTACCGCGTCACCAGCGCGAACTGGCTGCCGAGCTATGAGGCCAGGCTGGCGACCGGCAGCGCCGCCGCCAAGCCCGAGATCACCTTCATTCGCCGCGCGGAGCTGCGCCAGCGCACCGGCGAGGACTGGACCGACGTCGCGCTGACCCTCTCGACCACGCGCTCGGCGGGCGGCACGCGCGCACCCGAGCTCGCCCCGGTGCAGGTCGCCTTCCTCGATGCGGCGGTTCTCTATGAGAGCCGCACACGCGTCAGTGCTGCGCCGGCGCCGATGGCGGCGGCCAAGGCGAGGGCCGAAGCCGAATTCGAGGCCGCGAAGTCGCGCAAGATGGCGGATTCGGCGCGCCCGGCAGAAGTCCAGACGGCCCAGGTCGAGACCAGCTCCTATCAGGCGAGCTTCATCGTGCCTGGCCGCGTCACAGTCCCCCAGGGCGCGACGTCCAAGGCCGTGGTGCTGAGCCAGGGCCAGGTCAGCCCGACGCTCCTGGCCCGCGCCACGCCGGAGCTTGAGGAGAAAGCCTATCTCGAAGCCGCCTTCCTCCACGAGGACGAGGCACCGCTGCTTCCAGGCGAGGTCCTGCTGCACCGTGACGGCGCTTATATCGGCCGCGGCCGGCTCGGGCTGGTCGCGCCCGGCGACAAGGTCGAGCTCGGCTTCGGCGCAGATGACAAGCTCAAGGTCAGCCGCGCCCCGGTGCGCCGCCGGGAGAACGAGCCGACCTGGCTTGGCCAGACGCGCACGGATCTGCGCGAATTCAGGACTGTGGTGAAGAGCCTCCACGCTCAGCCGGTCAAGGTCACCGTCATGGAACGCGTGCCCTTCTCGGAGAACAGTTCGATCACGGTCGAGACCCTGCCGCAAACCACGCCGCCGACCGAGAAACAGGTCGGCGACAAGCGCGGCGTCTCGGCCTGGACCTTCGATCTCGCCCCCGGCGCGGAGAAGGAGATCAAGCTCGCCTACCGCCTGAAATGGCCGGGGGACCGCGAGGTTACCTTCGAACCCAGGCCAATCCAGCCGGCAGACATGCCGCGCCCGCTGGCGCAGAACTGACTGGATGATCGGCGCGGATCTCGTATCCGGCCCGATGATCTCAACTTCTGGGCTTGCATCGGCTTTCCCGAAAACCGCAATCCACTTTTCGGGCCGATGCTCCAGCCTTCTGTGATTGCATCGGCTTTCCCGAAAACCGCAATCCACTTTTCGGGCCGATGCTCGAGGGTTCAGCGCCGCACCGCCGCAGGGACGGCGCGGAAACTGATCGCCATCCGATTATAGGCGTTCATCAGGCCGATCGCGATCGTCAGGTCGGCCAGTTCCTTCTCGCTGAACTGGGCAGAGGCGGCCGCAAACTCCGCATCGGGCACGGTGGTGTCGGCGACACGCGTCACCGTTTCGGCCCAGGCCAGGGCGGCCCGCTCCTGCTCGGAGAACAGGCTCGGCGCCTCGCGCCAGGCCGGCACCAGCACCAGCTTCTCGACGGCAAGGCCGCCCTTGAGCAAATCGCGCGAATGCATGTCGATGCAATAGGCGCAGCCATTGATCTGCGAGATCCTGAGATAGACAAGGTCGACCAGGGATTTGGCGAGGCCGGACTGGCCGACATGAGCATAGACTCCGCCAAGAGCCTTCATGCCGGCAGGCGAAACGCTGGTGTAATCGAGACGCTGGGTCATGGAGTCGCTCCTCACTGGTGATCGGGAGTGGTCAGCACCTCTTCGGTGCTGTCGACGATGAAGACGGCGAGCAGGCGCGCCGGCTCGGTCTTGCTGGCATTCTCGCTGATTGTGTGGTGCGCGCCCGGCACCTCGAACCAGGTCTCGCCGGTCCGGTAGACCCGGGCCGGCTGGTCATCGACCTGGCTGCGGATCGCACCCGAGAGCACATGGGCGTAGATGAAGGCCGAACCGGCATGATGGTGCGGGGTCGAGGCCGCGCCGGGCTTGTAGGTCACCTCGACGCTGACCAGGCTCTTGCCGGGAATGTTGGGAATCGCCTGCCGGAATACCGGCTTGACCGTCTCTCCCCCCGGCCTGGGCGAATGAGCCGAGGCGATGGCGGGAAGGGCGAGCGCGGCAAGCAGGGCCGCGCCGGCTGCAGAGGCTCGAAAGCTCATCTCCGTTCTCCGTTCATTTCGATGGCAGGAGAATGCGCGCCGGATGATGCATGAGAAAGCACCAAGATCGACAGAAACGGCTATACCATGATGTGATGACCGCTCCGCTCCGCATCCAGATCGACCGCAGCGCCAAGGCGCCGCTCGCCTTGCAGATTCACGCCGCCATTCGCGATGCGATCCGGGAGGGCCAGCTCGCCGGCGGGGCGCGCCTACCGTCCTGGCGCGATCTTGCCGCGCAGCTTGGCATCGCCCGCGGAACCGTCAGGGCCGCCTATGAGAGGCTGAGCGACGAGCAGTGGATCCTGTCGCAGGGCGCCGCCGGAACGCACGTCGCGGACAGGATGCCGGTGCTGGCGGCAGCCGAGCAACCCAAAGACAGGCCGCCCTTTCCTGAGCTGTTCCCCGATTTCGAGAACGCACCGCTCGCCTTCCAGATGGGCGTTCCGGCGCAGGATGCCTTCCCCTTCACCCTCTGGTCGCGCGTGATGGTGCGCGCTGCCCGGAAGGCCGCCGTCGCGCCGGTCGGTTATCCCGATCCACGCGGGCATCCGGACCTGCGTCGCGAGATCGCCGCCTATCTCGCCATCGCGCGCGGCATTCGCTGCACGCCGGCCCAGGTCCTGGTCACCAACGGCTTTGCGGGTTCGCTCGGTCTCATCATCCGTACCTTGCGCCTCGAGGGTCGCTCAGCCTGGTTCGAAGAACCCGGCTTTCCCCTGACGCGCAGCGCCCTCCAGCTTGCAGGAATGACGACCATTCCGGTGCCGGTCGATGGCGAGGGCTTGTCGGTCACCGAGGGCATACGGCGCGCTCCGAAGGCGGCGCTGGCCGTCGTCACCCCGGGGCAGCAGGCTCCGCTCGGGGTGACGCTGTCGCTGGCACGCCGGCTGGCTCTGCTCGGCTGGGCCCGGCAAGCGGGGGCCTGGATCGTCGAGGACGATTATCTCAGCGAGTTGCAGCTCAAGGGACGCGCCGCGCCAGCGCTCGCCTCGCTCGATCAGGATGGCTGCGTCCTGCATGCGGGCAGCTTCAGCAAGACGATCAGCCCGGCGTTGCGGCTCGGCTTCCTGGTGGTTCCAGCCGCCGTCGCGGAGGCCTTCGGCACGATTGCCGCCTGTCTCGCGCCGGCTCCGTCCGCCGCGCTTCAGCATGCCGTGGCCAGCTTCCTGGCCGAGGGCCATTATCTGCGCCACCTGCGCCGCATGAAGCGGCTCTACAGCGCACGGCGCGAGTTGCTGCTCCAGCAGTTGCAGGAGACCGCAGAAGGGGCTTTCGCCATCCATGCCACCGGCGGCCTGTCCGTACGGATGGAGTTGCCGCCCGGCACTGATGATATCGACATCGCCTTGCGCGCCCTGCCCTTCGGGATCGCGCCGGTGCCGCTCTCGCCCTGGTATGCGGAGCCGCCCGAGCGCCGCGGCCTGTTGCTGGGCATCACCAATCTGGCGGAACGGCGGATTGCGGCCGATTGCGCCAGGCTGATCGAACTCGTGCGGCTCGATGGCAGGTGATCCGCGCGCGAGTGTCAGATGGTCGCAGGATCAGGCCCGATGCGCGCAACTCCGTGCGGACAGCCGCCTCTCCGGCACGCGGTCAATCTTGACCTTGCCGCAATGTTGGCCCATGAGGGCTTGCAAGGACTTGCCCCGAAACCCCGGCCTTGCGTCGGGGTTTTTCATGTGCGCGGCGCTTGCGGCAACGAGGCAGGGATACCAGTCCGATGGCGAATGTGGTGGTGGTCGGCGCCCAATGGGGTGACGAAGGCAAGGGCAAGATCGTCGACTGGCTGTCGAGCCAGGCCGATGTCGTGGTGCGCTTCCAGGGCGGTCACAATGCCGGCCATACGCTCGTCATCGACGGCGTCGTCTACAAGCTCTCGCTACTGCCGTCCGGCATCGTGCGCCCCGGCAAGCTTTCGGTCATCGGCAATGGCGTCGTGGTCGATCCCTGGCATCTCGTCGAGGAGATCGAGCGGCTGCGCGCCCAGGGCGTCGCGATCTCGCCCGAGAACCTGCGCGTCGCCGACAACGCGACCCTGATCCTGCCGCTGCACCGCGAGCTCGACCATTTCCGCGAGACCAGCAATGCCGGGCTGAAGATCGGCACGACCAAGCGTGGCATCGGCCCCGCCTATGAGGACAAGGTCGGCCGGCGTGCGATTCGCGTCATCGACCTCAAGGACCCCGCGATCCTGAAGGCCAAGATCGAGCGCCTGCTCGCCCATCACAACGCGCTGCGTCGCGGGCTCGGCATCGGCGAGGTCGATGCCTCCGAGCTGCTCGAGCAGCTGACCAAGGTCGCGCCGCAGGTCCTGCCCTATGCCGACACGGTCTGGGCGCTGCTCGATTCCGAGCGCCGCGCCGGCAAGCGCATCCTGTTCGAAGGCGCACAGGGCGCGCTGCTCGATGTCGACCACGGCACCTACCCGTTCGTGACCTCCTCCAACATCGTCGCCGGCCAGGCCGCGACCGGCTCCGGCTTGGGCCCCTCCGCGGTCGGCTATGTGCTCGGCATCGCCAAGGCCTACACGACCCGCGTCGGCGAAGGCCCCTTCCCGACCGAGCTCTTTGACGAGACCGGCGAACTGATCGGCCAGAAGGGCAAGGAATTCGGCGTCGTCACCGGGCGCAAGCGCCGCTGCGGCTGGTTCGACGCCTGCCTGGTGCGCCAGACCGTGAAGACCTCCGGCATCGACGGCATCGCGCTGACCAAGCTCGACATCCTCGACGGCTTCAAGGAGATCAAGGTCTGCATCGGCTATCGCCTCGACGGCGCCGTGCTCGAGCATCTGCCTGCCGGCCAGAGCGATCAGGCCCGCGTCGAGCCGATCTATGAGACGATCGAAGGCTGGGAAGGCTCGACCGCCAATGCCCGTTCATGGGCGGACCTGCCGGCCCAGGCGATCAAATATGTCCGCCGCATCGAGGAGCTGATCGGCGCCACTGTCGCCGTGCTCTCGACCAGCCCCGAGCGCGACGACACCATCCTCGTCCACAATCCTTTCGAGGGTTGACGGGCGAGCCCAACACGGACAATTGAGGCCAATGGCCGATTTCTATCCCATCCTGGCGCGCGCGATCGCCGGGCTGCCCGACAAGTCCCCGGAAGCGCGCCGCGCGGTCTATGACCGCGCCCGGACAGCTCTGGTCGCCCAGCTGCGGAGTCTCGACCCACCGGTCGGCGAGGCCGAGATCATGCGCGAGCGCTTGGCGCTCGACGAGGCGATGTCGCGTGTCGAGGCCGATTACGACGAGGCTGAGACCCAGCGCCCCGCCACGACGACGATCCGCCCCGCTCCGGAACCAGAGCCTGAGCCTGAGCCTGCTCTGCCGGCCGATATGGCCCATGAGGAGGTCGGGGCGAGCCCCGTCATCGACCCGTTCGAAAGCCGCCCGGTCGACAGCCAGGAGCCGGTCGACACGCAGCCGGTCCGCCCGCGCGTCGCTCCTCCGCGCGAACGCCGCGTCGATCCCGGTCATATCCGCACCGCGATCGTCGGCGGAGGCGTCGCGCTTGCGGTCGTCGCGATCGCGGCGACTGCCTTCTATGTCAACAAGGTCAATCCCTCCGACACGGCGGCGCAGCGCCCTCGGACCGAGGCGCAGGTCCAGCAGTCGCAGCCGGACAGCGCCGGCAAGCTGAACGACCGGGTCGGCGATGCCGGAGCGACAGGCGCAGGACCGGCCACACGGCCTGGTGGCGCGACAGCCTCACAAGGCAGCGAGATCGCCGTCGCCCAGCGCGCCATTCTCTACACCGAGGTGCCGGAAA
Organism: Allobosea sp. 2RAB26; assembly: GCF_052115465.1. Classification (NCBI taxonomy): domain Bacteria; kingdom Pseudomonadati; phylum Pseudomonadota; class Alphaproteobacteria; order Hyphomicrobiales; family Alloboseaceae; genus Allobosea; species Allobosea sp. 2RAB26. The sequence continues at coordinate 224,620 of NZ_JBFRGS010000001.1, read as the reverse complement.
CCCCGCAGCAGCCGAAAGCCGTCAATGGCCGGGTCGTCTGGCGGCTCGACAGCGAGAGCGCCGGGCAGGGTCGCCCGGTCGAGACCATCGTGCGTGCGAGTGTCGAGGTACCGGATGCCGGCCTGAGCCTCGACTTCACCATCCGCCGCAATACCGACAGCGCCTTCCCGGCCTCGCATATCATTGGCCTGCGCTTCACGCGGACAGGTGATGCCACGACCGACGCGATCCGCGAGGTCGGCGTGCCGCAGCTCAAGACCGACGAGAACGAACGGGGCGCACCGCTCTCCGCCATCGCCTCCGCGCTCGGCGACAATCTCTTCGTGGCCGCGCTTTCGAATGTGCCGGTGGAAATCGACCGCAATATCGAGCTGATGCAGACGCGCAGCTGGATCGACATCCCGCTGCGTTTCGCGTCCGGACGACGCGGCATCATCACCTTCGAGAAGGGTGTCTCGGGCAGCCAGACGCTTGACGATGCCTTCGGACGCTGGCGCTAGGCACTGAAGAAGAGACGCGGGCACCGATCGGTAAAGCCCCGGAGCGGTTCCCGAATCTCCCTTCGATCGCTCCGGGTCATCTGCCCGCTTCAATCTCTCTGGATTTGCGCTGAACGACGGGAGCACGCCGGGATGGCGAACGCCTTTGAAAGCCCGTTCAAGGGCAGGCTTCTGTCGGAACAGGTGACCAACCCCAACATCATCGTCGGTCGGTACAGCTACTATTCCGGCTATTATCACGGGCATTCCTTCGACGACTGTGCCCGCTATCTGCGGCCCGACCTCGCCGATGTCGACAAGCTCATCATCGGCAGCTTCTGCTCGATCGGGACCGGCGCCTGCTTCATGATGGCCGGTAACTAGGGGCATCGGAACGACTGGGTCTCCAGCTTCCCCTTCTTCTACATGTCGGAAGAACCTGCATTCGCCGGTGCGCGCGACGCCTTCCGGCCGGCCGGCGACACCGTGGTCGGCAGCGATGTCTGGATCGGTGCGGAGGCGATGATCATGCCGGGCATCCGGATCGGCCATGGTGCCGTGATCGGCAGCCGCGCCCTCGTCACCAGGGATGTCGAGCCCTACTCGATCGTCGGCGGCAACCCGGCCAGGCCGATCCGCACGCGCTTCACCGAAGCCGACATCGCCATGCTGCTGGAGATGGCCTGGTGGGATTGGCCTCTGGAGCAGATCAAGGACGGCATGGATCTGTTCTGCTCCAACGACATCGCCGGGCTGTACCGGCGCTGGCAGGAAGCCTCAGCGTAAAGGCGCATCCCGCCTGCCCTCATCGCCAGGCCGAAGCCGCGTTTGCCGCGGGCGCCTCGACTTGAGGGCTGTCGGCGCGGCTCGCGCCGACAGCCCGAACACGCTCACGCCATATACTGCCCGCCATTGACCGCGAACGTCGCGCCGGTGGTGAAGGCACCGTGATCCGAGGCGAGGAAAGCGACCATCTGGGCGATCTCCTCGGGCTTGCCGAGCCGGCCGACGGGGATACCGGCAACGACACGCTTCAGCGCCTCCTCCGGCATGGCGGCAACCATGTCGGTGCCGATATAGCCGGGTGTGATCGCATTGACGGTGATGCCCTTGTTGGCGTTCTCCTGGGCAAGCGCCTTGACGAAGCCGATATCGCCCGCCTTGGCCGCGGAGTAGTTCACCTGGCCCATCTGGCCCTTCTGGCCGTTGATCGACGAGATCACGATGATGCGGCCAAAGCTGCGCCCGCGCATGCCCTCGATCACCGGCCGCGTCATATTGAAGAGCGAATCGAGATTGGTGCGGATGACGGCGGACCACTGGTCCTTGGTCATCTTGTGGAAGAAACCGTCGCGGGTGATGCCGGCATTGTTGACCAGAATGTCGACCGGCCCGTTCTCCGCCTCGACGCTTGCGATGCCGGCAGTGCATGCATCGTAATCGCCGACATCCCACTTATAGACCGGGATGCCGGTTTCCGCCTTGAACTTGGCCGCCGCCTCGTCATTGCCGGCATAGTTAGCCGCCACCTTGTAGCCTGCCGCCTGCAGGGTCCGGCTGATCGCTCCGCCGATACCCCGCGTCCCCCCCGTGACCAACGCGACCTTCGTCATCTGGTTGTCCCCTCTTCGTTTTGGTCTTTTGAGCTATTGTTCCGCGAGCTTCAGGTCGGGCGAATAGGGCCCGTCCACGTCCTTGATGATGGCCTGGCCGCAGATGACGCGCTGTTCCTTGGCGTCATAGGTCAGGGTCGGGGGGCCATAGAGCTCCCAGCCCCTGCTCAAGGCCTCCGAGACCCGATGACAGAAGGCTGCGTCATCGGGCCCCGTGAGATAGCGATAGAGCGTCGTCTGCTTCGCCATGGTGAAGGCTCAGCGTTCCACCGCCATGGCGACACCCATCCCGCCGCCGATACAGAGCGTGGCGAGCCCCTTCTTGGCGTCGCGCTTGGCCATTTCATGCAGGAGCGTGACCAGGACGCGCGCGCCGGAGGCGCCGATCGGATGGCCGATCGCGATCGCGCCGCCATTGACGTTGACGATATCGGGGTTCCAGCCGAGGTCCTTGTTGACCGCGAGCGCCTGCGCCGCGAAGGCCTCATTGGCCTCGACGAGGTCGAGATCGCCGATCTTCCAGCCGGCTTTCTCCAGTGCCTTGCGCGTCGCCGGGATCGGGCCCGTGCCCATGATGGCCGGGTCGACGCCGGCAGTGGCCCAGGAGGCGATGCGGGCGAGCGGGGTAAGACCGCGCCTGGCTGCTTCCTTGGCGGTCATCAGGACGAGAGCGGCAGCGCCGTCATTGAGGCCAGACGCGTTGCCGGCCGTCACCGTGCCGTCCTTCGAGAAGGCTGGCTTCAGCTTGGCCATGGCCTCCAGCGTCGCCCCGTGACGGGGATATTCGTCCTGATCGACGACGATATCGCCCTTGCGGGTCGAGACGGTGAAGGGAGCGATCTCGTCCTTGAGCCGGCCGGCTTTCTGCGCAGCCTCGGCCTTGTTCTGCGAGCCGACGGCGAACCTGTCCTGTTCCTCGCGGCTGATCTGCCATTTGGTCGCGACGTTCTCGGCAGTGGTGCCCATATGGTAGCCGTGGAAGGCGTCCCAGAGCCCGTCCTTGATCATCGTGTCGATGAATTTGGTGTCGCCCATCTTGGTGCCGTTACGCAGATGCGCGGCATGCTGCGACATCGACATCGATTCCTGGCCGCCGGCAACGATGATGTCGGCGTCGCCATTGACGATCTGCTGCAGGCCGATGGCGACCGCGCGCAGGCCCGAGCCGCAGAGTTGGTTGAGGCCCCAGGAGGTCGCTTCCTGCGGGATGCCGGCCTTCATCGCGGCCTGTCGGGCCGGATTCTGGCCCTGACCGGCGGTCAGGATCTGGCCCATGATGACTTCATTGACCTCACCGCCCTCGACCTTGGCGCGGGCTAGCGCCTCCTTGATCGCGGCAGCGCCGAGATCGTGTGCCGTCGTGTTGGCGAAAGCGCCGTTGAAGGCGCCGACCGCCGTGCGCGCTGCGCCGACGATTACGATGTCAGTATCGGCCATGGAGAGTTCCTCGCTGTTGTCGTGATGGCTCGCCAGGGACAGGCCACCAGGTTCGGCTCTCACCTTCGAAGGCTGCCGCGGCCGCGTCAAGCCGGCCAAGAGAGGGAGAGCGCGGATCGGGTGCCGGTGACCGTACTGCATCGCAGCACTGGCTCGCCCCTCCCGCCGTTCCGCTTGGTAAGATTGATTCAAAAACGTTCAAAAAACTTGCAGCATGCGGCTGACAGGTTATCGTTGCCGGGAGGATCGTTCCGCTGGACCTGAAATGTCAGGCCCGGATCAACGCGATGCAGGGTATGATGGCCAGCGAAAAAGAACCGACAGTCATCAAGAAATACGCCAATCGCAGGTTGTATCACACGGGCACGAGCTCCTACGTCACCCTCGAGGATCTGGCGGGCCTGGTCCGCGGCGGAGAGGACTTCGTGGTCTACGACGCCAAATCCGGCGAGGACATCACGCGCTCCGTGCTGGCCCAGATCATCTTCGACGAAGAGAGCAAGGACGGGCAGAATCTGCTGCCGATTACCTTCCTGCGCCAGTTGATCCGCTTCTACGGCGACAGCATGCAGGCATTGGTGCCGCGCTATCTCGAGTTCTCCATGGAGAATCTCACGAAGGACCAGAACCAGTTCCGCGACATGATGGGCAAGGCCTTTACCGGCGGCGCCTTTGGCGGCACCGGGCTGGACGCGATACAGGCCCAGACCCGCGCCAATATGGCGATGTTCACGGAAGCCTTCCGGCTGTTCAACCCCTTTGCTGCCGCGGCAACCTCCGGCCAGCCGAAGGGCGATGCAGCGCCAGCCGCCGGCAAAGGCGACGAACTCGGCGACCTGAAGCGGGAACTCTCCGAGATGCGCGACCGGCTGGACAAGCTCGCCAAGACGAAGTGAGCGGGCAATGCCCCAGGCCTGGGCTTGCCCCGGGCAGGTCCTGATCAAGAGTGTCTCGGACTGATCGCTTGCCCGAGACCGCTCCCTGCCTCGGCTCAGCCCACCGCCCGATGCAGCTCTGAGGGCACCGCAGGCTGCCAGAGTTCGGCCTTGCCGACGAGATGCCCCTGCAGATAGGTCACGCCCCAATCGGTGAGCATGGTCGCCTGCAACTCGTCATCGACCCATTCGGCGACGGTGTCGACCATGAGATGGCGGGCGAGGTCGATCAGCGTGCGGACGTAGAAGCGGTCATCGGTCGAACGTCGCAGGTTCTGCGTGAAGGCGCCGTCCAGCTTCAGGATGTCGATCGGGAAGGCGCGCAGATGCCGCAGCGAGGTGTGGCCGGCGCCGAAATCGTCGATCGCGATGCGTGCGCCCTGATCCTTGATCTTGCCGAGCAGGCGGGCCAGGCGGCGCGGATCCTCGATCGTCGCAGTCTCCGTGATCTCGACGATCAGCCGCCCGGCGAGGCCGCGGGATGAGCGGGTGCAGGCCAGGAAGGCGTCGAGCCATTCCGGATCGCCGAGCGAGCGCGGCGAGACGTTGATCGAGAGCGTCATGTTCGGATCGGCCGCGAGCATTTCGACGGCGAGCTCAAGCACGCGGTGATCGAAGAGCCGGACGAGCCCGCGCCGCTCGAGCAGCGGAATCAGCTCTGCCGCCGAGAAGAACAGCCCTTCCGATCCATGGCCGACCCGCAGCAGCGCTTCGTGGAAGGCAACCTCGCGCGTTCTGGCCTCCACGACGGATTGCAGCGCCAGCCGGACGCGGCGTTCGTTCAGTGCCGCGAGGGCCTGGATATCGAATCCGCTGTGGTCCGGCGCCGGCTCACGCAACTCGCGCTGACGTGCGATGACGACGGTATCGACCGCGCCCGCCTTGGCGCCGGCAAGGGCGTTCTCAGCGGCCGAGACCAGCGTACCGGCATGGCGCGAGAGATCCGGCGCGACGGCCGCCCCGACGCGCAGACGCACCAGCGCAATGCCGCGCCCGGTCTCGATCGCGGACTGTGCGACGGCCTTGATGAAGCGCCGCGCCGCCGGCTCGATCTGGTTCTGCGGACAGCCTGCGAGCAGGATGGCGAAGCGATTGCTGGAATAGCGCAGCAGATGGTCGCGTCGGCGCATCACCGAGCGCAGCCTTTCCTGGACCACGCCGATGATCTCATCGGTGGCCTCATGGCCGAAATCATCGTTGAGACGCGCGAGTTCGTCGATCGCCGCGATCAGCACGACGACCGGTCGCTCCGCCGCGAGATGCTCCTGCAGCGATGTTTCGAGGCGCTCGACCAGCGCTCCGCGGTCACAGACGTCGCGACTCTGCGCGGTAAGCTCGTCGGGCCGCACAGAGCGCTCGATGCGCAGCACGCCGCGCGCCATGGCAGGCTGGCCGTCGATGCCGACGAACCAGCGGCCGGCATCCTCGATCCACATCTTGCGGCCGCCGAGATCGGCTGCGTAGCGGGTGCGGTAGATCGCACCTTCGCCATGGTCCTGTCCGCCGGTCGAGAAGATCGCGTCGTAGCGACTGCGGCCGCTACCCGGCTCCACCAGCCCGGCGAAAGCGAGACCGCGGCTCATCGCAGCTACCGGAATCGGTCCCAGAACCTCGGCGGCGTTCGGACCCCAGTTCAGCGAATCGCTGGCGATGTCCCAGCTGTAGACCACCTCGCCGATCGAGGAGAGCAGGCTGCGCGGGTCGACGATCGTTTCGTCACGGGTACTCAGGATCGATGGCGCAGGCATCGGTGCAGGGCCTTAGAGGCGCAGGCCGCGGGACACCTTTGGCGTCGTGCCGTCCTGGCCGAACGAGATCGGGAGATGTTTCGAAACGATGCAGGTTTCTGGCTTAACGCCCGGTTAAGGCCGGCCCCTGGATTGCAACTTTCCCTCCAGCGCAACCCTAGCGTTCCGGAGTGGCACATGCGGGATCAGCAATACGGGGCGAGAAGCCACCTGGCGCTTCCCGAGGCATCGACGATGCTGCTGCTGCTGCAGATCGCGGCCAGTCACGCCGAAATCGGTCCGTTCGCGCGCCGGGCGCGCGAGACGCCGCAGGTCGCGGCGCGGCGCTACGAGGCCCAGGCACAGCACGCCGGAAGGAAGCGGCAGCGCCTGGTCGCGTGAGGCCAGACCCTCTGCCGAGGAGCCGCATGACAGCGGTGTCCCGATGGATCATCCGGAAGCCGCACCGGAGACATCCATCGAGACGCGATCACAGATCGCTCCTCGGCAGAGGGCCTGGCAGGCGCCGGCGGAAACTGGCCAAAGAAAAAGCCGGCCTCGCGGCCGGCTCCTAGACTCGCAAGCCTACAACCGGGGCTCAGGCCTCGGTCTTGGCCTTCAGCACCTGGCGACCGCGATACATGCCGCTCTTCAGATCGACATGGTGCGGACGGCGCAGTTCGCCGGAGTTCTTGTCTTCGATATAGGTGGGCTGCTTCAGCGCGTCGGCGGAGCGGCGCATGCCGCGCTTCGACGGCGAAGTCTTTCTCTTCGGAACGGCCATTGTACTCTCCATCGTGCCGCCGTCCGGAAGCGCAGGCCGCAGAGCCACGCCACCGCCACGACGACGGATCAATCTCGTGAGGCGATGGCCATACACGCTCGCAGAGGGGATGACTAGGCCTAATCGACATCTTTCATGCCGGAAGGCACGGCGCAATCCCCAAGCGATCCGAGCTGCGCCATACGGCGCTGGATTCGCCCGCTCGCCGATTGCAGGCCGCGGCTCGGCTTGGCGGGATTGCGCAGGATCGGATTCGGCAGCGCACCGGCGAGCCGTGCAGCCTCGCCAGTGTTCAGGCGGGCGGCAGGCTTGCGGAAATGGCGTTGGGCGGCGGCTTCCGCGCCGAAAACGCCATCGCCCCACTCGGCGACGTTGAGATAGACCTCGATGATCCGCTGTTTCGGCCAGGCGAAGTCGATCACGAGCGCGAGCGGAATCTCGAGCGCCTTGCGCAGATAGGAGCGCCCCGGCCAGAGAAAGACGTTCTTAGCCGTCTGCATGGTCAGCGTCGAAGCGCCGCGGCTCGGGCCATCCTCATCATCGAGCACGGCGTTGAGCTCGATCCAGTCGACGCCAGAATGGCTGCAGAAGCGCTGGTCCTCGGCGGCGATGACGGCGCGGATCAGCGAAGGCGAAATCTGCGTGAGCGGCACCCATTGCCGTTCCACCGGCTGAAAGCTCAGCCAGCGCGCGAGCATCAGCGTCGAGGGAGCGGGCATGAACCGAAAGATCAGCAGCCCGAGCGCCAGGACAACGGCGAGCCCGATGAGGATGCGAAAACACCACCCCAATGCGCGGCCGACAATTCCTCGCCGCCGCGTTTGCTCGTGACCCGCCATGACCGCCATGCCCCCGCAACTTGACGATCCCGCCCCCATCCGGCAAGCCCCCGCCACCGTTGCGAACGCGAGATCAGCGCATGAGTTCCGCCGCAGATGACGCCCTTCCGGCCCGTCTTTCACAGACGGCCGATGCGATCGAGGCCCTCCTCGACGGTCTGCTCCAGGCTGTTCCGGGAGCGGGCGAGATCGCGCGCCCCGAACGGCTGCTCGCGGCCATGCGCCATGGCGCGCTCGGCGGTGGCAAGCGCCTGCGGCCCTTCCTGACGGTCGAGACGGCACTGCTCTTCGGGGCCAGCGAAGCGCAGGCCTTGCGAGCCGGCGCAGCCGTCGAGCTGCTGCATTGCTATTCGCTCGTCCATGACGACCTGCCTTCGATGGATGATGACGATCTGCGCCGCGGACGACCGACGGTCCACAGGGCCTTCGACGAGGCAACCGCGATCCTGGCCGGGGATGCGCTGCAGACGCTCGCCTTCGAGGTCCTTGCCGACCCAGCCACCCACGAGTCGGGTGCGGTCCGCGCGGCGCTGGTGCTTTGCCTCGCCCGGGCGTCCGGGCTCGGCGGCATGGTCGGCGGCCAGATGTTCGATCTCGCGGCGGAGGGACGCTTCGACCCGGGCTCGAACGCGTTGGCCGAGAACGAAATTCGTCGACTGCAGGCGATGAAGACGGGGGCGCTGCTGGCGGCCAGCGTCGAGATCGGTGCGCGCCTCGGCGGCGCCGATGAGGCCGCCCTTGCCGCGCTTGGGCAATACGGCCGGGCAGTCGGCGCCACCTTCCAGGTGGCCGACGACGTCCTCGACGTCGAGGCGAGCCAGGAGCAGATGGGCAAGGCCACGGCCAAGGACCAGGACAAGGGCAAGGCGACCCTGATCAGTGCGCTCGGTCTCGCCGGCGCCAAGCGCGAGCGCGACCGGCTCTGCGAGGAGGCCGTCGCGGCCCTGTCGGGTTTTGGCGAGGAGGCCGCGATGCTGCGGGCTGCGGCATGGTTCGCAGCGACGCGGCAGAACTAGGGCCCGAGCTCCGCAGCGATGACATACACGCAGTTTTGCGTGGGGCGGCGGCATGCAGCTCCGCATTCGGCATGGACTCTGCGCCGCAGGACATGCCCACGGACGGAGGGCAGCCGCTCGCCCGGCCGACCCGGCAATTTTGACACCCACCCCACCTGGCGGGCGCAGTGCCGCAGGCAGGCCTGCTGCCCTATAAAACCCGCGAGCGATCTCTATGCACGTTTCGCCCCTGCCCGGCCTCCCCGCGCAGTGGCAGGGTATTCGACCGCTTCACCACGAAGGCTCGCATCCAGGACAGGAACTGCGAGCCAGTTGAGGAGAGGATTGTGATGAGCAAGTTCAAGTTCTTCGTCAGTGCGGCGTTTGCTGCCACGCTGCTCGCCTCGGCGCCGGCCGCACGGGCCGATATCGTCATCGGCCTCATCGCGCCACTGACGGGTCCGGTCGCTGCCTATGGCGACCAGGTGCGAAACGGCGCAGAGGCGGCGATCGACGCCATCAACAAGAAGGGCGGCGTGCTCGGCGAGAAGCTGGTGCTCAAGCTTGCCGATGATGCCGGTGATCCCAAGCAGGGCGTTTCGGCCGCCAATCTGCTGGTCGGGGACAAGGTGCGCTTCGTTGTCGGGCCGGTGACGTCGGGCGTCGCGATTCCCGCGTCCGATGTCTTTGCCGAGAACGGCGTGCTGATGGTCACGCCGACAGCTACGGCGCCGTCACTCACCACCCGTGGGCTGACCAATGTTCTGCGGACATGCGGCCGCGATGATCAGCAGGCCGAGGTCGCCGCCAACTATGTCCTGAAGAATCTCAGGGACAAGCGGATTGCGGTCATCCACGACAAGGGCACCTACGGCAAAGGCCTCGCGGATGCCTTCAAGAAGGGGATCAACGCCGGCGGCCTGAACGAGGCGCTCTACCTGTCGCTGACACCGGCCGAAAAGGATCTCTCGGCCATCACCACGCGTCTCAAGGCCGCCAATATCGACCTGATCTATTTCGGCGGCTACCATCCGGAAGGTGGTCTCCTCGCCCGGCAGCTTCGCGACGCCGGGCTCAAGGCCACCATCATCGGCGGCGAGGGGCTTTCCAACACGGAGTTCTGGGCGATCGCCAATGAGACGGCGGCAGGCGCACTCTTCACCAACGCGACAGATGCGCTGAAGAACCCCGACTCCGCGGAAGCGGTCAAAGTTCTCAAGGACAAGGGTATCCCGCCGGAAGCCTTCACGCTCAATGCCTATGCCGCGGTCGAAGTGCTGAAGGCCGGCATCGAGAAAGCCGGCAAGGCCACCAATGCCGCCGCAGTCGCGACAGCGCTGAAGTCCGGAGGGCCCATCACCACCGCCATCGGCAAGCTGGCCTATGACAAGAATGGCGATCTCAGCTCGCCGGCGTTCTCGATGTTCAAATGGGAGGGCGGCAAGATCGTCGCCGTGGAATAACGAGCAGGTTCGGGCGCGAAGACGGCAAACCCGTGCCTTCTTCGCGCCACCGCCTGACTTCCTCGTTGATCCCGATGCCCCTGCCAGCTCGACGCTCTGCGCCAGGCTCTTCCAGGGCCGGGGCCGCGCGCCGAACATTGCCTGCCTCAACCCATGATTGAAGGGGAGTGGGGAGTGGAGCTGGACAATCACAACAACCTCGGACTTCGTCGGCAGCAATGCGGGAGCATCCGCCTTGCGCTCGGTTCCGTCCTCCGGCAACAATGCCTCATGATCAGGACGCCATTTGCGACGCTACTCTGCGTCACCGCACTCACAGCATGCAGCCCGACGCCAGTGCGTCAGGTTATCGTGCCGGACAGCACGCCCGAGAAGCGCATCATGAGGTCGGGCAGCGACTTCGTCCTGCCTGACGGCACGCGCGTGACACCCGACCAAAGCGGCGGTTTCCAGCTGCCCAACGGCGATTATGTCCGGCGGGATCCACGCGGCGCATTGATACTGCCCACGGGCGCGCGCTGCGTCCCGGACCCAACCGGATATGTTTGTCCCTGATCAACGGCCATCGTCGCCGGCGCGCTATCAGGAGCCAATCTGCTCCACGAGCGGCGCCGCCGGCACCTAAGGCATCGGCCCGAAAGGTGGATTGCGGTTTTCGGGAAAGCCGATGCCATCCCGGATGGTTAGATCATCGGATCGGATACGATATCTGGTCCGATGATCTAATGTCCGATGCCGAAGACAACGGCGAAGACGGGAACGGGTTGGTCGAACCCTTTCAGACTCCGCGGATCCAGCTCAGCCAGCGGCACGCTGGAACCAACCGCGCGGGCCGCGACGCGATCGATCAGGATCTCGGAATCCCGGGCGCTCGCGCATAAGCGCGATGCCAGGTTCGTGACGTTGCCGATCGCAGCGTAATCGAGGCGGCCTTCCGAGCCGATCCGCCCGACCGTGGCCGGCCCCATGGCCAGCCCCACGCCAAAGCCAAGCTGGTGGCCCCGGCTGCGCCATCCGACCAGAAGTTTCTGCACGCTCATTTGCATGTCGCTCGCCATGGTGACGGCGCGCAGGGCCGGGTCAGGGCAGGAAACCGGCGCGTTGACCAGGACCATCGCTCCGTCCCCGGAAAAGCCCATCAGCGTCGCCCCATGCGCGCTGACCACCGCTTCGATGGCGCCGTAGTACTCGCCGAGCACGCCCATCACGGTTTCGGGCTCAGCCTGCGCCGAGAAGGCGGTGAAGCCGCGCAAATCGCAGAAGACCACGACGACCTCGACGCGTCGTCCGTCGAGCACGCCGTCATCCCCCGTACGGTCGACGAGTTCGGCCACTTGCGGCGCGAGAAAGCGCCGGAGCCGGCTGATGCGTTCGGAGCGTTCCTGGGACACGGCCAATTCACCGGCCATCTCATTGAACCGGGTGGCTAGCCGCTCGAACTCGTCGCCCGTGCCCAGGCTGATCCGGTGGTCGAACTGCCCTGCGCCGATCTGCGCGACGCCCTCCTCCAGGAGCCGTATCGGCCCGACCATGCGCTGCGTCAGCCAATAGGCAAGCACCGCCGCAAGGGCCGTTCCCGCAATGAGCAGCACCCCGGTGCGCCAAAGTGCGGCGTTGATCCGGCGGAATGCCTCAGTCACGGGCTGCTTTACGATGACGCTCCAATCGACGCCGGGGATCGGCGCCATGGCGGCCAGCACCGTGTTTCGCGCGATATCCTGCCCGGTGATCGCTTGGCCGGGGCGCGCCAGCATGGCGGCCCGCAAGGCCTGAAGCGGTTGCGTTGCGGCTTCGTCGGCACGCAGCACCAGGCTGATATCGGGATGAGCGACAAGGCGCCCCGGCTGGTCGAGCACGAACGCCTCGCCGGTTCGCCCCACCCTTATCGCCGAGATCACATCCCAGATGAACTTGAGATTGACCTCCGCGACCGCCACTCCGACCGCCGAGCGATTGCCGGCGACCGAGACCGTCATGAATGGTTCCGAGCCGCCATAGAACGTCACCGGCCCAAACCAGACCCGCCCCGAGCGGGCTCCCGCCACCGCCGGATTCGCCGAGTGGTCCTCGCCGCTCTCGACCCTGTTCAGGCCGATGCGCGACACGAACAGGCGTTCCTTGCCGGCAGCGTCGATGAGGCGGAGGCTGACCACGGCGGGGACCTGGCGCAACAGGCGCAAGGCGTCGAGCCTGCGCCGCTCGTCGGTATTCTCCGACCACGGCAATTGCACCATCCATCCAAGCTGATCGCGAATTCCTTCCATGAAATCCTGGATCTTCGCCGCCGCGCCTCGGGCTTCTGCATCGAGCAGGTCGTTCAGCCTGGCGCGCTGGTCGTGATAGCCGAACCAGGCTTCGCTCCCACCCGCGATCAGAAGCGGCAGGGCGACCGCCGCGAACAGGGCGAGAAAATACTTCCTGAACAGCGAGGTTCGGGGGACGTCGGGCGAATGGGACACCGTGCTAGCTCACGCGCCGGCTCACCGGCCGGGTCATTCGATCACCCCGTCGGCGCTGCTCAGCAGCGAAGGCGGGAATGATAGGCCCAGAGAATTGGCGGCCTTCAGGTTGATGAACATCTCGACCTTGGTCACGCGCTGGACCGGGAGTTCGGAGGGCTTTTCGCCCTTGATGATACGGCCGGCATAGGTGCCGGCGTGACGGTGCGATTGCTCGAAATCACCGCCATAGCTCATCAGCCCGCCGGCGATCGGAAAGTCACGGGATTGGGTGACAGCCGGCACCGCGTGCTCGACTGCGAGGACGGCAAGCCGCTGACTGCGATAGGCAAAATAGGGGTCGGAGGTGAAGACGAGACCGCCCGGCCGCATCTGAGACACGGTCCTGAACATGCCGTCGAATTCCTGTTCGGTGCTGGCCGTCAGGACACGAAGCTGCAGACCAAGACTGTCCGCCGCGACCTGAAGATTCTTCACTTGCGAGTTCGAAGTCGGGCTGGTCGGGTTGACGGCAACGGAAAGGCTCCCGGCACCAGGAAGCAGCTCGTGCATGAACTCCAGCCGCTTGCGCGAGACCTCCACGCTGAGGCTCGACACCCCCGTGAGATTGCCTCCCGGCCGGGACAGGCTGTCCACGACGCCCAGCGCAATGGGGTCTCCTCCCATCTCAAAGACGATCGGGATCGTCGTCGTCGCCGATTTTGCCGCGAGCGCGACCTCGGCGCCGCCCGGCGCCACGATCACCGTCACCTGACGATTGACGAGATCCATCGCGAGGGCGGGCAGTTGGCGATACTGGCCCTCCGCCCACCGATACTCGATCGCGAGATTGCGCCCCTCGACAAATCCGGCTTCCGCGAGGCCTTCACGAAAGGCCCGGAGGCGGCTCGCATAGGGCCCGGGGGATTCGGAGCCGAGATACCCGATGACCGGCATAGCCGGCTGTTGCGCGCGAGCCGGGAGGGTCCACGCCATCGCTGCACCGGCGAGCGCGACGAAATCGCGTCGCCTCATTCGGCCAGCGGCCTCGGCACAGACGGAGGGCATGAAACGCAACGCCGTCTCTCCTTCCAACCAACATCGCCAGTCGGCATGAAGCGCTCGATGTTACCTCAATCACTCGGCCGCAGCATAGCCGCGCGACCGACGCTGCAAAGCCGGTTGAGCGACATCGAGCCGCCCAACCGAACTCACCGCCGCCGGCATGGGATGGCGGCAAGTTCGCCCTCGCCTCCCTCCCCTCTGCGATGTCTGGGAAGCTAGCCGTCCGTGCGATCGGGATGCTTGATCTTATAGACGCGCGGCGTCAGCTCCTCGATTTCCCGTCCGGCCCAATCCCGCTCGCTCGCCGTCTTGATCACGTCCCGCTGCCCCTGGCGCAGCATCTCGATATCGTTTCCGATGTCGAAGTGGAGCACCTGCCCGTTGGCGACGACCTGTCGCCCATCCACGTAAACGTCTCGGATTGCCCGGTCATTTGCGGAATAGACGATGCTGCGGATCGGATCGTAGTCAGGCTGCATGTAAGGGTTCGTCATGTCGACGATCGAGAAATCGGCCTTGCAGCCGATGGCCAGGCGGCCGAGATCGGGCCTGCGAATGATGTCGGCGCCGACATTGGTGGCGGCACTGAAGGCATAGGATGTCGGCGCTGCGGTGAAGCTCCCCGCAACGATGCGCCCGGCGTAACAAGCCATCCGCAACTCATCCAGCATGTTGTGCGGAAAGCTGTCGGTGCCGATGCCGACCGGAACTCCCGCATCGACATAGCGGGCGAGCGTATTCAGCGCGATGCCCCGACGCGCGAAGACGACGGGGCAATGGGCGACCTGTGCGCCGCTCCGCACAAGCCGTTCGAAGTCGTTGCCCTGCGGCCAATGCAGCCATGGATGATCGTTGAGGAAGATGCAGTGCCCGATCACGGTGTCGGGACCAAGCGCACCGATCTTGTCGAGCCATTCAATCGGCGTGCAGCCGGTGCGACGCACGATCTCCTGGAATTCGACAATGCTCTGTGCGGCATGGATCTGGATCGGCTGGCCACGCTCGCGTGCGGCTTCAAGTGCACCGAGAATCTGCCCTTCGGTGCAGGTATCGATCTGCGCGGGCCCGAAATATCCGCTGATCCGGCCACTCGGATGCTTGTTTGCTTCGTCGGCCACCTTGATGGCCTCCAGCAGCAGCCGGTCCCCGCGTTCCGTATCCAGGTCATACTCGACGGAGTGGCCATTGCTCGTACGCCAGGCCCCCGAGCGATGCATCGCCCAGAGAACGGCGCGAATACCCGTGACCTCATAATCGCCAACCCAGTCTTCGCGGGGGGCGGCGAGATCGCAGATCGTGGTCACGCCGCTCCGCAGCAGTTCCGATGTCGCGACCCGGCAGGCATGACGGGCATATTTCGGACCGATGTTGAAGACCGGCATGAACTCGTAGAGCGAGCTTTGCCCCAGGCGCTTGCTCCCCAATTCCTCGAGCATGCCCTTCCAGCCCGGCTCATGGCCAGTATGGCTGTGAATGTCGACGAAGCCGGGCATGAGCATCACGCCGCGGCCGTCATGCTCGACATCCGCCGATCCGAGATAGCCCGGCCCGACATGGGTGATCTCATTGCCGGCGAAGGCGAAATCCGCATTCTGCAGATAGACATGGGAGGATGTGGAAGCGTCCCACGCGACGATCCAGTCGCAGTTCCGGATAACCGTCGTCCCAACCTGCCCGTTGCCGGCCTGTCCCTTGCCGTCATTCATCCCGTGATCCCCCCTCGAATGTGTTGCGGAACGGCATTCTGCGCCGTGCCTTGCAGAAAACGCATCAGCTCACTGCGGATTCACGAAAGCCATCGCGGTCCCTTGGTCTCGCATGTTCCGGGATGGCGTCCTTCACCGGTGCCTGACGCACGCTCTGCGATTGCAGCACTCCGATGGCAGTGTTGTGAACCGGGTCCCATCGCATGACGACTGTGCTGATCAGGACACTTGAAGTTGTTTTCCAGCACAAATAGGCTCGTTACTACACGCCGGAAAAAAGGCGGGCCTAGGGGAGTGAACAATGCCGAAAATGATCAATAAAATTGCTGCGCTCGGGATCGCCGCCGCCGCACTCGCCGTATTTGCGGGTCCGGCCTCGGCACAGGCGACGCTCGATGCCGTGAAGAAGCGTGGCAAGGTCCTTTGCGGTGTTTCGCCAAGTTCCGCGGGCTACTCCTATGCTGACGACAAGGGCGTGCGTCAGGGATTCGATACCGATGTTTGCCGGGCAGTGTCCTCTGCTGTGTTCGGCGCGCCCGACAAGGTCGAATTCGTCCCGCTCAACACCAATATCCGCTTCCAGGCCCTGCAGTCCGGCGAGATCGACGTGTTGTCGCGCCAGACGACCATGACCTTCTCGCGTGACAACTCGCTCGGGCTCGATTTCGCGCCGATCGTTTTCTATGACGGCCAAGGCTTGATGGTCTCGACCAAACTCGGCGTGAAGAGCGCGTCGGAGCTTTCACAGGCAGCGATCTGCCTGCTGCCCGGCACGACGACGCTCCAGAATCTCGAGGACTATTTCAAGCCGCGCAACATCAAATACGAGGCCGTGGTCTTCGAGGACAACAATGAGTGGCGCAACGCCTTCTTCTCAGGCCGCTGCGACGTCATCACCACCGACCGCTCCGACCTTGCTTCGGTCCGCGCCGTTGCGAATGATCCCAAGCAGTTCGTCATCCTGCCCGAAACGATCTCGAAGGAGCCGCTCGCACCCGTCGTTCGCCAGAACGACAGCAACTGGAAGGACATCGTCTCCTGGTCGGTCAATACGCTGATCGCGGCTGAGGAATACGGCATCACCCAGGCCAATGTCGACGAGCAGCTGAAGAGCAAGGATCCCGAGATCCAGCGCATGCTGGGCGTCAATGGCGATCTCGGCAAGATGCTGAATCTCGACAACAAATGGGCCTATAACATCATCAAGCAGAACGGCAATTACGGCGAAATCTTCGAGCGCAGCCTCGGCGAGAAGACCGCGCTTGGCCTGAGCCGTGGCCCCAACCAGCTCTGGAACAAGGGCGGTCTGCTCTATTCGCCACCGTTCCGGTGATCACAGCCAACGTGCGTTCCCTCGATTGAACTGAGACCGCCGGCAGCGCCCTGTTGCCGGCGGCACTCCAGACCGGAACAGCTCGATGGCTTCCTCTGCATCCAGTCCGGTGCGGCTGCTCTATGACGTGCGCGTGCGCGCCGTGCTCTATCAGGTCGTCGCCGTTGCGCTCGTCGTCGGTGTCGGGCTCTATCTGTTCGGCAATGTCTCGCGCAAGTTGGCGGAACAGAACATTGCGACCGGATTTGACTATCTCTCGCGCCCGGCCGGCTTCGTCATCAGCCAGTCCTTCATCCGCTATGATTCCGGCGATACCTACGCGCGCGCCCTGCTCGTCGGCATCTTCAACACGATCTGGGTGTCGATCTTCGCGGTCACCGTTTCGACGCTGCTCGGTCTGATCGTCGGCATAGCCCGGCTGTCGCGCAATCCACTTCTGGCCTTTCTGGCACTGATCTATGTCGAAGCGCTGCGCAATGTGCCGCTGCTTCTCTATCTATTCCTCTGGTATGCGCTCATCGTCGCGGTCTTCCCGCCTGTCCGCGAAGCCTGGCAGCCATTGCCCGAGGTCTTCCTCAGCAATGGCGGGCTGATCGTTCCGTCACTGCGTTGGTCTTCCGCGCATACTGGCGTCCTCGCGGCGGTGATCGCCGGCATCGTACTGGCATTCTTCGTGGCATCCAGGCTGCGCAGCAGGCGCGTCGCCTCCGGACAGAACCAGACGGGATGGCCGATCATCGTCGCCGCCCTTCTTGGTCCTCCACTGCTCGCGATCCTGCTGCTGCAGCCTGATTTCGTGATCAACTGGCCGGAAAAGGGCCGGTTCCGCATCACCGGCGGTGTTCAGGTCACCCCGGAATTCACGGCATTGCTGGTCGGGCTCGGCCTCTCGGCCTCGGCCGGAATCGCGGAGATCGTGCGCGCCGGCATCCTTTCGGTCGGGCGCGGCCAATGGGAAGCCGCGCGTGCCGTGGGTTTGCATGACCGTCAGACCATGCGGCTCGTCGTGCTGCCGCAGGCGCTACGCGTGATCGTGCCCCCGCTGACCAGTTCCTATCTGTCGACCTTCAAGAACTCATCGCTCGCCATTGCCATCGGCTACCCCGATCTCGTGATGGTTTCCAACACCACGATGAACCAGACGGGACAAGCGATCGAGGGCATCGCCATCTTCATGCTGGTCTATCTCAGCATGTCGATCACGATCTCCCTGTTCATGAACTGGTACAACGCCCGCGTCGCCCTGGTGGAGCGCTGAGATGGTCAGCGCCGCTGAAATGGAAACACTCAACCTCGCGCGGGCGGACCTGCCGCCGCCGCGCGGACGCGAATTGACCGCCCGGTTGAAGCCCTTTCTGGGCACGCCGATCAATGCCGTCATCACACTGGCCTGCCTGTGGCTGATCTATCGCCTGGTCACGGGAGCCTGGGGCTGGCTCGTGACGCGCGCGGTGCTCGAAGGCGGGCCGCAGGCGTGCAAGGTCGGGGCCGGGGCTTGCTGGCCGTTCCTGGCGGCGAAGCTGCGCTTCATGATCTTCGGCTTCTACCCCTATGACGAACACTGGCGGCCGGCCTTCGCCGTGATCCTGTTTCTCGGCGCCATGATCGTTTCGATGATCCCGCGCTTCTGGTCGCGGCGACTGCTTTGGCTCTGGCTGGCCGTACCGGTGATCTGCGGCGTGCTGATGTATG
The DNA here is from genome assembly GCF_052115465.1 of Allobosea sp. 2RAB26. NCBI lineage: Bacteria > Pseudomonadati > Pseudomonadota > Alphaproteobacteria > Hyphomicrobiales > Alloboseaceae > Allobosea > Allobosea sp. 2RAB26. Next base: position 206,114 of record NZ_JBFRGS010000001.1, on the reverse strand, counting down.
GCGGCGTGTTCGGCCTGCCTGTCGTCAGCACCACGAACTGGGGTGGCCTGCCGCTCTCCTTCATGCTGTCTTCGGTGGGCCTGGCGTTCGGTTTCCCACTGGGTGTCGTGCTGGCGTTGGCACGCAGCTCGAAGCTGCCGGCGATTCAGGTCATCGCCATCATCTTCATCGAGGTCGTCCGCGGCGTGCCGCTGGTTTCGATCCTGTTCATGGCCTCGGTGATGCTGCCGCTGTTCATGCCGGACGGGCTCACGGTCGACAAGCTGCTGAGGGCACAGGTCGCGATCATCATCTTCGCCGGAGCCTATATCGCGGAGACCGTCAGGGGCGGGTTACAGGCGGTCTCGAAGGGCCAGCACGAAGCCGCTGCGGCGCTCGGGCTCGGCTATTGGCTGTCGATGCGCAAGATCATCCTGCCGCAGGCACTGAAGATCGTGATTCCGCCGCTCGTCAATATCTTCATCGGCTTCTTCCAGGACACCACGCTGGTCACCATCATCGGCCTCCTCGATTTTCTCGATACGGTCCGCGCCTCGCTGCGCGACCCGAACTGGCAGGGGATCGCCGTCATCGAGGGATATGTGTTCGCCGCTCTGGTCTATGCCCTGTTCAGCTATGGCATGGGGTCCTATAGCCGGTTCCTTGAGCGTCGGCTCAAGACCGATCACGATCGCCGTCCGGCCCACTGACCGGACTGCCTCGCTCCTCCTGCGACAAGAGCCTTGCTGGGCACATGCTGACCTATCCCGATACCTTCTATGCCCGCACCGCCGCGACGACGAACAAGAGGGCCCCGCTGCAGGGCCGCATCGAGGTCGATACCTGCATCATTGGCGGCGGGCTCGCCGGGCTCACCTGCGCCTATGAATTGGCCCGGGCCGGACGCTCGGTCGCGGTGCTGGAAGCCGAGGCGGTCGGCTGGGGCGCATCGGGGCGCAATGGCGGCTTCGTCAGCCCCGGCTATGCCCGCAGCCATTCTTCGATCGCAAGCGCCATTGGTGAGACCAAGGCGAACGAACTCCATGGCCTCTCGATCGAGGGCATGCGCATCGTCTCCGACAACATTCGCGACCTCGCCATCGCCGGTGCCGATCCCCGGCCGGGCAGGATCAGCGTCGTGCGCTATGACAGTGGCCACAGTCTCGCTCGGGCTCGCGACCAGTTGGCGCTAGATCACGGCTACACCGTCGACTTCTGGCCGACCGAGCAGGTTCGCGAGGTGCTTCGTTCGCCGAAGTACCACCAGGCCCTGTTTGATCCCCATTCCTTCCACATCCATCCGCTGAACTACGTACGCGCCCTGGCAGACGCCATCGAAGCGTTGGGAGGGCGAATCATCGAGGGATCGCGCGTTGTCTCGGCCGAGCTCTCCGGTCCCGAGAAACGCCTGGTCACCGCATCGGGAGAGCTGCGCGCCCGGCAGGTCGTGATCGCCTGCGGCGGCTATACCGACAACCTCGTGCCGAAGCTGCGCTCGAGCCAGTTGCCGATCGCGACCTATGTGCTGACGACCGAGGCAGCGCCGGAGCTGATCGCCAAGGCCATCGGGACGCGCGCCGCGATCAGCGATGACCGTCGTGCCGGGGATTATTATCGCATCGTCGAGGACGGCCAGCGCCTGCTCTGGGGCGGCCGCATCACCACCCGCACCAGCGAGCCGCGCGATCTCGCCGCCCTGTTGCGCCGGACCATGATCTCGACCTATCCCGAGCTCGAAGCACTGAAGGTCGAGATCGCATGGTCGGGCCTGATGTCCTATGCGCGACACCTGATGCCGCAGATTGGCCAGCTCAGCCCGAATGTCTGGCACTGCCTCGGCTTTGGCGGACATGGGCTCAACACCACCGCGATCGGTGGCCGCGTCATTGCCGAGGCCATTCTCGGAACCAGCGATCGCCATCGCCTGTTCGCCCCCTTCGGCCTCGTCTGGAACGGCGGCGTATTCGGCACTGTCGCTGTCCAGGCGACCTATTGGCGCTATCAGATGATGGACTGGCTGCGCGAGCGTTGAGCGCGAGCGAGCGCATCCCCGGTCGCAAGCGACAGTTTTAGCGGGGGCAAGCACAGAGCTCGCAAGAATTGTGCGGCCGGAGCGCAGGCTCAACTGTATCCGGCCCCACAGAATAGGCCACCCGAAGCAAGCGCAGACCGCTTCTTTACGGCCCGGGCTGCGCGTCATACGCTCGGCGCGCCGGGGAGCCGTACATGACCTATTCGCAAGCGGGCGTGGGATACAGGATTCGTCGTTTGGGCCGGGGCTCGCTCCTGTCGCCTCGCATGCGTTACGCGGCAATCGTCGCTGCAATCATGGCCGCAGCGCTTGCGGGCGCCTGCGCCTCGCGGCCCGAAACGGGGTTCCTTGCCCCCGTTGCAGCAGTCGAGGCCGGGTCGACCTCTCACACCATACTGGTCGCCACCACCCGCCAGCGCGACGAGCGGCCAGGGACGCTCTTCAACGGCGAGCGTGCCATGCCGCTCGATTTCGCCAAGATCGAGGTCTCGGTTCCGCCAACGCACACACCTGGCGAAATCGAATGGGCCTCGACGGCTCCAGGCGATCCGAAGGCCAATTTCGTCGTGCGCCAGGCCGGCTATCTCGACGGAGAGCAGGCCTTCATCAGGGCGCTCAACGCCCAGCTCGCCTTGCGCCCACGCGGGAGCCGCAACGTTGTGCTCTTCATCCACGGCTACAACACCATGTTCGCGGAAGGGCTCTACCGCTTCGCCCAGGTCATGCACGATTCCCAAGCCCCCGCCGTACCTGTGCTGTTCACCTGGGCATCGCGCGGGGCGCTGACACAATATGTCTATGACTCGAACAGCGCGACGGCGGCACGCGACAACCTGGAACGGACGATCCGGCTGCTCCTGGCCAGCAACGCCGAAAAGGTCAATATCCTGGCCCATTCCATGGGCAACTGGGTGACTGTCGAAGCCCTGCGCCAGATCAAGATCTCAGGCGGGCTCGTCGGCGCCGAGAAGATCGATATTGTCATTCTTGCGGCGCCCGATATCGACATCGACGTCTTCAAGACTCAGATGCGGCGTTTCGGAAAGCCAAAGAAGCCGTTCTTCATCGTGTTGTCCAAGGACGACAAGGCGCTGGGTGCATCGAGTTTCATCGCAGGAGGCCAGGGCCGCGTTGGAGATGCCCAGAATGCGGAGGAGCTGGCGCAGCTTGGCGCCGTTGTCCTCGACATGACCGACGTCAAGGCCACCGATTCGAGCAATCACGGCAAGTTCGCGCAATTGGCGGAGATCGCGCCTCAATTGAAGAGCACGCTGGAGCGCGGTGTCGGCAGGCAGGCCCGCGCGTCGGAGAATGCGCGTGAGGCTCTGGGCGACTCGCTCGAAGCGATCGTCTCGGTGCCCCTCAAGATCCTGGGCGCACCGATCAAGATCATAACCGGACGGTAAGCCGGCAGCGCCAGAAGACCTGTTCGACGCGGCCGCGGGATCAGCGCGCCACGGCTTGCGAGCATGCAAGCCGCTTCCCTCACGTCGGTTGAGCGCTGCGATCAATGGGCAGCAAGCCGTCGATCTGATAACGCCAGCAGCGTCCCGCCCCCAAGCAGCTTTCCCGCCGATGACCTCTCGCACCGCGACCTTCACCGGATTTGGCGCCATCCTGCTCTGGTCGACGCTGGCTCTGTTCACGGCCATGTCCGGTCGCGTACCGCCGTTCCAGCTCGTCGGCATGACGTTTGCCATCGGCGGCATGCTGATCCTCTGCATCACCGCCGCACGTGGGCAACTGCGCAGGGTTCGGCCGACCTGGGGCTCTTTCGCGCTTGGCCTCTACGGCCCCTTCGGCGACACCGCGCTCTACTATGCCGCGGTCAAGACCGCGCCGGCGGCCGAGGCCAATCTGATCCACTATCTCTGGCCGTTGCTGATCGTGCTCTTCGCAGCGCTGCTGCCGGGCGGCACCCTGAAGCTCCGGCATCTGATCGGGGCGCTGATCGGGCTCGCCGCGACGGCGCTGCTGATCTCGGGCGGGCTCGACGCAGGCGGCGGGCTCTCGCTCGGACACGGACTTGCCGCGCTTGGCGCCTTCGTCTGGGCGAGCTACTCGGTTCTGTCGCGCCGGTTTGCCGAGGTGCCGTCCGAGAGCCTCGGCGTCACCCTGCTTGGCTGCGCTGTGGCCGCCCTTGCGTGCCACGCGGCCTTCGAGACGACACTCTGGGAGCTGACGACAGTTGAATGGGCCGGCGCGCTCGGGCTCGGCCTCGGCTCGATCGGGCTGGCCTTCATCTGCTGGGATATCGGCATGAAGCGCGGCGACGTCGCCTTCCTTGGTGTCGCCTCCTATGCCGCACCGGTGCTCTCCACGCTCATCCTCGTGATCGCGGGCTATGCGGCCGCGAGCTGGCTGCTCGCGGCATCCTGCGCGCTGATCGTGGCCGGGGCGCTGGTCGCGAGCTCCCGCAAGGCCTGAAAGCGCTCAGTTCCGCCGGAGCAACCGCTCGAGATAGTCGAGCTCTTCGAGGGGCCGCGACGGATCGCCGAGCCGACGCCGGAGCTCTTCGAGGATGCGCCGCGCCCGCTGCGTCGCACTTTCATCGGCCCCGGGCACGCGAACGCGGCCATCGGCCCAGTCGCGCTGACGCTGCGGCCGGCCGAGCGGATCGTCACGGCCTCGCTGCTGTGCAGAAGGCCGGCCGGCTGGTTGGCCATCCGGCTCGCCGAAGGCGCCTTCCGTACCGTCGCCGTCACCGGGCTGCCCCTGCATTTGCTGGGCAAGGTTCTGCCCGCCACGGCGCAAGGCATCGAGCGCCTTGCCTTGCGATTCGAGCGCACCCTCGCCCTGCCCCTGGCCGAGCTGGCCTTCGGCCTCGCGCATTGCGTCCTCGGCCTCGCCCAGCTCGCCGGACTCCGGGGCGCCCATGCCGCGCATCCGCCGCTGCAGATCCTGCAGGCGCTCGCGCAGAGCCTGCTGGCGCTGTGACAGCCCCTGCCCTTGGCCCTGCTGCTGGCCCTCGGCTCCCTGCTGCCCGTCCTCGCCCTCGCCGTCTTCGCCCTCCTGGCCGGGCTGCTGCTGTCCACGCTGCCCGCGCTGGCCCTGTTGGCCCTGCTGACGCTGTCCTTGGCCAGGGCGCGCCTGCTGCTGGCCAGGGCGTCGGCCCTGCTGCGCCCGGTTCTGACGCTGCTGTTCCTGCTGATAGGTTTCGTCGCGGAGGTTCTGCTGGTCGCGGGTCATCCGGTCGAGATCGCCGAGTGCCTGGTTCATCTCGCGCTGCCGCGGATCCTGCTGGCCGGGCCGCGCCATCTGGAGATTGTTGAGGAGATTGTTCAGCTCCTCCATCAGCCGCTGAGCCTCGGCCATGTCGCCGCGCCGGGAAAGCTCTTCGATCCGGTTCAGCATGTTCTGCAGGTCTCGCGGCGTCACCGAGCGGAAATTCTCCGGCAGTTGCGCCTGGTTCTGGTCGCCATTCTGCTGCTGGCGCTGCATCTGCTGGGCGAGCTCGCGCATGAACTTGTCGAGCGCCCGCCGCATATCTTCGGTCAGCTTGCGGATCTCTTCCTCGGACGCCCCGCGCTCCAGAGCCTGCTGCAGCCGTTCCTGGGCGGCGCGCAGATCGCGCTCCGCATCGGAGAGATCGCCATCCTCGAGCTGGAGCGCCATGCCCCACATCAGGTCGGCGACATCGCGCAACTGGTCGTCATTGGTGGCGCGCCGCAGCCTTTCGCCGATCATGCGCATGCCGAGATAGACGCCGGCCTCCTTCATGAAGCGTCCAGGCTCGATCAGCAGCGCATCCATGGCGAGCTGGACGTGCTTGCGCGCGTCGACATCCATGACGAGCTTGCGTCGCTGCTCGACCAGCGCCTTGGCGAGCGGCTTGGTGAAGGTGCGCTGCGGCAAGACGACCTCGACCGTCTCGCTGCGGCCCTCCTGCCCGGCTTCGTCGCGGGCAACGAGCACCATCTTGACCTTGGCACCGGCCCAGGGATGAGCCGAGAAATCGACCGTGTTCTTCAGTTCTTCCTCGCCGGACGGGGAGGACGGAACGCTGAGCGCCTGTTTCGGCGGCTCGACCAGCGAGCGCCCGCCCGATGGCGGCCCGGTCCGCGAGACGACGACCTCGGCCGAGGCAATGCCGTAATCGTCCTTGGCGCGGAACGTCAGCCCCAGCCCGCCCTGCACCCCGCTGACCGGTTTCGGCGGCTCGACGAAGCTGATCTGGGGCGGCTGGTCCGCAACCGCGGTCAGGGTCAGTGTCGCCTGAGGCGCGCCGCTGCCGGTGATCCTGAGCGTGCCATTGCCGGCCAGCATGTAGCGCTTTTCCAGCACGGCAACAGAGGCCGGCTCGACCGGCTTGCCATCCTTCGTCTGCGGCGGCGGCAATACGTCGAGCCGGCCCGTGGTCACGACATCCATGCCGCTCTTGCCGGCAATGCGAATCACCACAGTCGATTTTTCCGGCGCGGTGAAGGCGGTGCCGTGCAGCCGGGCGAAATCGATCAGGATCGGCGGCAAGCGGGTATAGGCGGGCGGATCGATCCAGGCATCGATCCTGGCGGCGGCAACCGGCGCCGACGGACCGCGCCAGTCGAAGGCAGCCGAGATACGGGGCCCAGCCTCGTGGCCAGCGACGAAAAAGGCGGTGACGGCCGCAAGCAGCGGCACGGCGCGAATGGCAAGCCGATCGCGCATGGCCATGCGTGGCCGCGGCGGGGTGACCCGCAAGCCGGCGATCTGCGCGCCCTGGCGCTCGACGTGAAGCTTCCACAGCGCCTGGGAAACCGGATCGTTCGAACCGACGGCGAGACTGTCCTCCAGCGCCGAGGCCGGGCGATGCGCCCCTTGCAGCGACTGGTCGAGCCGCGCCAGCGCATCGCGCCGCGACGGCAAGGGCGTGCGAACAACGTACCAGATGCTGGCAGCCAGCGCAGACAAGAAGAGCACGACGCCCATGGCGCGGCCCTGCCAGGGCAGGTGCGTCCACAGCCCGAGCCAGGACAGCGCCAGGAACGTGAGGATGACTATCGCGGGCAACCAGAGCCGGGGCCAGAGGCGCTCCCAGGCAAGCGAGGCGCGGGACACCGCAGCCAGCCTGCCAAGGCGCTGGCGGATGCCCCCGATCGGATCAAGCGCCATGCGGCGCTGCGCCTCTTTCATGCCGTCGCTCCGAGCCGCCCCCGCTCCGCGTGAACCCCACCAAGTAACAGCACGCTAACACGTGAATATGGCAAGGCCAGAGTGCAGCCCCGTCACACACAGGCCGCTCCGCGTTTCGTGAACCGCAGGCTCAGGCCAGCCAGGGCGGTGCACGATCCGTGCCGATCAGGTCTTCATAGCTCTGGCGCGGGCGCGTCACGGCAAATTCGGCCCCCTTGACCAGCACTTCGGCGACCAGCGGGCGCTGATTATAGGTCGAAGACATGCTGGCGCCATAGGCCCCCGCTGTCATGAAAGCGATCAGATCGTGCTGCTTCAGCTCCGGCAGCAGGCGATCGGTGGTGAAGGTGTCGCCCGATTCGCAGATCGGTCCGACCACGTCATAGGCAAGCTTGCGCATCTCGGCGGCAGGCTCGGCCACCGGCCAGATCTCGTGATAGGCCTCGTACATCGCCGGCCGCAGCAGGTCGTTCATCGCCGCATCGACGACGAGAAACTGCTTGGTGGGCCGCGAATTGAGATGCAACACCTGCGTCAGCAGGATGCCGGCATTGCCGACTATCAGGCGGCCAGGCTCGAAGCCAAGCTCGACATCGAGCCCCTTGGTGACGCGCCCGACCATGGCCGCGTAATCCTGGATCAGGCTCGGACCATGATCGAAATCCTTCGGGATCTCGTAGGGAATTCCAAGGCCTCCGCCGAGATCGAGCCGGTCGACCCGGTGCCCCTCCGCCCGCAGGCTGCCAACCAGGCCGACCATCTTGGCATAGGCCGCCTCAAAGGCCTCTGTCTCGCGGATCTGACTGCCGATATGAACCGCCAGCCCCATCATCCGGACGCCCGGCATATTGGCGGCGCGTGCGTAGAGCCGGCTCGCCTCCTCGAAGGAAACGCCGAACTTGTTGGCGGCAGAGCCGGTGGTGATCTTGGCGTGCCCGCCGGCGCCGACATCGGGATTGACGCGGAAGACAGCCTCCTGGCGCTTGCCGAGCCTTGCTGCCACCTTCGACAACAGGTCGAGCTCGCTCTCGGACTCGATGTTGATCTGGAAGATGCCGGCCCCGACAGCGAAGGCGAGTTCGCTCTCACTCTTGCCGACGCCGGAAAAGACGATCTTCTCGGGAGCGAAACCGGCGGCAAGCGCCTTGCGCACTTCACCTTCCGAGACGGTATCGGCCCCCGCACCAAGCGCGGCCAGCGTCTTCAGGACGCCGAGATTGCCGTTCGCCTTGACCGCATAGAAGACATGCGGCGCCGGGCCCGCGGGATCAATGCCGCGCATCGCACTCTCGAATAGCCTGTAGTGCCGCTCGATCGTCGCCGAGGAATAGACATAGACCGGCGTCCCGACCTCGGCCGCAATCCGGCGCAGATCGACATCCTCGGCGAAGAGCGCGCCGTCGCGATAGGCAAAGTGATGCATCGGGATCTCAGAGCAGGGGATCGAGCACGAAGCTCTTGTTCGGAATGGCGATGGCGCGGCTCGCTTTCGGCGGCTTGGCGATCGGCGAAGTCGTGGTCTCCGGCACGCGGTTCTCGACCGCGCCGATGTCCTCGTCAGGCAGGTCGAGGGCGTTGGTCGCGTTCGGCGGCGCTTCGAGCGGTCCCTTGCGGCCGCAGGCAGTCAAAGCGAGACCTAGCAGGCCGGCGACCACGATGGCGCGGCCGAGTTTCAGGCGGGGATGCGGCACGAACGGGAATCCTCGGGCAATATGTGGCGGGGACTGTAGCGAAAGGCGCGCGCGCTTGCGAGCCTTTGCAGCGACGGAGCGTCATTCCCAGGGCAGAGTGCAGGGCCGCCCCGGGAATCTCCTGCGGTCATGCCCGGGTCGTGCCCGGGCATTTCCCCCGAATTGTCACTGCTGCTCCTTGGCGAGCTGCCTCAGCCAGCGCTTGGCCTGACGACGGACATTGGCCGGCGCCGTGCCGCCATAACTGACACGGCTCTTCACCGACTGCTCGACGCCGAGCACGGCGAAGACAGCCTCGGTAATCTTCGGCTCGACGTCCTGCATCTCGGCGAGCGTCAGCTTCTCCAGCCCGACGCCCCTGGCAGAAGCGACGCCGACCAGCTTGCCGGTGACGTGATGCGCATCGCGGAACGGCATCTTCAGAACCCGGACCAGCCAGTCGGCAAGGTCGGTCGCGGTGGCGTAGCCGAGGCCCGCGGCCTTCTTCATCACCTTCAGGTCGGGCTCCATGTCGCGGACCATGCCCGACGTGGCGGCAAGGCACAGCGAGAGCGACTGCAGCGCGTCGAAAGTGCCTTCCTTGTCCTCCTGCATATCCTTGGAATAGGTGAGCGGCAGCCCCTTCATCATCGTCAGTAGCGCCTGAAGATGCCCGAAGACGCGTCCCGCCTTGCCGCGCACCAGCTCGGCGGCGTCGGGATTGCGCTTCTGCGGCATGATCGAGGAGCCGGTCGAGAACTTGTCCGAGAGCTTGACGAAGCCGAACTGGGGCGTCGCCCACAGCACGATCTCCTCAGCGAAACGCGAGAGATGCATGGCGCAGATCGAGGCCGCCGCGAGTGTCTCCAGTACGAAATCGCGATCCGAAACCGAATCCAGTGAATTGGCGGTCGGCCTGGCAAAGCCGAGCGCCTTGGCCGTGTGGAAACGATCGATCGGGAAGGAGGTGCCGGCAAGCGCCGCAGCGCCGAGCGGGCATTCGTTGAGGCGCTCGCGCGCATCGTGGACACGACCGCGGTCGCGCGCCAGCATCTCGACATAGGCGAGCATGTGATGCCCGAACGTCACCGGCTGCGCCGACTGCAGATGCGTGAAGCCCGGCATCACCGCGCCGGCATGGGCCTCGGCCTTCTCGGCAAGAGCCAGTTGCAGGTCCGCGATCTGCCGATCGAGCGTTTCGAGCGTATCGCGTACCCACAGGCGCATGTCGGTCGCGACCTGATCGTTGCGCGAGCGGGCCGTGTGCAGACGGCCCGCCGCAGCGCCGATCCGCTCCTTGAGATTGCTCTCGACATTCATGTGAATGTCTTCGAGCGCGCGCGAGAACGTGAACGTGCCGGCCTCGATCTCGGCCTCGATCGCCTTGAGCCCTGCGCTGATCACGTTCACATCTTCGCGGGTCAGGATGCCGGTCTCGCCCAGCATCGCCGCATGCGCCAGCGAACCCCGGATATCCTGGCGCCACAGGCGCTGGTCGAAGTCGATGGAGGCATTGATCTCCTCCATGATGGCATCCGGCCCCGTGGCGAAACGCCCTCCCCACATGCGATTGCTCACGACGCTCTTTCCTGCTTTTTGGACGCGCAATGACGTCTCGTTCAAAAACATTTGCCGCCTTCGGCGCTCTCGCCTTGATTGCACTCGGCGGCGTCGCGGCCTTCTACTCTGTCCAGGGCCGGGCCGGCAATTCGGGATCATGCTCGGCGGCGGCAGCGACCGCTGAAAAACTGCGACCGTTGGCACGCGGCGAACTTGCGGCCGTGGAGGTTGCAAAAGCACCGCAGCCCTTGCCAAACCTCGCCTTCAACGGCCCCGACGGCCAGCCGACAACATTGTCAGCCTTCAAGGGACGGACCGTCCTGGTCAATCTCTGGGCGACATGGTGCCTGCCCTGCCTGCATGAGATGCCGTCGCTGGACGCGCTGCAGGGCAAGCTCGGCGGCCAGGATTTCGCGGTGGTGGCGATCAATATCGACACCCGGAACCTCGAGAAGCCGAAGACCTGGCTTGCCGAGCGCAAGATCGACCAGCTCGGCTATTACGCCGATCCGGAGGCCAAGGTCTTCCAGGATCTGCGCTCGGCCAAAAAGATCGAAGGCATGCCGGTCAGCTTCCTGGTCGACCCGTCGGGCTGTGAACTCGCGATGCTCCAGGGCCCTGCCGACTGGGCCAGCCAGGACGCGCTCTCCTTCATTCGCACGGCGCTCGGACGCTGAGCCGCCGCGGTTTGCCTGATCGCGCGCTCTGCTCCATATCGTTGCGGCATGAGCTACACGATCGGCCTCGCGACCACCTTCCACGATCCTGCGATCGCGATCGTTGGCCCCGATGGCGAGGTGCTCTTCGCCGAGGCGACCGAGCGCTACTTGCAATATAAGCGCGCACCGAACTGCGAACCCGATTCCGCACCGCGGATGGAAAGCCTGCTCAAGCGCTACATCCCGGCAGGCGCTCCGGTACAGATCGCGACGAGCTGGAGCGGGGAGTTCACCGGGTTCCTCGAGCAGATGAGCCGGACCGGCGCCTTCACGATCAATGAACTGCTCAAGCTCTCCCCCGAGCTCAACCGCTCGCTGGTGCCGGAGCGCTCCGAGCGGGCCTTGATCGCCTCGCTGCATCTCGGCCAGCAGCGCGCCGGCCTAGGCACTCTGCTCGGGCTCGACCGCGCCTTCGGCAAGGCAAATGTCACCGGGATCAAGCGCTATGGCCACCATCTCGGTCACGCGGCCTATGCCTGTTGGTCGTCGCCCTTCCGCGATGCCGCCTGCCTCGTCGTCGACGGCATGGGCGAGACAGGGGCCTCGGCCATCCTTGCGTTGCGCGATGGCGAGATCAGCGAGGTGAAGCGTCACCGCGGGCGCGAGTCGATCGGCTTCTATTTCGGCCTCGTCACCGACCTGGCCGGCTTCGACCAGGCGAAGGGCGAGGAATGGAAGATCATGGGGCTCGCGCCCTATGGCAAGCAGGATGCCGGCTTGCTGGCGCTGCTGCGACGCCTCTATCGGATCGAGGAGAACAAGCTTTCCTTCGCGGATGCCGCAACCATACGCGCGGTCTCCGCCGAGATCCTGGCGCGGCGGCCCACTGATGCGCTCGACCAGGGCTGGGCCGACCTTGCCCGCTGCGGCCAGGATGTCTTCGCCGAGATGATGGCGGCTCTGCTGGCTGAAGCTGCCGCATTGGTGCCCTCCGAGAATCTGGTGCTGTCAGGCGGCTGCGCGCTCAACTCCTCGTTCAACGGCAAGATCGTCGGCCGCCACGGCTTCAGCCAGGTCTTCGTACCCTCCGCTCCCGCCGATGACGGCAATGCCATTGGGGCGGCCTGGCTCGCCCATGCCGAGGCGCATCCGGACTGGCGCGCGCCGAAGGGCCCGATGACGCCCTATCTCGGCTCGCGCGTCTCGACCGAGCCGCTGGAGCGCATGGCGGCCTGGGAGCCTCGCCTGAAGCGTCTCGCACCCAAGGAGGTTGCCCCGGTGACGGCCCGGCTGCTTGCCGAGGGCAAGCTTGTCGGCTGGGTCCAGGGCAAGGCCGAGTTCGGCCCACGTGCGCTCGGGAACCGCTCGATCCTTGCCGATCCTCGCCCGGCCAACGCCAAGGATCTGCTCAACGCCAAGGTCAAGTATCGCGAGGCCTTCCGCCCCTTCGCCCCGTCGATTCTCGCCGAACACGGCACGGACTGGTTCGAGAACTACCAGGACTCGCCCTATATGGAGCGTACGCTGGTCTGGAAGCCGCCGGTGCGCGGACGCGTCCCCGCCGTGGTTCATGAAGATGCGACTGGCCGGCTCCAGAGCGTCACGGCCGACCGCAACGAGCGCTATCACGCGCTGATCTCAGCCTTCCATGCCATCACCGGCGTTCCGGTGATCCTCAACACCTCTTTCAACATCATGGGTAAGCCCATTCTGCACACGGCAGAGGATGCGATCCTGATGTTCTATACCAGCGGCCTTGATGCGCTGGTCGTCGAGGACTGGCTTTTGGTGAAGTAATCGCCTGGGCTGATCGATCTCATCAGCAAGTGCTGGCGGCGCAGCATCGCCGGTCGCATGATCTCTCCGCCGTGTCTGGAGAATGCCATGCTGCAACTTCGCCCGAACTGTGAATGCTGCGACCGCGACCTGCTGCCCGAGGCGCGCGACGCGATGATCTGCACCTTCGAATGCACCTTCTGCGCCGACTGCACCGAGACGCGCTTCAACGGCGCCTGCCCGAATTGCGGCGGCGAACTGGTGCGCAGGCCGATCAGGCCCGCCGACAAGCTGGAAAAATACCCGCCCTCACAGGAACGGATCCGCAAGCCCCACCCGGAATGCGCCGCGGCCTGAAGGCTACGACGCAGCTCCGCGGACGGGTCCGGACGAGCCTCAGCTCGCCTGCTTGACGGTGATGCCCTTTTCTTCGAAGAGCGCCTGCAGCTCGCCGGCCTGGAACATCTCGCGGGTGATATCGCAACCGCCGATGAACTCGCCCTTGACGTAGAGCTGCGGGATGGTCGGCCAGTTGGAATAGGCCTTGATGCCCTCGCGGATCTCCTGGTCTTCCAGCACGTTCACGCCCTTGTAGGGCACGCCGAGATAACCGAGGATCTGGGCGACCTGCCCGGAGAAACCGCACATCGGGAACTGGGGCGTGCCCTTCATGAAGAGCACGACGTCGCTGGACTTCACTTCGGCGTCGATACGGGCGTTGACGTCGCTCATCGGTCTTCTCTCCTGAGGCGGGGTCAAGGCCCGCTGGTCATCTCTACTAATTCTGGGGAACCGTCGTCGTCAGCGCAAGGGCGTGCAGCACGCCGCCCATGCGGCCTTGCAGCGCGGCATAGACCATCTGGTGCTGCTGAACCCGGCTCTTGCCCTTGAAGGCAGCCGAGGTCACGGTCGCCGCGTAGTGGTCGCCATCGCCAGCGAGATCCTTGATCTCGATCACCGCGTCCGGCAGCGCCGCCTTGATCATCGCCTCGATATCGTGCGCGTCCATCGCCATGATCGTGTCTCCTTACGCGCCCTTGGCCGACATATAGGTCGGGAACCAGTCCTCATGCGCCTTGTCGAGCGCGGTCAGCGCCACCGGCGCCTCGCCCGGCAGCGCAAGAGCGTTTCCGCCAGTCCGGCCGATGAGAGCGGCAGGCACGCCGGCCGCCCTGGACTCGGTCAGCAGCCCCTCGACGGCACTCGACGGCACGGTGACGAGATACCGCGCCTGATCTTCACCGAACAGGACGGCATGGGCCGGCCCCGCGGGAAGCTGCGTCACGGTCGCGCCGACGCCGCCGGCAAGCGCCATCTCGGTCAGGGCAACCGCGAGGCCGCCATCCGACAGATCATGGCAGGCGCTGACGCGGCCGCCCGTGATCAGCGCGCGCACGAATTCGCCATTGCGGCGCTCGATCGCGAGATCGACCGGCGGCGGCGCGCCTTCTTCCCGGCCGCAGATGGTCGCGAGATAGGCCGACTGGCCGAGCCAGCCGGAGGTCTCGCCGATCAGGATGATGCTCTCGCCTTCGGCCTTGAAGCCGACAGTCGCATGCTTCGTCACATCGGCCAGAACACCGACGCCGCCGATCGTCGGGGTCGGCAGGATCGAGACGCCATTGGTCTCGTTGTAGAGCGAGACGTTGCCGGAGACGACCGGGAAGTCGAGCACCTTGCAGGCCTCGCCGATACCCTTGATGCAGCCGACAAGCTGGCCCATCACCTCAGGGCGCTCGGGATTGCCGAAATTCAGGTTGTCGGTGATGGCGAGCGGCGTCGCACCGACGGCGGTAAGGTTGCGCCACGCTTCGGCGACCGCCTGCTTGCCGCCCTCGAACGGGTCAGCTTCGCAATAACGGGGCGTCACGTCGGCGGTCATGGCAAGGCCCTTCGGCCCCTCCTCGATGCGAACGATGCCGGCATCGCCGCCGGGCGTGACCACCGAGTTTCCGAGGATCAGCGTGTCGTACTGCTCATAGACCCAGCGCTTCGAGCAGAGATCCGGCGAGCCGACGAGCTTCAGCAAGGCATCCGCGTTCGACATGGGTGGCTTCACCGCAGCCGCCTCGATGATCGCGAGCTTCGGTGTCTCGATCCAGGGCCGATCATATTCGGGAGCCTCGTCGCCGAGTTCCTTGATCGGCAGATCGGCCATGGTCTCACCCTGGTGCTTCACGACGAAGCGCAAGGTGTCGGTGGTCTTGCCGACCACAGCGAAATCCAGACCCCATTTCCTGAAGATCGCCTCGGCCGGCTCCTCATGACCCGGCTTGATCACCATGAGCATGCGCTCCTGGCTCTCCGAGAGCATCATCTCATAGGCGCTCATCTGGTCTTCGCGGCAGGGCACCGCGTCGAGATCGAGTTCGACGCCGAGGTCGCCCTTGGCGCCCATCTCGACGGCCGAGCAGGTCAGCCCGGCTGCGCCCATGTCCTGGATGGCGTCGACATGGCCCGCCGCCATGATCTCGAGGCAGGCTTCCAGCAGCAGCTTCTCGGCGAAGGGATCGCCGACCTGCACGGTCGGGCGGCGTTCCTCGCCGCCATCGCCGAAGGCGGCCGACGCCATGGTCGCGCCGTGGATGCCGTCGCGACCGGTCTTGGATCCGAGATAGACGATCGCCTTACCGACACCCGACGCCTTGGCGTAGAAAATCTCGTCGGTCTTGGCGAGGCCGACCGCCATCGCGTTGACCAGGATGTTGCCGTCATAGCGCGTGTGGAAGCCGACCGCGCCGCCGACCGTCGGGACGCCGAAGGAATTGCCGTAGCCGCCGATGCCGGCAACGACGCCCGAGACAAGATGCCGGGTCTTGGGATGCGAAGGATCGCCGAAGCGCAGCGCATTCAAGGCCGCGATCGGGCGTGCGCCCATGGTGAAGACGTCGCGCAGGATGCCCCCGACACCGGTCGTCGCGCCCTGATAGGGCTCGATGAACGAAGGGTGGTTGTGGCTCTCCATCTTGAAGACCACCGCAAGTCCGTCGCCGATATCGATGACACCGGCATTCTCGCCCGGGCCCTGGATCACCCAGGGCGCCTTGGTCGGCAGCGTCTTCAGATGGATCTTCGAGGATTTATAGGAGCAATGCTCGTTCCACATCGCCGAGACGATGCCGAGCTCCGTGATCGTCGGTTCGCGACCGATCAGGTGGAGGAAACGCTGATATTCGTCCGGCTTGAGGCCGTGCTCGGCCACGAGTTGCGGAGTGATCTTGATCTCGTTGGGAATCACGGCTCGCCTGGTCCCTGATCGCGGACGCCCGGCCCGCCTCTGATGCGCGGGGCATAACCTGCTTGTCCGCCGGAGACAACGCATTCCCGCCGATCAATGCCATGCAGGCGTGCATTCGCGCCTATTCCGCCCGCGAAAGCACCAACCGGTGTCCCGAACCAAGATCAGCCCGGCGCGTCCGATACGGCGAGCGCCTGGAGCGCATCGCGCAATCCGTCCGGGATCGGGGCCGGCTTCTGGCTGGCGCGCCCGACATAGACATGGGTGAAGCGGCCCTGCGCCGCCGCCTGCTCGCCACCGCGCCGGAAGATGCCGATCCGATAGGTCACCGAACTGCGGCCCAGTTTCTCGACCGCAATTCCAGCCTCGATCGTCTCGGGGAAGGCGACGCTTTCGAAATAGGTGCAGGCCGTCTCGACCACGAGGCCGACAATCTCGCTTCCGGCAAGATCGAGATGCCCCTGCTCGATCAGCCAGGCATTCACCGCCGTGTCGAACCAGGAGTAATAGACCACGTTGTTGACGTGACCATAGGCGTCATTATCGGCCCAACGCGTCGGAATCGCGCGAAACAGCCTGAAATGGGAGCGACCAAGCCGCGCCGCGCGTTCGCTCATCGGCTGCTGCTCCCTGTCATTGCCCCGGCTTCTCGCCTGTCCCGATCTCGGGCACGCCGAGCGCATCCGCCAGCCTCGCCTTGGCCGAGCCCGGCCTGAGCGGCTTCTGCTGACTCTCATGCGGCGCCCAGCCGGAAAGCCAGACGATCTCGAACGTGGCGCGCAACCGGCTGTCGGGATCGGCAAAACGCTCGGCATAGAGCGCAGCTGCACGCATCAGCGTGTCGCGACGGAGCGGCGCCTTGCGCCGGTCAGTCAGCGCATTGGCCCAGCCCATCGCGCGTAGATCACGCAGCAGGCCGAACAGGTCGCGATAGCGCACCGTGACGAGTTCGCTGTCGACCACCGGAAGTGCGAATCCCGCGCGCTGCAGCAGGCTGCCCATGTCACGCAGATCGGCGAAGGGCGCGACACGCGGGCTCACGCCGCCGGTCGTCTCGGCTTCTGCGGCAAGCAGGACTTCGCGCAATTCCTGAAGCGTGCGACCGCCCAGCAGGCAGCCGATGAAGAGGCCATCGGGCCTGAGAGCCTGCCTGATCTGAATCAGCGCGCCCGGCAGGTCGTTGACGCCGTGCAGGGCGAGCAGCGAGGCGGCAAGGTCGATCGAAGCCGCTGCGAGCGGTAGGCGCTCGAGATCGCCGACGACATCGCCCCTCGCCCCCTCGGTCTCCGCCATTCGCCAGAGCGCCTCGGCCTTGGCACGCAGCACGGGTGCTGCAACCGGCAGCGGCGTGCCGAGATCGGCCGCCAAGGTGAAGCGGCGCAGCACCGCAGCGAGCCTCTCGTCGAGATCCTCGCTGGCGCGGGCCAGCAGGAAATCGGGATAGCCTCCCGCCACCGCCCGTGCCTGGCGGCGGCGGACGAGATCACGATCGAAAACCACGGGACCCTCAGCCATGCCCGCGCTCCAGCGCTATTGCGGCCTCACGCCATTCCTTCCAGCTCGATGATCAGCCCCTCGATCATGGTGAGGCCGATCTGCCAGAAAGCGGGATCGCGCGCATCGAGACCAAACGGCTTCAGCAGCTCGGAATGGTGCTTGGTTCCACCGGCCGAGAGCAAGGCGAAATAGCGCTCCTGAAAGCCCCCGGCCGAGTTCTGATAGACGCCGTAAAGCGAGTTCACCAGGCAATCCCCGAAGGCATAGGCATAGACGTAGAAGGGCGAATGAATGAAATGCGGGATATAGGCCCAGAACGGCTCATAACCCGGTCCAAGCGTGATCGCCGGCCCGAGACTTTCCGCCTGCACGCTCATCCAGAGTTCGCAAAGCTGGTCCGCCGTCAGCTCGCCTGCCTTGCGCGCTTCATGCACCTTGCGCTCGAAGGAGTAGAACGCGATCTGGCGCACGACCGTATTGATCATGTCCTCGACCTTGGCCGCCAGCATCGCCTTGCGCTGCTTCGGATCGGTGGTTCCGTCGAGCAGCTTGCGGAACGTGAGCATCTCCCCGAAGACGCTCGCCGTCTCCGCCAGGGTCAGCGGTGTCGGCGCCATCAGCGCCCCGTTCGGCGCCGCCAGAACCTGATGCACGCCATGCCCGAGCTCATGGGCGAGTGTCATCACGTCGCGCGGCTTGCCCTGGTAGTTCAGCAGGACATAGGGGTGGACCGACGGCACGGTCGGGTGCGCGAAGGCGCCGGGCGCCTTGCCCGGCCGGGCGGGCGCATCAATCCAGCCCTCGTCAAAGAAGCGCCGGGCAATGCCGGCCATCTCGGGCGAAAAGGCGCCATAGGCGTCGAGAACGGTGTCGCGCGCCTCGGTCCAGGGAATCGTGCGCTGCTCGACCTTGGGCAACGGCGCGTTGCGGTCCCAGTAATCGAGGGCCTCGCGGCCAAACCAGCGGGCCTTCAGCTTGTAGTAGCGGTGCGACAGGCGCGGATAGGCCTCGCGCACGGCCGCAACGAGAGCATCGACGACCTCGCGCTCGACCCGATTCGCCAGGTGCCGCGAATCGGCGACATCCTCGAATTTGCGCCAGCGGTCGGAGATTTCCTTGTCCTTGGCGAGGGTGTTGGTGATCAGCGAGAACGTGCGCAGATTGCCGCGCAGCACCGTGCCCAGCGCTTCGGCCGCAGCCTTGCGCACCGCGCCGTCGGCATCCTGCAGCTTGTTCAGGGTGAGCTCGAGCGTCAGCTCCTCGCCATTCACCGTGAAGCGCAGCGAGGCGACGGTCTCGTCGAAGAGCCGGTTCCAGGCACCACGCCCAGTCACCGACTTCTCGTGGAACAGTTCCTCGATCCGGTCTTCGAGCTGGTGCGGCTTGTCCTTGGCGAGATCCTCGATCCAGGGTTGCCAATGGCTCAGCGGCGGCTCGGCCGCGATCTTGGCCAGCAGCGCCTCGTCGAGGCGGTTGAGTTCGAGCCCGAAGAACAGCAATTCGGTCGAGGCGGTCGTCATCCGGTCCTGGGTGTCGCCATAGAATTTGGCGCGCTTCGGATCGGTGGTGTCGCCGGAGTAGATGAGGCCGGCATAGGACATGATCTTGCCGAGCAGGTCTTCCAGCCGCTCGTAGGCACGCACGGCTTCAGCGAGTGTCGCGCTCGCGTCGTCACGGGCGGCGAGCTCCGCCAGCTTGCCGCGATAGAGTGCGGCGAAGCGCTGCGAGTCGGTCAGCGCGCGGTCGAGATCGGCGGTGAACTCGGGCGAATCCATCGACGCATAGAGATGGCTGAGATCCCATTCCGGCAGCTTGCCCAGCGCCTTCGCGGTCTTGGCGCTGCTCGCCGCGCTTTTTGCGACGTTGGCGGAGATCGTTCCGTCGAAAGCAATCGTCATGTCAAAGGCACCTCGCTGGCGAAACCATCCTTACCCATATGCGCGGACAAGGCCGCGCGATCAACGCCGCCGCCCGACGCCGGCGCTTAAGAGCGGCTTAACCGTTCTGGATGACAGTGCCCCGAAACGGAACACTGATTCTGCAGCGACCGGCATCGAGGCGACATGACAACCACCGTTCTCGTCGTTGATGACGATCCCGTTCAGCGCCGACTGCTCGACGCCATGCTCAAGCGCTTCGGCTACGACGTCGTCGTGACTGAGAGCGGCGACGAGGCGCTTGCCCTGCTTGGCAATGGCGAGACCGGAGCCTTCGACGCTGTGGTCCTCGACCTGGTCATGCCCAATCTCGATGGCATGGGCGTGCTCTCCCGGCTGCGTGAGCGCGGCATCGACACGCCGGTGATCGTGCAGACCGCGAACGGCTCGATCGAAACCGTGGTCTCGGCGATGCGCGCCGGCGCCGTCGACTTCGTGGTCAAGCCGGTCGGCGCCGAGCGGCTGCAGATATCGATCAAGAACGCGCTGAAGCTCGGCGCGCTCGAACATGAACTGCGCTATCTCAAGCGCCGCGCCTCGGGGCAGCTCGGCTTCCGCGACCTCGCCACCAAGAGCCCGGACATGGGCCGTGTCATCGGACTGGCCGAACGCGCCGCGAAATCGAACATCCCGATCCTGATCGAGGGCGAATCCGGCGTCGGCAAGGAGGTGCTGGCGCGCGCCATCCAGGGCTCCAGCGACCGCAAGGGCAAGCCCTTCGTCACGGTGAACTGCGGCGCAATCCCGCATAATCTCGTTGAATCCATCCTGTTCGGCCATGAGAAGGGCGCGTTCACCGGCGCCACCGAACGCCATATCGGCAAGTTCGTCGAAGCCAATGGCGGCACGCTCTTCCTCGACGAAGTCGGTGAATTGCCGCTCGATGCCCAGGTCAAGCTCCTGCGCGCGATCCAGGAGGGCGAGGTCGACCCTGTCGGCGGCAAGAAATCGGTGCGCGTCGACATCCGGATCATTTCAGCCACCAACAAAAGCCTGCTCGATCAGGTGAAGCGCGGCGAATTCCGCGAGGATCTCTACTATCGCCTGAATGTCTTCCCGATCACGCTGCCGCCACTGCGGCAGCGCTGGGAGGACATCGCCGATCTGGCCCGCGGCTTCCTCGTCCGGTTCGCTGCCGAAGAGGGCAAGAAGCTGCGAGCGATCTCGCCCGAGGCTCTCAACCTGATCAACGGCTATGACTGGCCGGGCAATGTCCGCCAGCTCGAGAATGCGATGTTCCGGGCGGTCGTGCTCGCGGATGGCGATGAGCTGACCGTCGCCGAATTCCCCCAGATCGCGGCGCAGATGGAAGGCTTCGAAGTCCGGATCCCGGCCGCGCCGACCGCAACCGCTCGCCCCGAGCCGCGCGACGAGGCGCCGCGCATCATTCAGGTGCCGGTGCGCGATCCCAATGCGCTCGATTTGGTCGCCGGCTCCGACATCCGCAGGCTCGAAGAGCTCGAGCGCGAGATCATCAAATTCGCCCTGGCGCATTATCGCGGACACATGTCCGAGGTCTCGCGCAAGCTCGGCATCGGTCGCTCGACGCTCTATCGCAAACTCAAGGATTACGGGCTGATCGAGGGCGATGACCCATCTGCGAACTCGGATGCGGCATAGGCGTTGTAGAGCTGAAAGATGCCCGCTGTTGCACCCCCGCATCTTGTCGAAACAGGCCGAGTCACGCAGGTATCGCGGATATCGGGCAGAGCTATAGGGAATTGGACCATGCGTCGTCGCCACTGGGCGAGCTTTGCTTCTGCATCGGTCCTGGCCTTGGCCCTTGGTACCGGATATGCGCTTGCGCAGGCTACCCTTGAGCCTCAACTCGGCATCCCTCTGCTCGAGCAGCCGGCACTGCTGATCCTGAATGGCGACAAGCCGCCCGAGAGCCTGACGCCGCCGGTCCTGCCGGAGGTTGTCGTCACGATCGAGACCGCCCCCAAGGCCGCGAACGCCGAGCCGGAGATGGTGACCGGCACGGTTGCCCCCTCGGCCCAGCCACAGGGCGGGCTTGCTCCGCTCGAGGTGCCCCCGACGCCTGCCACGACCCCCGGCGTCGACCTCGACGAGCCTGTGGTGCTCGACATCCCGGCCATCGATCTGCCGCCTTCCGACCCAGCGCTTGTCCCCGCCGCCAGGCCTGCGCCTCTGCGCTCCGCCGAACCCGTGATTGCGCCGCCGGACCTGCCCAAGGTCGTGGTCGAGCTTCCCGCCGGACCGGCGCTCGCCGCCGAAATCACCGAGCGCGCGCCGGAAGCGCTGGCATTGCCGCGCCTCGCGGAACGCGAGCGCAGCGAGATCCTCGCCGCCTATCAGGCTTTCGAGAACCGTCCCTTCTGGATCGACGGCAAGGGCTGGAGCGCGGCCGCCAAGCTGCTCGTGGCGCAGCTAAGCCGCGCCGGCGAGGATGGCCTGCGACCGACCGACTATCCGCTGCCCGTTTTCGAGGCCAGCGACAAGGGCAGCCTCGCCGAGGCCGATGTCCGGCTTTCCGCGCTCGCCGTGCTCTATGCCCGCGACGCGCGCGGCGCCCGCGTCGACCCGCGCCGGCTTTCCAAGCTGCTCACGCCGACACTGTATCTGCCCTCCGCCACCGAGGTTCTCTCCGAGATCGCGGCCGTTCCCGATCCGGGCAAGGTGCTGGCGGCCTACAACCCGCCGCATGAGGGCTATCGCCGCCTGAAGGCCAAGCTCGCCGAACTGCGCCACCACCAGGACGATACGCCCATGGTGCGCATTCCCGCCGGCCCTCCGCTCAAGCTCGGCATGCGCGACGAGCGCGTACACCTGATCCGCGCCCGGCTCGGCCTCGGCCCGTCCGATGAGGCTGTGTTCGATCGCTCGACCGCCACTGCAGTCGCCGAGTTCCAGAAACAGGCTGGCCTGCGCGCCAACGGCATCCTCAGCGCCCAGACGATTGCGGCCCTCGGCACGCCGGCGACCAACCGCGCCCAACAGGACATCGTCGCGCAGATGGAGCGCTGGCGCTGGCTGCCCGCCGATCTCGGCCAGACCCATATCATGGTCAATGTGCCGGAATTCCAGATGCGGGTAATCCGCGACGGCAAGGTGGTGCACCACGCCCGCACCATCGTCGGCAAGCCTGAATCGGCGACGCCGATTTTCTCGCACCGGATGGACCATGTCGTGGTCAACCCATCCTGGTTCGTGCCGCCATCGATCCTGAAGAAGGAATTCCTGCCCGGCCTCGCCGCCGATCCGGACTATGCCGCCAAGCGCGGCTATGTCGTGACCCGCCGCGGCAACAACATCTCGGTGCGCCAGCCGCCGGGCGAGCGCAACGCGCTCGGCTGGATCAAGTTCATGTTCCCGAACGACCATGCCGTCTACCTGCATGACACGCCGAACCGCCGGCTCTTCGCGACGGAACGCCGGGCCTACAGCCATGGCTGCGTGCGCGTCGACAATCCTTTCCTGCTTGCCGACCAGGTGCTCGGCCCGGAATGGACGACAGAGCGTCTGAAGCGTCTGATCGGCTCCGGTGAGCGCACCATCCGGCTGCCGCAGCCGCTGCAGATCCACCTTGTCTACAACACTCATGTCGTCCAGCCGGACGGCAAGTTGGTGACCTTCGACGATATCTACGGCTTCCACCGCATGGTGCGGCAGGCTCTGGAGCAGCGGGGCTGAGATCGTGGCGAAATGTGGATCGGGCACCTTTTCGCCACGATCCACAGCTAGCCAGCTTCGGTGGAAAGAATCGTAGCGTGCAGGTTACCTGCTTGTTAACCTGCTGTTAACGCATCTCCGCAACTGTTCGTTGACGTTTGCCGAGCTCCTTGCCGGCGCATCGAGACGGGTCGAGTAGCTTGAGCAGATCCTCAGCCACCATGCCGAGACGGCTTCTGCTGCGCGTTACGCCGGGTTTCCGTGGCGGACTGACGATGGCCATTGCATTCGCGGCCCTCGTCTGCGGCATCCGCGGCACGCAGAACGCCGTCGCCAATGGCGACACGCGCACGATCTCCATCCGGCATATGCACACCAAGGAAGAGATCACCGTAACCTTCAAGCGTGACGGACGTTATGTCGCCGAAGGCCTGGAGAAGCTCAACTGGGCCCTGCGCGACTGGCGCATCGACGAACCGATCAAGATGGACCCGCGCCTGTTCGACGTCGCCTGGGAGGTTCAGCGCACCGTCGGCTCCGAGCAGCCCTTCCACGTCGTCTCAGCCTATCGCTCGCCCGGTACCAATTCGATGCTGCGCCGACGCTCGCGCGGCGTCGCCAAGCACAGCCAGCACACGCTCGGCAAGGCGATGGACTTCTACCTGCCGGATACCCCGACAGCCAGGATTCGCGAAGCCGGCATGCGGCTGCAACGCGGCGGCGTCGGCTTCTATCCGGGCGCACATACGCCATTCGTCCATCTCGATGCCGGCTCGGTCCGCTCCTGGCCGCGCATGACGCGCGACCAGCTGGTGCGCCTCTTCCCGGACGAGAAGACCGTGCATCTGCCGGCCGATGGCCAGCCGCTTGCCGGATACGAGCTGGCCAAGGCCGATGTCCTGGCGCGCGGCGGTGCCGTGGCTGGTTATGCCGCCGCCGATCTCGATGAAGGCGCGGTGATCTCATCCGGTCGCAAGAGCCTGTGGGCCGCCCTCTTCGGCGGCGATGACGAGGAGGCCGATGCACGGCCACAGCGCGGGCGCGCCCCCGCGCCGAAGCCGCAGCCGGTCGTCATGGCCTATGCCCGCCAGAATTACGCCGACAGCAGCTCGGAGGATGGCGGCACGCGCTTCGGCGCATCGCTCGTCGCGGTCCCGGCTCCGGAGCCGGCTCCGCGCGTGACCCGCCCCATCCGTCAGGCCCCCGTCCCGGCCGAGCCGCCGGTTCAGGTCGCGGCGCTCGCACCAGGGCCCGCTCCCGAAGAAGTCAGGCCGAAGCTGATCGACGCGCCGCTTCCCATCGCACGCCCTGGCGGCCTCACTCCGCCGGCTGGGCAGCAGGGCGTTGTCCAGGTTGCTGCACTGCCGCAGCAAGGCGGAGCACTTGCCTTCGCACCTCAGCTTGCGCCCGGCGGCCGCCCCGGCGAGGAGCAGAAATTGATCTTGGCCTCGCTGCCGCCGCGCCGTCCCGGCGAAATGACGGCACTGGTCGAGACGGTCGTCGCCGGCAAGCCGATGGCCGCCCCGCTGCCGCCTTCGCGTCCGGTCGCCTTTGCGAACCTGGCCACGGCCTCGTTGCGCGGCAGCGATGCCGACCCGGTGCCGGCCGTCCAGCAGGAAGGCAGGCTGGTCACGATCACTCATCCGATGCCGCCGAGCCGGCCGCAACTCGGCAGCACCGTGATTGCCCGGACCGAGCGGAACAACGGTGGCAGCCCTGCACCCACGCCGATCGTTGCGCAATATGACGCCGACCGTTCGAACCTGGACTCGCTCTTCGCCGCCGTTAGCCGTCCCGCGCCCGAAGGTCGCAAGGTGACGGTTGCGACCGCACGCGCCAAGGCCGCCTCGGCCCCGCCACCCGGCTGGGTCCAGGGCCCCGGTCCGGCCGCCTCGCTCGGCTTCAGCCATGCCGATCCGAGCGACGCCAAGACCGGCAGCTTCAGCGGCCCTGCGGTGAGACCACTGCCGACGAACTTCGTCCAGAACTGAGCAGGCTGAACCGGGGGCTCACTCCCGGTCGATTGGCCAGGCCTTGAACACGGCCAGCTCCTCGCAGGCGCGCGCCTGAGCAGCAAGAGCCGGCCAGCGGCTCTCCTCGACATAGTCCGGGATCACGAAGCGGCAGAACCCCCAGGCGATGGCAGCTGCGATATCGGCAGGCTCGAGCTCCGGCCCCGAGCCCAGTTCACCGCGCTGGGCCGCCTGATCCAGCAGATCGAGCGCAGTGTGCAACTGCGTCACGATGCGCTCCTGCCAGGGTGCATAGCGCTGGGCTTCGGGACGCTTGCGCTCATATTCCACCGAGACGGCCTTGTCCGCCGCGACGATGCCAATGCCGGTCAGGCTGAGATCGCGGACCCGGGCAGTGTCTTCGATCGGTCGCAGGGAACGGCCGGCGACATCCTCGAAATGCTGGATGATCAGCAGCGACTCGCTGATTACTGTGCCATCCTCGCAAACCAGCGAGGGTGCCTTGATCAATGGATTGATCGCCCGGAACGCATCCATGTGGCGGAACACGGAGACCGAGCGATGCTCGAATTCGACCTCGAGCAAGGTTCCGGTAATGGCGGCGCGCCGCACATAGGGACTGTCCAGCATTCCAACGAGCAGCATCGCAATCTCCGTTTGTGAGCGCGTGCAGACTGGCCGCTCGTTCAGGGAATGCAACGCCAAATCATGTGATGCCGAAGATCACGCCAATTGATGTGCAGGCAGCCCGGCCTCCGACGCGACGGCATCATCGGAAACCGGCTCCGCGCCGAAGGACAATCCGCGCGCCTTCGCCGCCATCTGGCAGCGATCCCAGCTCGGCTCGCCTCCGAAATGCTCGACCAGGAGATCGATCAGAACGCGCACTTTGCCGGGAACATAGGCGCCTGGCGGGCGCACGACAAAGAGCCCCTGCTCCTTCATCGGATAGTCCAGCAACAAATGCTCGAGCGCGCCTCTGCTGATCGCGTCCGTGAGCATGAAGGTCGGCAGCACGGCGAGCCCGAGCCCCGCCTCCGCCCATTCCGCCAGGGTTTCGCCACTGTCCGAGCGCATCCGGCCGGTCGGCCTGACCGAAACCCAGCGCTTGCTCATCCGAAAGGTCCAGTCTGTCGTCGCTGTACCGGTATAGATGAGGCAGTCGTGCTCGGTCAGGTCGAGCGGCGAGATCGGGCGGCCCCTGCGATCGAGATAGCCCGGGCTTGCGACCACGGCTCCGTAGACCGGCGCGATGCGCCGCGCGACCAGGCTGGAATCCTTGAGCGTGCCGATCCGGATCGCCGCATCGAAACGTTCGCCGATCAGATCGACATAGCGGTCGCTGGCCTCGACATCGAGCTCTAGCTTGGGGTGACGATGCGCCAGCTCGGCGAGGACCGGCGCGACATGGCGTACGCCGAAGGTCAACGGCATCGACAGGCGCAGCCTCCCGGCAACGCCACCGGTCTGCTGCGCCACCGATTCACGCGCCTCCGCGAGATCCGCAAGGATGCGTTCGCCGCGCGCCTTGAACTCGATCCCGGCCTCCGTGGGGCTGATGCCGCGGGTCGTGCGGCTGAGCAGCCGGGTACCGAGATCGGCCTCGAGGCGAGCGATGCGACGGCTGACGATAGACTTCGACAGACCCAGCACCTTGCTCGCGCGCCCGAAGCCACCGGTCTCGACCACGGCGATGAAGCTGCGGATGTCATCGAGCTCCGACATGAGAGTGTTCCCCTGAGAGCAACAGTATGGTTCCCACTATGGGCGTTCTGGTGCGTGAAGTGAACCGCTATGTTGCACTGCATCGAGGCCATTCCCTCCGTTTCAGGATCGCAACCATGTCCAACCTTCTCGTTCTCAACAGCAGCGCCCTCGGCTCGGCTTCCGTTTCGAAGCAGCTCGTCCAGGATACCGTCACCCGACTCACCGCCCAGAACCCTGGCCTGAAGGTCGTCGAACGTGACATCGGCCTGGCCCCGGTTCCGCATCTGACCCTCGATTCCGCGACCGCCATTCGCGGCGGCGAGCCGGCCAATCCGGCTCAGGTAGAAGCCCGCACGCTGTCCGATGCGCTCGTAGAGGAACTGAAGGCGGCCGATATCATCGTGGTCGGCGCGCCGATGTACAATTTCGGCATCTCGTCGACGCTGAAGGCCTGGTTCGACTATGTGCTGCGCGCCGGCGTGACCTTCCGCTACTCCGAGTCTGGCCCGGAAGGCCTGATGACCGGCAAGCGTGCGATCGTGGTCGAGAGCCGCGGCGGTCTCTACAGCAGCGGCCCCGCCCAGATCATGGACTCGCAGGAGCCGCATCTGCGCACCCTGTTCGGGTTCATGGGCATCACCGATGTCACGTTCATTCGCGTCGAGAAGCTCGCTTTCGGTCCCGAGGCACGCGAGCAGGCGATCAACGCCGCCCAGGCCGAACTGAAGCTGGTTGCCTGAGCCTGATATTTCGCCAGGACAGGGCCGGCGTCAGGAAACTGACGCCGGCCCTGTCTATGCAGGGTCAACTCCGCCACGCCGGGAGGACTGAGCAACTGCTGCGCCGAGCCGAGGGAATAAGACGCGTTCTCGCTCGTTTCTCTCGACATGAGCAGCGTCCTCCCCCCTCCTCCCGTCGTGATCGCGCCGGTGCAGCCGTCCCGACATGTCGGTGCGCCTCTGGCGCCCCCCGGCGCGCCCGAGCGTCCACGGCGGGCGGGGCCGCCCACGCCACAAGCGTCTCCGCGCGAGCTTGTCGCCAGCGGGCTCGTCGAAGCCGATTTCGACAAGCTTCGCCGCGACGGCTTTCGGATCATGGCACAGCGGCAACTCGCCTTGCTGCCCGGTCTGTCGGCCCGGCTGCGCGTTCCGCGTGGCCTCTCAACCGCGCGTGCGCTGCAGCGGGTGCGCTCGCTCGCGCCTTCAGCGCTGGTCGATCTCAACCATCTCTATCGCAGTCTGGCTGCCCCCTGTTCCGAGGCACGCTGCTTCTCCCTGACGACGCCGGAAGCACGGATCGAGGGCACCTGTCGCGCCCATGGCACGATCGGCATGGTCGACACCGCAGTCGATGCCGAGCACCCGTTCCTGTCGCACAGCGGCATTGTCACCGAGGTGGTGCGAGCCCCGGACTACCGGCCAGCTCGCGACACGCACGGCACCGATATCGCGATCCTGCTGACCCGGAACGGACCGGGCCCGGCCGGGGCGCGGGTGATCGCGGTCGACGCCTTCCATCGGCGCGCGGGTGGCGCCAGTACAGACAGCCTCGACCTCGTAACGGCACTCGACCGTCTGGCGGAACGTTCCGTACCCGTAGTCAATCTCAGCCTCGCGGGGCCGGCCAACGCATTGCTCGACCATGCCGGCCGGGCGATGCAGCAGCGCGGCACAGTCCTAGTCGCCGCCGCCGGCAATGACGGGCCGGGCACCGAACCGCGTTATCCCGCGGCCTATCCATGGGCGGTCGCGGTGACGGCCATCGACCGCGAGCGCCAGGTCTTCGCCCGCGCGAATCGCGGCGCACATATCGCCTTTGCGGCCCCTGGCGTGCGTATCCAGATGCCCGACAAGGCCTTGCGCCCGGGTCGGCTGCGCTCGGGAACCTCCTATGCCGCGCCACTGGTCGCCCTCGCCTTCTCTCAGCGGCGCTCCGCCGATCAGGGCGCGACACCGCAGATGCTCGTGGCGGCACTGTCCAGCGAGGCGACCGATCTCGGGGATCCGGGCCGCGACCCTGTCTTTGGCTGGGGTCTGCTGGAATGCCGGCCGCAGCCCGCGCAGCCATAGGTCGATGCGCGATCTTGCCTGCTGATCCTGACGACAAGGATACGACTTTGGACATCGTCCAATCCCATATGACGGCCTCCACCGGAACGACGGCCGCGTCGGCAGGCACCGAGCCGCCCCTGTCGGCCTTCGCCAGCGAGCTTGTGGCCTTGCTGCCGAGACTGCGCCGGTTCACGCTCTCCCTGACCCGCTCGGCGAGCGAGGCCGACGATCTCGCCCAGGCAACTTGCGAGCGGGCCCTCAAGGCACAGGCGCTCTGGCAACCCGGTACCCGGCTCGATGCCTGGCTGTTCAGGATTGCACGCAACCTCTGGATCGACTCGCTCCGCAAGCGCCGTAGCGAAGGACAAAGCGAGGCTCTCGAAGACCATCTCGATCTCGCCGGGGAAGACGGCCGGCATGTCGGCGACGTCGCCTTGACCGTCGATTCCGTTCAACAGACGCTGGGAGCCATGCCGTCCGACCATCGCGAACTGCTGATGATGGTCTGTGTCGACGGAAAGAGCTACCGCGAAGCCTCGCAGCAGCTCTCGATCCCGCTCGGCACGGTCATGAGCCGGCTCTCGCGAGCCCGCCAGGGCCTCGCGGCGAAACTTGGAATGGACAAGACATCATGACGAGCGCGGTTTCGGACGAAATGTTGCTGGCCCTGGCCGACGGCGAACTCGAGAAGGCCACGGCCGATGCGCTGCATGCGCGGGTCATGGCCGAGCCAGAACTCGCCGAGCGCTTTGCCCTGTTCGTGGAAAGCCGGGCGCTGCTGGAGGACGCCGGCAGCTCCGATCAGGCCGTGCCGCCGCACCTGCTCGCAGCGATTCGCGCGCCGCCGACGGAGCCAGGCCAGGTCGGCATGGCCTGGCAGTGATCGAGGGCGGCGCCACACTCGCAGCGCCCGCCCCGGCCGTCTCCCCGCGCTCCCTCCCGCGCCGCCCGGGCTGGCAACTGCCTCTGGCAGCCTGCTTTGCGCTGCTTGTCGGCGGTATCGCCGGTTACCGGATCGGCTCGGAAACGCCTGGCAACCCGGACCCCAGCGGCGTCGCCCTGTTCCAATCGGCCCGCGCGGCTCTCGACACGGCGCTCGGCAGCTCGGCAAGTGGCAGCAGCACATCATGGTCGCACGGTGCTGCCGGCGGCAGCATCGCGCTGGTCTCGTCACATCGACTGGGAGACGGCACGCTCTGCCGCGAATATACGCTCGCCAGCGCCGCGCAGGGCGCAGATCGCTGGAAGGGCATCGATTGCCGCGTCGAGGGTCGCTGGCGCACCGAGCTTGTCATTGCCACCCCCTCGTCGGGGGGTGGGTATCGCCCTGCCAGCGGAGACAGCGCAGCGGACGCTTTCCTGCAGGACCGCAATGCGGAAAGCCCCCTCGCCCCGGCTGCGGAAGCAGAACTCCTGAACGCACTGGCTCGACCGAAACGCTGATCCTGCCTGCGCTTTGCCCCCCGAAAGGCCATAATGCCTGCCCTTTGGTGGCAACTCGCTGTCGTCCCGACCATGGAGAATGGAATGGCACCTCTTGCTCGACGCACCGCCCCCATCTCTCCCTTCCATTCGACAACGGGACCGACAGACCGTGACCGATCCAATCGACAGTTATGTCGACCGAGCCATCGCCTGGGCGACGGCACGTCTCGGCAATCCCGACTACGCCTTCCGCTGCCTTGCTTTCGTCGAGGATGCCTACGAGGCCGGCAACGCCATCGAGATCTTCGGCGGCAGTACTGCAAGGGAATCCGCGGACGAATATGGCGTCACCGAGCCACAGCCGGCTGCGGTGCCGCGCGGCGCCTTCGTTTTCTACGACATGACGGGAGAGCTCTTCGGCCGGCGCGCCAACTGGGGCCATGTCGGCCTTCACCTTGGCGACGGCCGGGTGGTGCATGCCTGGGACGAGGTGCGCATCGACGGCTATCTCGCCGTCCAGTCGCTTGAGGTGGCTTCCGGCTGGACCCAACCCCGCTATATCGGCTGGGCCGCGCCGGAGCGCCTGCTGCGCGGTCATCGCGTCAAATAGAGCGACCCGCGCAAGGGCCGCTGCGAGCAGTCGCCCTTGCGCACCCGAACGGCCATTCGCATGCATGTGATCAGCGTTTGGACATGTTTGCCCTCGGAAAGTGTCTCCCTTTGAAATAGGCCTTTGAACCGAGGATGCCGGCCATGCCATGGAAGAAGCACGAGTCCCAAAGGGCGCTGTCCGGCTGGCCAGGGCGACTTGCCGACTATCCGCAGGCAAACCGCCCCGCTTCTATTGGAAAGCGAACAGCCGTTCACAATCGGGGCTTTGGCAGGTTGCAGCGCGTCAGTCGCTGTTGGATCGTCCGCCCCATGATGTAGCACGGCCTCGTTGACGTTCGGATGGCCAGGGAAGACCAAGGACCGATGGATACGACACCCCGCGAGCGGCTCGTCATCGTCGAAGATGACCCCGTCACCCGCGCGGTCATCGCGGGATATTTCATCGACCAGGGGTTTCACGTCCAAGAGGCGGAGACCATCGCCCAGGCCAGGCGGACGATCCAGCGCTTCAAGCCGGAACTGATCTTCATCGACGTCGTCTTGCCTGATGGAGACGGGTTCGAGCTGGCAAAGGAGCTTCAATCGGTTTCCGACGCCGGAATCATCTTCGTGACGCGTCGCGATGCCGACATCGATCGGATCGTCGGCCTCGAGCTTGCCGGTGACCATTATGTCAACAAGCCCGTCGACCTGCGTGACCTTCTCGCCAGAACCCGCTCCCTGCTGCGGCGCCGCAAGATCGAGCGGGACATGGCCCGGCGCAGCACCACGGCCACCTTTCGCCCCTTCATCATGGATTTTCTGCGGCGTGAGCTCGCGACGATCAATGGCGACCCCATTCGCCTGACGCGAGGCGAGTTCGACTTGCTTGCAGCTCTCGTCGAAAGCGATGGCCGCCCCTTGAGTCGCGACTATCTGATCGAGGTCGTCAGCAATCGCTATACCGATGTCGACGCGCGAAGTGTGGATGCCTTGGTCGCGCGTCTGCGGAGGAAGCTGGGACATGGTGGAAAGCCGGGCATGATCGCGACCGTCAGCGGGATCGGCTACAAGCTCGGCGTGCCAGTCGAACGCAACACCTGACAGGCCGCTCCGGCTGCCGACCTGTCCCCGAACCCGTCCAGGGTCTCCAGCGCCTCGCTACGGTCGCGGTCCAGCGCTTCGATGGCGAGGATAAGCTCCTCGCAATCGGCGACCATTGCGTCGCGCTCCAGCGCACTGGCTTGTGCGAAGACACGCCCGAGGCCGACGGCCCCGGCGGAACTCGCGAGCTGGTGAGCCAATCGGCTAAGTTCGGCCCGGTCGACAGCCCGGAGCGCCGCCCGCATCCCCTTCAGGATTTTCTCGGATACGGTCGCGAAGAGCGCCACGAGTTGCCGCGTGCGCTCGCTTCCGATCAGTCGACTCTGGGTCTGGAAGAAGCTTGCGTCGACCGGCTGGTCCACTGAGAGGGACACGACCGGACCTTGGCCGCTGCGACTGCTCCCGCGCCCTATGACCTGTAGCAGCGCTACAGACGTAATGGGCTTGGACAGGATCGCCGTCAGCCCCGCTCCTCGCATCCGCCGCATCGTCTCCGGGGAGACATCGGCCGTCAGCGCGACGATCCGGGGTTGCGTGATGTTCGGCAGCTCGCGGACCGCAAGCGCGGTTTCGATTCCGTCGATTCCGCTCATGTGCATATCGAGCAGGACAATGTCGAAGGCGCGATTACGCAGCGTTGCCAGGGCAGCTTCGCCCGAGGCCACGGCCTGCACTTTGTGGCCGGCCTTCCCGACCATGACCCGGGCGACCTCTCGCGTCACAGGATCATCGTCGACCACGAGCACGCGTTGCAGCTGCGCCGTCGCCATAGGCCCGGACCGCGCGGCGGCCTTGGCCGCAACCATCGGCAAACGGACAATGAAGGTGCTGCCTTGCCCGCGACCGCTGACGACGGAAATCGTGCCGCCCATCAGTTCGCTCAGCTTGCTGCAAATCGCCAACCCGAGCCCGACCCCGCCATTGCGCCGGCCCGTGTCCGGGTCGACCTGCACAAAGTCGCGGAAGATGTGGCGTTGCATCGCCGGCTCGATGCCTATGCCGGTATCGCGGACCGTGAGCGTCAATTCTGAATTTTCCGCAGATGGACAAGGCTGGAGCTCAGCGCCGAATTCGATTCCGCCACGCTCCGTGAAACTGATCGCATTGCGCAAGAGATTGATCAGAATCCGGTGGATCTTGCCGGGATCGCCGTGCAACTGCAGGCCGCCGGCTGGGGGCAGACGCAGTGTCAGGACAAGTCCCTTCTGCTCGGCGAGGGGGCGCATCAGCGCCGCGGCGGCGTTCAGGAGCGCGCCCAACTCGAAATTGCGCAGATCCAGGCTTTCGGTTCCTGCCTCCAGCCGGGACAGGTCAAGCGTCGCATTGGCCAGATCGACCAGAGCCTCGCCCGAGGTCGCCGCCATGGCGACGAGGCGGCGATCGCGTTGGCTCAGGCGACCACGGTCGAGAAGCTCCAGAACCCCGAGTACGCCCGAGAGCGGCGTGCGGATATCGTGGCCGACAACCGCCAGAAACCGGGACTTTGCCCGCGTCGCCTCTTCTGCCGCCCGCTGTCCGGCCGAAGCAAGCTCGAGAGCGGCCTCCAGGGCCGCTGTACGCTCCGTGACCTTGTCCTCCAGAACCGCGCGGCTTTCCTCGAGGCGCTGAGCCATCAGGTTGAACTGCTCGCCGAGCTGCTGCAATTCATCGCCGGTGTTGATGCTGATCCGCTCGTCCAATTCGCCTCGGCCAATCCGCGCGGCGCCGTCGCCGAGGGCCTTGATCGGGGCGACAAGTTTCCGGCTCAAGATGATGCCGGCCAGCACGGCAGCGGACAGTGCGAGGACCAGAAGCACCAGCGAGCGCAGGAGCGACGCCTTGATCGATGCGAAAGCTTCACTCTCTGGCAGGTCGATCACCACCTTCCAGTCGAGGTCCGGGACCGAAGCCATCACGGACAGCACTTTCCGGCCTTCGATATCCGTCATCGAAAGTCCTGCACCGGTCACTCCGGCCGCCTCATGCGCACTCACCAGGCTGGCAAGATTGGTGTTCCTTAGTACGAAGCGCAGATCGGGATGCGCGATCAACCGCCCGGAACCCGTGACGATATACGCGCGACCGGTCTCACCGACCTTCAGCCGGGACACCAGATCACGGATGAAGACGAGGTTGACGGTCGCCTGTGCAACCGAGTGCGGAGATGCCGCTCGCTTGAGCAGCATCATATAGGGTTCCGAGCCGCGCCGGAATTGGACATCGCTGTAATAGCTGCCCTGCGCCAGGGCGGCCTGGAAACCCTGATCAGTCGACCAGTTGACGTCGCCACCGGTTTGGTCGCGGCTGACGCGCGAAAGCGAGAGTTGCTCGCGTCCCGCCGGATCGATCTGGCGTAATTCGAGAATGGCCGGAACCTGCCGCAGCAGCCGCAGGCCGTCGAGGCGGCGTTCCTCGGGTGGAGTGTTGCTCGCGCCGCTTTGGGAGATCCAGTCCAGGTGTTGCATGATCTCCGCCACGAAGGCGCCGATCCGCTGCGCTGCGGCCTGGGCCTGCTCCTGCTGAACGCGCACCACCAGCGCCCTCTGATCCGAGAAGGCGAAGAACGTTGCAATTGCCGTATTGAGCCCAAGCGCGAGGCAGATCGCGACGCCGACGAAAACCGCATATTTGCGGGTGAGAGCACCTCGCGGCCGAGAAGTCTCGCCCTGCGTCACGAAACGATCCGTGTCGCGCGAATCCGGAGCGAAAGCGGCACGCTCAATCCCAGAGATGCGGCGGCCATTTCGTTGATGACCAGTTCGAAGCTGCGCGAGAACTGCACCGGCAACTCGGCGACATTCGCACCACGCAAGATAAGGTCGCTATAGGATGCGATGAGGTCGCTCGCCTCGTCCCGCCCCCCCGTATACGACATCAGCCCGCCCTGGCGCGTGAAGGTGTCGAACGGATAGATGGCAGGAAGGCGATGCCGGGCGCTGGCCTTGGCACATTGCGCCGCGTGGCGGAACGTGAAGCTGTCGGGCAGGAACACCAGCCCGCCATCGCTGCCCTGTCCTGCGAAGTCCGCGATCGCACCCTCGATGCCGTTCGGGTCCATCACTGCCACCGGGCCAAGTGACAACCGCGCATGGGCAGCCGCCGCCCTCAGGCGCGCGAGATAGGTTTCACCTGCTGCAGGGGTCGTGCGCGGATTGAATACCACGCCGACCCTGCGTGTCTCGGGCGCAATCTCGGTCAACAATTCCAGCCATTTATCCGCCATGACCGGGTCGTTGTTGCTGAACCCCGTGGCATTACCCTCCGGCCGCTCCAGAGAACGCACGAAGCCGCTCCCGACCGGATCGGAGGCCGTGCCGAACAGCACCGGCATCGTCCGGGTCAAGGCGAGGACAGCAGCGGTTTCGGCACTGGAGCTGACGATGATGATATCGGGATTTTCCCGGACCAGCTCCGCCGCCGCTCGCGCAAGATCGGCTTCGCTCGAGCCCGAGAATCGCGTGCCCAAGCGCAGGTTCTGGCCCTCGATCCAGCCTCGCTCGGCAAGGCGTTGTCGGATTTCCTGCAACCTCGCCTGGACGATCGGGGTGTCCAGCGGGAGGCTGATCATGACCGCGATATGCTTGAGGCGTTCGGTCGCGCGCACCGGCTGCGCAAACGCAGTGACTCCGCACGACGCCAAACCGGCCAGAAAGGAACGACGACGCATGCGGGCAAGTCGGGGCAATGTGGAGGGCAAGGGCAGCTTCGCACGCAGCGCCGAAAGCGTCGAGAGCGAGTTCCACCACTTTCAACGAGGAGTGCACGCGTCAGGAGTGCGCACGTCTTGGCGCCAGAGCCGGAAGGCGAAGCGCTCTCGCGTGGAAGCGCGAAAGAGCGTGACAGCCATTGTGTCCGACCGCCCGCGCATCGAAGACCACTGCATGGTCGCCCAGCCGCGCCCCGCGAAGCGCGTGGGGTCCGATACGTCATTGCGCACATCGCCGCCGGCCCAAGAACCAAGCCTCTGACGCCCGACCTTCGGCATCCCTCGCCGCTTCGATAGAATTGGCGCCCGCGATATCCAAGATCAGTCGAGCGAGAAACACAGACACTCGGCTTCGCGCAATAGAGGTAATCTTAACGGAACTCGCCGAATGATCCGGCAATGGTCGACCATGGCCGCAATTTTCGCCGACTAAACTTCGTTCTGGATGCGCATCATGATGTTTCCGAGCTCCATTCGACGGTACCTGCTGGCGACGATGGCGGCAGTCTGCCTGCCAGGACTCGGTACGCTCGGCTACCTCGCCTACGATGCGGTCCGCGACGTGCGCACAAACCACCGGCTTTCCGGATTGGTCGAGGCTGACCGAGCCCTGTTGCTCACCGGCAATGCGATCCGTTCCGATCGTGGCAAGGCCCAGACAAGTCTGCAGGCAAACGACGATGCTGACACGACGATCCGCGCGATCGTGGAGACATCGCGAAACCAGATCGCAACGGCCGTAGCAAAACTCGGCGCCGCTGACCTGCCCGAGCATCGGGTTCTTGCCGAGGCCATTCTGCAGGCTGAAAAGGCCATGCAGGTGCGGATCCCCGATCTCAACGGGGAGGCGGCCAAGCCCCGGGCTCAGCGTAGCCTGGCCGCGACCATGCCTTGGTATAATGCAGTCGGAAACATCGAGGCCGCACTGACGAACGCCTCCGATGCGGCGTCGCTCGCGGTTCGGCTGGCCGATCCGGCACTCGCCGAACTCCAGGGTTTCAAGGCCACCGCCTGGCGGCTGCGCTCAAGTTACGGCACGCAGTGCTCCTTGCTGCGTGCTCCGCTTGGCTCCGGCCAGGTGCTGACACCGGTGCAGTGGAAGCAGCTTGGCGAATTGCGTGGCGCAAGCAATGCAGCCCAGGCCCAACTGAGGCAGCTTGCGACGCGTGTCGGTGTTTCGCCCGACCTCGCTCGCAAAGTTGAGGTCGCGACCAGCGAAGTCGCCACCGCAAACCAGACGATGGACCAGCTCCTCGGCAAGCTCGGCCAGGGTAGCGGCGCCGTCATTGGCGCCCAGGACTGGACAACCATGTGCAATGGTCCGTTCGCCGCCATTGTTGACGCGGTAACCCAATCGCTCGACGACATGCAGGCGACCACGGCGGCACAGACCAATCATGCCCTGACCCGGCTCGCCCTGATTGGTGGTCTGCTGGTCGCGCTGCTGGGCCTCTGCGCAGCGAGCTGGCGCGGCATCCAGAAGCGCATTGCGAACCCGTTGACTGGCATGAATGAAGCCCTTGTCCGGATGCAGGATGGTGAGGTTGATAGGGCCGTTCCCGCCGCCCCCTGCCCCGACGAGGTCGGTGCTCTGAGCAATGCGCTCGAGGCCTACCGCGAGAATCTCGTCAAGGTCCGTGCTCTCGAAGAGCAGGAACGCGAAGCAGCGACAATGCGCCTGGCGCGGGCGCAATCGATGGAGGCTGTGGTTTCGGATGTCGGCGAAGTGGTGTCGGCCGCTGCGGCGGGCGACTTCTCGGCCCGGCTGGAGATCCATGACGCCGACCCGCAGATGCAGAAGCTCGTGGCCGGAATCAACGAGATCAATGCGGTGGTCGACAGCGCGACCAGCGAATTCGCCAAGGCACTGTCTGCTGTGGCCGCGGGCGATCTGACTGTGCACGTCGACGCCGATTACCGTGGCAAGTTCGCGGAACTGAAGGGCGCGATCAACGAGACAGTCGACCGCCTCTCGACGACCGTGCGCACAATCCAGACAACCTCGGCCGAGGTTGAGCTGGCCGCACGCGAGATCAACCTAGGGGCCGATGATCTCTCCAAACGGACCGAGGAACAGGCGAGTTCGCTGGAGGAAACCGCCGCGACGACGGAGGAGTTGGCGGCCTCGGTGAAGGCTTCGGCTCAGGCCTCGCGCCAGGCAGCGTCGATCGCCAATGAGGCGATGGAGACGGCACAGTCTGGCGGCGCGATCGCGACCCGGGCGGTCGACGCCATGGCCCGCATCGAGAGTGCGTCGCAAAAGATCTCCGACATCATCAGGGTCATCGACGACATCGCCTTTCAGACCAACCTCCTCGCCTTGAACGCAGCGGTGGAAGCAGCCCGCGCCGGCGATGCCGGCAAGGGCTTCGCCGTCGTCGCCAGCGAGGTCCGCACGCTCGCGCAGCGCTCCGGCGAGGCGGCAAAGGACATCTCGGCCTTGATATCCTCTTCGAACACAGAGGTCGGAGATGGCGTCAAGCTGGTGCGCCAGGCGGGCGATGCGCTGACCCGGATCCTGGGAGCGTCGCAGAAAGTAGCAGTCACGATCGCCGACATCTCCTCGGCGGCAGGAGAGCAGGCCAACGGCATCGACGAAATGAGCCAGGCTGTGGCGCATCTCGATGAAATGACCCAGCAGAATGCGGCGCTAGCCGAACAGAGTGCTGCCTCGGCAGCTTCGCTGACCGGGCGCATCGCGCAGCTCAATGATCTCGTCGCGGCATTCAAGACCGGGCCTGAGACGGCGGCTCTGGCCGATCTGCAGCCTCAGGCGCCGGCAATCAAACTCTTCACCGCGCCGCCGCCGAAGCGTGCGGGCGACAAGGTCGCGATGGCCGCGAATTCCGGGTCGGAACCGGCTCGCCTGCGCAAGCTGGCCCAGGCCGCCTTCGTTCAGGCCAAAGCTCCCCCTTCAGAGCCCGCCAGACCGGCGCCCGCCCGCAAGGTCGCCAACAGCCGGGCCGGGGATACCGGTTGGGAAGAGTTCTGAGCGCGCCAAGCCGGGGCGGCGGGGAGAGCATCACCTCAGCGTCGCAACGCGTGGAGTGCGGCCTCACTCAGAGTTGAGACGCACGCGATCAGAAAGGGATCACCCCGGCCCGAGAGCCGGGGTGAATCCAACTGTGAAACAGTATTCAGTGAGCTGACGAGGTCGATGTGCAAATTATCGAGGCTCGCACAGGCAATGATCAGGCGCTCTCGCCAACGGCCTGAAGATAGAGCTCGAGGATGGCTTCCTCTTCCTGGCGCTCGTTCAGGTCGCGCTTGCGTAGCGCGACGACCTTGCGCAGCACCTTGACGTCATAGCCATTGCCCTTGGCCTCGGCATAGACCTCCTTGATGTCGTCGGCGATCGTCTTCTTCTCTTCCTCGAGGCGCTCGATGCGCTGCACGATGCTCTTGAGCTGATCGCCCTGAACCGGATCGTCCATTCCAAAACCCTTCTCTATAGATTTGGCCGCAGGGGTTCGCCCGGATCGGGGGCCGGCGTCAAGCGCGAACCGCCCTTTGGCACAAAGTGCTCAACAGTCCTGCTGTCGCATCAGGCGATCGCGACAGCATTCAGCGCCGCAACGCAGGGCCGCACGATGCGAGCAAGGCGCAGCCCCCATTCCCGCGCGGCCTCCGGCGTCGCGATCAGGTCTTGCCGGACCTCGATCAGCGCATCAGGCAGGCCACGACGGGTGGCATGTCGGTCGATCGTGTCGCCCGGCAGGCCGCCACGATAGGGCTCATTGTCCCCGACGACGAGATCACTCTCGGCCTGGAAGGCGGCGATCAGCGGCTGGGCCAGCACCCCTGCCCGATCCCACAGCACCCCGACATGCCAGGGACGCGCCACCGCTTTCCAATAGGGTGTGAAGGAGTGCACCGAAACGATCGCCGGCGGATGACCGGCGGCGACTGCCATCTCGACGGCGTGGTCGATCGCCGCGTCATAGGGGGCGTAATAGCGGGCGATCCGCGCTGCGATGCCGGCCTCGTCGATGCGGGCATTGCCGGGCACGATCGCACCATCAGACAGGCGCATGACCAGGGTGGGATCGTCGAGCCCGCGATTGGGATCGATCAGCAGCCGCGAGAAACTGGTCAGAATGGCCGGCGCGCCGGTCGCACGCGCCATGGCGCGCACCGCCTCGGCCGCACCGATATCATAGGCGATGTGGCGCTCGAGTTGTTCGGGCGGCAACCCGAGCGACGCAAGCTCGGGCGGGATCGCGTTGGAGGCGTGATCGCACAACAACAGCATACCCGTCGCGGGATCACCGGGAATGATCTCGACCTCGCCCGGGGCGAGCATTATGGCGGAATCCGCCATCGGAAAATCGGACCGCATCGGCGCTCCAAAAAGTATGATTAGATCGGCAAATGCCTGATGACGTCCGCCGGCCAGCGACATAGAAGAGCATACAACGAAAGTCGACCAAATCGACGTGACAGCGGGTGGAAGGCGGGGTGGACTTGCAGCAGGTGAGGAACGATTCGGCTGAGGCCCTGCGCATTGCGAGGATGATTTTCGATGCCGCCGTCGACCGCGCCCGCCCGTCCGGCTGCCTTCCCGCTCACCTGCCCGAACCACCCAGGAACGGCCGCCTGATCCTGCTCGCCGCCGGCAAGGCCGCCGGCAGCATGACCGCACTCGCGGAAGCGCATTATCTCGACTCCGGCCTGTCGCCCGAGCGCCTTGTCGGCCATGCCGTCGCCCGCCATGGCTACGAGACCGCGACGCGCCATGTTCCGATGGT
The DNA here is from genome assembly GCF_052115465.1 of Allobosea sp. 2RAB26. NCBI lineage: Bacteria > Pseudomonadati > Pseudomonadota > Alphaproteobacteria > Hyphomicrobiales > Alloboseaceae > Allobosea > Allobosea sp. 2RAB26. The sequence continues at coordinate 165,737 of NZ_JBFRGS010000001.1, read as the reverse complement.
CGCCGCCGGCCACCCGGTGCCGGACGAAGGCAGCATTCGCAGCGCCGAACGCGCGCTCGAACTCGCCCGCTCGGCAAGCGCGGATGATCTGGTGCTGGTGCTCCTCTCCGGCGGCGGCTCGGCCAACTGGGTCGCACCCGCAGGTGACCTGACGCTGGCGGAGAAGCAGGCAGTCAACAAGGCACTGCTGCGTTCCGGCGCGCCGATCGGCGAGATGAACATCGTCCGCAAGCGGCTCTCGCGCATCAAGGGCGGCCGTCTCGCACTGGCCGCCGCCCCGGCCCGGCTCGTGACGCTCGCAATCTCGGACGTCCCCGGCGACGAGCCGACCGTGATCGCCTCGGGCCCGACCGTCCCCGATCCGAGCAGCATGGCCGATGCGCGCACCATCGTCGCGCGCTATGGGCTCGACCTGCCGCCAGCGGCGCGCGCGCTGCTTGCCGACGACGCCAGCGAAACCCCGAAGCCTGGCGACCCCGCCTTCGTCAGGAGCGTATTCCAGATCATCGCCCGGCCTCAGGACGCGATTGCGGCGGCGGTCGCAAATGCACGGGACGCGGGATACGAGCCCATAGATCTCGGCGCCGATCTCGAAGGCGAGGCGCGCGAGGTTGCGGCCGACCATGCCGCGCTTGCCCTGCGCCTCAAGGCAGAGGCGCGGCGCGCCGCGATCATCTCCGGTGGCGAACTGACCGTGACCCTGCGCGGCAAGGGCCGCGGCGGCCCGAACCAGGAATATGCGTTGGCTCTGGCCATTGCGCTTGGCGGGGAGCCGGGCATCGTCGCGTTGTCCGGCGACACCGACGGCACCGATGGCGGCGGCGGCGAGGCGACCGACCCCGCTGGCGCGGTGATCGATGCGACAACATTGGCGCGAGCTGCGGAGCGCGGCCTCGTTCCTGCCCAATCGCTGGCCGACAACGATTCCACCGGCTTCTTCGAGGCCATTGGCGACCTGCTGCGGACGGGACCGACCTTGACCAATGTGAATGATTGCCGCGTCATCCTGATCGACCCTTAGAAGATCATGACGAGCCGATTCGACCGATCTCTCTTGCGCCTCGGCCTGCTGCTGGCCTGCCTTCTCGGAAGCGCGGCTCCCGCGCTCGCCGATCTGCGGATGTGCAACACCACGGGCAGTCGCGTCGGTGTCGCCATCGGCTATCGCGATGCGCAGGGCTGGGTCACCGAAGGCTGGTGGAACATCGCGCCGCGCGGCTGCGAGACCCTGCTGCGCGGCACGCTCGCGGCAAGGTTCTACTACGTGCACGCCATCGACTACGACAAGGGTGGCGAATGGACCGGCAAATCCATCATGTGCACGCGCAACAAGGAATTTACGATCCGAGGCATCGAGGACTGCCTCGCCCGCGGATATGACCGGTCCGGCTTCTTCGAGGTCGATACCGGCGAGCAGAAGAGCTGGACCATCCAGCTGACCGATTCCACCCCCGGCGCAACGCCGCCGCGACCATGAGGACATAAGAATGAGGCGCGAACGCCGGATCAAGATCATCGCTACGCTGGGTCCGGCTTCCGCCAGCGAGGAGATGTGCGCCAAACTGTTCGAAGCCGGCGTCGACGTCTTCCGGATCAATATGAGCCACACCCAGCGCGAGACGCTGCCGGAGCGGGTCGCCATGTTGCGTGGCCTGGAGGAGAAATTCCATCGCCCCGTCGGCATTCTCGCCGATCTGCAGGGACCGAAGCTGCGCGTCGGCCAGTTCGGTGGCGATGGTGGCGTGATGCTGGAAAAGGACGCGCGCTTCGTCCTCGATTCCGACCCTGCCCCCGGCGACGTGAAGCGCGTCTACCTGCCCCATCCCGAGATCCTGAGTGCGCTTGAGCCCGGCCACGCCCTCATCCTCGACGACGGCAAGATCCGTCTCGTCGTCGAGAAGGCGAGCCCCAAGCAGGCGGTGACCCGCGTCACGGTCGCTGGCAGGCTTTCATCGCGCAAGGGCGTCAGCCTGCCCGACACCACGATCCCGGTTTCGGCGATGACGGACAAGGACCGTTCCGACGCCGAAGCCGCAGCAGATGCCGGCGTCGACTGGATCGCGCTCTCCTTCGTCCAGCGCCCCGAGGACATGGCCGACCTGCGCAAGATCGTGCGCGGGCGGGCGCTCGCACTCGCCAAGATCGAAAAGCCGCAAGCGCTGCTCCGGCTTGAAGAGATCATCGAGGCGTCCGATGCGATCATGGTCGCGCGTGGTGATCTCGGCGTCGAGATGCCGCTGGAAAAGGTGCCGGGCACGCAGAAGCGCATCACCCGCATGGCACGGCGCATGGGCAAGCCCGTCGTCGTCGCAACGCAGATGCTGGAAAGCATGATCACCGCTCCGGTGCCGACCCGCGCCGAGGTCTCCGACGTCGCGACTGCCGTCTTCGAGGGGGCCGACGCCGTGATGCTCTCGGCCGAGAGCGCTGCCGGACAATATCCGATCGAGGCGGTGACGATGATGAACCGCATCGCCGAGGAGGTGGAGAGTGAATCGATCTACCGCTCGATCCTCGAATCGCAACGCGCTGAGCCCGAGGCCACGGGCGCGGATGCCATCGCCAAGGCGGCCCACGAGATCGCCGATACGCTGAATCTCAAGGCCATCACCGCCTGGACCTCCTCGGGCTCGACCGCCTTCCGTATCGCCCGCGAGCGGCCGAACTCGACCGTCATCGCGCTGACGCCCAATCGCGGGACGGCGCGGCGCCTCACCCTGGTCTGGGGTGTGCACGCGGTCGTGACCAAGGACGCCAGCGACATCGACGATATGGCCTTCCGCGCTTGCAAATTCGCGGTCCGCGAAGGCTATGCCGCGGTCGGAGACCGCATCATCGTGGTTGCCGGTGTCCCGTTCGGCACGCCGGGCGCGACCAACATGGTGCGTATCGCCTTCATCGCGAAGGAGCACGTCGCCAAGGCCTGACGCCCTTAGATCATCGGACCGGATATCGTATCCGATGATCTGACCCCTTGTGTTGCATCGGCTTTCCCGAAAACCGCAATCCACTTTTCGGGCCGATGCCTTAGCGCGCGAATGCGAGGCTCGAGCGCGGTCCGGCCAACTGGTCGATTGCCTCGACGACGATTTCGGGCGCCGCGTGATGCGGCATATGCCCGACGCCCGGCAGCAGCACGAAGCGCCCCTGCGGCGCCTCGCGTGCGATCGCGGCGGAATGGATCACCGGAGACACGATCGCGTCGCTGTCCCCGGTGATCGCCACCACCGGAATCCTGAGATCGCGGTAGCGCGGAGCCTGTGCGCTGACGAAGGCGTGGGTCGCGGCGACATCCCGGGCATTCGCCTCGAAGGTCGAAGGGCGCAGCAGCAGCCGGATTTCGCCTGCTGCGACATAGCCGGGCGTGACCGGCCGCGGCGCAAAGACACTCTCGACACCGGAGCGCAAAAGGGCATCGGACGCCGGCACGCCGATCAATCGCGTGAAGACCGGGCCGATCACAGGCCATGAGGCCGCGTGATAATACCAGGCAATGCCGCCAGGCCAGGGGTGGGTCACGCCGCCAAGCAGGACAAGTCCGCGCAATCGCTCGGGGTGATCCAGTGCGATCCGCGTTGCGAGCGCTCCGGCCAGCGAATGAGCGACCAGCACGAAGGGCTCCGACAGGATCTGATCGAGAGCCTTCATGATGACTGTCGCCTGCTGAGCGGGATCAGCCATGGCGTTCTCGTCGATCCGATCGCTCCAGCCATGGCCCGGCCGGTCGAGCGCGATCACCCGGTAATGGCCAAGCTCGGGTCCGAGCGTCGCCAGCAGGTCGGCATGATCTGACGAGGCTCCGTGGACGAGCACGACGGTGCCGCGCATCTCGCCCACCGGCTTGCGCTCGACATAGTGCAGCCTGCCTCCTGGAAGCGTCAGGAAGCTGCCCTTGGGGGGATGCTGTCGTTCTGCTTCGACGCCAAGCCACTCCGTCCTGGCGAGCAGGCCGGCAACAAGAAGGGCAGGAAGAATGAGCAAGGCGCGCGCGAGCATGATTTGCTTACGTCGCCGCATTCGCTTTGGTTTCACTGGTGAACCGCAAGGGCCTACGCGTCGCGGCCGTCGACTTCGGTCTTCAGCGAATCGACTGCGTCCTTGATGGCCTCGAATTGCGGATAGATCTCCTGCGCCCGCCGATAGGCGATCAGGGCACGCTTGTCGTCCCCCTGCTGCCGCAGGATGGTGCCGAGCCCCATCATCGCGCCGTAATGACGCGGCTCGCGCTTCAGCGCCTCTCCGATGTCGATCATCGAGCGCATCGAATCGCCCGCGAGGAAGAGCGCGTTGGCGCGCTGATTCCAGCCTTCAGCCCAGTCCGGCTCGAGACTGATGATGCGGTCGAGCAATTCGATCGCGAGATCGAGCTCCTTGGATCGCATCGCCTCCTGCGCCCGTGCCATCAGGAGATCCGCCGTATCCGACCCTGATCGCGCCCAGCGCCGCTGGATCAGATTGGCGATGCCCTTGGCCTCCTCCGGGCTCTTGGCGGCAGCAAGCCGCTCGAACAGCCGATCCAGCGTCGCAGCCGGGCTGCGCGAGGCACCGGGAGCCGGTGCCGCCGGATTATCCGTCGTGTCCGAATGCGGCACGGTGCCAGGCTGCGCTGGTGCGCTGTCCTGCCCCAGGGCAGCGCCTAGCCCGAACGGCAAGGCTGTCGCCAGGACAAGCGCAAGAGCAGCGGAAGGCAGACGAGGAATGCTCATGCCCACAAGATTAGGGGCTCGTGCGGTCGCGTCAAATCACGACGTGGCGAGAGGCTCATGCCAAAAAAGGTGGGCGCGCCGAGCGCGCCCACCTTCAAATCTGGAGTCAGCATCAAAACGTCGCGGCAGCGAAAGCCGCGCGCCAACTCAGCCCTGGCGCGCCTTGAAGCGCTTCTGGACCTTGTTGATGATGTAGACGCGGCCCTTGCGGCGAACCAGCTGGTTGTCGCGATGACGGGCGCGCAGCGACTTGAGCGAATTGCGGATCTTCATCGTCTCTACTCCGTCGATCCGCCTTTCGGACGAATCGGTCAAAAATTCACAGCTGCGACGCGGACCGGCGGGCGATCCTCATCGACCACTCGAACGGCGCGGCTGATGCGATGCCGGCTGTATACGGATTTTTCCGGCGATCGCAAGGGTCCAGCGTGCGAAAACCATCGAATACCCTCAGGCGATCGCGGCCAGATAACGCCGGAAGGAGCGTGCCAGCGCCGCTTTACCGTCGCCGGCGATGACCCTTCCCTCGAAGGCGCCATAGATCCTTGCGAAGGAAAAAGGCTCGAGAACCGCGGCGATCCGCCGGATCGTCGCCGCATTGACCGGAATCATGTTGGGATAGGAATAGAGCACGCTGACATAGCGGCGATCCTGCGCCACCTGCAGCACGTCGCCGCAATAGAGCGCGCCCTCCCCCTTGGCATGGTGCAGTACGGTCGCCCCAGCGAAATGGCCGCCGCAGCGCAACAGCGTCAAGGTCGGACCAAGCTTCAGGGCCTCGCCGTCCCAGAAGCGGATGGCAGGGTCCGGCTCGGTCACCCACTGCCGATCATCAGCGTGGAGATAGACCGGCACGCCGAGCGCGGCCGCCCATTCCGCCATCGCGGTGTAGTAATGCGGGTGCGAGATCGCGATGCCGATCACCGGCCCGCGCGCGCGGATCGCCTCGACCGCCTCGGGCGTCACAAGCCCGATGCAGTCCCATAGCAGGTTGCCCTCCTCCGCCTCGACCAGCAACGCCCGCTGATCGATCGCGAAGGCCGGTGCGATGCGCAGGCCAAGCACGCCATGGTCCTCGCTGCAGACGACGGAATGACCGAACGCGAGTTCGCCCGGCGTCAGCCATTCCTGGCCGTCCCAGCGCACGTATTGGCGCTCATCACGGCAGATCGGGCAAGCGTCGGGCGGGGTGGCCGTATCGGGAAATCGGGCGCCGCATTGGCGGCAGATGAAGCGCGGCATGAGCCTGTCTCCGGCTTGAACGAAGGCCGGCATCGAACGCCCCTGCATTCGGTGCCGCCAAACTATCTTCATATGAAGATACTAGCTCATCAATCTATCTTCATGTCAAGATACTCTGGCTGATGGAGAGTGCCTTGGCCGACGCTGACGAGACCCAGGATCATGTCGACCGGCTGCGCGCACAGTGGCAGCGCGAATTGCCTGATCTCGATACCGGCGCCATGGCCGTGCTGGGTCGGGCCTACCGCCTCTCCAACCTTGTTCGCCCAAGCATCGAGGCGACCTTCGCCGGATTTGGATTGGATCGCGGCGAATTCGATATCGTCTCCTCGCTCCGCCGCGCGGGCGCGCCGTTCCGCCTGACGCCGACTGAACTCTACACCAGCCTGATGATCGCCTCGGGCAGCCTCAGCCACCGCCTCGCTCGGCTTGAAAGGGCGGGCCTCGTCAGGCGCGTGCCGTCCGACACCGATGGAAGGAGTCTTGCCGTCGAGCTGACCGAGAGCGGACGCGCGAAGGTGGAGGCGGCTTTCCGCGCCGACATGAAAAGCGAAGCGACCTTTCTGACCCATCTCTCGCCGGAAGAACGCGGGGCCCTTGCCGCGCTGCTGCGTAAACTCAACCGGGCCATCGAGGATAATCCCGGGACGACGCAGGGGCACGGCTAGTTTCCGTCGCCCCCAAAGCCTTGTTGTTACCCGATTAACTTGTCACTCTGAGCCCCGGCGGACCGAGAAGTAGGGGAACCGAAGCACAGACCGATCCAGAACGAAGGGAGGACCACATGAAGCGCGTGACGTGTTTCACGCTTGTCGCTGCGGCTGGACTATTGGCATTTGCCCCCGGCTCGGCCCAGGCCCAGACGTCCGAAATGACCTTCTTTGTCACCAGTGCCGGATCCGCGAAGGGTGCCGATCTCGGCGGCCTCGCAGGCGCCGACGCCATCTGCCAGCGTCTTGCCCAGGCGGCGGGTGCAGGCAGCAAGACCTGGCGGGCCTATCTCTCCACGCAGGCGACTGGCGGCACCACAGCCGTCAACGCGCGAGACCGCATCGGCCCAGGGCCCTGGCGCAACGCCAAGGGAGCTGTGATCGCCACCAGCGTCGCTGACCTGCATGGCGGCGCGGCCGGCTTGACCAAACAGACCGCGCTCAACGAGAAGGGCGAGCCGGTCAATGGTCGCGGCGATACACCGAACCAGCACGATATGCTCACAGGCTCCCAGGCAGACGGCACCGCCTTCGGCCCCGGCGAGGACCGGACCTGCGGCAACTACACCAAGAGCGGTACGGAGGGCGCCGTCATGCTCGGCCACCATGACCGCAGCGGCCTGGACGAATCCCCACCGGCGAAGTCGTGGAACACCTCGCATGCGTCGCGGGGAGGCTGCAGCCAGGAAGCGCTGCGCGGCACGGGGGGAGCCGGCCTGTTCTACTGCTTCGCGACGAACTGAGCCGAACGATCAGCATCGACACATGCCCTGAAACAAGACGGCCACCCAACCGGGTGGCCGTTCGTCTGCGATGATCGCAGGCGAGCGTCATCAGGCCGTCGAAAGCTTGAGCCCGATCAGCCCGGCGACAATGAGACTGACGCTGGCGATCCGGAAGAAGGTGACGGCCTCTCCCATTACGAAAATGCCGACGAGGAAAGCTCCGACCGCACCGATTCCCGTCCAGATCGCGTAGGCCGTGCCCAGCGGCAGCGACTTCATCGCCACGGCCAGCAGGCCAAAGCTGATGATCATCGTCGCGATCGTGATCACGCTGGGCCCGAGCTTCGTGAAGCCCTCGGACTGTTTCATGGTCGACGCCCACACGACTTCGAAGACGCCTGCAAAGAGCAGATAGATCCAAGCCATTGCTGATACTCCGTCTCGTGCGGCCTCAATGGCTCGGGTGAAGGGCATCGTTGAGATACATGCAGGTGAGCATGGTGAAGATGTAGGCCTGCAGGATTGCCATCAGTACCTCCAGACCGGTGAGGGCGACCGTCATGATCAGCGGCAGCACCGCTCCAAGGATGCCAACCGCACCGAGACCGGTCATGCCGACGACAAAGCCGGCAAAGACCTTGAGCGCGATATGGCCGGCCAGCATGACCGCGAACAGGCGGATCGAATGGCTGATCGGTCGCGAGATATAGGAGACGACCTCGATCAGGACGATGATCGGCGCAAGGACGATGGGAACGCCCGACGGCAGGAACAGCCGCAGGAAGCCGAAGCCATGCTTCACGAGGCCATAGATCGTCACCGTGCAGAAGACGAGCATGGCAAGCGCGAAGGTCACGGAGATATGGCTCGTCACGGTGAACGCGAACGGCAACATTCCGATCAGATTGGCCAACAGGATGAAGATGAAGAGCGAAAAGACCAGCGGGAAGAAACGCATGCCATGCTCGCCTGCGATGCTTCTGAGCGTGTTCCGTACGAACTCGTAGAGAATTTCGCTCAGGGCCTGGGCACGGCCAGGGACAATCGCGCGGGCGCGGGTCGAGAACAGCAGAAAGCCGCTGGCGATGGCGACGATCGCGATCATGAAGGCGGATGAGTTGGTGAAGGCGATCTCCTGCCCAGCGACCTCCCCAAGGCTGAACAGCGTCTTGATTTCGAATTGCTCAATCGGGCCGGCCACGGCGAACCTCTTGCGTCATGTGGGTTGAAACGGGAACGGCCCCGCGATGCGTCGGCAGGCGCCAGGCCGTGCAGGCCAACGCTTCGACTGCGGGCGGGATACGGGACGAATCCGGACGGCGCGCATGGACGTGCCAGCGGGCGAAGCGGTTCGTCAGGTTTTGGGAAGAGGGCAGTTTCTGAGAAGAAGGCCCGGCTCGCTGATCAATCAGCAGCCTGCGGCCATGCCTGGGGCATGTCGGTTCCATTATCTCTCCCGAGACAATGGGGCCGTCCCCAGCGTTACAGATGGCACAGGTCGTCCAGTGCGGGCCGGTCTCTAGAGCGAAGTGAATTTCACGTCAACCGGACGGGCTGGCCTTCACATTGATGACGGACAGAAAGCCGCCGCGAGCGCTAACCGGTCCGAGCGCTTCCATCGCCGAAAACACCCTGAAGCTGTTCGAATTCGGGGGTAGAGCCGGAATTTGCAGCCTGACCCGCCAAAGCCTATCGGTTCCGGCGGCCTGATGCCGCATTTCGCGCATCCGGCTGGCACCGCCTGTGGAGACAACGCCTGAGATGGACATTTTCGATCGACTGAAGTCCGCAGCAAAGGCCGACTGGACGAGCTATGTCGACCACGCCTTCGTCCGGCAAATGGCGACTGGCATGCTGCCGCAGGCCGCCTTCCGTACCTATCTGGTGCAGGATTATCTCTTCCTGATCCAGTTCGCCCGCGCCTATGCGCTCGCAATCTACAAGGGCCGCACGCTTTCCGACATGCGGGCGGCCAAGGCCGGCCTGGCAGCCATCCTCGACGTCGAGATGGACCTCCATATCCGGCTCTGCGGCCGTTGGGGGCTGCACCCCACCGAGATCGAAGCAGCACCGGAGCATGCCGCGACGATTGCCTATACCCGGTTCGTGCTGGACTGCGGCGTCTCGGGCGACCTGCTCGACCTGCATGTCGCGCTCGCCCCTTGCGTGATCGGCTATGCCGAAATCGGGCGAAACCTTACTCCCGCGGGCCCAGAAGCACTCGGGGACCATCCCTATCGCGACTGGATCGGGGAATATGCCGGCGATGCCTATCAGGAAATCGCGATGGCAGCCCGGCGCCATCTCGACGATCTCGCCGCGCGGGCGATGACGGAACGGCGCTTTGCCGAACTCACGACCCTCTTTGCCAAGGCCTCCCGTCTCGAGGCGGATTTCTGGCAAATGGCGCTGAACGACGGCACCGCATAGCCGGGATCATCCACCGATCCGCCCCGACCACCTGCAGCCGGCCGGCGAGCTCTGCGCGCCCGGCATGCGGCGCAGGCCGGGATCACTCTCGACATGACGGCTGAGACCGGTCGGGTATGGTAGCGTTTCGCAATGATCGGCCCGCGAAATGCCTCCGAGGATCAGCCACGTGTCTCAGACCAATGATGCCTATGTACCGCCGGCCAATGGCGATTGGGAAACCATTCCACCGGCCGAAGCCGGCTTCGACGCCGCAAGGCTGCAGGCTGCCGTCGACTTCGCCAAGGCGCAGGAGAGCACCTGGCCGCGCAGCTTCTATTATCCCGACGGGCGCTATGTCGGCCTCGTCGAATGGAACGAGTCAGGCCCCTGGAGCGAGATCGTCGGCCCGGTCAGGGAGCGCGGCGGTCCGGCCGGCCTGATCCTCCGGGGCGGCCGCCTGGTTGCCGAGTGGGGCGACACGGCCCGCGCCGACATGACCTTCTCCATCGCGAAGAGCTATATCGCCGTGCTGGCGGGGCTTGCCGTCGCCGACGGACTGATTCGCGATGTCGACGAGCCGGTGGCGAAAACCGTCGACGGTCCCTGGTTCGAGGGCGCGCAGAATGCGACCATCACCTGGCGCCATCTCCTGCAGCAATCGAGCGAATGGCAGGGGGAAATCTTCGGCAAGTCGGACCAGGTCGATCATAACCGGCAGATCGGGCCGGGCGCCGACAACAGCCGCAAGGGCGAGCAGCGCGCCCTCAAGCCACCTGGCAGCCACTACGAGTACAATGACGTACGGGTGAACCTGCTGGCCTATTGCCTGCTGCAGCGCTTCCGCAAGCCGCTGCCCGAGGTCCTGCGCGAGCGCATCATGGACCCGATCGGGGCCTCGCAAGGCTGGGAGTGGCAGGGCTACCGCAATTCCTCGGTCGAGATCGACGGCCGGAGCGTGCAGTCCGTGCCCGGCGGCGGCCATTGGGGCGGCGGCCTCTTCGTCAGCGCGCGCGACCACGCCCGGCTGGGCCTGCTCGTAGGGCGCGGTGGCGCCTGGGCTGGCCGTGAGCTGCTATCGCCGGCCTGGATCGACGACATGCTGTCGCCTTCACCCACGCTCGAGAATTACGGCTATCTCTGGTGGCTCAACCGGGGCGCGGCGGCCCGGCCGAATGTTCCCGCCACGGCCGTCTTCGCGCTTGGTGCCGGCGTCAACGCAATCTGGCTCGATCCCACGCAGGATCTCGTTGCGGTGCTGCGCTGGATCGACAAATCCGCCCTCGACGGCTTCGTCGATCGCATGCTCGCAGCGGCCCGCTAGGCGGGTTTGCCGACGGCTGGTCGGCCCTGACCGGGCCCTGTGGACGGTGGAGCCGCAGGTCCCCGCCTGAGCCCGGCGGAGACCGGTTCAAAGCATGGGCGGCAGTGATTCGCGCCGTCCGCCCTCAAGGGATGGGCGGAGCCCCCTGCCGCGTATCAGACGGCATTCGGACATCGCGGCTGCCCTTGCCATTGAGGCACCAAACGCAAAAACCCGGATACCGCTCTTCAAAGCGATATCCGGGTTTTGTGAAATGGTGGGCGCGACAGGGATCGAACCTGTGACCCCTACGATGTCAACGTAGTGCTCTCCCGCTGAGCTACGCGCCCGTCATGCCGTGACGATAATCTGCCCTGGCAGTCGGAACAGGTTCGGCCTTGCGGCGTGTCCCTGTTGCGAGGTTGAGCGGGCTATAGCCGCTCATTTCGCGCCTTGCAAGACGCTTGATTGCAAAAAGCGCTCAGGCTGCGAGCAACTTCTCGACCTCGTTCACCAGCTCGCGCAGATGGAAGGGCTTGGACAGCACTTTTGCGTCCTTCGGCGTCTGGGAATCGGGGTTGAGCGCAACTGCAGCGAAACCTGTGATGAACATCACCTTGATGTCGGGATCGAGCTCGGTGGCGCGCCGCGCCAGCTCGATGCCGTCCATCTCCGGCATGACGATGTCGGTCAGCAGCAGTTCGAAGGGCTCTTCACGCAGGCGATTATATGCTGAAAGCCCATTATCGAACGACGCCACGTCGTAGCCCGCATTCTGCAGGGCCTTGACCAGAAAGCGGCGCATGTCGTTGTCGTCTTCAGCGAGAAGTATCTTGGTCATGGGCCTGCTTCGTCCGTCCCGTTCGGCCTATCGATAGAGGCCGCCCACCCCGGACAACCCCTTCTCTGTTTCGTCTCGCCCGATTCGGCATTCCGAGCCAACGCGCCGAAGCGTTATCGCCTGCCCGGAGCGCTTGGAACACTATCGCAGTATAACGCGCCAACATGGTAAACAAGGCGTGAACGCGATGTTCGATTCAGCGCCGAATTCAAGATCGCTTCATCCGCTCGGCAATGTGTGCTTCAGTCCTCGTGCATGACCATCTCGTCCGGTAATTTTTCTGCTGAAGCCGCCGACATCGTCGTCGAGATCGAGCGCCCCTTCAGCCTCTATCAGCCGCCGCTCCAGGTCGTGCCGGTGGTGGTCGACGTGCCGCATGCCGGCCGTCGCTACCCTCCCGGCTTCGTGGAGCGAGCACGATTGCCGCTGCGCTCGCTGCGCCGCTCCGAGGATGCCTATGTCGACCGGCTCTTCGCGCAGACGGTCGCCCTTGGTGCGCCGCTGCTTGTGGCCGAATTTCCGCGTGCCTTTCTCGATGTGAACCGCGAGCCCTATGAGCTCGACCCGCGCATGTTCGACGGCCGCCTGCCCGCCTTCGCCAATACCCGCTCGATGCGGGTCGCGGGGGGGCTCGGCACAATTCCACGCATCGTCGGAGACGCGCACGAGATTTATTTTGGCAAGATTCCGGTGGAGGAAGCACTCGCCAGGATCGACGAGCTTTATCGCCCCTACCATGCCGGGCTGCGCAGCCTGGTCCAGCGCACGCAAGGCGCCTTCGGCACCTGCATTCTGGTCGACGCCCACTCGATGCCCTCGACCGGGCTCGACCGCGACGGGCTCGCCAAGTCGGATGTGATTCTCGGTGACCGCTTCGGCACCAGCGCCGCCGGCTACATCATCGACATCGCCGAGGAAGCCTTTCGTCGGCGTGGGCTCAGCGTCACGCGCAACCGCCCCTATGCCGGTGGCTTCATCACCGAACATTACGGCGCTCCGGCCTCAGGCGTGCATGCCCTGCAGATCGAGATCAACCGGTCCCTCTACATGAACGAAGCGAACCTGGAGCCGCATACCGGTTTTGCAGAGTTGGAGCAGGCGATCGGCACCGCCATGGCGGAGTGCTTCGCGCATTGGAGCGGCTGGCTCGACGATTGGCGCGAAGCTGCGGAATAGCCTGTTTTCTCAGAGGCTTGCGATGACGGCATCGGCGCAGCGCAGAAAAAAGGGCCGCGCACTTTCGTGGCGGCCCAAGTCTAGGGAGGAAACGCCCAAGGAGGGCAAACGAAGGCTTGAGGTGATCGCCCCTTCGCAGTGCACAATATGACTGTGCAGCGCAAAAAAGCAAGCGCCTTTGTCGAAAATCTTATGAGCCATGCGCCGCACGCAATCCAAAACTGCTGATTTTCCGTCAGATTCCTTGTTTTCCGACGACGAGCGCCGCTAGAAGAACCGAGCGAGCAGGCTGGATCCTGCATTTTTGCTGCGCAGCATAGCGCAGCTCCGGAGAGCAAAGATGAGTGCGGTTGATTTCGGCGCCTTCGTCGCGGAACTCGCGACCCAATCCGGCCAGGCGATCCTGCCCTTCTTCCGCGCCAAGCATGCGACCGAGGACAAGTCCTGCGGCGGCGTGTTCGATCCCGTCACCGAGGCCGACCGCGCCGGCGAGAACGTGATGCGCCACCTGATCAAGCGCAATTTCCCCGAGCATGGCGTGCTCGGAGAGGAGTTCGGCACGGAGAACGGTGAGGCCGAATATGTCTGGGTGCTCGACCCGATCGATGGCACCCGTGCCTTCATCTCCGGCATCCCGGTCTGGGGCACGCTGATCGGCCTGACCCGCGAGGGCGTTCCGGTTTACGGCATGATGCACCAACCCTTCACCGGCGAGCGCTATTCCGGCGACGGCCGACAGGCACGCTATGAGGGTCCGGGCGGGCCACGGGTGCTGCGCACGCGCCAGAACGGCGAGCTGGCCACCGCGACGGTAATGACCACCAGCCCAAAACTGTTTCAAGGTGCCGAGCAGGAAGCCTATCTGCGCGTCGAAAGCGCGGTGCGCCTCGCCCGTTACGGCTGCGATTGCTATGCCTATTGCATGCTGGCCTCGGGCCATGTCGATCTCGTCATCGAGAGCGGGCTGAAACCCTATGACATCGTCGCTCTGATCCCGATCGTCGAAGGCGCCGGCGGAATCGTCACCTCATGGGATGGCGGCAGTGCCGCCAAGGGCGGACGCATCATCGCCGCCGCCAACAGGACGCTGCATCAGGCCGCCCTCGCCCTGCTCGCCGGCTGAGCCGGCCCCGGCGATCGCTTCGCCGGGAATGAATGCATCGAAGGCCGCCCAGAACTGCGCGCGGACGGCATCCGTTTCCATCAGGATCTCGTGACGCGCAGTCGGCAATATCAATGCCGAACCGGTCTTCAGCCGCGCCGCGAAGCGCTCGATTGCAGGCGTCGAGACCACCGGGTCGCGCCCGGCTGCGATCACCAGCGTCGGCACCCTGACCTCTAGAGGCGCCGAGGGAGCCGCCAGCCGGTTCATCAACCGGAACGCGGTCCTGACCCAGCCGACGGTCGGATCGCCGATGCTCAGCTGGCTCGCCGCAGCTGAAAGCGCGGCGTTCCGGGCATAGCGGACGGGGTCATTCGTCAGCCGATTGCCCTGGAATGGCTTGGTCGCGATCGCCGTGTCACCGCCGCCAGGCACGAAGGCGCTGCCGAGGCCGAGCCAGTACAGCACGCTTGCGAGATAGCTAGCCGCCCGTGGCCGCTCGACCATGGAGAGGCCGAGCATAGGCGCGAGCGCGACCAGTCGCGAGACCGGCAATGCGTTGCGCCGGGCGGCGTCGAGGCACAGCGCCGCCCCCATCGAATGCGCCAGAACGAAATAGGGACGCGGCAGCCGGGCCTGCATTTCCGCCATGGCAAGTGCGAGGTCGGTCTCGTAATGCCGCAGACGGCCGACATGCCCCTTGCGTTCACGCGAGACGAAGCGTTGCGAACCGCCTTGGCCGCGCCAGTCGAAGGCGAGAACGTGGAAACCGCGGCGGCGCAGCTCGGCGATCGTCTCGCTGTAGCGTTCGATGAACTCCGCGCGCCCCTGGATGATCACGACGGTACCACGCACTCGCTTTACTGTCGGGTGCCAGCTCGCGAAGCGGAGCCTGGCTCCGTCGCGCGCCAGGGCAAGCCAGACCTTGCCATGCCCGGGAACCGGGTAGTCGGGGAGGGAAAAAAGCTCGGCCTCGGCCATCAGGCGCTCCGAATCGCGGCGACAGTCCCGGGCGGATGCCCTCGGTTATGCCCGCTCGAGGCGGCTCTTGAAAAGCTGAAATCGCTCCCCAATTCCTGGTCACGTAGGCCGATACCGGCTGCGTGAACCTGAATGGGGCCTGTGCTCAAGACGAGGCAGGCTCGACCAAACGTCGCTTCTTCTGGAGGACATCATGCGTCACTTCGATCTTTCCCCGCTCTATCGCTCGACCGTTGGCTTCGATCGTCTGTTCAACCTGCTCGACCAGGCGACCAGCGCTGAAACCGCGCCGACCTATCCGCCCTACAATATCGAGCGCACTGCCGAGAACGCCTACCGCATCTCCATCGCGGTCGCCGGCTTCTCCGACAGCGACCTTGCCATCGAAAGCAAGGAAAACACCCTGACCGTACGCGGTGAGAAGCAGGTTTCCGAAAGCGCCGAGAAGCGCGAAGTCCTGCATCAGGGCATCGCCGCACGCGCCTTCGAACGCCGCTTCCAGCTCGCCGACTATGTCCAGGTGACCGGCGCGAGCCTCGAGAACGGCCTGCTCCATATCGATCTCGTCCGCGAGATTCCCGAGGCCAAGAAGCCGCGCCAGATCGCCATCGGCGGCAAACCCGCCAAGGTGCTCGAGGCCAAGGTTTCTAAGGCCGCGTAACACGCCCAGCCCAGGGCTGGCAGACAGAGGGCGCCCCCGGTTTCCGGGGGCGCCCTTTTCACGCCTGGAATTGGCGATCGTCTCTCAGTCGAGAGGCGCGACCGGAACGGCAGGCGTCGCCGGGCGCGGTGTGGAGGGCGCCGGATCCTCGATCTGGACCGGTGGCAGCTCGACCGGCGAAGCCTTGATCTCCGGCGATTCAGCCTTCGCAAGCGGCGGCTTGTGCTCGGGAGTCTCCGTTCCGCGAACATCGTCGGGGTTCACCAGCTTCGGCTTCTCCTCGCCGGATGGCGTGGTCGGGCCCGGCGTCGGCGCGACGGGTGTTGCCGGCGTGGACGGAGCCTCGGTTGCTGGCGCACGAGCCTGGGCAGGAGCCTGCTCGACAGGTTTTGCCTGTTCGGCTGGCGGTGTCGGCGCCGCCGGAGACGGGGGCATGACCGTTGCAGGCGCGCTCGCCTCGGCGGGAGGAGCTGGCGCCTTCTCCGGTTCAGGAGCCGGCATCGGTGCGGCCGGGGACGCCGGAACGACTTGGGCAGGCGCGTTCGCCTCAGCCGGAGCCTTGAGCGAATCGGGGCGCTCCGGCGGGAGCGGCAGCAACCGCGGTTGAGCCGGGGCATGCTCACGCGGATCGACGCGCGCGACATCCGGGGCGGGTCCCCTCATTCGTTCAGGAGTCTGCAGGTTCACCCGCCGGACGAGATCGCCGCTGAAACGATCGAAGATCAGCCGTACGCGCCGGCCATTCGCCATGCGCCCATCGACCACAAAATCGGACTCGGTGCGCGTGGTGCGGTCGACCTGGGCGAGTCTGTGCTCGCGGATGGCGATCTCGGCGATGCTCCGTGAAGACAACGGCGCAGGCGGCGGCGCATAGCGATAGCCGTAACCATAGCCATAAGCGCGACGCGGCACATATTCGTAGCCATAGTCGTAATAATACTGCGCGGCGGCTCCACCGGCCGAGCCCGCCAGCGCGCCGGCAACAGCCAGGCCGATCAGCGCGGCGCGCGAGCGCGCGGTCGAAACAGAAGCCATATCTCCATCCTTGTTAACGGACCGAACGGGGGCTTCAGTCTTCCTTAGGGATTACGGCACCCATGCGGCGTCAATCAGGGGATATTTCAGCGAGACGGCGCGTTCAGCAGCGAGATCAGCTGTTCGACATCCTCGGAGCGCGTCGCAAAGGACATCACGAACCGACCGACAATATCGCCCGATGCAAGCGCTGCATCGTCGGGAAGCGCGGTGTCGGACCAGGCGTGATAGCCGACCCCGGCCGCCTTCAGGCGCTCCTGCGTTGCAGCATCGAGGACGAGAAACGCCGTATTGGCCTCGCAGGGCCAGGCCAACCGCACCGAGCCGCCTCTCGCAACCGCCTCGGACAGCCGGGACGCCATCGCGTTGGCGTGGCGCGCCAGCGCCAGCCAATGGCCGCCGGCCAAGAGGCCCTCGAATTGTGCGCCGATCAGCCGGCCCTTGGAAAGAGTATGACCGGCCCGCTTGCGCCGCCATTTCATTTCAGCAGCCAAGGCCTGATCGAAGAAGACCACGGCCTCGGCTGCCCAGGCGCCATTCTTGGTGCCGCCAAAGGACAGGACGTCGACGCCCGCCTTCCAGGTGATCTCGGCTGGAGAGCAGCCCAGCGTGACCAGCGCATTGGCAAAGCGGGCGCCATCCATATGCAGCTTCAGGGCGCGTGGCTCGGCCGCCTGCTTCAGGGCCCGCACCTCGTCGGGACGATAGACCAACCCGCATTCGGTTGCCTGCGTGATCGA
This sequence comes from Allobosea sp. 2RAB26, assembly GCF_052115465.1. Classification (NCBI taxonomy): domain Bacteria; kingdom Pseudomonadati; phylum Pseudomonadota; class Alphaproteobacteria; order Hyphomicrobiales; family Alloboseaceae; genus Allobosea; species Allobosea sp. 2RAB26. Next base: position 148,106 of record NZ_JBFRGS010000001.1, on the reverse strand, counting down.
GACCGCCTGCGGCTGCACCTGATGCAGCGCGCCCTCGCGCATCCGCGCCAAGACCTTGGTCACGGACTCAGGCGTGATCTTGTTGCCGGTACCGGGCAGGCCGATGAGCTTGGCGCCGTCGCCGAAGAATTCCGGCGCGCCGCACTCGTCATCGGCGACGTGGCTTTCCTGATGGGTCAGGACCGCGCCCCAGGGGCGCGTCAGGCAGGCCAGCGCCAGCGCGTTCGCAGCCGTGCCGCTGGTCACCAGGAAAACCGAGACCTCATGCTCGAACAGCTCGGCAAAGAGCCGTTCGACGCGCTGGGTCCAGATATCGGTGCCATAGGCGGCCGCTGCGCCGTCATTGGCGGCCGCGATCGCGGCCATCACCGGGGCGCTCGCACCCGCCGTATTGTCGCTGATGAAGTTCATGAACGAGCGTTAGCGAGGCGGGCGCGCCCTGCCAAGCGCAAGGCCGGAATGACGCCTTGCACGGCGCGACTGAGCCCGGACCGGCCGCCGCCGGTATAAGCCCTTCGGACAAGAAGCGTGCGACCCAACTGTGCCTTTCATCCCGGAAATGTCGCCATCGAAACGCATATCGCAACAATATTTCCAATCCGCCCAAAATTCACGCTTGTGCCGACATTAGAATTCTGGCAAATTCGTCTCAATAGGACAGTGTTACTGTCCCATTTTTCACCGCGCTGACATGAGGCCGCGAGCCTGATGTCGGACGATCGCAACGGAGCGGAGCAATGACGAGGGGCACGGCCACGACCGCCACAGCCAACCGTAAACGCGCCGCCCGTAAAACGGCGGCGTAAACAGGCGCGACAGGGCTCTGGGAAGCCCGAGGCGCCTGCGGAGGACGCGGGCGCGGGATTAAAACAGCGCAAGCCCCCCTCTGACAGACGAACCTGGCCGGACTGGCTCCATCCTTGCTGCCTTGAAGGCCAGCAGGGGCCGGTGCGGACGGCGATGTAGACTGATGCGGGTCTCTCGGCGGAAGCGCGAGGGGTATGGCAAGCGGGGTTTGACGATGAGCGGAACCAGCAAGTCGGGTGTCTTCAGCAGCAAAGCTGTGACGACCATGACGGCCACCGAGCCGGTCCTGACGGTGCGCGATCCGGCCATGCCCGAACGCCAGGGCCTCTACGATCCGTCCTTCGAGAAGGATTCCTGCGGCGTCGGCTTCATCGCCGACATGAAGAACCGCAAGACCCATGCGATCGTCGAGCAGGGCCTGCAGATCCTGCACAATATCGACCATCGCGGCGCTGTCGGCGCCGACCCCAAGCTCGGCGATGGTTGCGGTATCCTCACCCAGATTCCGCATCGCTTCTTCCAAGAGGAATGCGCGAAGCTCGGCATCGCCCTGCCCGAGCCCGGCCACTACGCCATCGGCCAGTTCTTCATGCCGCAGGATGCCGGCGATCGCGCCGTCTGCGAGGAGATCGTCGCACAGACGGTCGAGGAGGAAGGCCTGGTCTTCCTCGGCTGGCGCGACGTACCGGTCGATAACAGCGACCTCGGCGAGGCGGTGAAGGAAACCGAGCCGACCCATCGCCAGCTTTTCGTTGGCCGTCCGGTCGAGATCACCGACGAGGATGATTTCGAGCGCAAGGTCTATGTCCTGCGCAAGTCTGTTTCGAACAAGGTCTACAAGCGCCAGGACCGCGCCACCGCGACCTATTACCCGGTCTCGATGTCGGCCCGCACCATCGTCTACAAGGGCATGGTGCTCGTCACGCAGCTCGGCTCCTATTTCAAGGACCTGACCGATCCGCGCTTCGAGAGCGCGATCGCGCTTGTCCACCAGCGCTTCGCCACCAACACGTTCCCGTCCTGGCGCCTTGCCCACCCCTACCGGATGGTGGCGCATAATGGCGAGATCAACACGCTGCGCGGAAACGTCAACTGGATGGCTGCTCGTCAGGCCTCGGTCGATTCCGAGCTGTTTGGCGCGGATATCTCGAAGCTCTGGCCGATTTCCTATGAGGGCCAGTCCGACACCGCCTGCTTCGACAACGCACTCGAATTCCTGGTCCAGGGCGGCTATTCGCTCGCCCATGCCATGATGATGCTCGTGCCCGAGGCCTGGGCCGGCAACCCGCTCATGGATGAAGAGCGCCGCGCCTTCTACGAATATCACGCCGCCTTGATGGAGCCTTGGGACGGCCCTGCCGCCATCGCCTTCACCGACGGCAAGCAGATCGGCGCGACGCTTGACCGCAACGGCCTGCGGCCCGCGCGCTATCTCGTCACCGATGACGGTCTCGTCGTGCTCGCTTCGGAATATGGCGTGCTGCCGATCCCGGAAGAGAAGATCGTCCAGAAGTGGCGTCTCCAGCCCGGCAAGATGCTGCTCATCGATCTCGATCAAGGCCGCATCATCGGCGATGACGAGATCAAGACCTCGCTCTGCCTCGCCAATCCCTACAAGGACTGGCTGAAGCGTACCCAGATCGTGCTGGAGGAGCTGCCGCCGGTCGAGGCGCGCGCCTCACGCACCGATGTCGCCCTGCTCGATCGTCAGCAGGCCTTCGGTTACACCCAGGAAGACACCAAGATCCTGATGGCGCCCATGGCCGTGACCGGCCAGGAGGCCGTCGGCTCGATGGGCACCGACACGCCGATCTCGGCGCTCTCCTCGAAGTCGAAGCTGCTCTACACCTATTTCAAGCAGAACTTCGCACAGGTCACGAATCCGCCGATCGACCCGATCCGCGAAGAGCTGGTGATGAGCCTGCTCTCCTTCATCGGGCCGCGGCCGAACATCCTCGACCTGGAGGGCACCTCGCGCCGCAAGCGCCTCGAAGTGCGCCAGCCGATCCTGACCAATGACGATCTCGAGAAGATCCGCTGCATCGGTCACTACGAGGACCGGTTCGACACCAAGACGATCGACATCACCTATCCCGCGCGCGAAGGCGCAGCCGGCATGGAAGGCGCTATCGCACGGCTCTGCGAACGGGCCGAGGCGGCCGTGCATGGCGGCTACAACATCATCATCCTCTCCGACCGGCAGGTGGGACCGGACCGCATCCCGATCCCGGCTCTGCTGGCGACGGCCGCTGTCCATCACCACCTGATCCGCAAGGGCCTGCGCACCTCGGTCGGTCTCGTTGTGGAATCCGGCGAGCCGCGCGAAATCCATCACTTCGCCTGTCTTGCCGGCTTCGGCGCCGAGGCGATCAACCCCTATCTCGCCTTCGAGACGCTCGAGGCGCTCTACGAGGCCGGCGAGTTCCCGCCGGAGGTCGACCGCTACGAGGTCGTCAAGCGCTTCATCAAGTCTGTCGGCAAGGGCCTGCTCAAGGTCATGTCCAAGATGGGCATCTCGACCTATCAGTCCTATTGCGGCGCGCAGATCTTCGACGCGATCGGCCTGAAGACCGAGACGATCAACAAGTACTTTGCCGGCACCGTGTCCTCGATCGAGGGCGTCGGCCTGCCTGAGCTCGCGGAAGAAACCGTGCGCCGTCATCGCGATGCTTTCGGCGACTCGCCGGTCTATCGCGATGCGCTCGATATCGGCGGCGAATACGCCTTCCGTATCCGCGGCGAGGACCATGCCTGGACGCCGGAGAACATCTCGCTGCTCCAGCATGCCGTCCGCGGCAATGCGCAGGACAAGTACAAGGCCTATGCCGAGCTGGTGAACGACCAGAGCCAGCGCTTCTCGACGATCCGCGGGCTGTTTCAGGTCAAGGATGCCGACGCGCTCGGCACCAAGCCGATCCCGCTCGATCAGGTCGAGTCGGCGGCCTCGATCGTGCGCCGTTTCTCCACCGGCGCCATGTCCTTTGGCTCGATCAGCCATGAGGCGCATTCGACGCTCGCCATCGCCATGAACACGATCGGCGGCAAGTCGAACACCGGCGAAGGCGGCGAGGAGCCAGAGCGCTTCGTCAAGCTGCCCGACGGCCGCTCGATGCGCTCGGCGATCAAGCAGGTCGCCTCCGGCCGCTTCGGCGTCACGGTCGAATACCTCGCCAATTCCGACATGATGCAGATCAAGATCTCGCAGGGCGCCAAGCCCGGCGAGGGCGGCCAGCTGCCCGGCCACAAGGTCGACGCGCGCATCGCCAAGGTCCGGCATTCGACCCCGGGCGTCGGCCTGATCTCGCCGCCGCCGCATCACGACATCTACTCGATCGAGGATCTGGCCCAGCTGATCTTCGACCTGAAGAACGTCAACCCGGCGGCCGATGTCTCGGTCAAGCTCGTCTCGGAGCTCGGCGTCGGCACGGTTGCGGCCGGCGTCGCCAAGGCGCGCGCCGACCACATCACCATCTCGGGCTATGAGGGCGGCACCGGCGCCTCGCCGCTGACCTCGATCAAGCATGCTGGATCACCCTGGGAGATCGGCCTCGCCGAGACCCATCAGGTCCTGGTGCTGAACAAGCTGCGCGGGCGTATCGCGCTGCAAGTCGATGGCGGGCTTCGCACCGGCCGCGACATCGTCATCGGTGCCCTGCTCGGCGCCGACGAGTTCGGCTTTGCCACCGCTCCGCTGATTGCGGCCGGCTGCATCATGATGCGCAAGTGCCACCTCAACACCTGCCCGGTCGGCGTCGCGACCCAGGATCCGGTGCTGCGCAAGCGCTTCAAGGGCGCGCCCGAGCACGTCATCAACTTCTTCTTCTTCCTCGCCGAGGACGTGCGCGAGATCATGGCGAGCCTCGGCGTCGCCAGGTTTGACGATCTCGTCGGCCGCTCCGACTGGCTCGACAAGAAGCAGGCGATCGACCACTGGAAGGCAAAGGGACTCGACTTCACCCGGATTTTCCACAAGCCGGAGGTGAAGGGCGAAGTCGCCATCCGCCATGTCGAGCGCCAGAAGCACCCGATCGACACCGTGCTCGACCGGACGCTGCTCGCCGAGGCTGCATCCGCCCTCGACAAGGGCGAGGCTGTGGTCATCACGAGCCCGATCCGCAACGTCGACCGCTCGACCGGTGCGATGCTCTCGGGCGAAGTCGCCAAGCGCTACGGCTATGCCGGCCTGCCGGCGGACACGATCACGGTGAAGCTCACCGGCACGGCCGGCCAGAGCTTTGGCGCCTGGGTCGCCAATGGCGTCACACTCGATCTCACGGGCCAGGCCAATGACTATGTCGGCAAGGGTCTCTCAGGCGGCAAGCTGATCATCCGGCCGTCGCCGGATGCGCAAACCATCGCCGAGAATTCGATCATCGTCGGCAACACCGTGCTCTACGGCGCAATCTCGGGCGAATGCTACTTCCGCGGCGTCGCCGGCGAGCGCTTCGCCGTGCGCAACTCCGGCGCGATCGCCGTGGTCGAGGGCACCGGCGATCATGGCTGCGAATACATGACCGGCGGCGTCGTCGTCGTGCTCGGCCAGACCGGCCGCAACTTCGCGGCCGGCATGTCGGGCGGTGTCGCCTATGTGCTCGACGAGGACAAGAGCTTCGCCAAGCGCTGCAACCTCTCCATGGTCGATCTCGAGCCGGTCACCGAGGAGGAGGAGCTGATGCAGCGCATCCACCACCATGGCGGCGACCTCGAGTTCAAGGGCCGGATCGACGTGATGGCCAACATGTCAGGCTACGACGCCGAGCGCCTGCACCAGCTCGTCGCCGATCATCACCGCTACACGGGCTCGCAGCGGGCCAAGGACATTCTCGAGAACTGGACGGAATACCTGCCCAAATTCGTCAAGGTCATGCCGGTCGAATACCGGCGTGCCCTCCTCGAAATCGAGCGGGCGCAAGCCGGCATGTCGGTCGCGGCCGAGTAACCCAATCAGGCGGATGTGAGACGATGGGCAAGGTAACCGGCTTCCTCGAGATCGACCGTCGCGACCGGAAGTACCTTCCGGCTTCGGACCGGATCAGGAACTACAAGGAATTCGTCATTCCGCTCGGCGCGGAGGCAACCCGCGACCAGGCGGCGCGCTGCATGAATTGCGGCATCCCGTATTGTCACAACGGCTGTCCGGTCAACAACCAGATCCCGGACTGGAACGACCTCGTCTACAACGACAAGTGGCGCGAGGCGCTGGACAACCTGCACTCGACCAACAACTTCCCGGAGTTCACCGGCCGCGTCTGCCCTGCCCCCTGCGAGGCGTCCTGCACGCTGAATCTCGAGGACACGCCGGTCACCATCAAATCGATCGAATGTGCGATCGTCGACAAGGGCTGGCAGGAGGGCTGGATCATCCCCCAGCTGCCGCGTGCCAAGACCGGCAGGAAGATCGCCATCATCGGCTCCGGTCCGGCGGGCCTCGCTGCGGCCCAGCAACTCGCCCGTGTCGGCCACGAGGTGCATCTCTATGAGCGCCAGGCGCGCGCCGGCGGCCTGCTGCGCTACGGCATTCCGGACTTCAAGATGGAGAAGTCCCATGTCGAGCGCCGTGTCCGCCAGATGGAGGCCGAAGGCGTCGTCTTCCACTACAATGCCAATGTCGGCGTCGATATCGACCCGGCCGAGTTGCTGGCGCGCTATGACGCCGTCGGCCTGACCGGTGGCGCCGAGAAGCCGCGTGATCTGCCGATCGAGGGTCGCGAGCTCGCTGGCATCCAGTTCGCCATGGATTTTCTGCCGCAGCAGAACCGTCGCGTCGGCGGCGAGGCAGCCAACGGCAATGGTGCCGAGATCCTGGCGACGGGCAAGCATGTCGTGGTCATCGGCGGCGGCGATACCGGGTCTGACTGCATCGGCACCTCGGTGCGCCAGGGTGCGCTCTCGGTGACTCAGATCGAGATCATGCCGCAGCCGCCGGAGAAGGAAAACAAGGCGCTGACCTGGCCGAACTGGCCGCTCAAGCTCCGAACCTCCTCCAGTCACGAGGAGGGGGCCGAGCGCGACTTCGCCATCACCACGCTGAAGTTCACCGGCGAGAATGGCCAGGTCCGCAGGCTGAACTGCGCCCGCGTCGACAATGCGCTGAAGCCGATCCCGGGCACCGAGTTCGACCTCAGGGCCGATCTCGTCCTGCTCGCCATGGGCTTCGTCTCGCCGGTCCGTGAAGGGTTGATCGAGAAGCTCGGCGTCACGCTCGACAAGCGCGGCAATGTCGAGGCGAACACGCTCGCCTACAAGACTTCGGTCGAGAAGGTGTTTGTCGCCGGCGATATGCGCCGCGGCCAGTCGCTGGTCGTCTGGGCGATCCGCGAGGGTCGCCAGATGGCCCATTCCATCGACAAGCACCTGATGGGCGAGACCATCCTGCCGCGATAGGGAGATCCCTTCTCCCGCTCGGGGGAGGACATGCCGCAGCGGACGGCGCATGAGGGGAGCAGGTGGCCCGAGTGGCCCCTCGCCCGCCTCGGCGCTGCGGGGCTCCCCTTCTCCCGAAGGGAAGCGGTATATTCGTGTCGGTTCCGGTCAGTTCCGGCGCGGCCAGCGGTAATCGTCGATGCGACCCGGCTTCGGTTCGCTCGCGACCCCCTCGCCGAACACGCGGTCGAGCTGGGTGGCGAGGTCGCCCCGTCCTCTCGCCTCCTGGATCGAGGCGAGCAGCGCCCGGTCCCCATTGGACGACACCCCTGTCAGCGGCATGATCGGACCTGCGAGCGGCTTTGCCTGCAGCAAGGGGCCAAGGCCGCCGAGGTCGGGCAATCCCTGGACCATACGGTCGATCAGGCGTTCGATGCCGCCGGCCTGCAGTTCCGGATTGCTTGGAGCCCCGGTCTCGGGCGCGACCGGAAGCGCGATCACGCCTTGTTCCGGACGCCCCTCGATCAGACGGCGGATCACCACATCGATGAAGTGAGCGGCCTTGCGTGCCCCCGCCTTGGTGAAATGAATGCCGTCGGCGGTGCGCAATCGCGTCGTCTGCCCGGATACATCGGGCCCCATCGCCCTATAGCGGTTCTCGGCATCGACATAACCGCCCCAGAGATCGATGTACTGGCCGCCGGCCCGCTCGACACGCTGCCGATAGACGTCGTTGAGAATGACATAGTCGGCGGTAAGGCGTGAATTCTGGACGGGCGGGAGACCGACCCAGAGCAAGGGAATGCGTTTCGCCGCAAAAGCCCCGGCGATGCCGTCGACCCGATCCCGATAGAGTTCCAGCCAACGCTCGCTCAGCGGCTCATGAAGGGTCTCGCCTTCACGGATCGCTTGCCGATCATTGAGCCCGAGCAGCATTACGGCGACGGTGATCTTCTGGTCGCTCGCCAGCAGATCGGTGACCGCCTTGGGCCAATCGTAGAAATCGGTGCGGACAAGACCGGATTCGAGTTTCGTCTTGCGCATCACCGCGACGTCGGGACGATCATTCAAGGCCTCGACGAGCCCGCCGACCACGAGATCGCCAAGCGAATCCCCCAGCACGACGATATGGTAGCTGACATCGACCTTGGGGATGACCGGATCGTCGCGTACGACCACTGGCGACGTCCTGCGTGCCTGGGCTGGCGCCACGCGCTGGCGCTGTGGCGCGGGCTGGGGCTGCGGCTGAAGTCGGCTGAAGGGAAAAACGAACCCGCGGCCACGCTGCAGCGTGGGATCACGCGTCAGCATCGTGTCGTTCTCGGCAAAGGAGGACGGCCCGCCGGTCAGCAGCAGGAGCAGGGCAGCCCCCAGAACCATCAGAAGTGAACGCAAACGCATGGCGCTCTCGGTCCTACCGGCCGACGGAGTTCGCCGGCATCATACCGCGGTCGGAGGCTGGAGTCAGCGCGCCCCACGCATGCGCGCGAGAAGCGCCGGCGTCGGGTAGCCATCGGCGATCTGGCCAGCGCTCAGCTGGTATTGGCGCACCGCCTCGCGTGTGCCGGTGCCGATGCGCCCGTCGGCATCATGATCATAGAAGCCAAGCACCTTCAGCCGCCGCTGCAGATCCTTGGTTCCTGCCATGTCCAGCCGCGGCGCCGAGACCGGCCATTCAGCCTGGATTGCCGGACGCCCTGCGATCCGGTCGCCGAGATGGCCGACCGCAAGCGCATAGGCGTCAGAGGAGTTGTATTTCTTGATGACGTCGAAATTCGCGGTCAGCAGCATGACGGGGCCGCGATAGCCGGCAGGAAAGAACAGCCGCGCCTCACCCGAGGATGGCAGCGCCCGCCCATCGGCCCGCCGCACCCCTGCCGCGTTGAAGGCAGAGAAACTTGCCTTGTTGATGCGGTGATCGAAATTCTCCGGGAGCCTCACTTCCATGCCCCAAGGCAGGCCCGGCACCCAGCCATAGCCCTTGAGGTAGTTGGCGGTCGAGGCCAGTGCGTCGCTGGTCGAAGCCCAGATATCGGCATGCCCGTCTCCGGTGAAGTCGACGGCGTATTTCATGTAGCTCGACGGCATGAACTGGGTGTGCCCCATCGCTCCCGCCCAGGAGCCGCGCAGCTCGCTGCGCTCGACATAGCCCTTTTCGATCAGCTCGAGCGCCGTCAGCAGTTCATCGCGGAAGAAGTCGCCGCGATAGCGGATATGGGCGAGCGTCGCGAGCGAGCGGATCGTGTCCTTGTCGCCCTTGAACGAACCGTAATTGGTTTCCATGCCCCAGACGCCGAGCACGACCTCCTTGGGCACGCCATAGCGGGCTTCGACCTGGGCGAGCGTACTTGCATTGTCGGCGGCAGCGTCACGCCCGCGTGCGACGCGCGTGCCACCGACAGCGTTGTTGAGATAGGTCCAGATCGGCGCCGAAAACTCCGATTGCTTCTTCGTCAGCGCGACGATCGAGGCATCCGGCGTCACCCCGCGAAAGGCCAGATCGAAGGTCTTGCGCGAGATGCCGCGCGCCTGCGCCTGCGGCCAGAGCCGCTGCAGGAAGGCATCGAAGGACGCCTGGCCCTGCCCGGCGGTCGCAGCATTCGTGCTGTGCGAGCGCGCCGAGGCGTTGATCGAGCCTGTCGTCTGAGCCAGCGCCGGGACGAGGCTGGCTGTGGCCACGGCGAGGACGAGGGACAGGCGGCGCATGGGCAAAAACCTTGCTAGGACAGGCTGGGCGTAAACGACTTCAGCAACAGCGCCCGAACAAGATTAACCATGGGTTAACGTAGCGCAATCACCGCGCGTTTCGGGTCCGCAGAACCTCTTCCCAGGCCAGGGCTTGCGTGACGATCTGCGTCAGATCGTCATGTTCGGGCTGCCACCCGAGTTCGGCGCGGATGCGGTCGGCCTTGGCAACCAGGGACGCCGGATCGCCGGCCCGGCGCGGCGAGAGCTTGACCGGGAAATCCGTCCCCGACACCTGCTTCACCACCTCGACCACCTCCTTCACCGAATAGCCACGACCATAGCCGCAGTTCAGTGTCAGGCTGGCGCCATCATCGCGCAAATGATCGAGCGCCGCCAGATGCGCCCGCGCCAGATCGGTGACGTGGATATAGTCGCGCACGCAGGTGCCATCCGGCGTCGGATAGTCCGTGCCGAAGATCTCGAGCCCGGCGCGCTGGCCGAGCGCCGCCTGGCTCGCGACCTTGATCAGATGGGTGGCGTTCGCCGCGGACTGCCCGGAACGGCCGCGCGGATCGGCCCCGGCCACGTTGAAATAGCGCAGTGCCACATAGGTCAGGCCGTGGGCACGCGCGACATCGCCGAGCATCCACTCGCTCATCAGCTTCGAGCGGCCATAGGGGTTGATCGGCGCAAGTCCGATTTCCTCGGGCACGGGGCTGACGGCCGGCTCACCATAGACTGCTGCCGTCGAGGAGAAGATCACGTGCTTGACGCCACCGCGCACCGCGCTCTCGAGCAGGGCGCGCGTCTTCACGGTGTTATTGAGATAGTAACCAAGCGGATCGGAAACCGAATCGGGCACCACGATCTTGGCTGCGAAATGCGCAATCTCGGTGATGCCATGCTCGGCGATGACGCGCTCGACCAGAGCCTGATCGCCCATATCGCCTTGTACGAATGTCGCTTCCGGGGGCACGGCCCACCAGAAGCCGGTCGAGAGATCGTCGAGCACGACGACCTTTTCGCCGCGATCGAGCAGCTCCAGCACCATATGGCTGCCGATATAGCCGGCGCCGCCCGAGACCAGAATCGTCATGTATCGTCTCCGATTGTCATCGCTCTGGCATAGGCCTTAAGCAAAAAGGATTGACGACGCATCAAGCGACGATTGGTATCAGGAACAGGCTGGCCCGCCTTTCGCCAGAATTGCGCGACAGCCTTGGCAACAGCTGGCATTGATCGGGGCACGCCGGCTTCCTACGCTTTGCCCTTCCGACGCAGGCGCACCACGCTCGGTGCGCGAAATGGGTTTTTCATGACGAAACGCATCCGCAAGGCCGTCCTTCCCGTCGCGGGCCTTGGTACCCGCTTCCTTCCCGCCACCAAGGCGGTCCCCAAGGAAATGCTGACCATCGTCGACCGTCCGGTCGTCCAGCATGTCGTCGACGAGGCCAGGGCAGCCGGCATCGAGCATTTCGTCTTCGTCACCGGCCGCAACAAGGGCGTGATCGAAGACCATTTTGATATCGCCTATGAGCTCGATGACACATTGGCCAAGCGCGGCAAGATGAAGGAACTGGAGGCGCTCAGGGCGGATCTGCCGCCGGCGGGCGCCGCGAGCTTCCTCCGTCAGCAGGCTCCGCTTGGCCTTGGCCACGCCGTCTGGTGCGCACGCGATGTCATCGGTGACGAGCCCTTCGCCTTGCTGCTGCCGGATATGCTCCATCACAGCCTCGGCAAGGGCTGCCTCGCCGAGATGATCGACGCCTTCGAGAAGCACGGCGGCAACCACATCGGCGTGGCGCCGGTGCCGGACGACCAGACCCATCAATACGGCATCGTCGGCGTCGAGGACGTGAAGGCCAAGGTCTCGAAGATCACGAAGATGGTCGAGAAGCCGGCAAAGGGAACGGCCCCCTCGAATCTGCACATCACCGGCCGCTACATCCTGCAGCCGACGATCTTCAATCTGCTGGCGAACCAGGAAACAGGCGCCGGCGGCGAAATCCAGCTCACCGATTCGATGATCGCACTATCCCGGCAGGAGCCCTTCTACGCCGTGCGCTTCGATGGGGACATCTACGACACCGGTTCGAAGCTCGGCTTCCTGACCGCCAACATCGCCTATGCGCTCCAGCGCGGCGACCTTGGCCCGCAACTGCGCGCGGAAATCGACCGGCTGCTCGAGGCGTAACCGTCGCACCGGGATTCCCGGGCCAGGCCCGATGCGGGCCCGGGAACCCGAGGTGATGAGAGGGCCGGCTCGGCGCCGGCCATCATGCCAAGCCTGGCTTAGAACTGCAGCCGCAGGCCGACCTGCGCGACATTGGCCGTGTAATCCGAGTTCGGCGCAGTCGAGTTCAGGCGTTCATGGGTGAAGCTCGCCCGCACCGCGAAGGTCCGCGTCAGCTTGTATTCGAGCCGGGCGCCGATCGCCGTATAATCTTCGCGCAGCCCCTGCCCCTCATAGGCGGTGCGGCCGAAGGTGGTGAAGCCGGTCACAGTCAGATTGCGGCGCAAGGCATGAGCCACCTCGAGGGTGGCCCGGCGCGCCCAGGTGCCGCTGCTGCCCGCGATCGTCGTATCGCCAAGCTCTGACGTGCCGCGCAGCGTCACCGTCGTCAAAGGGGTCGGCGTCCACAGGATCGCGGCATCGCCAACCATGCCGCGCAGGTTCCTCAGCCGGGGATCCTCATAGGCCCGGTCCTGATAGCCCACGGACACTTCGCCCGTGACCAGCCGGCTGATTTCGAAAGTGGAGCCGACACTGACGGTGTACCCGTTCGAAGAGCGCTCAAATCCATTAGAATCCACCCGCTGGTCATACTGGCGCGTGTCAATATCGCCCTGGATGAAAGGCCTGAGGCCCGGCGTCAGCTCATAGCCGGCTCGTAGCCGCAAGCCATAGTCCGTCTGGTTGCGGTCGGCCTGGCTCAGGGTTGCGCCGCTGATCAGCTTCGCGTTCTCGAAGTCCTGGCGGTCGACTGAACCCCGTAGCGTCAGCTGCAGACGGTTGATGTCATGCGTGACACCGGCCGAGCCGCCATAGAAATAGGTCAGCGGCCGGCCGACGACCGGCGCATTGAGGTCCGGCGAACCGGGACGCTGCGTATCGAGCCTGAGGCGGCTTTCCAGCAGGATGCGGGTATCGCGGGTCGCATCGAGCCGAAGATCAAGCGCCCCCTCGCCGTCCGGGCGCGAGGCTTCGCCATCGCGAAAATACTCGGAATAGGCGCCGCGCAGCCTGCCCCTCAACTGATGCACGTTCCAGTCCGACTGGATGCCAAGCTCGCCCTCGTAACGAGCGAAGCCTGAGCCCTTGTTCGGGCCGGAGACACGCTGCGGATTGCTGTCATAGCCAACGGAATTCGTCGTCGCCGGGGTCAGAATGACATTGCCAAGCCTGAGCCCCAGCGGCGCGTAGGGGTCTTCCTCGACGATCGAACGCCGCCGCAGCGGCGGCGGAGCCGCCGAGCCTGGTTGCGGCAATGTCGAAACGGCCGGTTGCGGCGCGCGGAACTGGCGCTGCGTGACGCCACGAAGGCCGGGCGCCAGTACCGGACGGCTGGCGCGCGGCGGCGCGCGGTTGGAAATCGTCGAAGGCTGGTTCTGGATCAAGGCAGCCGGATCGCGCACCGCCTCGGGAATCGGCGAGGTCGCACTCTGCTGTGTTTGATCCGGCGCCGCCTGGGCCTGGGCGACATAGGCGGGGAAGGTGCTGCGCAGGCTCGGGGCCCGTGCCTGCTGCGCCCATGCCGTGTCGATCGCAGGCCATGCCGCCGCAAGGCCTGCTGCTGCAGCGCCTGTCAAAAGCACGGTCGTGACGCGACGGGACACGAGGAGAGCGAACTCCGGAACAAGCCAAGGCGCGCCCGGATGGCACGCATGGTTAACGGAGTTAGAACGAAGAGGGTTAACGTGCCGTCAATGCAGCCCTGCTGCGAGGCTTGGCAGCCCTGCTGCGAGGTTTGGCAGTCCTGCTGCGAGGCTTGACGGTGGAAGTCCCTGCCCGGACTGTGCTAGACGCCCCAGCCATGACAGCCGATATCCGCGCCTCGGCGCTCCGCACCATCGCGACCGAGCGCACCGGGCTCGATACGCTTCACACCGCGCTCGCCAACGGCCTGGGCGAACCCTTTGCAGCCGCTGTGGAGTTGATCCGCGCTGCCGCCGGCCGTGTCGTCGTCACCGGCATGGGCAAATCGGGCCATGTCGGGCGTAAGCTCGCAGCGACCTTGGCTTCGACCGGGACCCCTGCCCTCTTCGTGCATCCGGCCGAAGCGAGCCATGGCGATCTCGGCATGGTCCAGCCGGAGGATGTCGTCATCGCCCTCTCCTGGTCCGGAGAGGCGGCGGAGCTGTCCGCCATCGTCGCCTATACCCGCCGTTTCCGCGTCGGCCTGATCGCGCTGACCGCCAATGCCGAGAGCGCGCTTGGCCGCGAGGCCGACATTGCCCTCGTGATCCCGAAGGCGGAAGAGGCCTGCCCGAACGGGCTCGCCCCCACGACCTCGACGACCATGCAGATCGCGCTCGGCGACGCGCTCGCGATTGCGCTGCTCGAGGCCCGTGGCTTTTCGCGCCAGGATTTCTTCGTCTACCACCCCGGCGGCAAGCTCGGCGCGCAGCTCAAGACTGTCGAGAGCATCATGCATCGTGGCGAGGGCCTGCCCCGCGTCGGCCTCGACACTGCGCTGCCGGATGTGATCGCGATGATCTCGGCCAAGGGTTTTGGCTGCGCGATTGTCACCGATCTCGACGGGCGCCTCGCCGGCATCGTCACCGATGGCGACCTGCGCCGCAAGCTCGGCTCCGGCGGGCCGAGCGCTTTGCGCGCCCGCGATGTGATGACCCCATCCCCGCGCCGCATCGCCCCCGATGCGCTGGCCGTCGAGGCACTCGAGATGGTCAACCGGTTGCGCATCACGGCATTGGTCGTCGCGGACGCTGAGGAACATCCGGTCGGCCTCGTGCATGTGCATGACCTGCTGACGCTCGGCGTCGCCTGAACCGTCAGGCCAATCGCTCGCGCAATGCCTTCGCCGCGTGCCGGGTGAAGGCCCGGACCCGCGCCGCATGACGCAGATCGGGATGGGTCAAAACCCAGATCTCGGATGCAAGCTCGGGAACCGGCTCGCTCAGGCGAGCCAGTCCGAGCGATGGCTCGTCGCCGAGATAGCTCGGCAAAAGTGCATGAGCCCCTGATCGCGCCGCAACGGCCGCCGCGAAGAACGAATCCACGCTTGCACCGACACGCTCCGTCGGAACGTGATCACGCAGCCAGCGCGCCGCCGGGGCATGCATCAGGGCCGGCGCAAGGCCGATCCATCGCCGAGTCGCCAGAAGCTCGGTCATGTCTCGCACACCTCCGTCGTCATTCGCCGAATAGGCTGCAAAGCCGAAGCGCGCGGCCCGCTGCCCGACCAGGGCTTCCGGCGGAGCATGCGTCGGCCTGATGGCAACATCGGCCTCGTTGCGCGCCATATCGGCCATCGCATTGGAGAATTGTAGCTCAACCGACATCTGCGGATGCGCGTCCGCGAAGCTGAGCACGATCGGCGCGACGATATAGGCCAGCGTATCGGCCGTCGTGACCTTCAGCGTGCCGCGGAGGCGGTTGTCCCGGCCCGCGACCGCCCGGTTCAGTTCATCCAGCCGCTGCTCGATATCGCCCGCGCGCTGGATGATCTCCTCCGCGAGCACCGTCGGGACATAGCCGTCCACCCCGCGTTCGAAGAGCGGATTGCCAAGCCGACGCTCCAGCGCCTCGAGCCTGCGATAGGCCGTCGCCGGATGGGTCTGGAGCATCTCGGCCACCTGCTTCATCCGGCCGGCGCGCGCGACCGCGAGGATCAGGGCGAGATCATCATGGGTGAGCATCGTCGTCGCATTCTTGCGAAATCATTTCGCATATCAAGCATTTGAAGTCGCATCAGCGCAATCCACCTTTCATGCAGTCGCGCTCCCGCTTGGAGCGTCTACGTTACGAGGTTTGCGTCACATGACACGGCTGCTCTTCATCCAGGCTTCCCCGCGCAAGGCGGATTCGGCCTCGTCTTCCAGCGCGCAGCACTTCCTTGCCGCCCTCCAGGCAAGGCTGCCCACACTCTCGGTCGAGACGCTCGACCTCTGGGCCGCGGAGCTGCCGGAATTCGACGGCGCCATGCTGGCGGCGAAATATGCCCGCCTCGCCAGGCGCGATCTCAACGCCCCGGAACAGGCGGCCTGGCGGGTCATCGAGGGAATGATCGCCCGTCTCGCCGGAGCCGATCTCGTGCTGATCGCGACGCCGATGTGGAATTTCGGTATCCCCTACAAGCTCAAGCACTGGATCGACCTCGTCACCCAGCCGGGGCTGAGCTTCTCCTTCGATCCTGCGACGGGATACACGCCGCTGCTGAGGTCGCGCCCGACGCTCGCCATCCTCGCAAGCGCTGGCGACTATAGCGAAGGGCCGAGCCGGGGTCGGCCCGATCTTGCGACGCCCTATCTCAAGGCAGCACTCGGCTTCATTGGCCTCAGCGACGCCATCGTGGTCGGCCAGGGGCCCACGATCGGTCCCGATCAGGAGGTCGCTGAAGGCCGCGCGCATGCGCATACCCGTCTTGAAGAGATCGCCGCCAGCTTTGCAGTCACGGTGGGAATTGGCACGGAACGGCTCAGGAGTGCGTCATGACAACGGGCTGGGCCTGGATCGCCCTCGTCGTCTCCGGCATCGTCGATGTCGCCTGGGCGCTCAGCATGAAGAAGGCCGACGGCTTTCGCGACCTGCACTGGGCGCTTGTCTCGGTGCTGCTTCTGGTCGTCTTCGTCGTGCTTCTGATCAAGGCGCTGGACGTGCTGCCGCTCGGCACGGCCTATGCGGTCTGGACAGGCATCGGCGCGCTCGGCTCGGTGCTCGTCGGCATCCTCGTCTTCGGCGAGCCGGCCACGATCGCCCGTCTCTTCTGGATCGCGCTGGTGCTCGTCGGCATCGTCGGGCTGAAGACGACGGCGTGAGCGGGTTACCCGCTCACTGCCTCTCGTAGAGCAACCGCGCCCGGATCGTGCCGTCGAGCGCCCTGATCTCGGCCAGGATGGCGTCCGCATCGGCACCGATGCGGTCGGCCTCCATCACGACATAGCCGATCTCGCCATCGGTCTGGTAGTTCTGGGCGGAGATATTGACCTCGCGCCGGGCGAAGATGTCGTTCAGCCGCCGCAGCATGCCGGGCTCGTTGCGCTGGACATGGATGAAGCGCGTCCCGATCGGACGCGGCGCCAGTTGCACCTGCGGGAAGTTCACCGCGCCGACAGTCGAACCGATATCGGAATAATCGACCAGCTTGCGCGCCACCTCGGCACCGATGCGCTCCTGTGCCTCCTCCGTCGAGCCTCCGACATGCGGCGTCAGGATGACATTGGGCAGGCCCTGCAGCGGCGAGACGAAGCGCTCGCTGTTCGAGGCAGGCTCCTTCGGGAACACATCGACGGCGGCCCCCGCAAGATGGCCGCTGCCCAGCGCCTCGGCCAGCGCATCGAGATCGACGACGGTGCCGCGCGAATTGTTGATGAGATAGCTGCCCTTGCGCATCGCGGCGATCTCGGCCTTGCCGATCATGCCATGGGTCGCGGGCGTCTCCGGCACATGCAGCGAGACCACGTCGCAGGAGCCGAGCAAGTGCTTCAGGCTGTCGACGGGTTCGGTATTGCCGTGACGCAGCCGGTCGGTGTGGTCGAAATAGAGCACCCGCATGCCCATCGCCTCGGCCAGTGTCGAGAGCTGGCTGCCGATATTGCCGTAGCCGATGATCCCGAGCGTCTTGCCGCGCACCTCGAAGCTGCCATTGGCCGACTTGTCCCAGCCGCCGTCATGCGCCGAACGCGACCGGTCGGGGATGCGCCGCAGCAGCATGACGATCTCGCCGATGGTGAGCTCGGCGACGCTGCGGGTATTCGAGAACGGCGCATTGAAAACGGGGACGCCACGCGCGCGGGCGGCCTGCAGGTCGACCTGATTGGTTCCAACCGAGAAGCAGCCGACGGCAAAGAGGCGGCTTGCGCGCTCGAAAACGTCGGCCGTGAGCTGCGAACGCGAGCGGATGCCGAGCACATGCACCTTCTCGACAGCCTTGAGCAGCTCATCGTGATCGAGTGCCTTGGGCAGCCGGATCATATTGGTATAGCCGGCCTGGACCATCAGATCGGCAGCGGAATCATTGATCCCTTCGAGCAGCAGGACACGGATCCGGTCCTTTGGCAGCGACAGGCGTTCGGTCTGGTCTGGCATGGTGCGCTTCGCTTGCGGTGGGAGTTCCCTATAGACCCCGCGCATCGATATGGGCAGCCCGATTTCGCATCAGCGAGATGAGCTGGCGGCGCAACGTTCAGGCTTTCTCGACCACCAGCGTCGCACCGTCGACCCGCACGACCCGCACTTCGGAGCCAGCCAGCAGCTCGGGCCCGGTGATTCGCCAGGAGGAGTCGCCGACGCGGATGCGGCCCTCGCCACCGGTCATGGTCGCATCGAGCCTGAAGACCTTGCCGATCAGCTGCCGCCCGCGGTCGTTCAGGCCCTGCGCCGCATCCGGTTCATCCGACTTGCGCCGGGTCAGGGCCCGGCCCGCAAGGACGCTGGCGACCGACAAAGCCGCGAAGATCAGCGCCGCGCCTTGCCAGCCCACCCCGGTCAGCCCAACCACGAGCCCGGTCAGCAGTGCAGCAAGGCCGAGCCAGATCAGGAAGACACCGGGTGCCAGCAACTCGCCGCCAATCAGGACGAGGCCGATCACGACCCAGCCCCAGCCTCCGATCGATCCAAACCAGTCCAGCATCGTCGTACCCTCAGGCGCTCGTCCGGCCGGAGGCGGGAACCGAGCCGGTGCGGCGCGCCTCGATCGCGTCCTCGCCGAAGACCGCGCGGGTGAGCTGCGCGATGCCGCCGACCGTGCCGGCCAGCGCCGCTGCTTCGATCGGCACGATCACCACCTTGCTGTTTGGCGCGCTGGCGATGGCCTTGAGCGCATCGGTATAGCGCTCGGCGATCAGGAAATTCGCGGCCTGGATATCACCACGGCTGATCGCCTCGCTGACCATGGCTGTCGCTGCCGCTTCGGCCTGGGCCAACCGTTCGCGTGCCTCGGCATCGCGCAACGCCGCTTCCTTGCGGCCCTCGGCTGCAAGGATCTGCGATTGCTTCTGCCCTTCCGCCTTGAGGATCTCGGCCTGCCGCAGGCCTTCCGCCTCCAGCACCGCCGCGCGCTTCTCACGCTCGGCCTTCATCTGCCGGTTCATCGCGCCGGCGATATCCGCGGGCGGCAGGATATCCCGGATCTCGATGCGGGTGACCTTGACGCCCCAGGGCGAAGCCGCGGCATCCATGACCCGCAGCAACCGCTCGTTGATCTCGTCGCGATGCGACAGCAACTGGTCGAGATCCATTGAGCCGACGACGGTGCGGATATTGGTCATGGTCAGCACCATCAGGGCCTGATCGAGCGACGAAACCTCATAGCAGGCCTTGGCTGCGTCGAGCACCTGATAGAAGGCGGCAGCGTCGATCCGGACGCCGGCATTGTCCTTGGTGATCGCCTCCTGGCTCGGAATGTCGAGCACCTGCTCCATGACATTCACCTTGTGGCCGACCCGGTCGATATAGGGCACGATCAGGCCGAGGCCCGCCCCGAGCGTACGCGAATAGCGGCCGAAGCGTTCGATCGTATAATTATAGCCCTGCGGAACAGTGCGAACCCCCAGCGCGATCGTCAGGATGACGAGCAGCACCAGAATCACGACAACGATGTCGAAACTGAAGATCTGATTCATTTGGCTCCGCCAGTCCGCCGGTCACGCTCTGGAGTTTCATGCTCCAGCGTTCAAAAGGGGCCCGAGGCCCCGATGCACGCAACCTGACGATTGCGACGACCATGTGCAAGCGGGGGCTGCATCGCTCAGCCTTCCAAGGCCTTTGAGACCCGCCGCATCAACTCGCCGACCATCGCGCATTCATCGTCGCTGAGCACGAGCATCATCGCCTCGATGCGCTGGACATGGATCGCCATCGCCTTGCGCGTCAGCACCTCGCCTTCCGGCGTCAGCCAGAGCCGGCGCACGCGGCGGTCAGCCTCGTCGCCACGACGCTCGATCAGCTCGCGCCGCTCCAGCTCCGGCAGCAGCATGCTCATCGCGCTGCGGCCGACGAGCAGCTTCTCCGCCAGCGCCTGCTGGGTCAGGCCCGGCACATGGAAGACATTCGCAAGAACGTCATAATGCGCGAGCTGAATGCCGAGCGGCGCAAGCGCCTCGCTGAACACCTTCTTCCAGAGCGCGTGCACGCGCGCGACCGCGATCCAGTTATGGAAGCGCGGCAGTTCCCAGGGCAGCACCTGCCTGTCCTCAGGCTGAGCCATGTCGGAGTTCGCCGAAATCGGCTCTTGCTTTTTGTTCATGGTTGAACATATTTGTTCAGCATTGAACGAACTAGAGGTCGCACCATGGCCGGTTCAGCACTCCGTATCATTCGACCGCTCATCCGCCTCTCCAGCTTCGTTGCACCGAAGACGGCCGGGCATCTTGCCTTCAAGGCCTTTTGTACGCCGCCACGGCGGCAACAGGGAACCGCGAAACGAAAGGCGGCCACCAAAGCCGCATCCGAACGGCTGGCCGGCGCGACACGCCACGCCATTCCCTACCCCTGTGGCTCGGTCACCGCCTATCTCTTCGAGCCGAAGGGGCAGAAGCCGTCCGGTTCCCCTTCGCCGTCCGTGATCCTCCTGCATGGCTGGACCAGCGAGGCGGCCTTCATGACCGCCTTCGTGGCGCCGCTGACCGCGGCCGGCTTCCGTGTCGTCGCCTATGATCTGCCCGCCCATGGCGACTCGACGGGCAGCGAGCTCAATATTCCGCTCGGTGTCGCCAGCCTCGCTGCCGTCGCGCGCGCCTTCGCACCGGTCCACGCCATCGTGACTCATTCCTTCGGCGGCGCGATCGCCATGGCTGCGCTCGCCCGCACCGTACCGGGGCAGCCGGCCGTCACGGCGAACCGGCTGGCGCTGATCGCTGCCCCCTCCTCGATCACCGAGATCACCCGCCAGTTCGGCACGACGATCGGTCTCGGCCGGCGCGGCCAGGCGGCGCTGGAACGACGCATCCATGTCGTAGCTGGCAACCCGGTCGAGGCCTTCGAGGGCCGTGACCAGCTCGCAGCGTTCGCCAAGCCGACGCTGGTGATCCATTGCCGCGACGATCGGGAACTGGGTTTTCACCATGCCGAGGCCTTGGCCGCAGCCGGGCCCGGCGTCACGCTCGAGCCCGTGAAGGGGCTCGGCCACCGCCGCATCCTGCAGGCGAAGGCAGTGGTCGAAAGCGTCAGCCGGTTCGTGGCCGGTTAGGCTTCTGCGCTGCGGCCGCAACGGCTGCCGCAGCCGGTGCGCGAAAGCGCTACACCCAGCCCATCAGCTCGCGGCGCACGACGGCCTCGAGCACCCTGATCCCCTCGTCGGAATCGTTCAGGCACGGTAAATAGGCGAACTGCTTGCCGCCATTGTGCAGGAAGATCTCGCGGTTCTCGACATCGAGCTCTTCCAGGGTTTCCAGGCAGTCCGCCGAGAAGCCCGGCGCAACGATGGCGAGCGATTTCGTGCCTGCTTCGGCCAGCGCCTTCACGGTCTCGTCGGTATAGGGCTGCAGCCACTCATCCGGCCCGAAGCGTGACTGGAAGGTCAGGCGGAAGCGCTCTTCCGGTAGGCCGAGTTCGTCGCGCAGCAGCCGCCAGGTCTTGACGCACTGGCAGTAATAAGGATCGCCCTTGAGCAGATATTCCTTCGGCATGCCGTGGAACGAACAGAGGATCACGTCCGGGTCGAAATCGAGCTTGGCGAGCGAGGCGCGCATCGAGGTGGCGAGCGCCGCGATATAGACGGGATCGTCGTGATAGGGCGGCGCGACCCTGACCGCGGGCTGCCAGCGCATCTGCATCAGCGCCCTAAAAGCCTGATCGCAGGCGGTTGCCGAGGTCGGCGCCGCATATTGCGGATAGAGCGGCACCATCAGGATGCGGTCGCAACCCTGGTCCTGCAGCGCCTTCAACCGGCTTTTCACATCGGGAAAGCCGTAACGCATCGCCCAGTCGAAGACGATGCGCTCGCCGGCATAGGATTTCAGCCGCTCCGCGAGCTGCTCGGTCTGCGAGCGCGTGATCGTCTTCAGCGGCCCCTCATCGCGCTCCTTGTTCCAGATCGAGGCATAGTCCTTGCCCTTCCGGCCCGGCCGCGTCGTCAGGATGATGAGGTTGAGCAGCGGCCACCAGACCCAGCGCGAGGTCTCGATCACCCTGCGGTCGGACAGGAATTCCTTGAGATAGGCCCGCATCGGCCAGTAACCCGTGCCTTCCGGGGTACCGAGATTCATCAGCAGCACGCCGATGCGCGAGCCACGCAACGGCCGATGGTCGGAGGGCAGCTTCACGGGGAGTGGGCCGGCGGCGGGCTTGGTCTTGACTGTCATCGATCCCGGACTTTCGTTTCTTCGTGATTTAGACGAGTTAGAGCATTCGTCCAGCCGCGAAGGCCCGGGGTGCGACATCGGCACCCCTGCATAATCGGCTAACCGTTTCCGCTGGTCAGCGGCACGCGGTTTGCTAATCTGGATTTCTTCTCAACAGGGCCTTGCTCCATGACCAAGCTGACCCGTCGCCGCGCTCTCGGCGTCCTTGCCGCCCCGGCCGCGCTTGCCGCCACCGCGCCGGTTGCCAGGGCGCAAGCTCCGGCCCCTGCCTTCACGCTGCTGCTGCTCAACGACATCTACAAGATGAGCGACGACAAGGGCCGCGGCGGCTTCGCCCGCGCCTCGGGCATCGCCAAGGCCGAACGGGCTCGCGGCATACCCGTGCTCTTCTGCCACGCGGGCGACTGCTACTCCCCCTCCCTGATGTCGGGCTTCGACCAGGGCGCCCATATCGTCACGATGCAGAACAAGATGGGCATCGACGTCTTCGTGCCCGGCAACCACGAGTTCGACTTCGGCAAGGACAATTACCTCAAGCTCACCGCCGCCCAGACCTACCCGACCTTTGCCGCGAACCTGCGTGACGCCGCCGGCAACGCGCTGCCCGGCCACAAGGACTCGCAGATCTTCGAGCTTGGCGGCATCAAGGTCGGCGTCATCGGCACCACCTATGATCCGACGCCGCAGCTCTCCAATCCCGGCGACCTGAAATTCTCCTCGACCATGGAGGCCTTGCGGCGCGAGGCGCGGGCGTTGAAGTCGCAGGGCGCCGATATCCTCGTCGGTGTGGTCCATGCCGACCGCGCCACGGATTTGACGATCGTGCGCTCGCGCGTCGTCGACATCCTGCTCACCGGGCACGACCACGATCTCGCCATCGCCTATGACGGCAAGGTCGTGATGGTGGAATCGAACGAGGAGGGCAATTACGTCACCGCCATCGATATCGCTGCGAAGGTGACCGGCGAGGGCGCCAATCGCCGTGTCGAGTGGACGCCGACATTTCGCGTCAACGATTCCCGCGCTGCAACGCCCGATCCGGAGGTTGCCGCGATCGTCAAAGGCTACGAGAGCGAGCTGTCGAAGGAACTCGACATCGAAATCGCGACGCTCGCCGCCCCGCTCGATTCCCGCACCAGCATGATCCGCACGCAGGAAACCGCGATCGGCAACCTGATCGCCGATGCGATCCGCGCTGCAACGGGCGCCCAACTCGCCATCACCAATGCCGGCGGCATCCGAGCCAACAAGCAATACGCCGCTGGCCATAAGGTCACCCGGCGCGACGTGCTGAGCGAGCTGCCCTTCGGCAACGCCACCGTGATGGTCGAGATCACCGGCAAGGACGTGAAGGACGCGATCGAGAACGGGCTGAGGGACGCACCGCAAGGCGCGGGGCGTTTCCCTGTGGTCTCGGGTCTCAGCTTCGAGGCCGATCTCAAGCAGCCGCAGGGCTCGCGCGTCACAGCTGTCACCGTCGACGGCAAGCCGATCGAGCCCACCGGCAAGTACACGGTCGCCTCCAACAATTTCATGCTGGAAGGCGGCGATGGCTACACTGCGCTCGGCCGCGGCCGGACGTTGCTCGGCCTGACCGACGGCAAGCTCATGGCGAACGAGGTCATGGTCTATCTGCGCCGACTCGGCACCGTCGACGCAAAGGTCGAGGGACGGGCCGTCCTGAAGTGAGCGGTTATGCGGCGGCGCTGACGCGCTTTCTGGCAAGTCGGGCAAGCAAGGACTGGCGCGAACTCGCTGTCTTCCGTCCTGGAGGCGCTGCAGAGCGGGCGGCCGCGGCTGCCGATGCCGAGCGCGCGGCCGGGCATGTCGTGGCGCCCGCACCTGAACGGCTGCTCGCAGCCCTGGCGGAAACGCCATTCGAGACAGTGCGGGCATTCGTGCTCGGCCAGGACCCCTATCCGACACCCGGCCATGCCAATGGCCTTGCCTTCTCCTATGTCGGCCCGCCGCCTCTGCCGCGTTCGCTGGTCAATATCTACAGGGAGCGGACGGAGGATCTCGGACAGGCCGCACCGGTGAGCGGCGACCTGTCATCCTGGGCCTCGCAGGGTGTGCTGTTGCTCAACACGGCCCTGACGGTGCGCGAAGGCGCGAGCAAGGCGGGCTCGCATCTCTCGCTCGGCTGGGGGGCGGTGACGGACGCGATTATCACCGCTGTCTCTACCTCGCGCCCGCATGTCGTTTTCCTGCTCTGGGGTGCTCTGGCCCAGGCCAAGCGCGGCCTGATCGACGAGCGCCGGCACCACGTGATCGCCAGCGCGCATCCATCGCCACTTTCGGCACGGCGAGGCTTCTTCGGGTCAAAGCCGTTCAGCCGGGCGAATGAATGGCTGGTGGCGAAGGGCGAGGCGCCGATCGCCTGGTGACGGGCGCGACGCCGTTGGATCGCTTCAACCTCCCGAGCCGACCGGCATGGCTACGGGAAGCGGAGCACAGCCTATCCTGCACGCAGACACTGGAAGCACGGACCGTCGCGTCGGCGGACGGGGATCGTGGACCTGGCGCCATTCCTATCCCACCGGCCGCTCGTCGGCGATGACCTTCCCGTCATTGGGCAATGCCCCGAGCGGCAGGATCTCCACCGCTCCCTTGAGCTTTGTCACCTGCTGCAGGGTCGAGGACATCGCATCGACAAGTCCGGCAGGCTCGGCATAGATCTCGGCCTTGAGCGTCATCGTGTCGAGCTCGTCGGCGCGGCCGATGACCAGCCTGAGCTTGGCGATCTCCGCGTGCCGCCTGGCGATCTCGGCGACCTGCTCTGGCCGCACGAACATGCCCTTGATCTTGGCGGTCTGGTCGGCGCGCCCCATCCAGCCCTTGATGCGCGTATTGCTCCGGCCGCACGCGCTCGCGCCCGGCAGCACAGCCGTGAGATCCCCGACGGCCAGCCTGATCTGCGGGTGATGCGGATCGAGATTGGTGACGACGATCTCGCCAACCTCGCCTTCGGCCACAGGATCGCCCGTACCCGGCCGCACGATCTCGACGATCAGGTTCTCGTTCAGAAGCATGCCTTCGCGCGCCGACGTCTCATAGGCGATGACGCCGATATCGGCGGTGGCATAGAGCTGATAGGCATCGATGCCGCGCTCCTTGACCCAAGCCTGCAGCGAGGGCGGGAAGGCAGCCCCCGACACCACCGCGCGCTTGATGCAGGAGATATCGACGCCACGCGCCTCGGCGGCCTCGATCAGGATCTTCAGGAAATCCGGCGTGCCGGCATAGGCCTGCGGCCGATAGGCCGAGATCACCTCCATCTGCTGCTCGGTATTGCCCGGGCCGGCCGGTATCACGGCGCATCCAAGCGCACGTGCGGCCGAATCCATGATGAATCCGCCCGGCGTCAGGTGGTAGCTGAAGGTATTGATGACGATATCGCCGCGACGGAAACCGGCCGCAAAGAGCCCGCGCGCCGCACCCCAAGGATCAACTCCCGTGCCCTCGGGCTCGAAAATCGGGCCGGGCGAGGTGAACAACCGGCCAAAGGACCCAGGCGATGCCGGCACGAAACCGCCGAAGGGCGGGGTGCCCCTGTGCAGTGCCGGCAGGTCGGCCTTGCGGAGCACCGGCAGCCGCGACAGCGCATTGCGATCGGTGATCGCTGCCGTGTTGAGCCCCTTCAGCCGCTCGGC
Source organism: Allobosea sp. 2RAB26 (assembly GCF_052115465.1). NCBI lineage: Bacteria > Pseudomonadati > Pseudomonadota > Alphaproteobacteria > Hyphomicrobiales > Alloboseaceae > Allobosea > Allobosea sp. 2RAB26. Next base: position 122,112 of record NZ_JBFRGS010000001.1, on the reverse strand, counting down.
ATAGGCAGGCGCGGATAAGGCAGCCTCGAGCACGGGCCTCAGCCTCGCGAAGAGATCGGCCTCGCGCGCGTCGGAAGTGCGGATTTCGAGATCGTCGAGATGATCGCTCATCGCTTTTGTCCTTGCGGAGCTTTGGCTCAGCGGATGATGCGCAGGATGCGCAGGAAATTGAGGAGGCCGACGAGAGCGCCGGCCACATAGGTAAAGGCGGCCGCCCTCAGCACGCCGCGCGCTGCCGGTAGGTCGCGCCCGTCGAGATAGCCGTCTCTGGACAGGATCGGCAGCGCCTTGCCGAAGCTCGCGTCGAACTCCAGCGGCAGCGTCACGAGATGCACGACAAGACCGACGCCGAGCATTGCGATGGCGATGCCGGCCTGCATCAGTCCGATCGCAGGAACATGGGTGACGGCCATCACCAGAGGCGCAGTGAGCAGGATCGCCATCGCGACCTTGTCGAAGATGCCGAGGAAGCGCGCGAGCGCCGTACGCCAGGCAAAGAGCGAGCTGCCTTGCGCGTGCTGGATGGCATGCCCGACCTCATGCGCCGCCACTGCGACGGCCGTGATCGAGCGCCCATCGTGATTGTCAGGCGAGAGCCTGACCGCACGCGCATCGGGATCATAGTGATCGCCCGCCGCGGAGGCCTCGACCGTGACGGCATCAAGCGAGAATCGATCAAGCAGGTGCCGGGCGAGTTCGCCTCCGGTTCCCGGCAGATCCGGCCGGGCGGCCGCATGCTTGCGCATCTGGCCGCGCACCCAGGCCTGCGGCCCGAAGATCAGCGCGATCAGCAGCACTGCGAGCACGAGATAGAGCATCCGACCGCTTCCGCCTTGTCCGGATCACGAAAGCCAGCGCTTGCGGCGCTTGTAGCTCTTGACGTCGCGGAACGATTTCTTGTCGCCCTCGGCCACGCCCAGATAAAATTCCTTCACGTCCTCGTTTTCGCGCAGCATCTGCGCCTCGCCATCCATGACGACGCGGCCCGTCTCCATGATGTAGCCATAGGTTGCGTAGCGCAGCGCCATGTTGGTGTTCTGCTCGGCGACGAGGAAGGAAACGCCGTCCTCCGCATTGAGACGACGGACGATCTCGAAGATCTCCTCGACGATCTGCGGCGCCAGCCCCATCGACGGTTCATCGAGCAGGATCATCTTGGGCTTCGACATCATGGCGCGGCCGACCGCGCACATCTGCTGCTCGCCACCCGAGGTATAGCCGGCCTGCGAATTGCGCCGCTGCTTCAGGCGCGGGAACAGCTCATAGATCTTCTCGAGGTCGCGCTTGATCGCGGCATTGCCGTCGCGCCGGGTGAAGGCGCCGGTCAGCAGGTTCTCCTCGATCGAGAGATGGCCGAAGCAATGGCGGCCTTCCATGACCTGGATGCAGCCGCGCCGGACGAGTTCGTTCGGCGACATCCGATCGACCCGCTCGCCATCGAACACGATCGAGCCCTTGGTGACCTCGCCGCGCTCGGCCTTGAGCAGGTTCGAGATCGCCTTCAGCGTCGTCGTCTTGCCCGCGCCATTGGCGCCGAGGATTGCGACAATGCCCTTGCGCGGCACCTGCAGGGAGACGCCCTTGAGCACCAGGATGACGTGATCATAGATCACCTCGATATTGTTCAGCGACAGGATGGTGTCCGTCGCAGCGGCGGGGGCGGGCTTCTCGAGGGTGGCGGTCGACATTGCGTGCTCCTTCCCTCTCCTTGTGGGGAGAAGGTGATCCGGCACAGCCGGATCGGATGAGTGAAGGACGGACGAGGTCAGGCGCTGCCGCCCTCGTCCGTCTGCTTCGCAGGTGCCTCCTCCCCCAGAGGGGAGAAGGCTGCGCTCACATCAGGACGACTTCTCGCAGGACTCGGTCCGCTTCGGCCAGCCGGCGTTCTTCTCGGCATAGTCCTTGGCGGCGGCCTCGATCAGCGGACGCACCTCGTCCTTCAGCGGCTCGATCCAGTCCGAACCCTTGGTCCACTTGGTGCCGTCCCATTCGGCGACATACATCTTGCTATGGCCGGAATGGTCGCTGCAGGAGATCGTCGACGGGGTGCCGAAACCCTCCATGCCGATTTCCTTCAGGCGGGCCTCGGTGATGTTGAGGCCCTCGAGACCACGGCGCATGTCCTCGGCATTGACCACCTTCTTGCCGGTGAGCTTCTGCGCGTTGCGGATCGCCTCGACCACGAGCATCGAGTTGTAGACGCCGCGGTTATAGAGGTTCTCGCCGACCTTCTCCTTCGGCGCCAGGCTCTTACCCTTCTCCACGACATGTTTGATGATGTCCTGGATGACCGGGAAATTGGTGCCCGCCGCATTGAAGTTGAGCGACTTGTAGCCCTTTGCCTCGGCCCCGCCGGCCCGCGCATCATCGTCGCCGCCGGCCCACCAGACGCCGACCAGCTTGTTGATCGGGAAGCCGTTCTTGATGGCCTCCTTCACGGCCGTCGGGTTCATCGCGCCCCAGCCCTGGTTGTAGAGGTAGTCCGGGCGGTCACGCCGGATCGAGAGCCAGAGCGAGCCCTGGTTCTGCATGTCGGCTGCAGCGACCGGATACAGCTTGAGCTCGAAGCCGTATTTCTTGGCGAGGTTCTCAAGAACCGGGATCGGCTCCTTGCCGAAGGGCGCATCCAGATGGATCAGGCCGAGCTTCTTGCCCTTGAGCTTGTCCATGCCGCCGAACTCATTGGCCATGTGCTTGACCATGACCGAGGCGCCATCCCAATAGGTGAAGGGCGGGATGAAAACCCAGGGGAAGGTCGAGCCTTCGGCCGAAGCAGACAGGCCATAGGCCATCGACAGGATCGGGATCTTGTCGATATGGGCACGCGGGATCGCAGCCAGCGTCGCGCCGGTCGACCACGGGCTGTAGACGATCGTGTTCTTCGACTTCGCCTGCTCGTAGCACTCGATCGACTTCTTGGTGTCGTAGCCGGTCTCGCATTCCTCATAGATGACCTTGACGCCGTTCACGCCGCCGTCGCGCTCGTTGATCATCGCGATATAGTCGCGCATGCCGTCGCCGATCGGGATGCCGGAGCCCGAGAACGGTCCGGTGCGATAGGCATTGTTGGCGAAATAGACGCTGTCCTGCGCCGCCACCGGAGCGATCACCGCTCCCGCCGCGAGCAGCGCGCCGAGCGCCGCGCCCTTCATCAAACCAGTCTTCTTCATCTGTTCCCTCCGTGGTTGCATCGGGCGACCTTTTCACGGCCTGCCCGTTGTCTCCTGCCCTCCGCTTGACGATGGCGGCGGGTCGTATTCTTGGGCCCTCCCGGCCGAGGCACGCGCCTCAATAGGGGAAGGGCCACGTCCGCAACTTCTGCTTCGTGATCTGCCAGAGCCGCGCCAGGCCGTGCGGCTCGACGATCAGGAAGATGATGATCAGGGCGCCGACCAGCATGAAGGTGACATGCTCGGCAGCCGCGCCCGAGAGCGGCACGCCGAGCGCCGGCAGGCCGAATTTCAGGATGGTCGGCAGGCTCGCGATGAAAGCCGCGCCGAAGAAGGAGCCGATCAGCGAGCCCAGGCCCCCGATGATCACCATGAACAGGATGTTGAACGACAGGCGGATGTTGAAGACGTCCGCGGCTTCGCCGCCGCCATACCAGAGGAAGATCATCATCGCGCCGGCGACGCCGGCATAGAAGGACGACACTGCGAAGGCGAGCAGCTTGGCGTTCAGCAGCTTGATACCCATCAGTTCGGCCGCGATATCCATGTCGCGCACCGCCATCCAGGAGCGGCCGAGCCTGCCGTGCACCAGGTTCGAGGCGAACCAGGTCAGGACGACGACAAGACCGAGGCAGACGAAGTAGCGCGTTTCCGCCGAGGCCGAGGCACCCGTGACCGGGACGCCGAACAGGCTGCGCAGCGGCACCTCGATGGCCCCAGACGCATTGTAGTTGAACAGCCACGGCACGCGCACGAAGGCCCATTGCAGGAAGAACTGCGCGGCAAGCGTCGCGACCGCGAGATAGAAGCCCTTGATGCGCAGTGAGGGCAGCCCGAACAGCACGCCGATCGCGGCCGAAAACAGGCCGGAGACCAAGATCAGGACGATGATGTTCACGCCTGGAAAGAGGGTCGTCAGCTTGTAGCAGGCATAGGCGCCCACACCCATGAAGGCAGCCGTACCGAGCGAGATCAGCCCGGTATAGCCCGTGAGGATGTTGAGCCCGATCGCAGCCAGTGAGAAGACCAGGAACGGAATCATCACCGTCGCGATGAAGAAGTCGTTGCCGATCAACGGGATGCCGATGAGGGCGATGGCGAGGATGACCGCAATGCCGATCCGGTCCTGACGGAGCGGGAACACGGCCATGTCGGCGGCATAGGTGCTCTTGTATTGGCCGGCTTCGCGATAGAACACGGTTTCAGCCCTTCAAATTCGTTCGATGATCTTGTCGCCGAACAGGCCCTGCGGCCGGAACAGCAGGAAGCCGAGCGCGATGAAATAGGCGAGCCAGCTCTCGATGCCGCCGCCGATCAGCGGCCCCCAGTAGAACTCGCCGAGCTTCTCGCCGATGCCGATGATCAGCCCGCCGACAATGGCGCCCGGGATCGAGGTGAAGCCGCCGAGGATCAGCACCGGCAGCGCTTTCAGCGCCACGATCTCCAGCGCGAAGGACACGTCCGAACGCGCACCCCACATGATGCCGGTGATCAGTGCGACAATGCCGGCGGTGAACCAGACGATGACCCAGATCTGGTTCAGCGAGATGCCGACCGAGAGCGCCGCCTTGTGGCTGTCGGCGACCGCGCGCAGCGCCCGGCCGATGCGCGTGTATTGGAAGAACACGGCCAGCGCAGCGATCATGATCGAGGCGATGATCGCGGCCGCGATATCGATCTTCTGGAAGGAGACGAAGCCGCCGAGGATCTTCGCGTCGATCGCCCCCTTCGGCAGGTAGAGTTCGCTCGTGATCATCTGCTTCGGGTTGCCGCCGAAGACGGCCTCGCCGAACCCGATCAGGAAATAGGTGATGCCGAAAGTCGCCATGAACAGGATGATGTCGGGCTGGTTGACCAGCGGACGCAGCACCACCCGCTCGATGGTGAAGGCGAGCAGGAACATCACGCCGAGCGTCAGGATGACGGCCAGGAACGCCGGTACGCCCTTCTCATGCAGGCCGACCAGCGTTAGCGCCGCAAAGACGACCATGATGCCCTGGGCGAAGTTGAAGACGCCCGATGCCTTGAAGATCAGCACGAAGCCGAGCGCGATCAGCGCATAGAGCACGCCCGAAACGAGCCCTTCCCAGATCGTCTGAACCAGCAGGTCCGGAGCCGAAACCATTTGCTGGAACGGGTCGATCAACACCTTGTGCAGCGTGCCGGAGGAATCGAGCTGTGCACCGACGATCGCGGCAAGGATGATGCCCACAAGAATGAGGCCGGTCTTGATCCAGCCATTGCTGAGCAGGTTGGGCGCAGGCCGCGCAGCGACTTCGCTCATGGCTGGATGTCCTTGGTTGGCGATCGCGTCATGGCCGTCTCCAGATCCGGGCAAGGCCGACAGGCCCCGCGCACAGGACGGCGACGCTCGGGGTCGCAAGTGGAAGCTTCGATGATCCCGACATCAGCTGGCATCCCCTTCGAACTCCGCGTCTCGGATCCGTGCAGCATTGATGCCTCCCTCAATGCGCCACGCCGAGATAGGCATCGATTACCTTCTGATCCTGTTTGACCTCGTCGGGAGTGCCGTCGGCGATCTTGCGGCCGTATTCGAGCACGACGACACGGTCGGACAGGTCCATGACCACGCCCATGTCGTGCTCGATCAGCGCGATCGTCGTGCCGAACTGGTTGTTCACGTCGAGGATGAAGCGGCACATGTCCTCCTTCTCCTCGAGGTTCATGCCGGCCATCGGCTCGTCGAGCAGCAGGAGTTCCGGCTCCATCGCCAGCGCGCGGCCCAGCTCGACACGCTTCTGCAGCCCGTAGGGCAGCTTGCCGACCGGCAGCTTGCGGATGTGCTCGATCTGCAGGAAGTCGATGATGTCCTCGACCACCTTGCGGTGCTCGATCTCCTCGGCCATCGCCGGCCCCTGTCGCAAGGCCTGCCAGAAGAAGCCGCGCCGCATCTTCAGCGTGCGCCCGGTCATGATGTTGTCGAGCGTCGACATGCCCTTGAACAGCGCGACGTTCTGGAAGGTCCGCGCGATGCCGGCCGCAGCCGCCTGATGCGGCTTCATCCTGGTGCGGCGCACGCCCTTGTAGGTGATCTGGCCTTCCTGCGGATGATAGAAACCATTGATGCAATTCAGCATCGAGGTCTTGCCGGCCCCGTTGGGGCCGATGATGGCGCGCACCTCGCCCTTGCGGATGTCGAAGGAGACGCCGGAGATCGCCTTCACGCCGCCGAAGCGCAGCGAGACATTCTCGACCGAGAGCAGGATCTCGCCCTTCTTGGCGGGGATCGGCGTGCCGGTGACGTTCATGGGTTCCGCATTCATGCTGCCCTCGCCGCGCCAGGTCGCTCGGGCGCCGTTGCCGGGTAGGTCTTGGCGTCACGCACCTTGACCCTTGCGGAAATCACGCCCTTGCGGCCATCCTCGAAGGTGACTTCGGTAGAGATGTCGGCCTCACTCGAGCCGTCATAGAGCGCGTTCACCAGGGGCGCGTAGCGTTCGGCGATGAAGCCGCGCCGGACCTTCTGGGTCCGCGTCAGCTCGCCATCGTCGGCGTCGAGTTCCTTGTGCAGGATCAGGAAGCGCTTGACCTGGGCTCCGCCCATCGCCGGCTCGGACGCCAGCGACTTGTTCACCTCGTCGATATGTTTGGCGATCATGCCGTAGACGAGATCGTGGCCGGCCAGTTCCTGATAGGAGGCATAGACGACATTGTTGCGCTCGGCCCAGTTGCCGACGGCCGTCAGGTCGATATTGAGCGCAACCGTCGCGTAGTCGCGGCCTTGGCCGAAAGCGACCGCCTCCTTGATGTTCGGATAGAACTTGAGCTTGTTCTCGATGTATTTCGGCGGGAACAGCTCGCCGGAATTGAGTTTCCCGACATCCTTGGCCCGGTCGATGATTTTGAGATGGCCGGTCTCGTCGAAGAAACCGGCATCGCCGGAACGGACATAACCATCCGCGGTCATCGTCTCTGCCGTCTTCTCCGGATCCTTGTAATAGCCGCCGAAGATGGAGGGCGACCGGTAGAGGACCTCGCCATTCTCATCGAGTTTGATCTCGACCAGCGGCGCCGGGCGGCCGACGGTGTCGGCCCGAATTTCGCCATTGGGCTGCATGGTGATGTAGACCCCGGCCTCGGTCTGGCCGTAGAGCTGCTTCAGGTTGACGCCGATCGACCGGTAGAAGCGGAAGATCTCGGGGCCGATCGCCTCGCCGGCGGTGTAGCCGACCTTGATGCTGGTCAGGCCGAAACGATTGCGCAGCGGAGCGTAGATCAACGCGTCGCCGAGCTTGTAGAGCAGCCGCGCTCCGAGCGGGACCGGTTCGCCGTTCAGGATCTTCTCACCATGCTTCTTCGCCACGCCGAGGAAGAAATGGAACATCTTGCGCATCAACGGCCCGGCATCCTCCATGCGCACCATGGTGATGGTCAGCATGTTCTCGAAGACCCGCGGCGGCGCGAAAGCGTAGGTCGTGCCGACCTCGCGGCGATCATCGATCACCGTCTCCGGCCCTTCCGGGCAGTTGACGCAGAAGCCGGCGACGATCGCCTGCGCATAGGAGAAGACGTGGTCGCCGACCCAGGCGATCGGCAGATAGGCGATGACCTCGTCTTCCTCGTTCAGCCCGTCGAACTGGCAGCCGATCTCGGCCGCCGTGATGACATTGTAATGGCTGAGCATCACGCCCTTGGGGCGGCCGGTGGTACCCGAGGTGTAGAGGATGACAGCGAGGTCCGAGCCGGTCCCGGCCTCCATCTCGCGGTCGAGCCCGGCCGACGCTGCTGAATTCGCCTTCAGGGCCTTGGCCCCGGCCTCGATCACGCGACCAATGTCGTGCAGCTTGGCATGGTCGTAATCACGCAGGCCACGCGACTCGTCGTAGAGCATGTTCCTCAGGCGCGGCAGGCGGTCGGCGATCGAGAGCACCTTGTCGACCTGCTCCTGGTCCTGGACGCAGGCAAAGACCGCCTCGGCATGGTCGAGCACATAGGCCATCTCGTCAGCGACGGAATCGGCATAGACCGGCACCGGAATGGCGCCGAGCCACTGCGCCGCGCACATCGACCAGTAGAGGCGTGGCCGGTTGTAGCCGATGATCGCGACCTTCTCGCCGCGCTTGAGACCGAGTTCCTGCAATCCCTTGGCATAGGCACGAACCTGCTCGGCCATCTCGGCCCAGTTCCAGGATTGCCAGATGCCGAGATCCTTGTGCCGGTATGCCGTGCGGCTGCCGCGCTCGCGCGCATTGCGCATCAGCAATTTCGGAAAGGTATCCGCCTGGCCGGCGGTTGCGCTTGGCACGGTTGCGTTCTCCCTGTCCGGCCGCCGTACATTGCAGCAGCCTTCTTTCCGGGCCGGTTCCGACCTCTTTGTTCATGCAAGCCTTGCAGGCCCGACACATCTTCGCAAGGAGGCACTTGACAGACAACTTGTTATTTGGTCGCTATTGTCCCGCCGAAGTGTGCGAGAGCGTGAATCCTTGCCGTTCTGGAGACTTCGGCAAGCCTGAATTCGGGACCTGCCAGATCCAGCCGGCCACTCCTATCCCTAGGAGTTGCGCGAATTGACTGAGCTGTCTTCTTCGATGTTCTGAAAAACGACACCGCAAGGCAGCCACCAACCAGGCGCCGCTCCATGGATCCTTACGTCATCGGCTGCATAGCCTTTTTGTGCGTGTTCGGCGCGGCCTTGATCGGGATGTTTTTGCGCGCACGCCTGCCGGAACATCACCTGAGTCCGGAGTCCCGGGACGCCATCAAGCTTGCGACGGCAGTCGTTGGAACGCTCTCGGCGCTCGCGCTTGGCCTCTTGATCGCCTCAGCGAAACGATCATTCGACGAGGCCGGGACGGGCTTGAGAACAACGGCGGCGCGCGTACTCCTGCTCGACCGCGTCATGGCGCAGTACGGCCAGGAGACGAGGGAAACGCGGGAAACGCTCCACAAGCTTCTCGAGATCAGGTTGAGCGATGCCGGCAGCGAACGGTCGCTCGACGACGGTCTGGATATCGAAACGGTCCAGGGGGCGCTGCGAAACCTGTCGCCGCAAACCGACTCCCAGCGCTGGCTCCAGGCGCGCGCCCTTCAACTCAGCGGACAGATTGCGGAGGCGCGATGGATGCGCGCCGAAACGGAAGTGGGAGGATTTCCCGGCGCATTCCTGGCCATCCTCGTGTTCTGGCTCGCCTTGCTCTTCGCCTCGTTCGGTCTGTTGGCCCCGGGCAATGGAACGGTTATGGCGACTTTGTTCGTCTGCGCCTTGTCGGTGACCGGAGCGCTGGTGCTGATCATCGACATGGACCATCCCTATCTCGGCTTCATCCGGATCTCGGACGCTCCCTTGAAACAGGCATTCGAACGCCTCGGCCGAGAGTGATCAGGCACACTGGAGTGTCTGCGTTCCCTAGCCGTCGTAACGCGCGAGCCGATCCAGATCGAGGACAGTCACCGCTCCGTGGCCGACCTCGAGCAGACCTAGGTCTGCAAGCTTAGCAAGCCCCTGATTGGCCATCTGCCGCGACATGCCGGCGAGCAGGCCGAGCTCTTCCTGCGAAATCGCGAGTGTCAGGCTCTGGCCGGGATACAGGATCGGGTTGAACAGCCAGGCAAGATTGCGGGCGAGACGGGCGGTCGAGTCCAGCATCCGCTCGGTCTCCGCCAGTGCGATGAACTGGCCGAGCCGCTCATTGAACTGATGGACGAGGAAGCGATTGAACGCCGCGCTGTGTTCGAACAGCCAGAGGAAGGTCGAGCGCCGCATCAGCGCGAGCTGGGTGTCGCGTAGCGCCACCAGATCATAGCGGCGCAGCTCAGCCTTGATCACCGTGCCCTCTCCGAACCAGGCCCCCGCACGCAGGCCGGCCAGTGTCGCGGATTTACCTTCCTTCGAGGTGGTGCTCATCTTCACCAGCCCCTCGGCGACACCGGTCCAGGACTCGAGCCGGTCGCCGACATGACAGATGTAGTTGCCCTTCCCGTAGGATTTCAGGCTGATTCCGCGTCGCGCTTCCTCAAATTCTTCCGGCTTCAGGTCGCGCGACCAGGCAGCGATGCGGCGCAGGTCTTCGGGAGAGATCAAGGCATGTTCACCGCGCGTTAGAACGGGCACGAGCCCGCAATGCCGACTCAGTATGCGGCGTCATGGACGGCCAACTCAAGCCCGGCGCACCAAGCGGGGTTTGGCACGGGCTCTTCGGGTCATTCGGCCCGGATCTCTGCGGGCTGGTGCCGGCGGGTCGCCGCCCAGAACAGCAGCGCCAACAGGCTGATCGAGGCTCCCAGCACGCAGACGCCAGTCCAGCCTGCGCGGGCATGGACCATGGTTGAGGCGATCGAGCCTAGCGCGCTGCCAATCGAATAGAACACCATATAGCCGCCGACGAGCCGGCTTCGGGCATCGGGCCGCACCGCGAAGATCATGGTCTGGTTGGTGATATGCACGGCCTGGATCGCGAGATCGAGCAGGACAACGCCGATAATCAGGTTCCAGAGCGATGCGCTCATCGAGGCGATCGGGACCCAGGACAGCACCAGCAGGCCCAGCGAAAGACCGGTGACGCGCTGACCGAATCCTCGGTCCGCGAGCGATCCGGCACGGGCGGCAGCAAGTGCCCCCGCCAGCCCGACGAGACCGAACATCCCGATCTCGGTATGGGACAGGGAGAAAGGTGCGGCGCTGAGCGGCAGGACCAGCGACGTCCAGAACACGCTGAAACTGGCAAAGATCAACAAGGCGAGCACGGCGCGTACTCGCAGGATCGGCTCCCCAACGAACAGGCCCACCACAGACGCGAGTAACTCCGGATAGGAGATCCTCGCCGCGGCGCGCTCATGCTTCGGCAGCACCCGGAACAGCAGGAAGGCCATCAGCACGGAGAGCACCGCCGACGCCAGATAGACCAGGCGCCAGCCCCCGATATCGGCGAGCACTCCCGAAGCGAACCGCGCCAGGAGAATGCCGATCACGATCCCGCTCGTGATCCTGCCCACGGTCCGCCCGCGCTCCTCGTCTGCCGCCATGCTGGCCGCAAAGGCAACGAGCACCTGCACGACGACTGCGAGCAGGCCAACTGCCACCATCCCCGCCAGCAGGACGGCTGCGCTCGGCGCCAAGCCGACGACAAGCAGTGCCAGGCCTGAGAGCAGCGCTTGCGTGCCGATCAACCGCCGACGATCGAGCAGATCGCCAAGCGGCACGATGAAGACCAGCCCGAGCGCGTAGCCGACTTGCGTCACCGTCACCACGCCGCCGATCGCGGCCGGACTGATCGCGAGATCGCGCGCCATCACATCGAGCAGCGGCTGGGCATAATAAATGTTTGCCACGCTGAGGCCGCAGGCGACGGCGAAGAGCAGCGTTACCGCGTGGGAGAGGCCCTGGCGCGCGCTGGCTCCGTCTTCCTGTCCCGGGGCATTGCGGCCGCTGGGAGGCTCGACCCGGGATATGGCGGGGGTGGCTGAGTTCAGAGGCTTCATTAGGTTATCCCATGCAACATGGTTCTATAATGGAACCATGTTGCATGTAGCTGAATCCAGTCCTATTTTGGAACCGGACATCACGGGGAAGTGAGACGGAAACCGATGGTCAAACGCACCAGCCTCAGGGATGCGGATTGCCCCGTCGCCCGCGCCCTGGACGCGATCGGCGACTGGTGGTCTCTCCTGATCATTCGCGATGCGTTCAGCGACGTGCGGCGCTTCGGTGAATTCCAGAAGAGCCTCGGCGTCGCCAAGGGCATCCTCGCCGCACGGCTGCGCAATCTTGTCGAACTCGGCATTCTTGAGATCGCGCCCGCTTCGGATGGCAGCGCCTATCAGGAATATGTGCTGACGCAGAAGGGCCGCGGCCTGTTCGTCGTCGTTGCTGGATTGCGGCAATGGGGGGAGGACCAGTGCTACGAGCCGGGCGAGCCCCATTCCGCACTCATCGACAACGAAACCGGACTGCCTGTCGGGCGCCTCGAACTGCATTCCGCCGACGGGCGGGTCCTTGGCCCGCTCAACACGACCGTGCGCTTGGCCGCACCACCGTCCACACGGCCCCATGGCGGGGCCTAAACCTGCAGTCGACCGGCCGCATTTGCCTACGGGCGAGCCTCAACGCACCAGCGCAAATGCGACCGACGCAATCAGCAGGACCGCGAAGACGATATTGATGGCCCGATTCAGCCGCGGCCGACGAAAACAGCGGGTCAGCGCCGCTCCCGTGGCGAGCCAGAGCAGATTGACCGCGGCGATGATCGCCATCAGCACAGCCGCCTTCGCCAGCGCATCGGCGGCAACCCGCTCGCGCAACAGGACGAAACCGGAGAACAGCGCAGCCATCGCCGCATAGCCCTTCGGGTTGACGAGCGACAGCAGGGCACCTGCTGCGAAGGACGGTCGCTCACCGCGTTCGCTCGCCTCGCTCAAGGGTGGTGCAGTGGCGATGCGATAGGCCAGATAGAGAAAATACCCGGCCGCAGCGACCGTCACCACCGGCGCTACGCCAGGCAGCGCCATCAGCACCCCGACCATGCCGCTGGCGGTGATCGCGATGACCGCGGCCATGCCGCTGGTGATGCCGGCAGCATAGACGAGCCCCTCGCGGGCCCCGAAGGCAGCACCGGTTGCAGCCAGGCTCAAAGTGGCAGGTCCGGGACTGCCCGCGAGTGCGAGCCCGGCAAGGACGAAACCGAACAACCCCTCCATGCTGCGCCTCCACTGGTGGATGAGCAGCATGTTGTCAGGCCCGGGCGGCTGAATGTCTTGAACGATCGTGCGGACCAAACCGGACGGCGGAGGTCATCCCCCTGGGACGACCCCGGTCAGGTCCGTCTACTCGGCCGCTCTCGGCATGGCCAATGCCGCAGCCGAGCCGTCACGCAGCCGGGCCAGGAGATCGGTCTCCTCGGCCTTAGCCTGCTTGAGGTGGCGTTCCTTGACATGGCCAAAACCACGGATCTTCTCCGGAATTGCCGTCAGTGCCACGCAGAGCGCATGGTTCTCCGGTGTCAGCCGGTTCACCAGCTCGCCGATCAGCGCGTCGTATTCAGCGATCAGCCGGCGCTCCGTTCTGCGCTCCTCGGTACGGCCGAAGATGTCGAAGGCCGTGCCGCGCAGGCCCTTCAGTTTCGCCAGCAGGCCGAAGGCCTTCATCATCCAGGGGCCGAAGCTCATCTTCCGCGGCAGGCCGGTATGGGGATCGACCTTGGCGAGCAGAGGCGGCGCGAGATGAAACTCGTAGCGCAGCCTCTCACCCGAAGCGCTGTCCTTCTCGAAGGTGGCGGCCACCTGCTTCTGGAACGAGCCATCCGCATAGAGCCGCGCAACCTCATACTCGTCCTTGTAGGCCATCAGCTTGAAGAGATAGCGCGCCACGCTTTCGGCAAGCGCGCTCTGCCCCGGCATGACCTGCACTTCCTTGACCTGGATGCGCGCGACAAGATGGCGATAGCGCGCCGCATAGGCCGCATTCTGGTAGGCAGTGAGATAATCGACGCGACGCGCGATGATCTCTTCCAGCGTCTCGGAGAGATGCCGCGCCCGTGTCGGCGCCTTGGCCTCCGCAAGGGCACAGATCAGAGCGTCCGGATCATGCGCCGCACGCCGGCCGAGCTCGAAGGCCTGCTTGTTCATGGCGACCGCTTCGCCGTTGAGCTCGATCGCTCGGAGCAGCGAGGCGCGCGACAGCGGCACGCCGCCGAACTGCCACGCATAACCGAGCATGAACATGTTGGCAGCAATGGCGTTGCCGAGGAAAGCGTTCGCAGCCGCCGTCGCATCGACGAGATGCGTCCGCTCACGCCCTGATGCCGAGATGATCGCCCGTTTCAGCCGCTCGATGGGCAGCGAGAAATCGGCATTGCGAGTGAAATCCCCCGGCATGCTCTCGGCTGTATTGACCACGACGATCGCGCCGTCCGGTCGTATCGCGCCAAGGACCTTCTTCGAGCCAGTGACGGTGAGATCGCAACCGAGCACCAGATCCGCCTGACCGGCGGCGACGCGAATGGCGTGAATGTCTTCGGGCCGCGGCGCGAGCTTGACATGGCTGAAGACCGCCCCGCCCTTCTGGGCAAGACCGGCCATGTCGATCATGCCGCAGCCCTTGCCCTCGAGATGCGCCGCCATGCCGAGAATGGCGCCGATCGTCACCACGCCGGTGCCGCCGACACCGGTGACGACGACCGCGAAACTGCGATCGAGGGCCGGAACCTGCGGCTCTGGAAGCTCGCCTGCGCTGAGCGCGCCGGCATCGAGCCGGCGCGGCGCCGCCTTCTTCGGCCGAGCGCCATGCACAGTAACGAAGGAGGGGCAGAAGCCCTTCACGCAGGAAAAGTCCTTGTTGCAGTTCGACTGGTCGATCTGGCGCTTGCGGCCGAACTCGGTCTCCAGCGGCTGCACGGAGACGCAGTTCGACTGCACGCCGCAATCGCCGCAGCCTTCGCAGACGAGTTCGTTGACGATCACCCGCTTGTCGGGATCGGGATAGGCACCACGCTTGCGCCGGCGGCGCTTCTCGGTGGCACAGGTCTGGTCGTAAAGCAGCAACGACACGCCCGGAACCTGCGCAAGCTCGCGCTGCACGGCATCGAGGTCATCGCGATGATGGATCGTCGTGCCGGCAGGCCATTGCGTGCCCGGCGGGTATTTGTCCGGTTCATCACTGACCACCGCAACGCGATGCACGCCTTCGGCTGCAATCTGGCGAGCCATCTGGTCGGGGGTCAGATGCCCTTCCGCCTGCTGGCCGCCGGTCATGGCGACCGCATCGTTATAGAGCAGCTTGTAGGTGACGTTGACGCCAGCAGCGACCGCCCAGCGGATCGCGAGCGAGCCGGAATGGGTATAGGTGCCGTCGCCGAGATTCTGGAAAACGTGCTGGCGCGTCGAGAACGGCGCTTCGCCGATCCAGTTCGCGCCTTCTCCGCCCATCTGGGTGAAGCCTGCAGTGCTCCGGTCCATCCACTGCACCATGTAATGGCAGCCGATGCCGGCATAGGCGCGCGAGCCTTCGGGCACCACGGTGGAGCTGTTATGCGGGCAGCCCGAGCAATAGTACGGCGTTCGCTTGGCGATATCCTGCGCCTCGGCGAGGCGCCCCTGCGCCTGGGCGATCTCCTCAAGCCGGCCCCGTAGCGCCGGGTCGTCCTTGTATTGCAGCAGCCGCGCGCCAAGCGCGATCGCGACGTCGTTGGGATCGAGCGCGCCATGGACCGGGAAGAGCCATTCGCCCTTCTCGTCCTTCTTGCCGATTACCATCGGCTGGTGCTTGGAGCCGTAGAGCTCCTCGCGGACCTGCACCTCGATCAGCGAACGCTTTTCCTCGACCACCATGACGAGATCGAGCTTTGAGGCAAAATCCTTCAGCTCGCCCGGATCGATCGGCCAGGGGCAGGCGACCTTGAACAGGCGGATGCCGAGATCATTGGCGCGAACCTCGTCGATGCCGAGATCCTCCATCGCCTGGCGGACATCGAGATAGGATTTTCCGACCGTGATGATGCCGATGCGCGGCTTCTTGCCCCCGGAGGTGATGGTCTGGTTGAGCTTGTTGGCGCGCAGATAGGCCAGCATCGCGGCGCGCTTGTGGATATGCAGCCGCTTCTCCTGATCGACGAAATCCAGCTCGCGGCGGATGCTCAACCCGCCCGGCGGCATGACGAAATCGTCCGGCGTCACGATCTTGACCCGGTCGACCGAGCCATCGACGGAGGCCGTCGACTCGATATTGTCCTTCACGCATTTGATGCCGACCCAGACCGAGGCAAAACGCGAGAGCGCGATGCCGTGCAGGGAATAATCCATGATCTCCTGAACGCCGGCCGGGTTCAGGATCGGCATCATCCGGTCGACGAAGACAAACTCGGTCTGATGCGCATTGGTGGACGATTCAGCGGTGTGGTCGTCGCCCATCAGGCAGATGACGCCGCCATGGGGCGAGGTGCCCGCCATGTTGCCGTGGCGGAAGACGTCGCCGCTGCGGTCTACACCCGGGCCCTTGCCGTACCAGAGCGCGAAGACGCCGTCATGCTTGCCTTCGCCCTGCAGCTCGGCCTGCTGAGTGCCCCAGACCGCGGTCGCGGCCAGATCCTCGTTCAGCCCCGGCTGGAAGACGATATCGGAGGCCTTGAGCTGTTTGCCGGCCCGTAGCAATTGCTGGTCGAGCCCTCCCAGCGGCGAGCCGCGATAGCCCGAAACGAAGCCCGCCGTGTTCAGGCCGGCGCGGCGGTCGCGCTCGCGCTGGACCATCAGCATGCGCGCGATCGCCTGCGTCCCGGTCAGGAATATCTGCTGTTTCGAGAGGTCGTATTTGTCGTCCAGCGCGACCTCGCGCAACGCACCGGCCTCGGCCAGGTCTGCGGTGCCGGACTTCTGTTCCATCTCGGCCATGGCCGACCTCCCCGATCGTCCCGTTACGGCAGAATGGGGCCAGTTGGTCCGGCCTCCAACTTGATATTATGTCAGTAATGCTGACATATCGTCTCGTTACGGTCAATCACCCTGGGATCGTTCCAGAATGCGCCGCGATTTGGCCCCCTTTGCGAGTGATGGGTGGGCTTGGAACCGGCCTTGGCATCGGCCGCCGTTTACGGTTGGTTAACCATGTCGGGCCAGCTTCGCCGCTGAAATCGAGGGATTCCCTGTCGTGACCCGATGCCGCCGCGGCCTTCTCATTCTCGCCGGACTTGCGGCCTGGTTCGGGTTCACCGGCCTCGCGGCCGCGCATCCCCATGTCTTCGTCAGTGCGCGCACCGAGATCATCTACGCTCCCGACGGCAGCGTGAAGGCGCTGAAGCATATCTGGAGTTTTGACGAGGCTTATTCCGCCTTCATTACGCAGGGGCTCGACAAGAATGGCGACGGCAAGCTGACGCCCGACGAGCTGGCGGAACTCGCCAAGGTCAACATGGAATCCCTGCCCGATGTCGGCTTCTTCACCATCGCCAAGGCGAACGGCAAGGTGCAGGCCTTCGGCGAGCCCAGCGAGGCTGCGCTCGCCTTCGAGAACAAGATCCTGACCTTGACCTATGTCCTGCCCCTCAAGCAGCCAGCCACCGCCAATCGGTCCTTCGGCATCGAGATCGGTGACCCGACCTATTTCGTCGCCTTCGACATCGCCGAGGCCGCTGACGCGGTGATCGCGCGCGATGCACCCAAGGGGTGCGTCGTCCGCATCGCTCGTCCGCCCAAACTCGACGCAGCCGTCCAGCAGAAGCTCGCGCAGGAGGACATCACAGCCCAGCCCGACATGAGCGGATACCAGGTCACGACGCGCGCGCTGGTCGCATGTCCCTGAGTCTCGCGCGTTCGACATCGCTACGCCTGCCGATCGTCTCGCGTCGGCTCGCCCTGATGGCCCTCGCGCTTCTGGCCGTTGCCGGCACCCTTGCCATGCTGGCCTATGTGATTGCCAGCGTAAGCCCACCACCGCCCCCGCCACCGCGCAACCCCTTCGGGACTGCCCTGCCCCGCGAGGCCCTGCCTTCGACGACGGGCATCGGCGCGCTGCTCCTGTCCTGGCAATCGGCCTTCTATCGCGAACTCACCGCGACGCTGAAGGCGATCCACGCCAGCAGTGCGGCCCTGCCCGGCCTGCTTGCTCTCGCCTTCGGCTATGGCGTCTTTCATGCAGCCGGCCCCGGCCACGGCAAGGCGGTCATCTCCGGCTATATCGTCGCCGATAATCGCAGCCTCAGGCGTGGCCTCGCCTTGAGCTTTGCCGCCGCGATCCTCCAGGCACTGGTCGCCATTGCATTGGTCCTGACCCTGACGATCGCCCTTCGAGCGACGGCTGCTACCATGAGCGCGACGACGACGCTGATCGAGCAGGCGAGTTTCGCGCTGGTCGGGCTGGTCGGACTATGGGTGCTTTGGCGCAAGGCCGGGGCGCTGCTCGCCCTGTCGGGCGATGCCGCCGCCCATGATCCGGCCTGCGACCATGTTCACATGCCCGGTCCCGACGAGATCGCCCGATTGCGCGGCTGGCGTGAGATGGCCGGCGTGGTTTTCGCGGCGGGCCTGCGTCCTTGCGCCGGCGCTCTCATTATTCTCGTCTTCGCCTTCTCGCAGGGGCTGCTCTGGGCCGGCATCGCCGCGACCTTCGCCATGGCGCTCGGCACGGCCCTGACCACGGGAGCGCTTGCTGCGCTCGCGGTCTTCTTCAAGTTCGCAGCCCTGAAACTGGCCGGAGGCAGCAGCCTGCGCGGAGCAAGAGCGATCGCAGGGCTCGAACTGCTCGCCGCCGCTTTCGTCGCCGTGCTCGGAACGGCCCTGTTCCTCGGCCTCTGGGCCGCCCAGGGGAACTGAGCTCCCGGCGCCGCCGCGCTTGCGTCCGTTTTGCTTCGTCGCCCTTACTTGGCCGTCGCCTCGTAGGTGAAGAGCACCGACTTGTCGTCATCCGGGATGAAATGGGCCCGCACGCCGTCAACAGTCGGCTCGACCCAGAACGGATTCTGCGTCATCGGCAATCCAGACGGCGACCAGAGCTCGATCGGTACCTGATAGACGGGCCGATTATCCCTGAGGTCGACGATCTCGAACCCGCCGAGGCGAAAGATCGGCCCGTCCTTCGTCGCGCGATAGGCGTTGAAGCCGGAGCAGAGCATCCGGCTCATGCCGATATAGTGGCAGTCCTGATAGTCGATATAGAGCGCGGGATTGATGACCCGCAGTTGTTCAGGCGCCACGTCTGGATTGGTCACCCGGCCCTCGCCGTCCAGGGTCCATTTGTAGAAGCGGCGCGAACCCCAGCTTACCCCATGCAGCGATTTGTCGTCTGTATTGTGGACGATGCCGCCGATATGGTCCTTGAAACGCAGCACCTCGGTCGCCTTCAGCGTCTCCGGATCGACCTTGTAGACGATCGACTGACTGTTCGGTCGATACTCGGCAACCGTCACCCAGATATGCTTGCCATCGAAGTCGATCCCGCCCGGGTGGTACATCGAGCCCTCGCCGAGCGTGATGCTGGCCAGGAGCTTCCCCTCGGCATCGACCTTGAAGAGATGGCCGACGCCCTCGCCGGTATCACGATCATAGCCATCCCGGGGTTCGGAGAAGCGGGTCGTCGGCTTCGTGATCTCGACCGAGGAGACGAAGAAGGCATCGCCGATCTTCAGCATGCCTTGCGGGTGATGTGTCGGGAATTGCAGCGGAACGGCAGCTTTCTGCGTCCATTGCGTGTTGCGGGTGAGCTTTTCGATACGCCCGTTGAGGGCCGGATCGGCCGCATGGGCAGGCGCGGACAGCAACAAGCCGGCAAGGCCGACCAGGCAAGTCATCGTCCTTTTCATCAGGGCCTCCCAGACGGCATGTTTCTCCGAAAGCAGAGCCGATGCCGATCGCGATGTCGTCCCCTATCCAGCGCCCGACAAACTCATGTGACAAGTCCACGCCGCAGTGATGCCGAAGCGTTGCGCGCCCTCAGCTCACGCGCTGCGGGTCGTTCTCCAGCAGGATCGGCTTGCCATGCGGCGTCGCCTCGGCCGCGCGCTCCCAGGACGCCGCGAGCGCGTCGACGCCCTCATGCGAGGCCAGCCCCTTGGCGATCAGGAGATGCTCCAGCGCCTCGCACCAGCGTTCGTAATAATCGGAACCGTCGCGGCAGCCGCCGGCCGCGACCGCCTCCCGGATTTCGGCCCCGAGGGCTTCCGCCCATTCCTGAGCGGAAAAGATGCCCCGGTTCTGCAGCGCAACGACCAGCGCGAAGGCCTGGGCCTGCCAGGGTTCCGCAAAGACCGGCCCTTCCGCATCGCGCGGGATCGGCGTGCCCGCTGCGAGCGCATCGGCAAGGGCTGCGTCAGGCCGGCTCAAGATAGCTCTCCCACGCCTCGACGCTGACGCTGGACGTCGGGTCCGCATCGCGGCCCCAGAGTTCGGGGCCACTGAAGACCACGGTATAGAGCCATTGCGCTGTTTCCGGTGCACCATGGGCGCCGGTATCGGGGAAGACGTGGTTGCCGCGGATGGCCTCGATCCGGCCGAGCTTGCCGCGGGCATAGCGTGGCAGGCGAGTATGGCCGGCCGGGTGCATCACGATGGTGCGCACACGATCGCCGACAGCAAACAGCGCAGGCGCCGAAGCCTCGCGCTCATAGGGAAAGCCGCGTTGCAAGACAGCCGGGACATCCGCCCCGTTCAACACCCGCTTGGGTGTCGTCCCGGACCCGACCGACGCGCCGCTGTCCATCTCCGCCGGCGTCGCAAAGCCGTGCCGCTGCAGCACCGTCCGCAACCCTTCGTACCAGATCTCGTAATAGGAGAAGGAAAGGTAATCTGCCGGCGGGATGCTCTCGCGCGCATGCCGGATCTCGTCGATGGTCCAGTGCCCCATGGCGCCTGCCGCGACGTTCAGCGCGAGCATGCGGCTCTCCCATCCGCCATGGAAGACCGGCTCGTTCGGCTCCGGCATAACGGGCCCGAAGCCCATCTGGCCGCCGAGATCCTGCCCGCCATTCATGCTGACGCTCCCGCCTTCGGCAACCCGACGCCGATCATCGAATCCCGCGTGACGATGCCGGCAAGCCTCTCCTCGTCCCAGCCCTCGGTACCGGCAGGGCGCTGCGGGATGACGAGGAAGCGCGTCTCGGCGGTTGAATCCCAAACCCGGATGCGCTGGCCCGCGGGCAGCGTCACGCCAAAATCGGCCAGCACGCCGCGCGGATCGATGACGGCGCGCGAGCGATAGGGCGGCGACTTGTACCAGACCGGCGGCAGGCCGAGCACCGGCCACGGATAGCAGGAGCACAGCGTGCAGACGATCAGATTGTGCTCGTCGGGAGTGTTGAACACCGCAACGATATGCTCCCCGCCACGGCCGCCATAGCCGAGCTCGGCGACGGCCGCCGTGCCGTCCTGCCTGAGCCGTTCTGCGAAAGCGGGGTCCGTCCAGGCCTTCGCCACGACCAGCGCGCCATTGCGCGGGCCGACCTTGGTCTCGTAGGTCTCGACAATGGCATCGAGCGCCGCCGGGTCGACATAGCCCTTGGCGACGAGGAGCGTTTCCAGCGCCTTCACCCGCGCCTCGATCGGCGTGAAGTGATTGTCATGGTCGTGATGATGGTGGTGGTGATCGTGCCCGCTCATGGCAGCCTCCTCACGCAATCCTGATCCGTGCCGCCCGCTCGAACTTGACGGCGAAATGCACAAGCGACTTGTCCGAGCCCTTCGGCCCGATCAGAGACAGGCCGAGCGGCGCCGCGTCGCGCTGGGCCGCCGGAATCGTCACCTGCGGAAAGCCGGAGAGCCCGGACAGGCAGAGTAGCCGCAGTGCCCGGTTGCGGAAATCCTCCAGCTCGCCTTCGGTCGCGCTGACCAGCGGCGCGATATCCGGCACCGTCGGCAGGATCAAGACACCGTCCGAGCCCAGCAGCCGCGCAAGCTTGGCCCGGAAGGCCTTGCGCAGACTTTCGCCCTTGGCGTAGTCCTCGTCACTCACTGATTTCGCAAAGGCGAAGCGCTCGGCGACGCCCGGTCCGAGCGGCGGATGGAACCGCTCGATCATCACGCCGTCGGCGTTCCAGGCATCGCGCCCTTGCACCCAGCGGAACGCCCAATAGAGCGCATCGATATCGCGGGCGACCTTGACGGTCTCGGGCTGACCCATCAGCGGCATCGCGCGCTGCACGACATTGCGCAGCACATTCTCGGCATCCGGCGTCGCTTGCGCAAACATGTCCTGTGCCAGCAGGAGACGCGGGATCTCCGGTAGGACCGACCGATCCTTGCCGAGCACGACATCGGCGACGCGGGCAAAGGTCTTGCCGTCGCGCGCGAACCAGCCCGGTGTATCCAGGCTCTCGGCCAGCGGCCAGGTCCGCTTCAGTGAAAGTCGGCCATGTGTCGGCCTGATGCCGAACAGCCCACCATAGCTCGCCGGCGCGCGGACAGAGCCGCCCGTGTCGGAGCCAAGCGCGATATCGGCAAGCTTGCCGGCAACGGCCGCCATCGAGCCCGAGGACGAGCCGCCGGTGATGCGGTCGGGCGCAGCCGGATTGATCGGCGCGCCGAAATGCGCGTTCTTGCCATTCATCGAAAAGGCGAGTTCGTCGGTGATCGTCTTGCCGACGAAGCGAGCCCCGGCATCCAGCAGCGCCTTCACGATCGGCGCCGTCTTGGTCTTGATCCCCGACTGCGCCAGCACCGTCGGCGAACCCGCCCCCGTGGGGTAGCCCTTAACGTCGAACAGGTCCTTGACCGCGAGCGTCAGTCCGGCGAGCGGGCCATCCGGCGCGTTCTTAACCGGCGCGTCCGGATAGGGCATGAAACAGCGGAAGGGATCGTCCTTGACCATCAAGCTCAAACTCCCCTCGCATCGCCATCGGAGCGCGGATCATGCGTCGCTTCGACATGGCCCTTCTGATGTTTCACCAGCATGCCGGCATGGCCGAAGCTGTCGGCATAGGCTTCGCTGTACTCCTCGACCGGGTGGCCGGCGGCAGTGAGCCTCGCGAGCAGCATCGGATCGAACCGGCTTTCCAGCTTGAGCGAAAGCGAACCGGCACCCCAGGTCTTGCCGAAGAGCCAGCGCGGCGCATCGACTGCGGTCGCGGGATTCTGGCCGAACCGATAGCGCGTCAGGATCTGCGCCTGGAACTGCGGCTGGCCGTCGCCGCCCATCGCGCCATAGGATACCACGCGCCCGTCATCGAAGCGGGCGAGCGGCGGATTCAACGTGTGGAAGGGCTTGCGGCCCGGCGCCAGCGGATTCAGCGCGGCCTTGTCGAGCGAGAAGGAGACGCCGCGATTCTGCCAGTGGATGCCGGTCTTGGGCAGGACGCATCCCGAGCCATATTCCCAATAGATCGATTGGATATAGGAGACGGCGAGCCCGTTGCCGTCGATCGCGCCCATCCAGACCGTGTCGCCCTCGCGCGGCGCGAAGGGCCAGCTCGCGGCCCGCTTGCGATCGATCGCCGCCGCCTCGCGGGCGAGGACCGGATCCGTGAGGAAGCTCGCAGGATCCGCCTTCATGTGGGCCGGATCGGTGATCTGCCGATCGCGGATGGCAAAGGCTCGCTTGGTCGCTTCGACCAGCCCGTGATGATGGTCAAAACCCTCCGCCCGCGTCACGCCGAGCTTCTCGAAGATGCCGAGGATCAACAGCGAGGCGAGCCCCTGGGTCGGAGGCGGGAAGTTATAGACGGTCAGACCCGGCAGCTTCAGCGACAGCGGCTGCACCATGCGCGCCTTGAAGCCCGCGAGATCCGCCCGCGTAACCGGCGCGCCGATCGCATCGAGATCGGCGCCGATCTCCCTACCGATATCGCCGCGGTAGAAATCATCGAGCCCGGCATCGGCAAGCTGCTTGAAGGTCCCGCCGAGCGCGTCCGGCTTCCGGCGCGCACCGGCTGTCGGCCGTTCGCCGCCCGGCCAGAAGAAACTCGAGAAACCCGGTGCAAGCTTGGTGGCCTCGGCCTCCTGCGGCCAGGTCCGCAACTCCGAATCCGAGACGGCATAACCGGCGTCGCAATGAGTGATCGCATCGGCGAGCAGATCGCGCACCGGCATTTTCCCGCCGAGTGCCTTCGCCAGCTCCAGAGCGGCCTGCCAACCGCCGACCGCACCGGCAACCGTCACCGCCGCATCGGCGCCGCGCGAGGGGATGCTGTCATGTCCCTTCTCGCGATAGCGTTCGATTGTCGCCAATGCGCCCGCCGGGCCGCAGGCCTCGATCGCATGCACCTTGCCGCCAGGCTCGTGCACCAGCCAGAATCCGTCGCCGCCGATGGCGTTCATATGCGGGTAGACCACGGCAATGGTCGCCGCCATCGCCACCATGGCCTCGATCGCATTGCCCCCCTCGGCGAGAACAGCGCGTCCGGCTTCCGAAGCAAGACGATGCGGCGCAGCAGCGGCCCCGGTCGAGAAAACAGGCGTATCGATCATCGAGGGGTTTTCAATCCAGCGGGGAGCAACCATTTGCCGAGTGGCGCGATTTTGTTGCATGCCGGCAGCGCGTCGGCTAGGTCGTAGCGCGCATGAATTCTCAAGGAACGAACATGGCTGAAGAGCGTGGCACCTGGCGTACCCTGATCATGGTGATCTCGCTGGGCATCCTGATCGCTGTCGAACTCTTCGGCGTCGCGCTGGCATCGGGCTGGGCCCTCGCCGGGCTTTTCGAGCTCGGCCATATCGTCGGCTATATTCTGATGGCTCTGTTCTCGGGCTTCGCGGCCTACGGGATGCTCGCCTTCATGCGTCGCGTGTTCAAGTTCGAGCATATCGGCGAGCGCCACTGAACTCAGCCACACGGCCTCAGCCGCAGGGTTTGAGAACGACCGGATCGGCCTCTTCGGGCAGATAGCTGCCCATTGGCCGGCAAGCTGCCCCGACACAGATCGTCCAGTCCGCCGTCGCGCCCGAGCGCCGCATCACGACCTCGGGGAGTGCCGGCAAGGCCGGTGTCCAGCGCCAGAAGCCGTCGCGCAATCTCGCGCCGTCGGGCGGGTCCATGCCGGCTCCTGATCCTTCGATGCGGGCCTCGACGAGCCGCAGACCGTCTGGCGTCTCCCTCCAGACCTCTTCCCACAGCGTCTTCTGTACCGAATGCCGCCAGCCGAGCGTGATCTCGTCGGCGCCGAGCGCGACGACGAGTGCGCCGGCCGCCAGGCACAGGCTCACGCTGTGCTGCTCGCCCGCTGGCCGCGCGTCTCCCTCCAGTGGCGTGCAACCAACGCGGCAGCGAGCAGATAGCCGAGCGCGTCGCTATAGGCGAACTCTCCGAACAGGAACACCGCAGCCACGAAGGCGAGGATGCGTTCCGTCACGTTGAGACGGTCGAACAGATAGCCGATGGCAACGATCCCGAAGAGACCGATGGCGACGCTGGCCTTGAAAACGGCGTAGATCACCGAAGGCCAGAAGCCGATCACGGCCGACATCGGATCGCCCTGTTGCAGCATCAGTGCCGGCGAATAGACCGCGATGAAGGGGATGACGTAGCCCGCAAGCGCCACCCGCATCGCCTCCCAGCCAATCTTGTCCGGATTTTCCTTCGCAATCGGCGCTGCCGCGAGCGCCGCCAGGGCCACGGGCGGCGAGAGATCGGCCATGATGCCGTAATAGAACGCGAACATGTGGCTCACGATCAGCGGTACGCCGAGTTGCTCCAGCGCAGGGGCCGCCAAGGCTGCCACGATGATGTAGGTCGGGATCGTCGGGATCCCGGTGCCGAGCAGGATCGACAGGATCATCGTCAGGACCAATGCCAGGAACAGGCTGGTCTTGCCGAGCCCGATGACCCAGGCGCCGAAGGTCGTGCCGATGCCCGTCTGCGTCATCAGGCCGATGATGGTTCCAACGATCGCGCACGCGATGCCAACAGGCAGCGCGGTCTTGGCCGCATCGGCCAGCGCATTGCGGCAGATCACCAGCGTGGCGCGACCGCCGATGGTGAGGGCGTTCAGGGCGATCAAACCGGCGATCAGCCCTGCGACAACCCTGACGTCCATCCCGTTGCGCAGCAGCGCACCCGCAATCAGGCCGAGGCCCACCCAGAAGATCACCCGCAGCGTCATCGTCTTGAACCCGAGCGCGACACCGGTGCCCAGCAGCAGGCCAACGGTCAGCGCTAGACCGATCGTGCCGGCGAAGAGCGGGGTGAAGCCGTGGAACAGCATGAAGACCAGCACGGCGAGCGGCAGCGCCAGATACCAGCGCTCGCGCAGGGCCTTGAGCGGGCTGGGCAGCAAGCGCCGCTCGATGCCTTTGAGGCCGTGTTTGCCTGCCTCGAGATGCACCATCCAGAACGCCGAGGCGAAATAGAGCACTGCCGGGATTGCTGCGGCCTTGACGATCTCCGAATAATCCACGCCCAGCGTCTCGGCCATGATGAAGGCGGCCGCCCCCATCACGGGCGGCATGATCTGCCCGCCCATCGAGGCAGTGGCTTCGACTCCGGCGGCGAAGGCGCGCCGATAGCCGAACTTGATCATGAGCGGAATCGTGAACTGCCCGACCGTGACGACATTCGCGACACCCGAGCCCGAGATCATGCCCATCAGGCCGGAGGAGAACACCGCGACCTTGGCGGGGCCCCCACGCGCGCTGCCGAAGAGCCCAAGCGAAACGTCATTGAAGAGGTGGATCATCCCGGCCTTCTCCAGGAAGGAGCCGAAGACGATGAAGAGGAAGATATAGGTCGCCGACACATAGGTCGGCACGCCGTAGAACCCCTCAGTGCCGAAGGACAGATGGCCGATGATCTGATCGAAACCGTAGCCGCGATGATTGAGCGGCGACGGCAGGTACTGGCCGAAGAACCAGTAAAGCAGGCACACACCGCACATGATCGGCAGGGCATTGCCCATCAGCCGCCGCGCGGCCTCGAAGATGAGAACGATCAGCAGCGTTCCAACCACGAGATCGGCGGTCGAGGGATCGCCATCGCGCAGGATCAGATCGGCGTAGAAGACGAGCTGATAGAGGCCGACACCGAAACCGATGACACCCAGCGCCCAGCCAGCCCAGCGCCCTGCATTGGTCTTCGCCTTGAAATTGGCGACGAGGCCGAAACTGAGCAGCAGAAGGAAGCCGACATGGACGCCGCGCACCGCCTGGCTCGGCAGCACATGCCAGGCTGAGATCGCGATCTGGAAACAGGCGAATGCGAGCGCGACGGCATAGGCTAGCAAGCCCCAGCGGCCGGGCCCGAAACCCGGCGGAAAGCCGTGCTCGAAATTGTCGAGCGCCGCATTCTCGACCGGCGTTTCGCTCGCGCCCGAAAGCGCGTGCAGTTGGTCCGTCTGACTCGTCATCGCGTCGCATATCCCCAATGGCGTGCGCATGCGCCGGCGCCGCCTGCCCGAAGGCCAGCGCCGGGAGAGTTAAATGCGAGAGCTGATCAGGACCCGACCTTGAGGCCCTTTTCCTTCAGATAGCGCGCCGCGCCCGGATGCAGCGGCACCGGCATGCCCTCGAGCGCGCTCTCGAGCTTGATCGCCTTGCCGGCCGAGTGCGCTGCGCCAAGTTCCCCGAGATTATCGAAGATATTCTTCGTCATCTGGTAGACGAGCTCCTCCTTCACCCCCTCATGAGTGACGAGGTAGTTCACCACTGCCGCCGTGTTCACCGCGGCCGCCTGGCCGCCATAGGTGTTGGCGGGAATGGTCGCGCTGACGAAAGGCGCTCCGGCCTTGTCGATGACCGCCTTCGGCACTTCGACGACGACGATCTCGACCGAGGATGCGAGATCGCGGATGGAGGCCACGCCGAGGCCCGCCGACTGAAGCGTCGCGTCGAGCTGGCGGTTCTTCATCAGCTCGACCGATTCGGCGAAGGGCAGATACTCGATCTTGCCAAGGTCCTTGTAGGCCAGGCCTGCCGCCGCGAGGATCGCGCGCGCATTCAGCTCGGTGCCGGATTTCGGGGCTCCCACCGAAAGCCGCTTGCCCTTGAGATCGGCGAGCGTCTTGATGCCGCTTTCCTTGGACGCGACGATCTGCACGAAATTCGGATAGATCGCGGTGATGCCGCGCAATTTCTTCAGAGGGCTCTTGAAGCCGGCATCTTCATCGCCCTTCCAGGCCGCATCGAGGGAATCGCCGAGCGTGAAGGCGAGTTCGCCACGCCCCTGCTGCAGGAGCACGAGGTTCTCGACTGATGCCTTGGTCGCCTGCACCGTCGGGCGGGTGCCCGGAATCTTCTCGCCGTAGATCTTCGAGAGGGCAACGCCCATCGGATAATAGACGCCGGAGGTGCCTCCGGTCAGCACGTTGACGAACTCTTGCGCGCGAGCGCCCGCAGGAGCAGCGGCGATCAGCAAGGCGGTAGCGATACCGGCCAGAGACCGGCCGCGAAACAGCGTCTTCATGGATCCTCCCAGAACCTTAGTTCCCAGCACGAGCGGCCGGGCTTTAACCCTTGTAGAACGGCCCGTTGAGACAAGGAAAGCCCAGGAAATGCATTGCCGGGGCAGCTCCGCCGCGCGCCCGTGACGCTTTCGCCATTTTTCCGGTGCATCCGGCAGGCTCCCGAGCCTGGTTGCCCTTGCCCTTTGGACAGGTTAGCCCGGACAATATTCCCTCAGAAGCGTTCCGAGATCCGTCCAACCATGCAAGCCCGCACGAAATCGCCTTCCCTGGACCGCCGCACGCTGCTCGCCGGCGCAAGCGCCACGGCGGCGCTCGCCGCGCTCGGCTTCGCACCGGCAGCCCTGGCGCAGCAGGGGCTGAAGCTCGGCGAGGCTGAGGCGTTCAGCTTCGAAGGGCTGAAGGCGCGCGCCCGCGACCTCGCGAACAAGCCTTATGCGCCGCCCCCGCCGCCGCGCGCCGATATCCTGGAGCGGATCGATTACGACGCCCATGGCAAGATCAAATTCAAGCCGGAGATGGCCTTGTGGGCGAACGGTCCCTCGCCCTGGCCGGTGACCTTCTTCCATCTCGGCCGCTACTTCCAGAAGCCGGTGCGCATGCATGTCCTGGACAGCGGCAAGGCGCGCGAAATCGTCTATGACGAGAGCTATTTCGAGATGCCGGCGGATTCACCGGCGCGCCAATTGCCGGCGGGAGCGGGTTTCGCGGGTTTCCGCTTCCAGGAGAGCCGCTCCGGACATCCCGGCCGCAAGGGCGAGAAGCTCGACTGGCAGAAGAATGACTGGGTCGCCTTCCTCGGCGCCTCCTATTTCCGCGCCATCGGCGAACTCTATCAATATGGCCTGTCTGCCCGCGGCCTTGCCATCGATCCGGCCGTCGGCGGCAAGCCTGAGGAGTTTCCGGATTTCACCCATATCTGGCTGGAGACGCCGCAGGCCTCGGCCGAGTACGTCGTTGTCTATGCCCTGCTCTCCGGCCCCAGCGTCGCCGGTGCCTATCGCTTCCGGATGCATCGCGGCAAGGGCGTCGACATGGAGATCGAGAAGGCGATCTTCCTGCGCAATGACGTCGCCCGGCTCGGCATCGCGCCCCTGACCTCGATGTACTGGTATTCGGAGACCGCGAAATCGACCGCCGTCGACTGGCGCCCCGAAGTGCATGATTCCGACGGCCTCGCGCTCTGGACCGGCTCCGGAGAGCGCGCCTGGCGCCCCCTCAACAACCCCAGCCGCACCACAGCCTCGTCCTTCGTCGACAACAATCCGCGCGGTTTCGGCCTGATGCAGCGCGACCGCGAGGTCGGTCACTATCTCGACGGCGTCTTCTACGAGCGCCGCCCCAGCCTCTGGATCGAGACGATCGGCCAATGGGGCAAAGGCGCCGTTCAGCTCATCGAGATCCCGACCGACGACGAGATCCACGACAATATCGTCGCGATGTGGGTGCCCGAGGGTCCCGCCAAGGCCGGGGCCGCCTACGAGTTCCACTACAAGCTGCATTGGCTCGCGGACGAGCCCTTCCCCTCGCCGCTCGGCCGCGTCGTCGCGACACGGCTCGGCAATGGCGGCCAGCCCGGGACCACCCGGCCGAAGGGCGTGCGCAAATTCATGGTCGAGTTCAAAGGCCCGGTGCTGGAGAACATTCCCTTCGGCGTGAAGCCCGAGGTCGTGCTCTCGGCCTCGCGCGGCTCGTTCTCCTATGTCTTCGCCGAGGCCGTGCCGAACGACGTGCCCGGCCATTGGCGCGCGCAATTCGACCTGACGGTCGAGGGAGCGGATCCGGTCGAGATGCGCTGCTTCCTGCGCGGCGGCGACACCGTCCTGACCGAAACCTGGCTGTACCAGTATCTGCCGTTCTGAGCGGGAACGGCTTCAGCCCTCCATCTGGCGTTTGCGCACCCGCTCCACTGACACAAACAGGGTATTGGCGGCGCCGGGCTCGACGTTGAACACGTCGAAACTCGGCGCATCCGGATGATCGGCCGGCATGTGCAGCGCCGCGGCCCCCTTGCGGCCAGCAAAGGCCATGATGCGGAAACTCAGCCCGTCAGGCAGGCCGATCTCGATCGCATCGGCGGGAATTTCCGTGACGACGCCGTCACGGACGGCTCTGAAGGTCACTCGGTCACCACTCACGCGCGCGCTCCGGTTCTGCTGCCATTGACCATGGTGGATAACGCCACGGCCGGAAGCCGACAACAATCGCGATCTCGCTTGCCCCGGAGATCGCGTAACATTATATCATTCACTCATGAGCCATTCTCATCGCCGCCCCGCAGCCGCTGCCCTCTCGGAAGATCCGGGCTGGTCGCTGCTGCGCCTTTCGGCGGCGGGTCGGCTCGGGCTCGCGCTCGGCATCATCGCCCTGCTCTGGCTTGCCACATTTGCAGTCATCTCCTGACGAAAGCTGCCCTTCGTGCCCGCCATTCGCCTCGATGACCTCACGCTCGGGTATGACCGTCACCCGGCGGTTCATCACCTCTCCGGCGAAATCGCCGCCGGAAGCCTAACCGCAATCGTCGGACCGAATGGCGCCGGAAAATCGACGCTGCTGAAGGCCATTGCCGGTGCCTTGACCCCGCTCGACGGGCACCTGACTCTCGCCCGCGGCAAGCGCCTCGCCTATCTCCCGCAATCGGCGGAGCTCGATCGTTCCTTCCCAATCCATGTCTACGATCTCGTTGCCATGGGGCTGTGGGGCAAGGCCGGCATCTTCGGCCGCATCGGCCTCGGAGCGAGGACCAGGATCGAGGAAGCGATCGCCGCCGTAGGCCTGACCGGCTTCGAGCGCCGACCCATCGGCAATCTCTCCGGCGGCCAGATGCAGCGCGCGCTCTTCGCCCGCCTGCTGCTGCAGGACGCCGATATCATTCTGCTCGACGAACCCTTCACCGCCATCGATGCTCGGACCACGGCCGATCTGCTCGCCTTGGTTCAACGCTGGCATGGCGAGGCGCGCACCGTGGTTGCCGTCCTCCACGATATCGAGACGGTGAAACGCGCCTTCCCCGAGACGCTGCTGCTGGCCCGCGAGGCTGTCGCCTGGGGCGCGACCAACGACGTCCTGACGCCTGAAAACCAGCTCAAGGCCCGGCGCATGGTCGAGGCTTTCGACAGCCATGCGCCCGCCTGCGACCGCGACGCGGCCTGAACCTTCCGCAAACCTGGCACGCCGATGCTCCACGATATTTTCATCGGCCCCTTCGCCGAATTCGACTTCATGCGCCGGGCCCTTGTCGGCGTCTTCGCGCTCGCCGTCTCCGGCGCGCCGATCGGCGTCTTCCTGATGCTGCGACGCATGAGCCTGACCGGCGACGCCATGGCACATGCGATCCTGCCCGGCGCTGCCATCGGCTATCTCGTCGCCGGGTTCTCGCTGCCAGCCATGACGATTGGCGGCCTCGTCGCCGGCTTTGCCGTCGCGCTGGCGGCCGGCGCGGTCGCCCGGCTGACCGTGATGAAGGAGGATGCCTCGCTTGCCGCCTTCTACCTGATCTCACTGGCGCTCGGCGTCACCATCGTCTCGCTGCGCGGCTCGGCGGTCGACCTTTTCCATGTCCTGTTCGGCAATGTGCTGGCGCTGGATGACGATGTGCTGGTGCTGCTTTCGAGTGTCGCGACACTGACCCTGGTCACGCTGGCCTTGGCCTATCGCCCTCTCGTGCTCGAATGCGTCGATCCGGGCTTCCTGCGCTCGGTCAGCCGCTCCGGCGGTGTCGTGCATCTCACCTTCCTTGGCCTCGTCGTGCTCAATCTGGTCGCCGGTTTCCATGCGCTCGGCACCCTGCTTGCGGTCGGCCTGATGATGCTGCCCGCTGCCGCAGCGCGCTTCTGGACAGCCGACATCACGCGCCTGATCCTGCTCGCCTCCGGTTTCGGTATCCTGTCCGGCTATGCCGGGCTGGTTGTCTCATACTCGGCCGGCAGCAATCTTCCCGCGGGCCCAGCCGTCATCCTGTCCGCCGGCGCACTCTATCTCGGCTCACTCCTGTTCGGCACGCAGGGCGGGCTCGCACGCCGGCTCTTGCCTCGGTCCCATCTCCAGCGTTAGTTATGTTATAGTGTTTCATTATTCGCTGGAGAGCCGCATGTTGAATCGTCGTTGCCTCATCGCCGGGCTCACCGCGGGACTGGCCCTCTCGGCCGCGCCGCTGATCGCGCGTGCCCAGGAGAAACTGCCGGTCGTTGCGAGCTTCTCGATCCTTGGCGACTTCGCCAGGGAGATCGGCGGCGAACGTGTCGCGGTGACGATTCTCGTCGGCCCTGATGGCGATGCGCATGTCTATTCGCCGACGCCGGCCGATGCGAAGAGCGTGGCGGCGGCGAAGCTGGTCCTGATCAACGGGCTCAAATTCGAAGGCTGGTTGTCCCGGCTGATCAAGTCCTCCGGCACGAGCGCAACCGTCGCGACGGCGACGCGGGGAATCTCTCCCCTGAAGCTGCAGGACGACGATCATGACCACGGCAAGTCGGGCGGCCATGATCATGCGGGCGGGGACGACCCTCATGCCTGGCAGAGCGTCGTCAACGCCAGGCTCTATGTCGCGAATATCCGCGATGCGCTGAGCGCGGCCGACCCTGCCGGCAAGGTGGCTTACGAGGCCAATGCCGCGGCCTATCTCGGCAAGCTCGATGGACTTCAAGGCGAGATCCAGGCTGCCGTAGCCCGCATCCCGGTCGACCGACGCAAGGCCATCACGTCGCACGATGCCTTTGGTTATTTCGTCAGGGCCTATGGCATTGAATTCGTGGCGCCACAGGGTGTTTCGACCGAGGCTGAAGCCTCGGCCAGGGACGTGGCGCGCATCATTCGCCAGGTTAAGGCGCAGAAAATTCCGGCGGTCTTCCTCGAGAATATCACCAATCCCCGGTTGATCGAGCAGATCGCGCGCGAAACCGGAGCCAAGATCGGCGGCCGGCTCTACTCCGATGCACTCTCGACCGCATCCGGCCCTGCCGGGACTTACATCGAGATGATGCGACACAATATAAGGCAGATCGAAAAGGCGCTCGGCACAGGCGCAGCGTAAGCTGCGCTGACGAGCGGCACTCGGCAGCAATCAGGTCGTCCCATGTCTGAAAAGATCCCCGTTACCGTGCTCACCGGCTATCTCGGAGCCGGCAAGACCACGCTCCTCAACCGCATCCTCACCGAAGACCACGGCAAGAAGTTCGCCGTGATCGTCAACGAGTTCGGCGAGGCCGGCATCGATGGCGACCTCGTCGTCGGCGCCGACGAGGAAGTCTTCGAGATGAACAACGGTTGCATCTGCTGCACCGTCCGCGGCGACCTGATCCGCATCCTCGACGGGCTGATGAAGCGCAAGGGCAAGTTCGACGCGATCATCGTCGAGACCACCGGCCTCGCCGACCCGGCTCCCGTCGCACAGACCTTCTTCGTCGACCAGGATGTCGGCGATGCGACCAAGCTCGACGCCGTCGTCACCGTGACCGACGCCAAATGGCTGAAGGACCGCCTGAAGGATGCTCCCGAGGCAAAGAACCAGATCGCCTTTGCCGACGTCATCATTCTCAACAAGACCGATCTGGTCACGGCCGAGGAACTGGCCGGGGTCGAGGCGGCGATCCGCGCGATCAACCCCTATGCCAAGCTGCACAAGGCGACCCGCTGCGACGTCGCGATCGACAAACTGCTCGACCGCAACGCCTTCGATCTCGATCGGATTCTCGACATCGAGCCCGACTTTCTCGAGTCCGGCCATCACCATCATCATTCCGATGATGTGCGCTCGATGTCGTTCACGATCCCCGGCGATGTCGATCCCGACAAATTCATGCCGTGGATCAACGACATCTCTCAGGCGCAGGGTCCGAACATCCTGCGCTCCAAGGGCATCCTGTCCTTCAAGAACGAGCCGCGCCGCTTCGTTTTCCAGGGCGTGCACATGATTCTCGACGGCGATCTGCAGCGTGACTGGAAGGCAGACGAGAAGCGTGAATCGCGTCTCGTCTTCATCGGCCGCGATCTCGACGAGAACGAGTTGCGCAAGGGGTTTATGGCCTGCGCGGCGTGAGCTAAAGCCACGCCATGGACACGCAGACAAAACCCGTTTCGCTCCGCGAGCATGTCGTCCCGGTCACGGCCGGCGAGCATGTCGTCTCGGCTTCATGGCTCAAGCAGACGCTGGTGTTCGCGCTCGCCGACGGGCGCGTGCTGCGCTGGCGTGACGGTGAGGCCGAGAGCATTGACGCCCATGCTGGCGGTATCCTCTCCGCCTGCTCCGATGGCGAGCGCCTGATCAGCGGCGGCGATGACGGACGTGTCGTCGCCACGGCGGCCGAGGGTGAGCCGGTCGAGATCGACCGTGATCCCAAGCGGCGCTGGATCGATGCCGTGACGTTCTCAGGCTCGGGTGCCATCGCCTGGAACACCGGAAAGACCGTCCATGCCCGCGACGACAAGGGCAAGCTCCGGTCCTTCGACTTCGCCTCGACACCGCAGGGCCTCGTCTTTGCACCTAAGGGGTACAGGCTCGCCGTCGCGCAGATGAACGGCGTCTCGCTCTGGTATCCGAACACCGAAGCAAAGCCTGAATTCCTGGAATGGAAGGGGTCGCATCTCGACGTGACCTGGTCCGCCGACGGCCGCTTCGTCGTCTCGTCGATGCAGGAGAACGCGCTGCATGGCTGGCGCCTCGGCGACAAGCCGACGCATATGCGCATGACAGGCTATCCGGCAAAGCCACGCTCGCTGTCCTGGTCGCATGATGGGCTCTGGCTCGCCTCCAGCGGCGCGGATGCGGCCATCATCTGGCCCTTCCAGGGCGAAGGCCCGACGGGCAAGGCCCCGCGCGAGTGCGGCGCGCGCCATGCCAAGGTCACCCGCGTCGCCTTCCACCCCAAGGCGCTCGTGCTGGCCGTCGGCTATGACGATGGCTGCATCCTGCTGGTCCGGCTGACCGATGCCTCCGAGCTGCTGGTGCGCCCTCCGCTCAAGGCCAGCGGTATCACGGCCTTCGCCTGGGACAAGCTTGGCAAGCGCCTCGCTTTCGGCGCCGAGGATGGTGCGGCCGGCATCCTGACCCTGCCGACCTGAGCGATGCGCTTCGGCCTCTTCGGCAAGGACCCTGCGGGCAAGGCCGTCGCTTCGGAAGCGGCCACCCGGATCAAGGCCGAGACCCGGGACCTCCTCGGCCTGCCGGAGCGGGCCGCGATCGCCGTCAACGAGATCCTCTGTGCAGACCCCGCCTGCCCCGGCACCGAGACGGTGATCCTGGTGATGAACCCCGGTGAGAAGACCAGGGCCTACAAGGCGCAGATGCCAATGGCGGAGCTGACGCGGGAGGCCTTGATCGTGACGTTGGAATTGGTCGCGGATCGCTAAAGCATCGGCCCGAAAGGTCGATTGCGGTTTTCCGGAAAGCCGATGCAGACACGAGAGCCAAGTGCCTGAACCGAGGGGTAGCGCGTGACGGACTCACTCTTGATCCGCGATATCGGCGATGATGACGTCGAACAGGTCAGCGCTCTCTGGCGCGCCGCCGGCGTCGCGCGCCCCTGGAACGACCCTGAAACCGATATCGCCTTTGCTCGCCGTGATTCGCACTCGACCGTCCTGGTCGCAGTGCTGGACGGCACGATCGTCGCAACGGTGATGGTCGGCGAGGATGGACATCGCGGCTGGGTCTACTACGTCGCGGCTGATCCGGAGCATCAGGGCCAGGGCCTTGGCCGCCGCATCATGGACGCGGCCGAGCACTGGCTCGCCGAACGTGGGGTGTGGAAGCTGAACCTGCTCGTCCGCGGCGACAACGCCAGGGTCAAGCAGTTCTACGAGCACCTCGGCTATACCGACACGCAGTCGACCTGTTTCCAGAAGGTCCTCTCCCGGGCCTGAAGCGGCCTCGAACAGCCCGTCACGCCCCCAAGAGATCAATCAGGTGCGGGATCAGCGGCTCGTCGGCCGGCGGCATGGCGAGATCCCGCAGCTTGCCGGGCCGCACCCATTTCAGCGCCTGACCTTCTGCCGAGACGACCGCACCTTCCCAACGCCGGCAGATATAGAGCGGCATCAGCAGGTGGAATTCCGGATAGGCGTAGCTCGCGAAGGTCAGGGGCGCCAGGCAGTCCTCTTTCACGCTGATTCCGAGTTCCTCAGACAGCTCGCGGATCAGCGCCGGCTCCGGCCGCTCCCCCGCTTCGAGCTTGCCGCCGGGGAATTCCCACAGTCCGGCAAGCGACTTGCCCTCCGGACGCTGCGTGACGAGAACGCGGTTGTCGGTATCGATCAGTGCACAGGCAACAACGAGAAGCAGTTTCACGAAGGCTCAGGTCCTGGAGAGGAGGTGATGGCTCACGCTCCTTACCGTCAACGGTGGCCGCGTCATAGGCCGAACCGTCTGTTCCGGTGAGCGCATCCGCCTCGCGGCCGGATCTCCTTCGCGAGGACGCTCGGCCCCGAGGAGCAAGGCAAGCGCCGCCCCCGGGTGCGGCTCAGGCCTCCCTCACCCGTCGTGCCGTCGAGACCAGAAACACCCCGACGAGGATGATGCAGCCCCCGACGAGCTGCCGCAGCTCCAGTGCTTCACCAAGGATGAGCACACCCATGACGGTCGCGACGGTGGGAACGAGATAGCCGGTCATCGCCGCCCGCGTCGGCCCCGCCGCACGGATCAGCTTCATGAAGATCGCCATCGGGACCGCCGTCGAGGCGACTCCGAGCGCTAGCATGACAGGCAGGTGATTCTGGATCGGAAGCAGTCCGGCGGGCCCGATGAAGACGAGTGTCAGCCCAAGCGCGACAATCCCGGAGACGACCTGCTGGCCGAGCGCGAGGCGCGCGGGATTTCCGGCCGGGGCAGGCACGGCACGGACATAGAGATTCCCGGCAGCATAGGCCAGCATCACACCGACCATGGCGGCGACGCCATAGGCAGTCGCGCCGCCTGCGACCAGGCGGGGGCCGATCAGGATCGCGACGCCGACCATCCCGAGCAGGACGCCAAGGACACGGCGGCCGGAAAGCCGCTCCTCCGCAAAGAGAAAATGCGCGAAGATCGCGGTCACCAGCGGACCGGCGGCCTGGATCATCGCCGCAGGCCCGCTGGCGAGTTGCGTCAGCGCATAGGCGACGAGCACATTTGGCACCCAGCCATTGGTGGTGCCGAGCACGAGCCAGTGCCGGAGTTCATGCCGCCGGGGCAATGGGCTCTGCCCGAGAAAGCTCACCCAAAGGGCCAGCGCTGTCGCCCCGAGCAGACCGCGCCCCGCCGCGACGGCCAGCGGCGGCACCTCGCCGCTCATCAGCTTGATGAACAGGAAGCTGCAGCCCCAGAAGAACGAGCAGAGGAACAGATTGCCGACGATGAAGCTCCGGCTGGGTTCAGCCGGAGCGGTCGCCTCAGGAGCGATAATCGCCATTGATCTCGACATAGGCCTTGGTGAGATCGCAGGTCCAGACGGTGGACTTGCCCCGGCCCAGCCCGAGATCGGCCGTGATGACGATGTCGTCGCCCTTCATGTAGTCGGAGACGGCGGTCTCGTCATAGGACGGCGCACGGGCGCCCTGCTTCGCGACCGTGATGTCGCCGAAGGAGATGTCGAGCCTGTCGCGATCGGCCGGCTCGCCGGCCTTGCCGACGGCCATGACGACGCGGCCCCAATTGGCGTCCTCGCCGGCGATCGCCGTCTTGACCAGCGGCGAATTCGCGATCGAGAGCGCAACGCGCTTGGCAGAGCGCGCGGAGGTGGCACCGGTGACCCGCACCTCGACGAATTTCCGCGCACCTTCGCCGTCCTTGCAGACGAGATGGGACAGCTCGAGAAGCAATGCATTGAGCGCACGCTTGAAGCCGGAGAGGCGTGCATCATTGACCTCGGTGATCTCCGGCACGCCGCGCGCCGCCGCCTTCCCCGTGGCGAACAGCATCAGCGTGTCGGAGGTCGAGGTGTCGCTGTCGACCGTGACGGCATTGAATGAACCCTTGACGCCCTTGGAAAGCAGCGCCTGCAACACCGGCGCGGCAATCGGCGCGTCGGTGAAGACGAAGGAGAGCATCGTCGCCATGTCGGGCGCGATCATGCCGGCGCCCTTGGCAATGCCGGCGATGACCACCTCATGCCCGTCGATCTTCGCCTTACGCGAGAGCGCCTTGGGGAAGGTGTCGGTGGTCATGATCGCCTTGGCCGCATCGATCCACGGGCCGTCCGCCGCGCGGGAGGCGCAGTCCTTCAGGACGCCCTCGAACTTCGTCGCATCCAGCGGCTCGCCGATCACGCCTGTGGAGGCGATGAAAACCTCCTGCGGCTTGCAGCCGGCCGCCTTGGCGGCGATCTCGGCGGTCAGCTTGACGGAATCGCGGCCCTTGAGGCCGGTAAAGGCATTGGCGTTGCCGGAATTGACGACGATCGCCCGCGCCTTGCCTTGCGCCAGGTTCTCACGGCACCAGTCGACCGGCGCGGAGGGGCATTTCGAGCGGGTGAAGACACCGGCGGCCTGCGTACCCTCGTCGAGCAGCATGAAGACCACATCTGTCCGCCCCTTGTAGCGAATGCCCGCTTCGGCGGTGGCAAAACGCACGCCCGGCACGGCCGGGACCTTGGGCTGGCGTTTCGGCGCGAGCGGGGAAACGGGAACATCCTTGCCAGCCATCGAAGCATCTCCTGAAACGAGGCGTCCGATGTGCCGCAGCAGCGGACGGAAGACAAGAGTTGGAAATGCAGAGCCCAAACGCATGATGCCCGGGTTTGCCCCGGGCATCATGTCGCAATTCTCCCTGAAATTCCCGGGCCAGGCCCGGGAACGGAGCAACGATCAGCCGCTCAGGGCTTCTTCGGCTCGGCCGGCTTGTCCGCGGGCTTCTCGGCTGGCTTGTCCAGCCGCTCGACCTTGGCCTTCTCGCGCATCGCCAGCACGATGTCCTGCTGGGCCTTGCGCTCGAGATACTGGTCGATCTGCGGCTTGACATCCTCGAACTTGGGCAGCGGCTTGGAGCGCTTGTCCTCGACCTTGATGACATGCCACCCAAACTGGCTCTGCACCGGCTCCGAGATCTGTCCCTTCTCGAGCTTGAAGGCAGCCTCCGAGAACTGCGGAACCATGCGCTCCTTCGTGAACCAGCCGAGATCGCCGCCTTCCTTGCCCGAACCAGGATCCTTGGAGAGCTCGGCTGCGACCTTGGCGAAATCCTCGCCCTTCTTCACCCGTGCCGCAGCGTCCTTGGCCTTGGCTTCATCCTCGACCAGGATGTGGCGCGCATGCACCTCTTCCTCGGGCGCCATGGCCTTGACGGTATCTTCGAAGAGCTTCTTCGCCGCTTCCGGCGTCGCAGCCTTCTTGGCCTCGCGCGTCAGATACTCGTCGAGCAGCACCTTCTCGCGGTAATAGGCGAGGCGCGACGCGAAATCCGGCCCTTCCGCGATCTTGGCTGCTACGGCAGCCTTGGCCCCAAGCTTGAGGTCGACGAGGTAGTTGATCACCTCGTCGCGCTTGCGGTCTTCGGGGAGCTGCGCGAGGCGTTCGCCCAGATCTTCGCTGGCAAGCGTCATGTCGCGCTCGGTGATCGCGATTCCGTCGACCTTGGCCACGACCTTGTCCGCCTGAGCGAAGGCCGGCAGGGCAAGCATCGGTGCGCCGGCCAATGCAAGCCCAAGCGGCAGCATGGCGAAACGGGACAATTTCATCGGGACGGCCTTTCGCTGATGTCCAGAATAATGCTGGCGCTCCACTGCCAGTTGAACACGGCGAAGGCAAGGCGATTGAGCCACTTAGAGGTTGCCTGAAGGTTGCTTTTCGGTAATCCGCAGGCGCTTTTTACATCCCCGCCACCGATCCCCTTGGCACCTGCGGTGCAAAACCCCACATCCCGGCGAGCGATGCCTCACGATCAGCGCGCCGGCTCCGGCAAAAGCGACGCTGGACCCCGCACCCGCACGCGTCTAAACACGCGGTCGAATTGAGATAATCCGGCTTCCGTCGGCGCAGGATGATGACCATGCGCCGCCGCGAGCCAGGCACTGAAAGAAGGCCAGACATGCTTGGCGCGCTCGCAAAGAAACTCTTCGGCTCGTCGAATGACCGGCGCGTCAAGGGCTATGCCCCTCGCGTCGCCGCGATCAATGCCCTCGAACAGGAAGTCGCCGCCCTCAGCGATGAGGCGCTCCAGGCCCGTACTCAGGAATTCCGCCAGCAATTGGCGAACGGCGCCAAGCTCGACGATCTGCTCGTGCCGGCCTTCGCAACCGTGCGCGAGGCTGCCAAGCGCGTGCTCGGCCAGCGGCCCTACGATGTCCAGCTCATCGGCGGTATCGTGCTGCACGAGGGTGCGATCTCGGAAATGAAGACCGGCGAAGGCAAGACGCTGGTCGCGACGCTGCCGACCTATCTCAACGCGCTTGAAGGCAAGGGCGTCCATGTCGTCACGGTCAACGACTACCTAGCCCGCCGCGACGCCGAATGGATGGGCAAGCTCTACAACTTCCTCGGCCTGACCACCGGCATCATCGTCCACGGCATCGATGACGACGAGCGCCAGCGCGCCTATGCCAGCGACATCACCTACGGCACCAACAACGAATTCGGCTTCGACTATCTACGCGACAACATGAAATACGACGTCGCGCAGATGTCGCAGCGCGGCCACCATTTCGCGATCGTCGACGAGGTCGATTCGATCCTGGTCGACGAAGCCCGCACGCCGCTGATCATTTCCGGCCCGCTCGACGACAAGTCCGATCTTTATGTCATGATCGACAAGCTCATCCCCTCGCTGGTCAAGACCGATTTCGAAGTCGATGAGAAGCAGCGCGCCGTCTCCCTGACCGAGGCCGGCAACGAGCATATCGAGGAGCTGCTGCGCCAGGCCGATCTGCTCAAGGAAGGCGATCTCTACGACGCGGCCAACGTCACATTGGTCCATCACGTCAACCAGGCCCTGCGCGCCCACTCGCTGTTCACCCGCGACAAGGATTATATCGTCCGCAACGACGAAGTCGTGATCATCGATGAGTTCACCGGCCGCATGATGCCCGGCCGGCGCTACTCCGAGGGCCTGCACCAGGCCCTGGAGGCCAAGGAGCGCGTCACGGTCCAGCCCGAGAACGCGACGCTCGCCTCCATCACCTTCCAGAACTATTTCCGGCTCTATTCGAAGCTCGCCGGCATGACCGGTACGGCCTCGACGGAAGCTGACGAGTTCTTCCAGATCTACAAGCTGGAAGTGCTCGAGATCCCGACCAACGTCCCCGTCGCGCGCCTCGACGAGGATGACGAGGTCTATCGCACCTTCGAGGAAAAGGTCCGTGGCGTTATCCGCGAAATCAAGGCCTCGCAGGACAATGGCCAGCCCATGCTGGTCGGCACCACGTCGATCGAGCGCTCCGAGCTCGTCGCCGAAATGCTGAGCAAGGAAGGCTTCAAGCAGATCGATTTCAGCGCTCCGAACGCTTTGGAGCCGATCTATGAGGCCGCCCGCCAAGGCAAGCCGTCCAAGTATTTCGCCGTGCTGAACGCCCGCTTCCACGAGCAGGAAGCCTATATCGTCGCCCAGGCCGGCGCCCCAGGGGCGATCACCATCGCCACCAACATGGCCGGCCGTGGCACTGACATCCAGCTCGGCGGCAATGCCGAGATGCGGATCCAGCACGATCTGCGCGACATGCCCGAAGGGCCCGAGCGTGACGAGAAGGCCAAGGCGATCCGCGCCGAGGTCGCCGACTTCAAGCAGCGCGTGCTCAAGGCCGGCGGACTCTACATCGTCGGCACCGAGCGCCATGAAAGCCGGCGCATCGACAACCAGCTCCGTGGCCGTGCCGGCCGCCAGGGTGACCCGGGCCGCTCGAAATTCTTCCTGTCGCTGCAGGACGATCTGATGCGGATCTTCGGCTCCGACCGCATGGACGGAATGCTGCAGAAGCTCGGCCTCAAGGAGGACGAGGCCATCGTCCATCCCTGGATCAACAAGGCCGTCGAGAAGGCGCAGGGCAAGGTCGAGGCGCGCAACTTCGACATCCGCAAGAACATCCTGAAATACGACGACGTCATGAACGACCAACGCAAGGTCGTCTTCGAGCAGCGCCGCGATTTCATGCGCCAGGCGAGCGTGCGCGAGACCATCGACGACATGCGCCACGGCGTCGTCGAGGACGTCGTAACCCGCCGCATCCCCGAAGAGGCCTATGCAGAGCAGTGGGATGCTGCTGGCCTGCGCGAAGACGTCCATAACTTCCTCAATCTCGATTTGCCGATCGAGGACTGGGCCAAGGAGGAAGGCATCGCCGACGCGGAACTCCGCGAACGCATCCGCACCCAGGCCGACCTGGCCTATGCCGAGCGCATCGCCCGCAATACCGAAGAGGTCATGACCTATGTCGAGAAGCAGGTGCTGCTGCAGACGCTCGACCATCTCTGGCGCGAGCATCTCGTCACGCTCGACCATCTCCGCCAGGTTGTCGGCTGGCGCGGCTATGCCCAGCGCGACCCGCTGAACGAGTACAAGCAGGAAGCCTTCGAGCTCTTCGACGGGTTGATCGGCCATCTGCGCGAGCAGGTCACCGGCAACCTGATGCGCATCGAGGTCCGCTTCGATCAGCCGGAGGATGGCATCCTGCCACCCCAGGATACCCTGCCTGCTCCCGCCTTCGGCGATTACGGCGGCAGCGGCCTGCAATATGCCGCAGTCGAAGAGGGCGAGGTCGCGGTTGTGGACCGTGACCCGACCGATCCATCGAGCTGGGGCAAGGTCGGCCGCAACGAGCCCTGCCCGTGCGGCTCCGGCAAGAAGTTCAAGCACTGCCACGGGCAGTTCGCCTGACACCCCGGTGGCCTCAAGCTTCGGAATATGAAAAAGGGCCGCTCTCACGAGCGGCCCTCTTCGTTTGTCCTGCATGATCGCGCGGCGTCACTTCGGCGCGAAGACCCCGACGCTGCTGGCCGTGATGTCGAAGGAGAGCGTCCCGACTACGGTCGGGTTGCACCAGTTCGAGCTATAGCCGCCTCCCGCGTTGCCTCGGGTGATCCCGCGCGGATCGGAGGTCAGCAGGAAGCAGTTGGCCTTGGACAGGTTGGTGTCGTGATAGCGCAGATCGGCGGTCAGGTTCTTGTAGGTGTAGGACAGGCCGGCATTCCAGTAATTGTAGTCGGGCAGCCGGATCGGCGTCGGGAACGCGATGTTGGTGCTGGTGGTGCCGAGCCAGTAGCGGCCGAACTCTCCAGAGACCGAGAGACCCTCGAGGAAGGGCAGATTGTACTTGGCCGTCAGCGAAGCGTAGGTGCCCGTTGCGCCCGTGCCGAGCCAGTCCCAAGCATAGAAGACATTGGCGCCGAGCGTGGCCTTGTCCTCCCAGTTATAGGAGACCTTGCCGGCAAG
Source organism: Allobosea sp. 2RAB26 (assembly GCF_052115465.1). Classification (NCBI taxonomy): domain Bacteria; kingdom Pseudomonadati; phylum Pseudomonadota; class Alphaproteobacteria; order Hyphomicrobiales; family Alloboseaceae; genus Allobosea; species Allobosea sp. 2RAB26. The sequence continues at coordinate 78,856 of NZ_JBFRGS010000001.1, read as the reverse complement.
CTCGGTGAAATCGGTATTGCGCGGCGTCCAGATCACGCCGAGCCCGTCGATGAAGCGCTTCTCATTCGGATAATAATATTGGATCACGCCCAGGTCGAAGGTGACCGGGCCGAATTTCGGACGGATTCCGCCATAGAAGTCGATCTCGGCGGGCGGGCTGGTCGCGAGATCGACATTGGCACCGAAGACGCCGAGATAGAACAGGTTGTCATAGAACTGCAGCTCCACCGAGCCTTGGGCGCCGGGCTTGCGGTCCGTCTGCGAGATGCCGCGGAAAACGTAGTCGGTCACGCCCTTGATGCTGACCGCAGCATCGATCCAGGTGATGCTCGGCGGAACCGGTGCCGGCGGCGGACCCTTCTTGCTTGGCAGGTCGGATGCCTGGGCCGCACCAGCAAACATGGCGAGCGACAGCGCCGCGCCAGTCGCCGGAAGACGTATCAGATCGAGAACCATCAGTAGCTCCGTCAAAAGACAGAAACCGCGCGCGAATTGCCGCGTTTCTGCCCCAATCAGGCCGATGGAACCGGATTCTCAGCAAGACGAGCTTTTTGGCATCCTGCACAGGAAAATCGCAGAAGCCGCCTGTCGGGCGGCATCTGCGCTGTCAAATTGAGCTTCTGCGAGGAAGTCAGGATCTGGTGATATTTTTGTCACGCATCGAATGCGTGACAAAGGAGACTCAACGGGTCGCGGACTGGCTCGAATAGGCAGCGTTCGACTGGTCGAGTTGCGTCGTGCGCAGCGTGTCTGCCCGACGCGGCGGCAGCGGCGTGCGCACATTGGTCGGCTTCGCCGGGACCACGGAAGCGACTGGCGCGGCCACAGGCGCCTCCACAGGCTGCGCCGAGCCTCCGATCAAGGGCACGAAGCTCAGCGCACGCTGATAGAAGGGGCGGTTATCAGCGACGGTGCCCACGGCAGGGGCCGCCGGCACCGCGCTGGCAACGACTGGCACCTGCTGGGCAGCACCCGGCAGGACCTTGGCCACCTGGGTCGCGGCGACGGCCGCGGCCGGCGCAGCGGCGGGCTTGACCACCACAGCGGGAGCAGCAGCCGGCGTCGCCGCCACTTCGGCCGGCGCGGAGGCGACAGCCGCAAGCACGGCCTCATTGTCCGCCGAAGCCGCACGCACGGTCGCCTTGGTCCGTCCCTTGTCGTCCAGCACGACGACGCGCGGGCCAACGGTCAGCGCGTCCGGGCGGCTGATGCCGACATCCCGCGAAGCCCAGGATGCCGACCTGTTCAGCGAATCGGAACCGCCCGCGACGAGAGCCTGCTTGAAGGAGTTATGCTGGTCGCCGTCATCATAGATCAGCTTCACCGCCGGTGTGCCCTTGGCCACCAGCGCCGCAACCTGGACGTCATCCTGCTGGCGCTTCTGCGCCACGGCCGCGCCGAGATTGCCACCGTTGAAGACATAGCGGCCGCCGCTGACGCCGACGCTCGGCTCATCCTTGGCGACCTCGAAATAGTCCGAGCCTTCCTTCAGGTTCTTCCAGAAGGCGATATTGGGGTCGAGCCGGTGCTTGGCGAGGTTTTCCGGCGTCATCCGGAAGGGGAAGGCCTGCATCTGCACAGCCTTCTGGCCGGCGCCCTGTGCTTCGCGCACCAGCGCATAGATCTCGCCGATCTGATCGTCGGTCATCGAATAGCAGCCCGCCGAGGAGCAGGCGCCATGAACCATCAAATGCGCGCCGGTACGCCCATGGGACCGGTCATAGGCATTGGGATAGCCCATGTTGAACGAGACATAATAGGACGAATTCGGGTTCATCTGCCCCGGGGAGATGGCATAGAAGCCCTCCGGCGCCATGCGATCGCCTTCGCGGACCTTCGGACCGAGCTGGCCGGACCAGCGGCACATCGGGAAGGTCTTCAGCAACTCGTAGCGGCCATCGCCCTTGCGCTTCCAGACCTCGAGCTCCGACTCCTTCTTGTAGGAGCGGATCAGGATCGGCTGATCCTTGCTCATGCCCTTCTCGGACATCAGCGCATAGGTCGCCGATGGGATCGGGATGTTATGGCGCGCAGAGCCGCGATACCGCTCCTCTTCGCAGGCGCCCAGGGTCAAAGCAACGAGCGCCACGAGGGCGATGTGTCTTGCTGCCACGTCGTCGATCCCATTGATCAAGCGGTCGTCGCCGACCTTCTATGCTCAAGACGGCAAAATCGTGCCGCTCATCATGGTTGTGAAGCGTTAGGCTTGACCGTTCCTTACCACAAGGGGGTCAGATCTGGCCATACGGTAAAGGAAGCGTAAACAGCGGGATTGCGAAGCTCAAAGGCTGCGGCCGATCGCGAGGAATTTCTCCTCGCGCTGGGCGACGACCTGCTCGGCCGAGAGCCCCGCGAGATCGGACAGGGCAGATGCGATCGCATCGCCAGCGCGCGAAATCGCCATCTCGGGATCGCGATGCGCCCCTCCGGTGGGCTCGCTGACGATCCGGTCGATGATGCCGAATTTCAGCAGATCCTGCGCCGTGATCTTCATGCCGGTCGCGGCGTCCTGGGCGCGCGCCGTATCGCGCCAGAGAATCGAGGCCGCGCCCTCCGGCGAGATCACCGAATAGATCGCATGTTCCATCATCATCACGCGGCTCGCGGCAGCGATTGCGATGGCACCACCTGATCCGCCCTCGCCGATCACCAGCGCGACGCTCGGGCTGCGCAGACCGAGCCATGCCTCGGTCGAGCGCGCAATCGCTTCCGCCTGCCCGCGCTCCTCGGCCTCGATCCCCGGATAGGCACCGGCGGTGTCGACGAAGCTCAGAACCGGCAGGCCGAAACGATCGGCAAGCTCGGCCAGACGGACAGCCTTGCGATAGCCCTCAGGCTTCGGCATGCCGAAATTGTGCCGGATGCGGGTCTCGGTGCTGTTGCCCTTCTCCTGCCCCATCACGCAGACCGGCTGGCCGCGGAAGCGCCCGAAACCGCCGACGATCGCCTCGTCCTCGCCGAAGGCGCGGTCGCCCGCAAGCGGCGTGAATTCGGTGATCAGCGCCGCACAGTAATCGATGAAATGCGGCCGCTGCGGATGCCGGGCGACCAGCGTCTTCTGCCAGGGCGTCAGGGCGCCATAGAGGTCCTTGAGCGCCTGGTTTGCCTTGGCATCGAGCTTTCCGATTTCCTCGGACAGAGAATAGCCGTCCCCCTTTGCATCCAGGGCACGCAATTCATCCGCCTTCGCCTCAAGCTCGGCGACCGGTTTCTCGAAATCAAGATAGCTACGCATTGTGATCCAGTTCTGGGGCGGGGCCGTCGATCCGCAGGGGGAGACGGAAGACCGGGGCCCGAAAAGCGGCGGACCTTGGCCGTGCCACGCTGTGATTGTCAACCCGCCGGGCGCTTGTCCGGCGTTTCGCCCAATCGTGGCGTCGGGGTGGGCTGGGGCAGCAGGACGGGACGAAAGGCAAAACTGCGCCGCGTCGCACGCAGCGGCGCCCGGCGATAGAACTGCTTGGTCGCATCGATGACATGGACGCCAGCGAAGGGCAGCGACAGCCCCGAGCCAACCCGCTCCCAGGCTGGGGCGGAGCGCATGAACAGCTTGCGTTTGAGCGGGGGCACATAGAGCGCCTCGGCCCAGTTCTCCGGAGCGAAAGTCGCGCCGCGCATCAGCGATTCGAGCTGTGAGCGGCTGAACGGGCGGCCGTGACCGAAGGGCGTTCCGTCCATCCGGGCCCAGAGCCCACGGCGATTGGGCGCGACGACGAGCATGCGGCCACCGGGACTGAGCACGCGCGCCACCTCGTCGAGCAGGTCGTCGGGGCTCTCTGTCTCCTCAAGAGCATGAACCAGCACGACCCTGTCGACCGAGGCTGTCGGCAAGGGCAGCAGCGTCGGCTCGACCAAGGCCGAGGCCGAGAGACCTTCCGACGGCCAGTTCACCACGCCTTGCGCCGCCGGCATGAACGCGAGCACGCGCTCGGCATTGGCGCCAAGCACCGTCAGGTAGGGGGTGCAGAAACCCAGGCCGAGCAGGCGCTGGCGTCCGCAATCCGGCCAGAAACGCAGCATCGCCCGGCCGATGAAGCGCCGGGCGACATGGCCGAGGGGACTGGCATAGAAGGCGCGAAGGTCGACGACGTCGAGAGCCATGAACATGAAATGGACCGGCGGTGGCGCCGACGCAAGGGCACCGGGTTCTGCTCGGGCAGCACACGGCCATGCTTGATCGCGTGCCGGTCATGCCCCAATTCATGATGCGCTGATCGCCTCCCGGCGGTTATCCTTCGCTTCCCGCGCCAGGAGCCTTCCATGTCCCTCGACATCCATATCTTCCGCACGCTGAGCGACAATGCCGGCGCCTTGATTCGCGATCCCGCGACCCATGCCTGCGCGGCGGTCGACGTCCCCGACGCAAAGGAGGTGCTGGCCGCAGCCGAGGAGAAGGGCTGGGCCATCTCCGACATCTTCATCACCCATTCCCATTTCGACCATGTCCAGGGCGTCGCCGCGCTCAAGCAAGCCACGGGCGCGACAGTCTACGGCCCCGCGGACGCCCGGGACGCTGCCCCCGTCGACACCGTCGTCGGCGAAGGCGATCGGGTTCCACTCGGAGGCTTCGTCTTCGACGTCTGGCACACGCCCGGCCACGCCGATGGGCATCTGACCTTTGTCGGCGAGCAGACCCGGCTCGCGCTCGTAGGCGATGTTGTCTTCGTCATGGGTTGCGGACGCGTTCAGCCCGGGCAGTTGCCCGCCATGTGGACGTCGCTGTCGCGGATCATGACCCTGCCCGACGACACCCAGCTGATCACGGGGCACGACTACACCCTCGCCAACGCCCGTTTCGCGGTGTCCGTGGATCCCGCCAATGCCGTGCTGAAGACCAGGCTCGCCGAGGCCGAAGCGGCCAAGGCGGCCGGGCGGTTCTGGGCGCTGACCACGATCGGCGAGGAAAAGGCCACCAACCCCTTCTTCCGCGCCGGACAAGCCGCGCTCGCAACCTCTGCCGGCCTTGCCGGGGGTGAACCCGGCAAGGTCTTCGCCGCCCTTCGTGAAGCCAAGAACAGGTTCTGAGCGATGACGATGAACCGGCTCGACGGGTTGAGCGCGGCAGAGATCATTCGCCTGCTCGAGCTCAAGCCGCATCCGGAAGGCGGGCATTATCGCGAGACCTTTCGCGACGGGGCAGGACCGGAGGGGCGCGGCTTTTCGACGGCGATCTATTATCTGCTCGACACCGGCGAGACATCGGAATGGCACCGCGTCGATGCAGCCGAGATCTGGCATCACTATGCCGGTGCGCCGTTGGTGATCAGCGTGTCCCCAAACGGCCATGACGCCTCGGCGCATCATCTCGGCGGCGATCTCCTCGCCGGACAGCGCCCGCAATTCGTGGTGCCGACCCGCTGGTGGCAAAGTGCGACGTCGCTCGGTGCCTGGACGCTGGTCGGCTGCACGGTCGCGCCCGGTTTCGACTTCTCCGGCTTCGAGATGGCGCCACCGGGCTGGCGGCCTCAACCCCGCGCGGCACGAGGCGCCTGATGATCTCTGATGTTCCGTACGATCCGGCATGCATCGCCGAATGCGAAAGGCGCATCGTCAACGCCTGGCCGGCTCCCTCGACGCTGCTGATCGGCGACTGGGTCGTGCGCTTCGCCAACGGCTATTCCGGCCGGGCGAATTCCGCCTCGCCCTTGAAGCCGGAGGCCGAACTCGACGATGCGACCCTCGAACTGATCGAGGAATTCTACAAGGCCGACGGCCTCCCGCCCTGTGTCAGGCTGACCCCGCTGATCTCGGCAGCAACGCGCGAGCGCATCCTCGCCCGCGGCTACCGGCTGAAGGATGCATCCTTTGGGCTGATCGCCGATCTCGACGGCAAGCCGCCGGAGGTCGAACCCGCGCTTCAGATCGAGGCCCGTCCGAGCCGGGACTGGATTGCGGGAGTGACGTCGCACCAGACCGGCTCGAGACGCAGCGAGACCAAGCTGGCGGCGATCGTCGAGAAGGTGCGCCTGCCTGCGGCTTTCGCCACGCTGTTCCATGGCGGCGAGCCGGTAGCCTATGGCATGTGCGTCGCCGAGCGCGGCATGGCCGAGATCGGCTCGATCGTCGTCGATCCCGGTCACCGCGGACAGGGACTTGGCCGGCGCATGGTTTCCGGGCTCATGTCCTGGGCGCAGCTGCTCGATTGCGACCGTGCCTATCTCCAGGTCGACCAGACGAATGCGGTCGCGATCAGCCTCTATGCGAGCCTCGGCTTTCGCCGGCTCTATGCCTACGAGACGCGCATCCTGGAATGACACCGCGCCTTGGCCGCCTTCACCGGCGACCCAGGAAAGACCCGCGATCCAGGCCCGAACATCGACAGGCTGCAATCAGGGACGGGGTCGGCTCGCCGCCGTCCTCATCATCCTGCGCTACACCGTCACTTGCGTCCCGACCTCGACCACGCGTCCCGTCGGGATCTGGAAGAAGCTGGTCGCGTCCGTCGCGCTCTTGGTCAGGGTGATATAGAGCTTGTCCTGCCAGATCGGCATGCCCGATTGCGGTGAGGCCTTGATCGAGCGCCGCGACAGGAAGAACGAGGTCGACATGATGTCGAACTTGAAGCCCTGCTTGCGCAGCATGGCGAGCCCTTTGGGCACGTTCGGGCTCTCCATGTAGCCATAGACCAGTTCGACACGCCAGAAATCGTCGGTGATGCGCGAGAGGCGAACGCGCTCTTCGTCGGCGACGCGTGGCGTATCGGCCGAGCGCACGGTCAGGATGACGTTGCGATCATGCAGCACCTTGTTATGCTTCAGGTTGTGCAGCAGCGAAGCCGGGGCCGTCTGCGGGTCGCTGGTCAGGAACACCGCCATGCCCTTGACCCGGACAGGCGGGCTCTTGGAGAGCATCGCGACCAGCTCGAGCAGCGGGACATCGGTCTTGCGGGTCTTGTCGAACAGGATCCGGGTGCCGCGCACCCAGGTCGCCATCAGGACAACCAGGGCGATGGCCAGCAGCACCGGCATATAGCCGCCACTGAAGAGCTTCAGCAGGTTCGCGGTAAAGAATGCGACGTCGATCACGAGGAACGGCAGGATCAACGCCGCGGCGGCCGGGCGGCTCCAGCCCCAGCTCTTCTCGATGACGATGAAGGCCAGCAGCGAACTGACGACCATCGTGCCGAAAACCGCGATACCATAGGCATGCGAGAGGCTCGACGACGTCTTGAAGCTCCAGACCAGCAGCAGCACCACGAGCAGCAGCAGCATGTTGATGCGCGGAATATAGATCTGCCCGGAGGTGTGCTCGGAGGTATGGCGGATTTCGAGGCGCGGCATCAGGCCGAGCTGGATCGCCTGTCGGGTCAGCGAGAAGGCTCCGGTGATCACGGCCTGACTGGCAATGATCGTTGCAACCGTCGCCATGATCACGAGGGGCAGGATGAAGCCTTCCGGCGCCAGCTTGTAGAACGGGTTGTCGATCGCGGTCGGGTCGGACAGAACCAGCGCGCCCTGGCCGAGATAGTTCAGCACGAGAGCCGGGAAGACGAGGTAGATCCAGGCGCTACGGATCGGTCCACGGCCGAAATGGCCCATGTCGGCATAGAGCGCTTCTGCGCCCGTCACGGCCAGGCAGACCGAGCCGAGCACGGCCAGCGACACGTTCGGATGATCGACGAAGAAGCGCAGGCCATAATAGGGATTGATCGCTGCGAGCACGCCGACATCGTCCGCGATGTGGAGAATGCCGAGCCCCGCCAGGGTCGCGAACCAGATCAGCATGATCGGCCCGAAGAAGGTCGCCACCTTGGCGGTGCCATGGCTTTGCACCATGAACAGGCCGACGAGGATCACGGACGCGATCGTGACGACGTAGTCGTCGAGAGCCGGCGTCACGAGCTTGATGCCTTCGACCGCGGAGAGCACCGAGATCGCGGGTGTAATCACCGCATCGCCATAGAACAGAGCAGCGCCGGCCATGCCGAGGAAGAGCACCACTCCTCCCCGCATGCGGCCAAGCGCGCGCTGCGCCAGCGCCACCAATGTCAGGATGCCGCCTTCGCCATTATTGTCGGCTCGCATCAGCAGCACGACATATTTCAGCGTGACGACAATGACGAGCGACCACAGGATCAGCGAAAGCACGCCAATGACGATGTCGCGCGGCACCGCCGCCATTTCACTCCCGCCGCCGCTATGCACCGCCGCGGCCGTAACGATGGTCTCGCGCAGGGCGTAAAGCGGGCTCGTACCGATATCGCCATAGACGACGCCAAGCGCCCCAAGTGCGAGAGCCGTGTAGCTTGCGGTCGAATGCCCGACTGTCGCAGAAGAGCCGTGCCCGTCTTCAAGGCCGAAACGTGTCTCGCCGACCTGTCCGGTCGGCGGAGTCGGCTGCTCATGCCCCATCAGGGTTCTCCGCGGGTGCTGCAATGCAGCGAAAGGCCGGGGCCTCTAACATAACGCCGCCACCGCGCAAAGGCGCGCGGCCGAACCGCGCACAAGGAGAGCCGGCTCATTCCGCCGCATCGGCGCGCATCCCGTAGCGTCGCTCGATATAGGCGTTGACCATGTCCTTGAATTCGGATGCGATTCCGGCGCCGCGCAATGTCGCGACCTTCTTGCCGTCGACGAAGACCGGAGCGGTCGGGACCTCGCCCGTTCCCGGCAGCGAGATGCCGATATCGGCATGCTTGGATTCGCCCGGCCCATTCACGATGCAACCCATCACCGCGACGTTCAGCATCTCGACGCCGGGATAGCGGGTCTTCCAGTCCGGCATCGAGGACGAAATCCAGTTCTGGATATCCCGCGCCAGTTCCTGGAACACCGTCGATGTCGTGCGGCCGCAGCCGGGACAGGCCGCGACCAGCGGCACGAAGGCGCGGAACCCCATGGTCTGCAGCAATTCCTGCGACGCCTTGACCTCCAGCGTCCGGTCGCCGCCGGGCTCCGGGGTGAGCGAGAAGCGGATCGTGTCGCCGATGCCTTCCTGCAGCAGGATACCGAGCGCAGCCGAGGACGCGACCAGCCCCTTCGACCCCATGCCCGCTTCGGTCAGGCCGAGATGAATGGCATAGTCGCCGCGCTCCGCAAGCGTCCGGTAGACCGCGATCAGATCCTGCACGCCCGAGACCTTGGCCGAAAGGATGATGCGGTCCTTGGCCAGACCGATCTCTTCGGCCCGTTGAGCCGAGAGCAGGGCCGACTGCACCATGGCCTCGCGCATCACTGCCCGCGCATCGAGCGGCTGCGGGGAGGAGGCATTCTCGTCCATCAGCGCGGTCAGCAGCTCCTGATCGAGCGAGCCCCAGTTGGCGCCGATACGGACTGCCTTGCCATGCTTGATCGCGAGCTCGACGATCTGGCCGAATTGCCTGTCCTTCTTGTCCTTGAAGCCGACATTGCCGGGATTGATCCGGTATTTTGCCAGTGCCTCCGCGCAGGCCGGGTGATCCGTCAGCAGCTTGTGACCGATATAGTGGAAATCGCCGACCAGCGGCACGTCGATGCCGAGGATATCGAGGCGCTCGCGGATATGCGGCACGGCAGCCGCAGCCTCGTCACGATCGACGGTGATGCGAACGAGCTCGGACCCCGCACGCGCAAGCGCGGCGACCTGCCCGACGGTGGCCGCGATATCGGCAGTATCGGTATTCGTCATCGACTGCACGACGATCGGCGCGCCGCCCCCAACCTCGACGGTTCCGACCTTAACCGGGACTGTGTAGCGGCGCGGCCGCGGCCCGGCGACATCGGCAAGCGCGGCCGTAAGAACCGTTTCATTCATGGGGATGTGCGCTCCGGCAATGGTCGCAGCGACCGACGATCTCGACGACCTGATGCGAGGGCACGAATTGTCGCCCATGTACGATCGCCGCCACCGCCTGACGCATGGCCGGCGAGGAATCCTCGTCGACGCCGCCACAGGTCTCGCAGATCAGGAAGGCGACAACGTCGCTGGCGCCGTGACCGTGCAGGCAGGCGACATAGGCATTGCGCGAGCTCAGGCGGTGCACGAACCCCTGCTCGACCAGGAAATCCAGGGCGCGATAGACCGAGATCGGCGCGAGACGCCGGCCACCGGGCGGCGAAATGCGATCGGCCAGATCATAGGCGCCGACCGGGCGATGGTCGGCATGCAGGGCCTCCAGGGCCTTGCGACGGATCGGCGTCAGTCTCAGGCCGCGCTCCCGGCAGAGCTTCTCGGCGCGCGCCAGCGCTTCCGCGGCATGACGCTGGTGATCCTGGGCATGGCGACAGGCCGCATGGTCATGGCCGTCATGCGCGTGGGCGTGTGGCTGCATTTTCATCATGTTGCGTTGCAATACTACATCGGGCAACGTGCCGCGACCGCCTTTGCGGGGACGGAAAGACTGCCCGTTCAAATATGCAACGTAAGCATTTTCTCAGCCCGTGTCAGGAGCCTCGACGCTCATGTTCCTTAAAGATCGTACCGCCCTCGTCACCGGATCGACCTCCGGCATCGGTCTCGCCTATGCGCGCGCACTCGCCAGGGAAGGCGCCCATCTTGTCATCAACGGCATCATGCCGGCCCCCGATGCCGAGGCGCTGCGCAGCGGACTCGAGAAGGAGTTCGGAATCAAGGCCCAGTTCTCGCCGGCCGACATGACCAAGCCAGCCGAGATCGCCGCCATGGTTGCGGAGGCGGAGAAGACATTCGGCGCCATCGACATCCTGGTGAACAATGCCGGGATCCAGCATGTCGCGCCGGTCGACGAGTTCCCGATCGAGAAATGGGACCAGATCATCGCGATCAACCTGTCCTCGGCCTTCCACACCACCCGCGCCGCGCTGCCCGGAATGAAGCGCAAGGGCTGGGGCCGGATCATCAACACTGCGTCGGCCCATGCCTTTGTCGCCTCGCCCTTCAAGTCGGCCTATGTCTCGGCCAAGCACGGCATTGCCGGCTTCACCAAGACGGTCGCGCTTGAAGTCGCAACCAAAGGCATCACGGTCAACGCCATCGCACCCGGCTACGTCTGGACCCCGCTGGTCGAGAAGCAGATCCCCGATACGATGAAGGCGCGCGGGTTGACCAAGGAGCAGGTCATCAATGACGTGCTGCTCGAGGCCCAGCCCACCAAGGAGTTCGTGACGGTCGAGCAGGTCGCGGCGCTCGCGATCTTCCTTTGCACGGATGCGGCGAAATCCATCACCGGTGCCACCTTGCCGATGGATGGCGGCTGGACCGCAGCGTGACCGGCAGGCGCAGGACCGGCGCGCGTCTGGTCGAGGGCCTCGCCGGTCCCAAGGCCGAGAAGAGCGTTTCCCTTGCTCTCCAGGGTGGTGGCGCCCATGGCGCCTTCACCTGGGGCGTGCTCGATGCGATCCTCGAGGACGGACGCCTCGCCATCGAGGCGCTGTCTGGCACCAGCGCCGGTGCGATGAACGCAGTCGTGCTTAGCGAGGGCTGGATCGACGGCGGCATCGACGGCGCCCGCACCCAGCTCGAGAATTTCTGGCGGCGCATCAGCGTCGACGGCAAATATGGCGGCTCCGAGCGTTCGCTGATCGACACCATGCTCGGCGCCTGGGGCAAGAACGGCACCCAGCCCGGACTGCTCTGGTTCGAGCTCTTTTCCAAGGTCGCGAGCCCCTATGACGTCAACCCGCTGAACATCAACCCGCTGCGCGGCGTGATCGCCGACCTGATCGACTTCGACAAGGTTCAGGCGTGCCGGGCGGTCAAGCTCTTCATTGCCGCAACCAATGTCCGCACAGGCAAGATCAAGGTCTTCAATGGCGACGAACTGACGGCCGACCACCTGATGGCCTCGGCGTGCCTGCCGATGCTGTTCCAGGCGGTCGAGATCAAGGGCGAGGCCTATTGGGACGGCGGCTATATGGGCAACCCCGCCCTGTTTCCCCTGTTCTATGAGGCTACCGGCGACGACATCCTGCTGGTGCAGATCAACCCTCTGCAGCGCAAGGAACTGCCGACCAATGCCCGCGCCATCCAGGACCGGCTGAACGAAATCACCTTCAACGCCTCGCTGCTGCGCGAGCTGCGCGCCATCGATTTCGTCAATCGCCTGGTCGATGCCGGCAAGCTGCCCAAGGACGAGTACAAGCGCGTGCTGATGCACCGCATCGATGGCGGGCCGCCTCTGGCCGAGTTGACCAGTTCCACGCGCATGAACGCGGAATGGGACTTTCTGCTGCGGCTGCGCGACATGGGCCGTGCTGCCGCGAAGCGCTGGCTGAAACGCAATTACGACGCCATCGGCGTCCAGGGAACGCTCGACCTGAAGGAGGCGATCTCCTAGGGCATCGGCCCGGAAAGTGGATTGCGGCTTTCGTGAAAGCCCATGCAACCGCAGACGTTAGATCATGGGATCGGATACGATATGCCCCATGATCGGGGCCATCGGGTCAGGCGATACTCAATCGCCAGACCGTGCTCTTCTTGATCTCGGCGTCTTCCAGCGAGCGCGTCACGGGGACTTCATAGGTCGCCAGTTCCTGCAAGCGCTGCCGCGGCAGATAGCTGCGCCCCGGATCGCCGATCAGCACTTCGGCGCCGCGGGCAACCAGCCCCGAAAGCCAGTCGACCACGCTCTCCGCCATGGCCCGTTCATAGCAGACATCGCCGGCGCAGATCAGCTCCCAGCCGTCATCGCGCCCGATCAGGTCTTCCAGAGCTGCAGTCACCGAGACACCGTTCGCCTCCGCGTTCAGCGTGATCGCCTCGGCCGCGAAAGCATCGATGTCGCAAGCCTGAACATGGGCCGCCCCTGCTTTTGCCGCCGCGATCGCGACGAGACCCGAGCCGCTGGCAAAATCGAGCACGCGCTTGCCGCGCACGATCTCGGGATGATCGAGAAGATGCCGTGCCAGCGCCTGTCCGCCTGCCCAGGCGAAGGCCCAGAACGGCGGCGGCAGCCCGATGACCGCAAGCTCGTCCTCTGTCTTCTGCCAGAGTTCGGTCGCCTCCTCGGCGACATGCAGGCTGATTTCGGACGCATGAGGCACCGGCATCAGCCGCGTATGCGCGAGGATGAAGCCGCGCCGATCAAGCGTGGCGAGCGGCGCGCTCACGCTGCGACATCCGTCTGGGGCCGGGCCAAGAGGCCACGATAGAGCGCCTTCACCGCATCCATGACATCGCGTTCGGTGTGGCCATCGAGCAGACGGTTGCGCGCGCTCGCGCCCATCCGCTCAACCAGCCCCGGCGCAGCTGCGAGCACGATCAGCGCCTTGGCGAGCGCAGCCGCATCGTCCGACGGCACCACCATGCCGTCCTGCCCGTCGCGCACGAAGCTGCGGCAGCCCGGCACATCGGTCGTCAGGATAGCCCGGCCGCAGGCCGCCGCCTCGAGGATCGTTCGCGGCAGCCCTTCGCCGCCGCGCGATGGCAGGCAGCAGAGATGGTGGTTCCGCCAGACACCCTCGATATCGCGCGTCGGACCGGCCCAATGGATGCCGGGACGCGCAGCCCATTCCTTGAGAGTCGTCTCCGGGATCGCCTTCGGATTGGACGCATCAGGCGCACCATGGATGGTGAGTTCGACGCGCGCCCCCTGCGCCCTGGCGAGCTTCACCGCCTCGACGGCGAGGTCGACGCCCTTCGACCAGAGCATGCGTGCGACCAGCGCGACCTTGAGCGGCGGCGCCGGCGGCATCGGCTCCGGCATCAGCACGAGCGGATCGACCCCCGCGCCGCCGACGATCGCGACCTTGCCCTTGTCTTGCGGATCGAACCCCAGCGTCACCGGATCATCGGGATTCTCGAACAGGAAGCGGACGCCGGGTCCGTCGATCGCCTCACGCAGCCAGGTCCGGGCGGCCAGCCGCGCCAGGGCGGCGAGCTGCCCCTGTCTGGCCCCGAGGAAGCCGAGCCCGGTCAGCGCATAGACGCGCCGGTCGATCCCGGCGAGCCTGCCGGCCAGCCCTGCCAGCGCGATCGGCTTCAGCGCGATGCAGTGCAGGATATCCGGCCGTTCGGCTGCGATCAGACGCTTCAGTGTCTGGACCTGGCGCACCAGTGCCAGCGGCGAGAGGCTGCCCCGTTCCGCTTCGAGCGCAATCAGCCGGGCGCCCGTCGCCTCGATGACGCGACGATGCTGGCGCTCACGCGCGATCACGACGACATCCAGATCCAACTCGCGCGCAGCGCGCGCCATCGGCAGGAAATGCGAGGCGAAGAACCAGTCTTCCGTGACGACGAAGAGGAGTTTGGGGCGGCGCATGATGGCCGGACATGAGGCTGAAGCGGACGAGAAGGTCAAGCGGCCCGCTTGTCAGGGGCCGTGCCGCAGACCTGTCAGGCCACGAGCCAGACAAGGCCAAACCCTCCATGGCTCAGCTATGGCGCGATTCCTTCAGGGTCGGCAGGAACCAGGCGAGCAGGCCTATCGCCGGCAGGAACGAGCAGATTCGATAGATCGTCTCGATGCCGAGCTGGTCGGCAAATTCGCCGAGCAGGGCTGCCGCAATGCCACCGAGTCCGAAGGACAGCCCGTAAAAGAAGCCCCCGACCAGTCCGATGCGGCCCGGCATCAGTTCCATAGCATAGATCAGGATGGCGGCGAAGGCGCTCGACATGATCAGGTTGATGATGATGGTCAGGACGCCCGTCCAGAAGAGGTCGGCATAGGGCAGCACGAGCGTGAAGGGCAGCGCACCCAGGATCGAGAACCAGATGATCTTGTTGCGCCCGATCCTGTCACCGAGCATGCCGCCGAACAGGGCACCTGCCGCCGAGGACCCCAGGAACAGGAACAGCATGACCTGGGAGGTCTGGACGGAAACGCCGAACTTCCCGATCAGGTAGAAGGTGTAGAACGAGCTGAAGCTCGCACTGTACGCGTTCTTCGAGAACAGCAGAATAATCAGGATTGCGACGGCCGGAGCAACACTCGCCAGGGGCGGTGCCGAGATGGCGACCGGGTCGGCTGCACCCGCGACCTTGCCGCGCACCTGCCGCGGACCGACGAGTGCGGACTGTCCTGCGGTCCAGACCATCAGTGCCATGGCGATCAGTGCCGCCGCCGAGAACCATGCCAGGCTGCCCTGGCCGTTCGGCACGATGATGAAGGCTGCCAGCAAGGGCCCCAGGGCGCCCCCGGTCTGACCGCCCACCTGGAAGATCCCCTGTGCCAAGCCATGCTGCCCGCCGGACGCATTGCGCGCCATCCGCGTCGCCTCGGGATGAAAGATCGATGAACCGATGCCGACGCAGGCTGCCGCCAGCAATAGCAGCGAATAGCTGCTGGCAAAGGCCAGGCCGACGAGGCCGAACAGGGAAAACCCCATGCCGACGACCATCGAATACGGCATCGGCTTCTTGTCGGTGTAGAGACCGACCAGCGGCTGCAGCAGCGAGGCCGAGACCTGAAATGTCAGGGTGATCAGCCCGATCTGTCCGAAATCGAGCGCATAGGCGGTCTTGATGATCGGATAGATAGCCGGAATCAGCGACTGAATCATGTCGTTGAGCAGGTGCGTGACGCTGAGGGCGATCAGCACGGGCATTGTTGCGCGACGGGCGATCCCGACCGGCGTAGTCACATTCATGAGCTATGACTTATGTTTCGGCTAACCAGTCAGTCGCTCACTAAAGCAAGCCGAGAGGCCGGACAATTTCATTGCCATGCTCTGCAAGCGATGCTGCGCGTCGCCCAGCGCGGACACTTCACGGCTGGACCAGTTGCGGCCGGACACTCAAACGGGTCCGGCCCTCCGGAGGTTGCGGAGAGCCGGACTGCAAGAGGCCACGCGCTGGCTCAGTAGAGGCTGCAGACCCGGCGGTGGCCGACGACGTCGCGGAAACGGTTGATGCGCTCGACCAGATCGCAGCGGCCGACGGGAGCATCCTCCTCATAGACCGGCTCGGCATAGGCACGGCCAGTTGAGGCAGCGAGCAATCCGCCGACGGCCAGCGCTCCGACGATGCCGGCACCGACACCCCAATACGGGCCGCGGTAGCGCGGGCGGGCTTCGGCGCCACCTACGCTGGCGAGGAGCGCGGTGCCGAGCGTGAAGGCGGCGAGAGTGGCGGCCATGCTCTTCCGGAAGGTGGTCATCGTCTGTCTCCTGCAGCTCGATCGGGAGCGAACCATTCGCCCTCCATGACCATTGGTCGCGGCAAGCGCGCAGAAGGTTCAAAGCAGCGCCGTTTTTTTTTCAGGGGCGAGCCGTCGACATTGGCAGGGCGCGCGACAGGGCCGCCGGTCCGTCGACCCGGCCCGCTCCGAAGACAGGGTCCTTGCCCCTGCCGCCGAGATCGACGGCGTTTTCGCTCAGGAGCCTGCGCACCTCATCGAGGCCGAGCTCCGGACGCTTCTCGAGCAGCAGTGCCACGAGTCCCGAGACATGGGCCGCTGCGATCGAGGTGCCTGACGAGAAGGCGTAGCGTCCTTGCGGCTCGGCCGCGAGCACATCGACTCCCGGTGCGGCAACCGCAATGTAATCACCGCGGTTGGCCCCGGAGAACGGCTTGTCGTCTGCATCGGTCGCAGTGACGGCAATGACATTCGGATCGGCACCCGGATAGAGCGGCGCCGCCTTGGCTCCGCCATTGCCCGCGGCCGCGACCGCGATCATGCCCTTGGTCTTGGCCCCTGCGAGCGAGCGTGACAGCAGCCGGTCCTGCGGGCCGGCGAAGCTCAAGTTGAGAATGCGGGCGCCCTCGCCTGCCGCCCAGTCGAGCGCCGCCAGGATATGGAAGGTCGTGCCATTGGCGGGTCCCGTCGTCGCCGCTCCCGAGAAGGCGCGCGCCGCCAAAAGCCGCGCGCCCGGAGCAATCCCCTGCAATTGCGCCTGCGCCAGGATCGCCGCCGCCATCGCAGTGCCATGCGCATCGGGTTGGCCTTCGCCGCCGAGCGCATTGAAGGAACCGGCAAGAACACCCTGCAGCTCCGGATGGCTGGTATCGGCACCGGAATCGATCACGGCCACGCGGATCGCCGCACCGCGCGCGATCTTGTGCAGATCGTCGAGATGCAGCTTCTCGACCACATATTGCGGCTGCAGCTCGCGCTTGGGCACAGTCGAGACAAGTGGCGGGATCGGAGGAAGATCCGGGATGACGATCGTTTTTTCGGCATCGTCAGGCCTGCCTGCTGGCGGTACCGGCACACCATCCGCGCCCGCTGGCTGGGCGGTGCCCTTCGGTTCGTCCTGCTGCAAGGTATAAAGATAGTTCGGCTGGGCACTGGCGACGCGCGGATCGCCCACCATCTCGGCCAGCACGCCCCTGGCGCTGCGGCCGCCCTCGAGACGCGCACGAATGATGGTCATGCCGGCAAGCGCGAAGCGCCGGCTGGCAATCTGCGTCGCGCGATAGCGGCGAAGCACCGCCTCGGCTTGCGCATTCGGCGCAAGCTCGAACAGGATCTCCTCATTGACCAACCGCCGTTCGGTGGCCGGCGGGACGATCACATTGGGCTGACGCGCGGCCGGCCGGGCGGCTCGGGTCGGCGGCGGTGAGACGGGAGGAGCGGCGCGCCGCGTCCGGGGCGGCGCAACCTCTCGAACCGACGGCGGCCGCCGCGGCCTGCGCAACACCGGCTCCTCCTCATAATCCTCGATGATGACCGGCCGGCGGCTCGCTTGATCCAGGATCAACCCGCCGATGATGCCGGCGCCGACACCGACGGCCGCGGGCCCCCAGCTACCTCCGCCCGGATATCGTCCAGGATAACGAGGCGGCCGCCCAGGCGCGCCACCGGGACGCTGGTCGGGATAGGGCCTGGTCGTCGGGACGCGATCGCTTCCTGTCTCCGACCTCTGGCTCAGTCCCTGGCCCTGGCCGAAGCGCTGACCGCCGGTCCTGAAATCTTGAGCGGAAGCTGGGAAAATCAGCCCGATGAGCCAGACCAGGGCGGCGCAACCGGCAAATCGCGCCCACTGTTGATGCGACCTCCCGCTGGTTTGACGGAGCACGGCACCCACTCCCCATTTCGGCCCCAAGGCCAGCATCCCAAAGCCCCCGTCGCGCCCGCTACGGGGCCGGCGCTACGAAGCTGATGATCGCAGCCTCGGCCTTCATCCGCGCCGCGATGGCGTCGACCTGCGCCGGCGTCAGCTTCGCGTCGCCGACGCGCACCTTGAAGAAGCCGTTGGCGCGCGGACCGTCGACCACCGACGCCTCGTAGCGCTTGAAGAAAGCGGCAATGTCGGCGGCCCTTGCATCCGGTACGAAGCTGAGCAGGACATAACGCTCCGAGGACGATGTTCCCGGCGCAGACGCAGTCCGGAACCCACCCCCGCCACCGCGCAGGGCAACGCCCGTCAGCGCAACGCCCTGAATCGCGATCAATGCCAGAGCCGCGGCGCTGGCATAGGCAAGCTTTCGCGGCGGCAGCGCCGCCAGCCATTGGCCGAGCCAGCTCAGGAAGCCGCCGCGGGCCCGTGCCAGAAGCGGCGCCTGCTGCGGTTCGGCTTCGATGCCGGCCATCAGACGGTCGAGCGCGCGTGGCGAAGGGGCGCCCAGGCTCTCGTTGAGCAGGATCGTCTCCGCCATATCCTCACGGATGATCTCGAGCCGTGCGGCGAGTTCAGGATCAGTCGCCAGCGCCGTCTCGACGCGCGCCTTGTCGGCAGCCGAAATGCGGTCATTGGCGTAGAAGGGCAGCAGCTCTTCGAGCTCACGTCGCCTCGGATCGGTCGCGATGCCCTCAGTCATGGCGCACCTCCCGATTGGGCGGATCGAACCGGCCTCCGAAAGCACTCATGGCCAGCCCCGATCGATCCCGGCCGCCTTGAGCAGCTCGCCCAGCTTCTTGCGGGCATGGAAGAGCCGCGTCTTGACGGTGTTCTCGGGGATGCTGACAATCCGCGCCACCTCCTCCACGGAGGTCTCGTGATAATAGACGAGATCGATGACCTCGCGGTGTTCGAGGCTGAGCTTCCCGAGGCAGGCCCTGATCGCGAGACCCTTGTCCTGCTTCTGCAGCACGATTTCAGGATCGTCCGCCTCGTCCTCGATGGATTCGGCGAATTCGTCGTCCAGGCCAGCCTCGCGCCGCTTGCGCAGCAGCGAGTAGGCCTTGTTGCGGGTGATGGCGAGGAGCCAGGTCGTGACGCTGGCGCGCGCCTCGAACCGGTCCGCCTGCCGCCAGAGGTCCATGAAGACGTCACTGATCACATCCTCCGCAACCGTCTCGTCGCGCACGAGCCGCAGCGCGAAACGATAGACATGCACCTGGTGCCGCGAGAACAGCACCTTCATCGCGAGCCGGTCGCCCGAGGCGATCCGCTTGACGAGGTCTTCGTCGGACTCGGTATGCATCGCGCGGGGCCCTGCATGCCGGCTCGCAGGTTTGTCGCTGCGAATGCGGCGGAGGTTCAATCCGTTCCAAGATTAATGGCTCGCACGCATTGCGCCAGCCATTTGCTGCGACATCCTCAACCTGGGGTCGCGAACCCTGCCGCCGCAGCAGAGCCGCCCCCGAGCCGATCGCAGGGCGGGCCTGCTTTGCCAGCCTTCCGCCGCGCCGCGGAATCGTGGAAGCATGCGCCCTCGAACAAGGGGAGTTGAATATATGGCCGTTGCCAAGAGCGCGCGTGAGACTGTCTACCGGACGCAGAACTGGAACCTGACCAAGCCCTCGGCGCGCGGAAAGAACGGCATTGTCGTCTCGCAGAACCGCGAGGCAGCCGCAGCCGGCGCAGCGATCCTGGACGCCGGCGGCAATGCCGCAGACGCCGCCGTCTCTGCCTGCTTCGCGCTCGCCGCGGTCGAACCCTGGAACAGCGGTCTCGGCGGCATCGGCTTCGCGGTCGTGCTGAAGGCCGGTGAGCAGCGGGCGCAGGTCATCGATTTCGGCCCCGTCGCGCCCCGTCGCGCCGATCCGGCGGACTACCCGCTGACCGGCGCGATGAAGAAGGACCTCTTCACCTGGCCGGAGGTGGTGGACGACCGCAATATCCACGGACCGCTCTCCTTCTGCATCCCTTCGTCGGTTGCGGGCTATGCGGCGCTGAAACAGCATTTCGGCAGCGGACTGCCGGTCTCCGACCTCCTCGCCCCTGCGATCGCGCTCGCCAGGCGCGGGCTGGCGCAGGACTGGTACACGACGCTGAAGATCGCCTCCTCGGCCTCGGTCTTGCGGCTCTATGAAGAAAGCGCCCGCATCTATCTGCCTGGCGGCCTGCCGCCGGTGCCGCCCTATCAAGGTGTCCCGGGCTTCATGAGGCTCGGCAATCTTGCAGCGACCCTGGAGCGCCTGGCCGAGGCCGGCCTGCGCGACTTCTACGAAGGCGAAACTGCAAGGCGCCTCGCAGCCGACATCGCGGCAGTGGGCGGCGTCGTCGATGCGACCGACCTCGCAGGCTGCGAAGCGACCGTCCGGCAGGCTCCCGTGATCGACTGGCGCGGAACGCATGTGCTGCACACGGCCGGCGGGCTGACGGCCGCCCCGACGCTCGCCGCAGTGGTCGAAGGCATGGCCGCAGTCGCTCCGCCGACAGGAGGCCCGGACGCCGCCTGGTTCGCAAAGCTCTCGACGGTGATGCGCGAGGCCTATGCCGAGCGCCTCGCCGGACTCGGCGCCGCACACGCTGCACCGGAACCGGCCGACACCTGCACCACGCATCTGACCGTGGTCGATGGCGAGGGCAATCTTGTCGCCATTACCACCACGCTGCTCTCGTCGATGGGCAGCCGCGTCGTGCTGCCCGAGACCGGCGTGCTGATGAACAACGGCATGATGTGGTTCGATCCGCGCCCCGGCAGCGCCAATGCGATCACCCCCGGCGCGCGACCGCTCTGCAACATGTGCCCGGTCGTGGTGGCGCCGAAGGACGGCAACTGGCCGCGGTTTGCCATGGGCGCCTCGGGCGGCCGGCGTATCCTCGCCAGCGTCTACCAGAGCCTGGCCTGGACGCTCGATTTCGGCATGGACGTCGGCGAGGCCGCCCATGCGCCGCGCATCGACGTCTCCGGGCCGGATTCGACCAGCGCCGATTGCCGCCTGCCTGACGATGTTCTCGATGCGCTGGAAGCGGCCGGACCGGTCTCGGTCGTCGAGCACGGGGTGCTGCCGATCAACTTCGCCTGCCCGAACCTGATCCGCGTCGACACCGACGGTGCGGAGGGTTGCAGCGATCTCGTATCGCCCTGGTCTGCCGCGGTCGCGGCAGGCCCTGCGGCCTGACGCGAAGCCGCCCTGCGCCGGTCAGGCCCGGCGCAGGCCCCAGGGATAGGGCGCGGAGCCCGGCAGCATGCCGGTCAGGCTCTTGCGATAGGCCGTGCGAATGACGAACTGGCCGAGCGGGATGGTCGCGACCTCTTCGAGCGCCAGCCGCGCCAGGGCAACGGCAGCCTTCTTCTGGCCAGCCGCATCGGCAGCGTAGAGCCACTCCTCGGCCAGCTTCTCGGCGGTCTCGTTCTCCCACCAGCCGAACCAGCCCTTGGCTCCCTGACCACGGACGAGCAGCGACAGCGCCGGGTTGCTCCAGCCCACCGCCGGGCCGGTGGTGTGAAAGATGCTCCAGCCGCCCTTCTCGACGCTTTCGCGATTGCCGCGACGCTGCACGACCGTACCCCAGTCGCTGTCGGCCATCTGCACATTCATGCCGAGACGCTGCAGCAATTCGCCGGTGACCTGCCCGAGTGGGCCGATATCGGGGAAATCGGTGGGGCTGATGATGACGACCTTCTCGCCAGCATAACCGGACGCCGCCAGGGCGGCCTTCGCCTTGTCCAGGTTTTGCGGCATCAGGTCTTCCTGCTCGCCGGTATAATAGGGCGTGCCGCGCGGCCAGAGGCTGCGGCAGGTCTGCCAGAGCGTGGTGTCGTCGCCCTGCGTCGCCTGCATGTAATCCTCCTGGTTGACCGCCATGCGAACGGCCTGGCGCACCTTGGGATTGTTGAAGGGCGGGTGCAGGTGGTTCAACCGCATGATAGCCATCCGGCCGGAGGTGTCCGTCGCCTCCCGCCTGATCTCGGGATTGCTCGCGAGCAACGGCTGCAGGTCGGTCAGCGGACGCTCCCACCAGTCGACCTCGCCCTTCATCAGGGCCGAAGCCGCGGTCGCGGGATCGGGCAGGACCTGCCATTCCACCCGCTCGAAATAGCCGGTCTTGCCGCCAGCATTGCGGCTCGCCGGCTCGGGACGTGGCTTGTAGCCGGCGAATTTCTCGTAGACCACCCGGCTGCCGGAGACATACTCGCCCGGGATGAAGCGGTAGGGGCCGGAGCCGACGATCTCCGTCACCTGCTTGCTGGCATCGGTCACGGCCAGCCGTTCGGGCATGATGAAGGGCGGCGTATCGACCTTGGCGAGAGCCTCGAGCATCGTCGGGAAGGCGCGCGTCAGCTTGATCTCGAAGACCCGGTCATCGACGACCTGCCAGCTTTCAACCACCTTGGCCAGCAACTGCCCGTACGGGTCGCGCTGGCACCAGCGCTTCAGGCTGGCGACGCAATCGGCGGCCTTGACCGGCGCGCCGTCATGGAAGACCAGACCGTCACGAAGCGCGATGCGCCAGGTCTTGCCATCGTTCAGCACCTCGTGCCCTTCGGCCATTTGTGGCTGCGGCTTGAAGTCCATGTCGGCGCCGAAGAGCGTGTCGAAGACATAGTAGCCGTGATTATTGGTCACGGTCGCGGTGGTCCAGATCGGGTCGAGCGCGCTCAGATTGGCCTGCGGCACGAATTTCATCAGCGTGGAGCGCCCGGCCTGGGCCCGGGCGAGAGACGTCAACGAGGTACTGCCGAGGCCGGCTGCAACGGCCCCCTTCAAGAATGTACGGCGCTTCAACGGAAATCCCCTCTTGTCATTGTATTGGCGGCGACGGCGCGTCAGTCGAACCCCAGGAACCCTGGACTGTCGCTCAGGTGTTGAGCCTTCGCCAGCGCGGCGATGTCCGGCACCGGTCGCGCCGTACGTGGATCGCCTGCCAGCACCCGCTCGAGGGCCGCCGCAACGGCAAGCACCTTGGCGTCGCCGCCGCGCGGACCGACGATCTGCAACCCGAACGGCATGCCGTTGCGATCCAATCCGACCGGCAGCGAGATCGCGGGATGGCCAACCACGGTGACGGCATAGGCAAGTGCCAGCCAGTGGAAATAGGTTCGCGTCGCCTTGCCGTCGATTTCGGCCGGATAGAGTTCGCTCCAGGGCCGCGGGCTCAACGTCACGGCCGGCGACAGGATGACGTCGAAGCGCGAGAAGAAGCTCTGCCAGTTCTTGTAGAGCGCGGTCTGCTGCTTCAGCGCCTGGGTGACGTCGAGTGCGCTGTAGCGCAGTCCTTCCTCGACATTGGCGCGAACATTGGGGCCGACCTGTTCGGGCGTGTCGCGCACCCGCTCATGCATCGAGGCCAGGAAGGAGAGCGAGCGCAAGACCTCGAAGGTTTCGTCCGTGCCGCTGCAATCGGGCGTCGCCTCGTCAGCGACGGCAAAGAGGTGATTGAACAACCCGGTCTTCTCGGCAAAGACCTCACGGATATGCCGCTCGGTCGGCGCGAAACCGAAATCGGGCGTCAACGCGACCTTCAGCGAGGCGAGGTCGATCTCGGCCGGCCGCGCGAAATCCTCCGGTTTGCGCACGGTCTGGCCGAAGATCGTCGTTGCCAGCGGATCGCAGGCATCGTCCGAGACCATGGTCGAAAGCAGCAGGCAGAGGTCGGGCACGGTCCTCGCCATCGGGCCCAGCACACTCAGCGGGTTCCAGCCGAAGGGTCGCTTGTCGCTCGGGACCAGCCCCGGTGTCGGCCGAAAGCCGACGACGCCGTTGAAGGCCGCCGGATTGCGCAGCGAGCCGCCCGTATCCGAGCCGGTCGCGATCGGCACCATGTTGGTTGCCAGCGCGACGCCGGACCCGCCGGAGGAGCCGGCCGCCGATTTGGAGGGATCGAAGGGATTGCCGGTGACGCCATAGACGGCATTGCGCGTGTTCGCGCCGGCGCCCCATTCCGGCGTGTTGGTCTTTCCGGCGATGATGGCGCCGGCCTTGCGGACCGAGGCGACGATCAATTGGTCTTCAGGCGGCACGAAGTCCCGAAACAGCGGGCTGCCATAGGTCGTCCGCAGGCCCGCGACATTCTCGAGATCCTTGATGCCGACCGGCAGGCCATGCAGGGCGCCGAGCGCATCGCCGCGCATCGTCGCCTCATCTGCCATTCTCGCCGCCGCCCGCGCTCGCTCGTCATCGCGCGCAACCATGGCATTGACGGCCGGGTCGACGGCATCGATGCGGCGGATGCAGCTTTCCAGCAATTCGCTGGCTGAGAGGGACTTCGCCCCGATCAGGGCGCGCGCCTCTACGGCGCTGAGATCGCAAGGTTCGCTCAAGTCAGGGCCCCTTCCATTGGCATGGCGCGGCAGGCAAATGCCGCGTCTCGTCAGCCAGATCGACAGGAGGCCACGCTGGCACCACGAGGACCGGCCTCGCAATGCACAGGATTGCATCGGCCCGTTGCGCCGGCCGGCGGTGCGGCCCGATGACCGGCTCGCGAGCCAAGATCGGGCCGCTTCGCCTACTGCGTATTTGGCGGCAGAAGGTAAAGCGTCATGGCGAAAATCAGATAGACCATCAGCAGGAGCACGCCGACGAACCAGGTCGAGCGACCACCGCTGGTCGTCAGGAACGCGGTCAGCGTGGAAATGAGCACCATGACCACCGCCCCCGGCCAGAACAGCAAGTTCATCGGCGCTGGACCGATGACGTAGCTGAGCAGGACCAGCACCGGAGCGACGAAGAGCGCGATCTGGGATGCGCTTCCCAAGGCGATGCCCACGCTCAGGTCAAGCCGGTTTTTGCTCGCGCCGGAGAACGCCGAGGCCATTTCGGCAGCGCCGCCGACCAGGGCCACGACGATGAATCCTACAAACGCAGGCGTCATCCCCAGCGCAACAGCGGCCTGCTGCACGGATTCGATGAAGACTTCACTGACCAGTGCCACGAGGACCGTAACGCCAGCCAGGGTCGCGAGAGCCAAGCCCAGCGGAAATGCCTCTTCGCCAGCCTCCGCTGTATCC
The DNA here is from genome assembly GCF_052115465.1 of Allobosea sp. 2RAB26. Classification (NCBI taxonomy): domain Bacteria; kingdom Pseudomonadati; phylum Pseudomonadota; class Alphaproteobacteria; order Hyphomicrobiales; family Alloboseaceae; genus Allobosea; species Allobosea sp. 2RAB26. The sequence continues at coordinate 53,959 of NZ_JBFRGS010000001.1, read as the reverse complement.
GTGCTGCCGAAGAACTCCCGGTGTGACTTGAGCGAGAATACCAAGCCCAACGCATAGGTCCCGATCAGCAGCACCGACAGACCCACGCTCAATTGATGGGCGAAGCTCGATGACGCCGCGGAGCCCGCATCGGGAACGATCGACGGAGCCAGCATGGCGACAACGGCAAGAAAGAGAAGGCTCGTCTGGAGGCGGGCACTGACCCGATTGTAATCCTGCACATGGTATTTGAGACCACCGATCAGAAATGACGCCCCCAACATGAACAGAGTGTTGGTCACGATCGCTCCGGCGATGGACGCCTTCACCAACGTGAATTCACCGGCGCGTAGCGCGGCCAGCGCAATGATCAGCTCGGTCAGGTTGCCTAGCGTGGCGTTGAGAAGGCCGCCCACGGCATCCCCTGTCTTCACGGCAACGGACTCCGTCGCGTGACTCAGCAACGTCGCCAGGGGTACGAGTGCCAGTACGGCAAGCACGAACAGGAGTGTATGTGCTTCGGGCTTGAGGCGCTGAGCGATGAATACTGCGGGCACCATCGCCAACAGCCAGAGAATGGCATTGTGGCGGATTTCCCGGAGAAGCGGGGCAATCATTGCCATCAGCTCGGCCTTCCTTGTCTTGGAACTGGCACCTTCGTTTGGGTTCCGAGTATTCTCAGGTGACGAACGTGAAGTAGAGAGCTTCGTTTATCCGCCAATCCTCTATGCGCTCAATCACCAATCCCGAGCCCGATCATGACAACCAGAACTCCGGACAGAATTGGCCCTATCACACGGAATTGTTGCGCGAGGGCGAAGAAAGAGGCGCGCCTTTTCTCTTTGGGCTCCATCAGATGAAACCTCGTAAGATTAGGCACCCACACGCCCCCAAGCAGACCGCGGCAGCCTTCCATTATAGTAAGGCAAGCGCTTCCATCTGTGCGTCGAACGCTAGAACAAGGCGTCGGCCACCGAACGGATCGAAAGCTGCCATGAGCGAATTTCCGACTGCCGGAACTGTCTATCGATCGTATTCACCGGTCAAGATCGCCGTTTCGGATGGATTAATCTGTTCTCGCGAAGATGGGTGCGCCGCCGGTACGCTGACGAGCGCGTTGGAGAGTACTCGACTTTCTGCCAGTCGCCAGCGGAACCGGACATGCCGATTCCCGGGCACATCATCGAATGCCAGAACGTTAGTTTACAGGGCTTACGTTCATTGTACTGTGTTCTGCGTGTCAGCCAACGATGAGCCGTGGTTGTTCGGCCAATCGGATAGGCAGGCACTTGGAACTCGTCTTCCGCTGCGTCCACCGGAGATCCAGCCCATTCTCGTCGCAGTTCCGACCTGGTCCAGAATGGGCTGAGTACTACACACCACGCGAGGCTCTTGCAGCAAACTGTTTAAGGGGGCAGATCGATGGACGGGAAGGCTCCAAACCTCGGTCGCCCATCGACCATGATCGACAATGCCATTCGGGTCGGTCTGGTTGCCCTGCTGGTCTATGCCTGCGCACGGATCGTGCTTCCCTTTGCATTCCTTTTGATTTGGTCAGCGATCCTGGCGGTGATGCTGTATCCGCTCCATCTGCGCTTGATGCCGCGGCTCGGGAATCGTGGATCGGCGCTGCTGATCGGACTGATCGGCGTCGTGTTGATGCTGGGGCCGATGGTGATTGCGGTGACGTCGCTTGCGACGACGCTCTATTCGCTGATCTCGACCTTGCAGAGCCAGAACGTAACCATCCCACAGCCACCCCTATGGCTCGATGGCACCCCTTTGATCGGCAAGAAATTAACGGAGATCTGGACACTCGTCGCCTCCAACCTGCCGGCGGCGCTGGCAAAATACGGCCACCTGCTCAGCGGGCCCTTGGCATGGCTGGCTACGTTCGCTGGTGGCCTTGCCGTTGGCGAACTCTCATTCGTTCTTTCCTTCGCGATCGCCGCGGTACTCATTGTCTACGGCAAGGACGCAGCAACCTTCGCTAGACGCCTGTTGACACGCGTCACAGGGAGCAACGAGCGCGCGGTGCAACTGGTCACGCTCACTGCAGCCACGATCCGCGGCGTGGGACTCGGGGTTGTTGGCGTTGCTCTGATCCAGTCATCGCTTTTAGGCCTGGGCTTCTTCGCCATAGGAATTCAGGCAGCCGGTCCCTTGACCCTTGTTGCGCTCATATTGGGCATCATGCAGGTGCCGCTGATTTTGCTGACGCTGCCTGTGGTCGGCTATGTCTTCATTTACGAAGCAACGCAGCCGGCAGTCATCTTTCTGATCTGGAATATTGTCGTCGGTCTCGGCGACAACATTCTCAGACCATTGATGCTCGGCAGAGGGCTGAATGTCCCGATGCCGGTCATTCTGATGGGTGTTATCGGCGGCATGATCGTCGACGGGCTCCTCGGACTATTCGTCGGGCCCGTTCTTCTGGCCGTCAGCTACGTGTTGCTGCTGGAATGGCTGCAGCAACACCCGGTGTGAATTGCTCTCCTACGGCGTCCTTACCTCGATCGCAGGCAGCGCCGCACCGGCGGAGGCGCGCCTCACGCCCTCCGTCGAAGGCGGCAAGCGCAATGGCCGCGAATGCACCGGCGCTTGCTCTAGGCTGCGCGCTTCAGCGCTTCGCCGAGCAGGGACACCATGTCGTCGATCTGCCCGGGCTCGACGATCAGCGGTGGCGACAGAGCGATGATGTCGCCGGTGACGCGGATCAGCAGCCCCTTCTCGAAGCAGTCGACGAAGATGTCATAAGCCCGCGCCCCGATCGCTCCAGCGCGCGATTCGAGCTCGATGCCGACGACGAGGCCGATGGTGCGGATATCGATCACATGCGGAGCGCCCCTGAGGCTATGCATCGCCTCCTGCCATTTCGCCGCGAGCTCGGCGGCGCGCGTCAGGAGCCCCTCTTCGGCATAGATGTCGAGCGTCGCGAGACCAGCGGCGCAAGCGATCGGGTGGCCGGAATAGGTGTAGCCATGGAACAGCTCGATCGCAGCCTCCGGACCGGTCATCAGCGCATCATGCACCTTGCGGCTGGCGAAGACGGCGCCCATCGGCACCGCACCATTGGTCAGCCCCTTGGCCGTCGTCATGATGTCCGGCACCACGCCAAAATACTCGGCCGCAAAGGGCGTGCCGAGACGGCCGAACCCGGTGATGACCTCGTCGAAGATCAGCAGGATGCCGTGACGCGTCGCAATCTCGCGCAGGCGCTGCAGATAGCCCTTCGGCGGCAACAGAACGCCGGTCGAGCCTGCGACGGGCTCGACGATCACCGCCGCGATCGTTTCCGCGCCATGCAGCGCGACCAGGCGCTCCAGATCGTCGGCAAGTTCGGCGCCGTGCTCCGGGAGCCCCTTCGTGTAGGCATTGCGGGCAAGATCATGCGTATGGCGCAGATGATCGCTGCCCGGAAGCTGCGGGAAGACACGCCGGTTATTGACCAGTCCACCGACAGAAATGCCGCCGAAGCCGACGCCGTGATAGCCGCGCTCGCGGCCGATCAGGCGGGTTCGCGTCCCCTGCCCGATCGCGCGCTGATAGGCGATGGCGATCTTGAGAGCCGTATCGACTGATTCCGAGCCCGAACCGGTGAAGAAGACGCGATCGAGTTTCGCCTCTCCGGCCCCTGGCGCCAGGGCGGCGAGGCGCTCGGCGAAGTCGAAGGCGATCGTGTGCCCCATTTGGAAGGACGGCGCATAATCGAGGGTCGAAAGCTGGCGCTCGACCGCTTCCGTGATCTGGCGGCGGCCATGTCCGGCATTGACGCACCAGAGCCCGGCCGTGCCGTCGACCACCTTGCGACCATCATCGGTGGTGTAGTGCATGCCCTGGGCCGAGGCGAGGAGCCGCGGCGCGGCCTTGAACTGCCGGTTGGGGGTAAAGGGCATCCAGTAGCTGTCGAGCGAGCGGGCGTTCTGCAATGAGGCTGGCGGAGTGTTGGCGGTCATGGCGTGCTCCCTTGTCTGCCTGCCACAAGCCACGTTCCATCATTGCCAACAAGTCTGTTTCGGATGAAACATAAGACGCTGATTTATAAGGAGACAAAGATAGATCGATGCAGATATTGAACAGAAGGAACAGCGGGTGATCGGCATCGATGTCGGAGGGGTGACTGCGCCATGCCGGTAAGCTCCGACACGAAAATGAGCTCATTTGGGGCCCGTGGGCGTCGGTTTGACAGATAAGCTGTCCCCTTCGCGTCAAACACAGTTGGCATATGTCCCACGGCAAGCGCACGGGACGAAGATGTGTCGAGGATCGTCGCGGGACAAGCACGGGTTGGCGGGGAGGAGAGTTCGGTGTCTGTGGACGTAGGTGCTCGCCTTAGATTCATCCGACAGAAATACAATCTATCGCAGCGCACGCTCGCTAGGCGTGTCGGCATAGCCAATTCGTCGATATCGCTGATCGAGTCGAACTCCATTAGCCCATCCGTTGGAGTCCTGAAGCGAATTCTCGATGGAGTTCCCATTGGACTCAGCGAATTCTTCTCAATGGAGCCTGACAGGCCGCAACAGACCTTCTATCAAGCCAGTGAATTGGTTGAGATTGGCAAGGGCGGGATTTCGTATCGGCAAGTGGGCGAGAGCCTGTTCGGTCGCGCACTTCAAATCCTGAAGGAACGCTACGAACCAGGGACCGACACAGGTCGTGTGCTGCTCGCCCATGATGGCGAAGAGGGCGGAATTGTCCTCATTGGCCGGCTGGAGGTCACGGTCGAGGATCAGCGCCGAATACTGGGCCCCGGCGATGCGTATTATTTCGATAGCCGAAGGCCGCATCGGTTTAGATGCGTGGGGCCGGTTGCCTGCGAAGTTGTAAGTGCCTGCACGCCGCCATCGTTTTAGCCCCGAGTTTGGGCCGGTGACGCGCCAACCGCTCTTGACGCCAACCGTCGATCGCGGACGGCATCTGCGATTGGCCGTCCAGGCTGCCCTGGCCTGCGAACCGTCTGAGTGCCTGCATCCCCGGATATTGCTTGGCGTCCGTTAGGCAGTCATTGCACCGATCTCCTGACGCTGCGCGGCATGAGGCTGACGAGACCGAGCAGCGCCAGCGCGACACCGATCCAAAGCGGCGAGCGCAAACCATAACCGGCGACGATACCGATGCCACCGAACCAGGCGCCTGCCGCAAGACCGATATTGATGACCGATGTGTGGACTGTGTTCACCAATGGCCCGGGGTGCGCTGTCTTCATGACGCGTGAAATCATCGCCGGGTTCATGGGGACCCCGACCAATCCTATCGCAATGAAAGCAACGACGCTGACAATGCGGTGATCGGCAAAGACTGCGAATGTCGCGAGCGTCCCCGCCAATGCGATCAGGCCGCCGACGAGGATCGGAATCGTATGCTTGTCGGCGAAGCGCCCAACGATCGCGTTGCCGATGACGTTGGCTGCACCATAAGCGCCGAGCAGCAGGGGTACCGTGGCAGGAGAAAAGCCCGTCACATCCGTAAAGATCGGCGAGAAATAACTGAATGCGGCAAAGGTCGCGCCAATGATCAGACCGCTCGTGGCATAGGCCGCCCAAAGCTGGCCGTTTCGGAACGATGCCAGTTCAGTGCTCAAGCTGATTTGGGCCGATTTCCTGGATGCCGGAACCAATGCTGCTATGACAGCGGCACACAGCATCGCGAGCGCGACGACCAGCCAAAAGCTCGCTCGCCAGCCAAAGCGCTGGTCAATCAAGGTCGCAGCCGGCACGCCCAGGACCGTCGCGAGCATCAACCCGGCGAGCACGATCGATGAGGCCCGCCCTCTCGCGTCCGGTCGAACGACTTCGGCACAGATGGCCAACGACACCCCGAAACATGCCGAACCGGCAACACCGGTGATGATCCGCGCAGCAACCATGATGCCATACCCATCCGCCGTCGCGGCGATGATCCCTCCAACACTGTAGAGCGCAAGCAAACCAAGCAGTGCGCGCTTGTTTGGAACTCCGAGTTTGAGAAGCGCGAGGGTCAGCAGCGGCCCACCGACGACCATCCCCGCCGCATAGATCGAGATCAGATACCCGACCTCGGCAATCGTTACGCCAAGCGCGGCCGACAGCGAGGGCATCATGCCGGCGACCATGAATTCCGACGTGGTCAGCGAAAAGATCGTCAATCCCAGGACATAGACCACTACCGGGAGTCCTTCCCGCACGGCCTGCGCTGTCGGCGTTCCGGAAGCCGAGCTCGCCGGGCTGCTGCGATCGACAGTGTCCATTGTCACTCAATCCATTCTATAATTCTCACTATAAAATTCGCTACCCGGCTTGCGTGCCATGGTCAAGGATTTATATAATTCACGCTACAGAAAGGAACACCATGGCAGTCCGAGGCCGCCCGCGCAGCTTTGCCCGTGACCACGCACTTCAGCGCATCATGGAAGTGTTCTGGGCCAAGGGGTATGAGGGCACTCAGCTCAACGACCTGACGGCAGCGATCGGGATTACGCCGCCGAGTTTTTATGCAGCCTTTGTCTCGAAGGAATCAGCGTTTCGGGAGGCGGTAGAGCTCTATGTGGCGACCGCGGGATCTGGCGCCCTGCGCGCGCTCGACGAAGGCACCACCGTACGGGAGTCGATCCGCGCCATGCTTCAGGCCAGCATCGACACGGCGCTCAGCGCACCACACTCTGGCGGCTGCCTGCTGATCCTCGGCGTGGTCAACTGCCAGATTGAAACCGAACCACTGCGCGAACTGCTCAGGAGCATTCGCGAGGAAACCGAGATGCGTATTCGCGCCAGGCTGGCTCGGGGCGTGGCGGAGGGTGACCTGGTGGGTTCGAGCAATATCCCGGTGCTGGCCAACTACTACAGCGCAGTGATGCAAGGCCTTTCAATGCAAGCTCGCGACGGCGCCACGAGAGACGAGCTCGAGGCGCTCATCGCTCCGTCAATGACCCCGCTGCACGTGTAGATCGCAGGCCGACCTGCCCAAACCATGCCCCCGAGAGGTCGAAACACGATGGAAGAACAGGTCAATCGTTCGATCCGCGATCATGCTACGTCCACTGGCAAGGTGGTGGTGCCCGCCGTGCTCAAGGACGATGTCGAACAGTTCCATTATGCCCCGGCGCGGCGCGCTGGAGATTTCGTATTTCTGTCCGGGCTTGTCGCCAGCAACAGGCAATCGACAGCGATGGACGCCGAGCGCTTTTGTAGCGAATTGCGTCGTGTCTTCACATTGATGGAACAGCTTCTGAACGCATGCGGGGCGCGTGTGGATGATGTCGTGGAACTTCAGATGTTTCATGTGCTCGGCAGCGACCGACTGGCGTTGGACAAAGCAGGACAACTGGCCGCGATTGCGGCCGTCCGGGACGAGTTCTTTCCCGCCCCCTATCCCGCCTGCGTCGAACTGGCCGTCGCTGAACTCAACGCGGCAGATGGGCTGGTGGAGATCAAGGCGACGGCATTTGCCCCCCTATTGCCTCGTGAACAGATGTAACGTGGTGAGCGCTCGACGCGCCTGGTTGCAAAGCGATGAATAGCAAACAAGACGACGAGCGATGAGCGAAGCCAAACAGGCCTTGGCAACAGCGACTATCTTACGGCCGGACGGAAGTGTTGCTTCTATCCATGACAGATGTCCCTTGCGGCAAGCGGATTGCATCCTCATCGGTGAGCATGGCTCTCCGATTTCATCGACAATGACAGCACCAATGCCATGGCTGCCAGCACCGCAGCGACGAGGCCGAGATTGTTCGAGCCCAGCCACTCAATTCCTAGACCGCCGATGGAACCCGATAGTGCGATGGCGAGGTACAGGATTGCCTGGTTGAGCGAAACGAGAACACCGGCGGCTTCAGGCTTCAGGGAGATCAGCCGGTGCTGTTGCGGCGTCGTAATGGCGAAGGCGGCGATGCCGTAGACCGCGATCAATGCAAAGGCCCATGCCAGGTTATCGATGGTCAATCGCAGGACGACTAGGCTGAGAATGAGCCAGACCAAGGCGATCGCCACCACCCTGCGGCCGCCAAAGCGGTCGGCGAGCATACCGGCGCCCAGGTTCCCGACAGTGCCAACCACGCCAAGCGTTGTCATGAGCCCCGCAAGGTAGAGACTGTTTCCCTGCGTCGCCGTTTCAAAGATGATCCCCATATAGGTGTAGCGCATATACACAGCGGTGAAGGCCAGCAGGGTCACTCCGAGGACCGCAGCGATTTGAGGCTCGAGCAGGAACCGCATTTGCTGGCGTAACCCCGGTGCTGTCGCGATCGTCGTTGTCTTCGGGACGGAGATGACGATCCCGATGACGCCAACCACGGCCAGTCCGGTTGCAAGCCACATGGTCGACCGCCAGCCGAACATCCCGCCGAACGCTGTACCCAAGGGTGCCCCAAGCGCAGTCGCCGCAGTGAAGCCGCTCACGACCAAAGCAATGGCTCGGCCCCGGTGTGCTGGCGAAACCATCGCGGCAGCAGTTACGGTGGCGGTCGGCACAAATAATCCAACGCCGAGAGCAGCCACGACCTGACCGGCCAGAACATGAGCATAGGAGGGCGCGAGCGCAGTCCAGACACTCCCCGCAAGATAAGTCACCACTGCGGCGACCAGTACGGTTCTTCGGTCCCATCCCCCGGTGGACGTCGTCAGGACCGGGCCCGCGAGTGCGCAGGTCAACGCGAAGATCGTGATGACCTGCCCCGCGACGGACGGCGCGATCTTGAGCGAACTGCTGAGAAGGGGCAGCAAGCCCGCCAGGACGAACTCGCCGGTTCCGACGACAAAGACACCGAATGCGAGCATCGAAACCGGGAGCCATGGGCTCTTGGCCTGCGGCCGATCGACTTCACGTGGAGTTTGCAGCGGCGCAGCGACCATGAGTGGACCTTTCCGGCCCGGCGATGTCAGCACCGATGCCAAGTCGTTTGGTTGGACAATTGGGATATGAGCGGCCTGCCGGCGCGGCGGCGCGGCTCATCAGGACGTTCGGCCTCAAGCGCACGAAGCCGTTCGATGAGAGGTCCTTTAGGGGCCCGGCAGGATGAACTTCAGGTCTTCAAGGAAGGTTCGGAAAGCTGGCGACAACCCGTCTCGCCTCGCCAACAAATCCGCAGATCGGCCACGAGCGGCAGGTCGCTGCTGGTGTTCCGGCTCTCCGGAGCGGAATGGGTCGCCGCTCATCTTAGACCCCGCGCCGCCCGGAGCCGCTGCCTGGATGCGAGCCGCGCCAGTTCGAACTGGTCGGCTTCCTCCATCAGGGCCGCCACATTGGCCGATGCCTGATACGAAGTAAGCTCAAAGGCGAGCTGCTCAATATCGGTGTCGGGCTGAAGCTCTCCCGCCCGCATCGCTTCGGTCGACAGATTGACGATGCACTGCCTCGCCTCGAGCCGATGATGCTCCACCCGATCGCGGATCCGTCCCGGACGCGTGCGGTATTCACTGCTCAGCGCGTGAACCAGGCAGCCGCCCGGAAGCGTTCTTTGCTCCACGAATGTGTACCAGCCCTCGATAAGAGCGATGAGACGCTCGACCGCGTTTGGCCTTGCCCTGGCGGGGCCAATGACGGCGTCCGTGTATAGCGACACGCCGTTCTCGATCGTCGCGAGCTGCAGCGCCTCCCTGTCGCCAAAGAGGATTTGGATGTTGCCTCGTGCAACCCCCGCATCAGCGGCCACGCGCCCGAACGTCAGACCGTCCAGCCCCTCGACGGAGGCGATCCGGGTTGCATGGTGAAGAATGTTGGCCCGGGCGCGGTCACCGCGCTCCTTCCTCTTATCGCTCGTCATCACGTCACCTCACAGTTCGCAACACATATACAGTCGTATGTATATTGTAAAGCCCGTACTGAAGGGATTGACCGGATGTTGTCCCTCTGAGAAGCGGCCGCCAGGCCCGTCGAACGCCGGGGCCAGACTCTCAAACGGACCTAAATGGCCCGCTGGGAACCGGAAACATGCCGGCGCGCCTCAGTCGATCGTGGACTGGCACCGGACTTTGTCTGATAGTGAGCCGGCTGATGGCCGAAGCGCCCTACTATTGTTGTATTGCTGAATCAGCGCGGTATCGGCCGATGATCGGTCAGGACCAGAGGGTGGCATGAGCGATCCACGCGAGCATCAGCTCATCGATGCCGTCTACGAGGCAGCCCTTGTGCCAAGCCTCTGGCCATCCGTGCTCGCCAAATTCGCCGATATCTGCAGTGCGAAGGACGCGGTGCTTTGCACCGTCCGGGGCGAGGAGATGCGCTTCATCAACTCCTCACCCGCGTTCGAACAGCTCTGGCTCGATTTTCTCAGCCTCTATCCCGGGGCGTCCAACGAGCGGACCAAACGTCTGATGGCGCTGCAGTATCCCGGTTTTGCAACCGATGCCGACGTCTTCACCATGCAGGAAATGGCTCAGGACCCGATCTATCGCGACTTCTTCATCCCGCGTGGCTATGGCTTCGGCGTCGCGACCGCAATCGAGGTTCCGAGCGGCGACACCATCATCGTCCATGCCGAACGCGACTATGCCTCGGGGCCGGTCGGGCGCGATCTCGTCACGCAGGTCGATCGCACACGGTCCCATTTTGCTCGCGCCGGCATCCTGGCAGCGCGGCTCGACATGGAGCGTGCCCGCACCGTTGCCCACGCGCTCGAGATGATCGGCCTTCCTGCAGCCGTGCTCGGATGGCGCGGACAGGCCCTCGCTGCGAATCCGCTCCTCGTCAGGCTGATGCCGGATGTCGCGCAGGACCGCCCATCCCGGCTCGGGCTCGCCAATCCCTCTGCGGACCGCTTGCTTCTCCAGGCGTTCGCAGCCCTGGGCAAAGCGCCGCACGATGCCGCCGTCCGCTCGATCCCGATTGCCGCCGAGGGCGATAATCCGCCCTTCATCGCGCATCTCGTGCCGGTGACCGGGGCGGGTCACGATGTGCTGTCGCAAGCCCATGCGATTCTGGTCGTAACGCCGGTCGTCCCCGGAGAGGTCCCGACCGCTTCGGTCATCCAGGGCCTGTTCGACCTGACGCCGGCGGAGGCCAAGCTCGCTGCCTTGATCGCCGCCGGAAGCCGCCCCCGCGATGCCGCGCTCGCCCTCGGCATTGGGGAGGAAACCGTTCGGACCACTCTAAAACGGGTCTTTGCGAAAACGGGCCTCGAACGCCAGGCCGATCTGGTCGGGCTCTTGCAGGGCGCCAGCCTCGGCGGGCGCGTTCTCCACACCCAGCCGTAAAGGGCTGCAACCCCCACGACGTCACCGATCTGAACGCCAGGCGGCTCAAGACAGCAATCTTGGGGTGGTTCTCCCCGCGGATGCTTACTCGCCCGCCGAACGTGCCAGGACCTGGCCATACCGTGCGTGGGAAAAGGCCTCGCTCCGCCTCAGTTCGGCGTCGAGAGCCTGCCCCTCCTCAGTCAGGCTATATTCGACATGGCGGACATTCTCGCTCAGGTCGCAACGGATGACGAAACCCTTGCCTTCAAGTGACTTGAGCCGGGCGGAAAGGACACGCGCGGAGATCGATCCGGGCAGCGCGCGGCGAAGCTCCGCAAACCGCAGCGCGTTATTCTGGCCGAGAGCCCAGATGATATGGCTCATCCATTCCTGGGCAAGGAACTTGAGCAAAGGTTCCACCCGGCATTTGCTATCGTCGACTTCAATTCTTTCAACCTTGTTCATGGCAAGCTTGCGGTATCCATAAGGTTACTACTGGTCGAGGCCGTATTGCAGCGCTAGCGTGCAGCCGTGTTCACTGCCGCGATGGAGGTTGGTTCATGGCTCGCGCAACTCCGGTTCCAGGTAAACTGCTGCTCTCTCCTCAGGATCACACCCTGATCCTGATCGACTTTCAATCGCAAATGTCCTTCGCAACGAAGTCGATCGATGCCGTGGCATTGCGCAACAACGCCGCCCTGATTTCCCATGCCGCCGCCGGCTTCGGCGTTTCGGCCATCCTGACCACCGTCGCCGAGAAGAGCTTCTCCGGGCCGATGTTCGAGGAGATCACGACCGCCTTCAACGGCCAGAAGCTGCTTGATCGCACCTCCATGAACACCTGGGAGGATGCCGCGGTGATCGCGCGCGTCAACGAGATCGGCAAGAGCCGCATCGTGCTTGCCGGCCTTTGGACCTCGGTTTGCATCGTCGGCCCGGCGCTCTCGGCCATCGACCAGGGTTTTGAAGTCTACGTCATCACCGACGCCTGCGGAGACGTCTCCGACGAAGCGCATGAGCGGGCCGTCGAGCGGATGGTACAGGCCGGCGCCCGTCCGATGACCGCGTTGCAATATCTGCTCGAGTTGCAGCGCGACTGGGCGAGGACGGACACCTACGATCTCACCACCGGCATCGCCAAGAAGTTCGGCGGGGCCTACGGTCTCGGCATCATCTACGCCAAGACGATGTTCGGCGCACAAGAGGGACATTGATCATGCCCAAGGTCAGCACGAAGGACGGTCTCGAAATCTTCTTCAAGGACTGGGGTCCGAAAGACGCCCAGCCCATCGTCTTCCACCATGGTTGGCCGCTCAGTTCGGACGACTGGGACGCGCAGATGCTGTTCTTCCTCGCGAAGGGCTACCGCGTCGTCGCCCATGACCGGCGCGGCCATGGCCGTTCGACCCAGACCGGAGACGGTCATGACATGGACCATTACGCGGCCGATGCCGCGGCGGTGGTCGAGCATCTCGACCTGCGAAACACCGTTCATGTCGGCCATTCGACCGGCGGTGGCGAGGCGCTGCACTACACGGTCCGCCATGGCAAGGGCCGCGTAGCCAAGCTGGTGCTGATCGGCGCGGTGCCCCCGCTGATGCTGAAGACCGCGGCCAATCCGGGCGGGCTGCCGATCGAGGTCTTCGACGGCTTCCGGCAGGCGCTCGCCGCCAATCGCGCGCAATTCTTCCTCGATGTGCCGAGTGGGCCCTTCTACGGCTATAATCGCCCGGGCGCGAACCCGTCACAGGGCATCATCCGGAATTGGTGGCGCCAGGGCATGATGGGGGGCGCCAAGGCGCATTACGACGGCATCAAGGCCTTCTCGGAGACCGATTTCACCGAGGATTTGAAGGCGGTCGAGGTGCCGACACTGGTGATGCATGGCGATGACGACCAGATCGTGCCGATGGCCGACGCGGCCCTGCTCTCGATCAAGCTGCTGAAGCACGGCACGCTCAAGGTCTACGAGAAGCTCCCGCACGGGCTCTGCACGACCCATCCGGAGCTGGTCAACGCCGATCTGCTCGCTTTCGTGAAAGGCTGATTGTCGGGCGGCCAGAGCCCCAGGGAGGTCGATATGAAGCCCTATCTGCTGGCCCTGGGGGCCGGCCTGCTGGTCGGCATCATCTACAGCCTGCTCAATGTCCGCTCGCCAGCGCCACCGGTGGTGGCGCTGATCGGTCTCCTCGGCATCCTGGCCGGGGAGCAGATCGTGCCAATTGCCAAGCGCGTCCTCGCGGGCGAGCGGCTCAGCATCGGCTGGCTCAAGAGCGAATGCGGTGAGCACCTTTTCGGCGCCCTACCCGCGCGCTCCGCCGAGAAGCAGGCCGAACGCAACGATGCCGGCAGCAAGCCTTCATGAACCCGACCCGCAGACAGACCACGCTCGGCGGCGCGGCCGGCGCGCTTTCCACGCTGCTCGGCGGCCGGGCCGCCGCCCAGACATCGACGACAGGACAAGCCGCCATGACCGCCGACCTTCTTCTCGTGAACGGACGCTTCAGCACTCTGGACCGCAGAAACCCCGATCCGCAGGCGGCTGCCATCTCCGATGGCCGTTTCATCGGTGTCGGAGCGGAACAGGACATGCGCGCTCTGGCCGGCCCGACGACTGCGATCGTCGACCTCGGCGGCCGGCGTGTCATTCCGGGGCTGATCGACAGCCATATGCACATCATCCGCGGCGGGCTGAACTACAATATGGAGTTGCGCTGGGACGGCGTGCGCTCGCTTGCCCAGGCGATGGAGATGCTGAAGCGCCAGGTCGCGGTGACCCCGCCGCCACAATGGGTGCGAGTGATCGGCGGCTTCACCGAACATCAATTCGCCGAGAAGCGTTTGCCGACGGTCGACGAGATCAACGTGATCGCCCCCGAGACGCCGGTCTTCATCCTGCATCTCTATGACCGCGCCCTGCTCAACGCCGCGGCCCTCCGCGCCGTCGGTTACGGCAAGGAGACGCCCGATCCACCGGGCGGCGAGATCCAGCGCGATGCAAACGGCAACCCGACCGGACTGCTGATTGCCAAGCCTAACGCCAACATCCTCTATGCCACCTTGGCGAAGGGCCCCAAGCTCCCGCCCGAGTACCAGCTCAACTCGACGCGCCATTTCATGCGCGAGATGAACCGGCTCGGCGTGACCAGCATCATCGATGCAGGCGGCGGCTTCCAGAACTACCCGGATGACTACGCAATCATCGAGAAACTGCATGCCGCAGGCGAGCTGACCTTGCGGCTCGCCTATAATCTCTTCACGCAGAAGCCGAAGGAGGAGCTCGCCGATTTCGCGGGCTGGGCCAACCAGGTGAAACCCGGCCAGGGCGATGATCTCTATCGCCATAATGGCGCTGGCGAGACGCTGGTCTATTCGGCCGCGGATTTCGAGGATTTCAGGGTCGAGCGACCGGACATGCCGTCCACGATGGAGGGCGATCTCGAACCCGTCGTGCGGCTGCTCGCCGAGAACCGCTGGCCCTGGCGCCTGCATGCCACCTACGATGAGACCATCACCCGCGCGCTCGACGTCTTCGAGAAGGTCAACCGCGACACGCCCTTGCAGGGGCTGCACTGGTTCTTCGACCATTGCGAGACGATCAGCGATCGCAACATCGATCGCATCGCAGCGCTCGGCGGCGGCATCGCCGTGCAGCACCGGATGATGTTCCAGGGCGAGGATTTCGTCGAACGTTATGGCGCCAGGGCGGCCGAGCGCACACCGCCGATCGCGCGCATGCTCGAGGCCGGCGTCCCCGTCGGTACCGGCACCGACGCGACCCGCGTCGCGAGCTATAACCCCTGGGTCTCGCTCGCCTGGCTCGTGACCGGCAAGACGCTGGGCGGCCTCAGGCTCTACCCGCAGCGCAACCTGCTCGACCGCGAAAGCGCGCTTCGGCTCTGGACGCAGGCCAATACCTGGTTCTCGACTGAGGAAGGCAAGAAGGGCCAGATCAAGACCGGCCAGCTTGCCGATCTCGTCGTGCTCGATCGCGACTACATGACCGTGCCGGAGGATGAGATCCAGGACATCGAGAGCGTGCTAACGCTGCTCGGCGGCAAGCCGGTTCACGGCACCGGCGACTATGCCGGGCTTGCCCCGCCACTGCCGCCGGCCATGCCGGACTGGTCACCGGTCAGGACCTTCGGCGGCTACCAGAGGCGTGCGGGCATGGATGGCCGCAAATATGCCTTCGCGGCCGCCTGTGGCTGTGCCAGCGCGTGCGGCGTCCACGGACACGCACATGCTTCGGCCTTGGCCGCAACCGTGCCGGTGCGCGACGAGGGTTCGTTCTGGGGAGCTCTTGGCTGCTCCTGCTGGGCCTTCTGAGCGCACGAAGGGATCGATCATGTCCGGTTCGCCACTCTCTTCCGCTCAGCAGGCCGTCGAACGGCTCCTTGGCCAGTCATGGCTGGTTGTTCTCGCCCGCATCGCTGTGGCGCTGCCCTTCATGCTCAGCGGCATCGCCAAGCTGTTCGATTTCGCAGGAGCGACCGCCGAGGTCCGCGGTCTGACCGGGCTCGAGCCTGCCGCACTCTTCGCCACGCTCGTCATCCTGACGCAGCTCGGCGGCTCTGCATTGCTGATTGCCGGCGGCCGCTATGCCTGGATCGGCGCGGCGGCGCTGGCCGGCTTCACAATCCTCGCGACACTCTACGCCCATGCCTTCTGGATGAAGCCCGCAGGCGAACGCTTCCTGCATCAGAACATCTTCTTCGAGCATGTCTCGATTGTCGGCGGGCTGGTGTTGCTGGCGATGCTTTCCGCCCGTTCGAGCTGGGGAGCACGAGTCTGATGGCCCAAGTGCCACACGATACCGCAGCCAGACCGGCGTCTTCGGCCTTCGCGCCGCTACAGCACTCCGTCTTCGCCGTACTCTGGGCGGCCACGGTCCTTGGCAATGTCGGCTCCTTCATGCGCGACGTCGCAAGCGGCTGGCTGGTCACCGATCTCTCCGGCTCGCCTGCGGCTGTCGCCATGATCCAGGTCGCCGGTACCTTGCCGATCTTCCTCCTCGCTATCCCGGCCGGCGTGCTCTCCGACATCGTCGACCGCAGGAAATTGTTGATCGGCGTCCAGCTGCTGCTGGGCTGCACCAGCGCTGTCCTGATGACGCTGGCCCTGACCAACCGGCTGACGATCGAATTTCTGGTCGGGCTGACCTTCATCGGCGGTGTCGGCGCTGCCTTGATGGGGCCGACCTGGCAATCGATCGTCCCCGAGCTCGTGCCGAAGACCGAGCTGCGCAATGCCGTCGCCCTGAACTCGCTCGGCATCAACATTGCCCGCGCGATCGGCCCTGCCGCCGGCGGCGCGCTCCTGGCGGCCTTTGGTGCCGCCTCGACCTATGGCGCCGACGTCCTGAGCTATGTCTTCGTCATCGCGGCACTGCTCTGGTGGCAGCGCCCCGCCGGCGCCGACGACGAGCTCCGCGAACATTTCGGCGGCGCTTTCAGGGCGGGGCTGCGCTACGCCCGCGCCAGTCGAGAGCTTCACCTGGTTCTTCTGCGGGCCGTCCTGTTCTTCGCCGGCGCCAGCGCCATTTGGGCGCTGTTGCCCCTCGTTGCCCGACAGCTGCTCGGCGGGGGCGCCGGTTTCTATGGCCTCCTTCTCGGAGCTGTAGGAGCCGGCGCGATCGCAGGGGCCATCGTGCTCCCGCGGATCCGGGCCCATCTCGATGCCGACGGCATCATGCTCGGCGCCGCGCTCGTCACGGCCGCCGTGACGGCGGCGTTGGCGGCGGTGCCACCGCAATGGCTCGCCATTCTCATGCTGCTCGTCCTGGGCGGCGCCTGGATCGCTGCGCTGACGACGCTGAACGGCACGGTACAGGCCATTCTGCCAAACTGGGTGCGCGGGCGCGGCCTGGCGATCTACCTCACGATCTTCAACGGCGCGTCGGCCGCCGGAAGCCTGCTCTGGGGGCTTGTTGCCGAAGCAATCGGGCTGCATGCCACCTTGCTCGTCGCAGCACTCGCGCTCGCGCTGGTCGCCGTTGCGGTCCTGCGCCTGCGGCTACCGGCGGGCGAGGCCGATCTCACCCCCTCGACCCATTGGCCGGAGCCGGCGATCGCCGATCCGGTCGAACACGATCGCGGCCCCGTCACCATCACGATCGAGTACCGTGTCGCTCGCGAAAGCCGGGCCGCCTTCCTCGAGGCGGTGGCGCGGCTCGCTCCGGAGCGGCGCCGGGACGGCGCCTTCGCCTGGGGCGTCAGCGAGGATGCCGCCGACCCCGACTGCATCCTTGAATGGTTCATGGTCGAGTCCTGGGCCGAGCATCTGCGTCAGCACAGGCGTGTCTCGCAGGCCGATGCCGATATCCAGGCGGAAGTCACGAAATTCCATACAGGCCAGGACAAACCGGTCATCCGGCATTTCCTGGGCTTGCAAGCGCGCCCCAACTCCGTTCCAGGCCAATAACCAGGGAGGCGCCTGCGCTGTTCAGGCGCGTTCAACACCGCGTGGGGAAGGTCATAGATCTCGCAGCGGAAGATACATCGATGCTTGTGCAAGTGATGGCTTGAATTCTGCCGGCGGCTTCGTCCATGATGACCTGTGTCCGAAGATGCTGGAGTGTAATGTGGTACCGCAACACGACAGAGGCCAAGCCACTTTCCCGGCAATTCTGCACCATTCAGGCGGTGCAAACCCTCCCAGAACAACTTCTCTTCGATCTGGCATGCTGACCCGCCTCGCCGCGGCGGCGTTCACGCTGGCCGCAGCAGGCTGCGCCGGAACCAGTGAAAATGCAGGCAGCTCGTCCGCCGGTGCCGCAGCTGGACCGAGCAGCATCCCGCGCGAGCGCCTGATCGGGAAATGGGGCATCGCCTCCTTCCACGCCGACAAGGACCGCAAGCGGACCGAGGCCCAGGCCAAGGCCCAGTGCAACATGCCCTACTCGATCACCAAGGGCCCGACCGACGGCGTCATGATGCATGTCGCCGACGATCCCAAGCTCTATGAGCTCAAGCTCAAGGGCGGACCGGGCGGACGGAACTTCCTCGGCTTCGAGGCTCCCGCCGGCGACCCGCAGGATCGCGAGATCCTGTCCGCGACCGACAGGGAGTTGGTCATGCGCTTCGTCGATCCCGACGCGCATCGCCGCTATGGAACCTTCATCTTCGTGCGCTGCGGAGCCTGAGCGCATCTTACAATCCGGGAGTGAGCAGTATGCGGGTAAGCGGACGGAAGCAGACAATCGCTGGAACCTGCCTCGGCCTTGCGGCTCTGGCCTTGGGTGCTGTCGCGACACTGCCCGGCAGCGCATTCGCGGCCCCCAAGGCCGGCGAGGCGGAGACCCTCGACATCGGTGACGAGCCGGGGCGCATTTCGGGTGAGGAAACCGTTGTCGCCGACGGCCCCTACGCGCGTCAGGCCGTGCTGTTCCGCTCCAACGAGCCGCCGGGAACCGTGGTGATTCATACCTCGGAACGCTTCCTCTATGTCGTCCAGGGCAATAACCGCGCTCTGCGCTACGGCATCGGCGTCGGCCGTGAAGGCTTCCAGTGGTCGGGCCTGGTCAAGATCAGCCGCAAGGCGGAATGGCCGGACTGGCGCCCGCCGCCAGAGATGATCGCACGCCAGCCCTATCTGCCGCGATTCATGGCCGGCGGTCCGGGGAACCCGATGGGAGCGCGAGCGCTCTATCTCGGCTCGACGGTTTTCCGGGTCCACGGCACCAACCAGCCTGAGACCATCGGCCAATCGATTTCGTCCGGCTGTTTCCGCCTCGCGAATGGCGACATCATCGATCTGTATGAGCGCGTCCCGCTCAACACCAAGGTCGTCGTCCGGCACGGTGCAAGTCTCTGACACGGTGCAAGTCTCTGACTTGCGCGAGCCCCCTGCCAATTCCGCAATCTGTCCCAACCGGAGACCGATGGTCATGCTGAACGCGGCCAAGACCTACCTTCGCAGCGCGCTTGCCTGTTTCGCGGCCGTCACGCTCTGGGGAGCGCCGCAGCCGGCCGCAGCCGGAACGCTCGACACCGTCAGGCAGCGCGGCAACCTGCAATGCGGCGTCAGCGAAGGCCTGATCGGCTTCTCCGAGAAGGATGCGCAAGGCGCGTGGTCGGGTTTCGATGTCGATTTCTGCCGCGCCGTCGCGGCAGCGATTTTCGATGATCCGGCCAAGGTCAGCTTCGTACCGCTTTCGGCAAGCCAGCGCTTCGACGCGCTGCGCGCCGGGCAGGTCGACCTGCTCTCGCGCAACTCCAGCTGGACTCTGGCGCGCGAGGCCGAGCTCGGCCTGTCTTTCGCCGGCGTGACCTATCACGACGGCCAGGGCTTCATGATCATGAAGTCGGTGACGGCGACCTCGGCGCTCGAACTCGACCGCACCAAGATTTGCGTTGAAGCGGGCACGACGACGCAACTCAACCTCTCGGACTTCCTGCGCTCGAACTCGATAACCTATGAAGAGCGTGCCTTCCCGACGGCTGCCGCTGCTCTCGCGGCCTTCCAGGCTGGCGAATGCAATGTGCTGACGCGCGACCAGTCGGCGCTTTATGCCGAACGCCTGAAGCTTCCTCGTCCCGCCGATGCCGTTATCCTGCCCGACGTGATCTCGAAGGAGCCGCTTGGCCCGGTGACGCGCGGTGACGATTTCGCCTGGTTCACCTTTGTCAAATGGGTGAATTTTGCTCTCGTGAACGCCGAGGAGCTTGGCATCACCTCAACCAACACGGCCGAGGCCCTGGCCTCCGCCAAGCCTGACGTCCGTCGCTTCATCGGCGCCGAGGGTGGTTTCGGCAAGATGCTCGGGCTCGACAATGCCTGGGCCATTCGGGCCGTGAAGGCCGTCGGCAACTACTCTGAACTCTACGAGCGCAATCTTGGTGTGAAATCCCGCCTCGGCATCCCGCGTGGCTTGAACCAGCTCTGGAGCATGGGCGGAATCCTCTACGCTCCCCCGCTGCGCTGAATCCGCTGAACGCGGCGAAGTCCTCCGATCCTTCGCCGCCCTCAACGGCTGCCCCTCCGGCTACCCCACGCAACATGACCGCCATGGCCGACCGGCCACGGCGGTCATGTTGCGTGGGAGCCGTCGTTAATCTCATGGAAACCAACGAAGCCTCGAATGCCGCATCTCAGGGCTTTCCCTGATCGACAGTTGTCCGCGCTGCAGCCAGTATCCGGAGATACGGCAGAAACACGGGTGATTCGGCGCAAGGCGAGAGCAGAACAGAAGGACGCAAGCGCCACCGCAATCGGAGGGCATCATGAGAATGATGTACCGTTGGGTCGTGCCTACGAGTGGCCTGCCAGCCTGCGGAGCAGCAAGCGTCGGACTGCTCCTGTCCTCCCTCCCGCTCGGCGCCCAGACGGTCGGGCCGAGCCCACCGACGATCACGGCGACGATCAATGTCACGGCGGGCACCACGACCGTCGTCGGCAGCACGAATGTCGCGACGGCCGGTGCCACGAACGCAAGCAACGTCACCGGTGGCACGCTCGTCATCGACAGTCTGGCAGGCCCCCTTCCCGGCGCGATTACCTTTCAGGCATTGAACGGCAATGCGCTCCAGGCCAATGGCGGCGCGATCACCGTGCCAAACGGCAATCTCAGCATCCTGACCCAAGGCGGCCACGCAGTTCTTGCCAATGGCGCGACCAGCAGCGCAATTCTCGGCGGCGTTTCGATCACGACGACCGGCGTTGGAGCGGCACTGGTTGCGATCGGCGGCAGAATCGACGCAACCAACGTCATCGTCAACAACACCGCGACCGCAACCCCCACCATCTCGGCTGGCCATGGCGCGATCGCGGAGGGCGGCGGCGCCGTCAATCTTCATAGTGGCACGAGCATCACGACGGCTGCGTTCAACTCCGTCGGTCTCGGGGCTTCAGGTGCCGGCAGCCGCGTCATTGCGGACGTTCTCATTCCGGTCACGATGAATGGCGGCGGCTCGATGGGGATCTATCTCCATGACGGCGGCCAGGTCAGCATCCTTCCCGGGTCGACGTTTCAAATGAACGGCACCGGCAATGTCGGCATAGGCGTCGACAATACGACGGTGGCACTTGGAACCATCGGCAGCGGATTAACTATCAATCTCAACAACACTTCGGGCGGACCGGGCAGCACCGGCCTCTTCGCCGCGAACGGTGGCTCGCTCAACATCGCGAATGTGACGGTTCAAGGCTCCAATGCCGCTGCCGGTGCCTGGGCGAGAGACAATAGCAGCATCACGCTGTCGGGGAGCAGCGTCATCAACATCAACTCCGAGCAGGGCCCGAACGCCTACGTGCTTCAGACGGCCAATCTCGCGACGGCCGCCGGCCCCGTCGGCTCGGTCTTCAGCTTGGTCGGCGCCATTCCGGTCAGCGGTCTGCTGGCACAGGGAGCCGGAGCCCTGATCACCAGCACCGGCACGACCATCACTGTGACCTCGAGCAATGGTGCGGCCGGCGCCGATGCCGGCCTCGGCGGCACCGTCGACATGACCGACAACACCATCACCACGACCGGGACGAACGCATTCGGCATCCGCGTCGATTCCAACGGCACCGTCATCGGGCGCGCTTCGCGCGTGACCACTTCCGGCGCAGGAGGCGCCGCCCTCTTCATCAATGGCGGGCCGGGCTTGATCGACCTGACCGGCACGACTGTGCAGGCGACGGGTCCGGGCACCGTTGGTCTTTCCTCCCTGAATCTCACCGCGGCCAGCGTGAATATCGTCAGGCTGTCGGGCGGCAGTCTGACCAGTGCGACCTCGACCGCGGTGGAGGCACAAGGCCCACTCAATCTGACAACGGCTGGAACAGTCGTGACAGGTGGTGGCGGGCTCTTACTCCAGACCTTCGCCAGCACCTTCGGCCCGGCGCAGCCAACCGCCGTGCAGTTTGACGCCTCGAACGGGAGCGTCCTGACCGGCGATGCGCTCGTCGCCGCGCAGACCACCGCCAACATCAGCCTCGCAACCGGCTCGCAATGGACGGGGGCGGCCTTCGACGTGACCAATGTCACGGTCGACCCGACCAGCACCTGGACGGTCACCGCGAACTCGACCGTCACGCAGCAGGTTGCGAATGCCGGGCTGATCCAGTTCACGCCGCCGGGTGGCGATCCAACGATATTGGGCAGCTACAAGACGCTGACGACACGGAATTATTTGGGCGCAGGCGGAACGCTCGGACTCAACACCTTCCTCGGCAGTGATGGCTCTCCCTCGGACCGGCTGGTGATCAACGGCGGCGTTGCCAGTGGCAATTCGTTCCTGCGCGTGACGAACACCACGGGCCCGGGCAATCTCACCATCGGCAACGGCATCCTGGTGGTCGACGCGATCAATGGTGGCACGACCGTGCCTGGAGCCTTCGCGCTCCGCCAGCCGGTGGTCGCGGGCCCTTATGAGTATTCACTGTACCGCAGCAGCGTCGACGCCTCGGGTCCGGAAAACTGGTACCTGCGCTCCGAGATAACCCCTGCGCCGCCCGGTCCCGGACCGACGCCATCTCCACCAGGAACGGGCATCCCGGATTTTCGCCGCGAAACCTCGCTCTATGCGGCGCTGCCGGCGATGCAGCTGATCTATGGCCGTACCCTGATCGACAGCCTGCATGAGCGCGTCGGCGAACTCGCGCCGCTGGAAGCGCCGGCGGTCAGCGAGGAGCGCACGATCTGGTGCAAGAACCCCGACAAGAACTTTCGCTGCACGACCACCGTGCGGCTGCCGGCGAGCGCAGCCGCACCCGGTCGCTCTTATGCCTCGGCCGGCTGGGCCCGGATCATCGGCACCCATGGCAACCAGGATGGCGGGCCCTGGGGCATCTTCCGCAACGGCCCGAATTACGACTACGACCTCTATGCCTTCCAGGCCGGTCTCGACCTCTATCGCAGCGTGAGCGCCGACGGCTCGCGAGACCATGCCGGCATCTATGCCGCGATTGGCCGGATCGAGAGCGACGTCACCCATTTCAACGGCATCAGGGCCGGGCGGAACACCATCGATGCCTACTCGCTCGGCGGCTACTGGACCCATTTCGGGCCGTCGGGCTGGTATCTCGACGGCGTCGTCCAGGGCACCTGGTATGATGCCAAGGCCGATTCCAAGCGCGGCTTCATCCTCAACCGCGACGCGTTCGGCTTTGCCGCCTCGCTCGAGGGCGGCTATCCGCTCCAGCTCGGCTACGGCGTCATCCTCGAGCCGCAGGCGCAACTGGTCTATCAAACGATTTCGAACGGGAGCGCCTCCGACACGGCAGCGCTGGTGCGCTTCTCCGATGCCGACTCACTCGCCGGCCGGATCGGCGCCCGCCTTGCGCGAAGCTGGACGCTGGAGGACGCCACTGGCGGCGTCAAACCGCGGATGCTGACCGCCTGGCTGAAGGCCAGCCTCTGGAACGAGTTCATGGGCAATCCCAAGACCGCGTTCTCCTCGGCCACCGGCTTCATCCCGTTTCGCGCCGATCTCGGCGGCAGCTGGGCCGAGTTCAAGGTCGGCGCCGACGCGCAGATGACCAGGAACACCGCCCTCTACGCCAGCGCCGGCTACTCGATCGGCCTCAACGGCCGCTCGCATGCCTATGACGGCAGGCTCGGCATCAAGGTCAGCTGGTGAGCCGCAACACCAAAGCGAGGAATTGACGGGCGCTGATGCAACCAGCCGCCCCTCTGGCGCAGAACCGGCCACGGGCGGGCTGCAATCCTGCTCCCACAGCTCGTCGCCTTACTGCGACTGTAGCGAGCATCGCTTGAGGCAAAGTCTCTCTCAGCCCCCAGGCTGCGCCACGATGCGGATATAGGGCTTGGGTTCCCTCCAGCCATCCGGGTAGAGCTGCTTTGCTTCATCGTTCGACACCGAGCCGGCGATGATCACGTCTTCACCCTGCTTCCAGTTGGCGGGGGTCGCGACCCGGTGCTTCGCCGTCAGCTGGAGCGAATCGATGACACGCAGAACCTCGTCGAAATTCCTCCCTGTCGTCATCGGATAGACCAGGATCAGTTTGATCTTCTTGTCCGGCCCGATGACGAAGACATTGCGCACGGTCTGGTTGTCGGCCGGCGTCCTGCCATCCGAGGTGCCGGATGTGCTGGCCGGCAGCATGCCGTAGAGCTTGGAGATCTCCAGATCCGGATCGCCGATCATCGGGTAGTTCGGCTTGTGGCCTTGCGTCTCCCCGATGTCCTCCGCCCAGCGTGCATGGTTCCCGACCGGGTCGACGCTGAAGCTGATGATCTTGACGTTGCGCCGATCGAACTCGGGCTTGATCTTGGCCATGTAGCCGAGCTCGGTCGTGCAGACCGGCGTGAAATCCTTGGGGTGGGAGAAGAGCACACACCAGGAATCGCCGATCCAGTCGTGGAAGCGCATGCGCCCTTCCGTCGTTTCGGCCTCGAAATCAGGTGCTGTACTGCCGAGCTGGAGAATCATCACAAGCCTCCTGTCGCAACGACCTTGTCGCACAGGCCGATATTAACACGGAACGGCTGGGCGAAGGACATTCGCGACCGGCCACTGGACCAGATCAATGGTGGCGTAAGGCAGGCCATCGCGGCGAACGCAGGCAATCAGCCCTGACGCGGCCGCCCCCCGATCTTCAACAAAAACCACGTCCCAACACTGTCGCGGTCGATCGAAGTCGACCGCGACTGCTCGCGCTTGCAGCTCAGGCCGCCTCGGCCAGGAAGCGTTCCGCGTAATGGCAAGCGACGAGCCGCTCATCCAGCTGGCGCGCCACCGGGCGCTCGGCCCGGCAGAGATCGGTCACATAGGGGCAGCGGGTCGAGAACACGCAGCCCTTCGGCGGATCGAGCGGCGACGGCAGCTCGCCGCGCAGCACGATGCGTTCGCGCTTTCCTGCCGCCACGCTTGGCGTCGAGGCCAGCAGCGCCTGTGTATAGGGATGCAAGGGCCGAGCGAAGATCGCATGCTTCGGGCCATGCTCGATGGCGTGACCGAGATACATGACCATCACGTCATGTGCGATGTGACGCACGACGCCGAGATCATGCGAAATGAAGAGATAGGCGAGCTTGAGCTCATCCTGAAGGTCGGCCAGCAGATTGAGCACCTGGGCCTGGATCGAGACGTCGAGCGCCGAGACCGGCTCGTCGGCCACCAGCAGCTTCGGCGAGAGGATGAGCGCGCGCGCGATCGCGATGCGCTGGCGCTGCCCCCCCGAGAACTGATGCGGATAACGGTTGTAGTGCTCCGGACGCAGGCCGACCTTGGCCATCATCGCCCGCGCCCGCTCTGTCCGCTCCGCCTTCGTCAGCGCGGTATTGATCAGAAGTGGTTCTTCCAGGATCGCGCCGATCTTCTTGCGCGGGTTCAAAGAGCCATAGGGGTTCTGGAAGACGAGTTGCACGGTTCGCCGCAGGCGCTTGGCTTCGCCCGGAGGAGGCGTGACGGCGTCAAGACCGTCGAGCATCAACGCGCCCGAAGTCGGCTTCTCGATCAGCGTCGCCATGCGGGCGAGCGTCGACTTCCCGCAACCGGATTCGCCGACGACGGCGAGCGTCTTGCCGGCTTCCACGGAGAAGGACACGCCGGTGACCGCCTGCAACTGGGCCGGCGCGCGGAGGAAGCCGCGATTGACCGAATAGACCTGTGTCAGCTCGCGCGCTGTGACGATGGGAGTGCTCACGATGTGCTCTCCACCGTCACGGGGTGAATGCCACCCGCCGCTCTGGCCTTCTCCCGCTCCGGATCGCCGAGCGGGTAGTGGCAGCGGATCTGCCCTCCCTGCCAGGGCCGGAGATCCGGGCGCACAAGGCGCGAATGATCCGTGGCATAGGCGCAGCGCGGGCTGAACAGGCACCCCTGCGGGCGGTCATGCGGGCCGGGAACCATGCCGGGAATCGTCGCGAGCCGGTGCTCGCCTTCGCTGCGCTCCGGCAGGGCGGCAAGAAGTGCTGCGGAATAGGGATGCTGGGGGGCCGCGAAGAGGGACGCCACATTGCGCTCCTCCATCACCTGCCCGGCATACATCACCATGATGCGCTGCGCAGTCTCCGCGACCACGCCCATATTATGAGTGATCAGGACGAGCGCCATGCCGCGCTCCTTCTGCAGCGACATCAGGAGATCGAGGATCTGCGCCTGGATGGTGACGTCGAGCGCCGTCGTCGGCTCGTCGGCGATCAGCAGCCGGGGGTTGCACGCGATCGCCATGGCAATCATGACGCGCTGGTTCATGCCGCCGGACAATTGATGCGGGAAGGCCTTGAGGCGGCTTTCCGGCGCAGGGATTCCAACCTGTTCGAGCAGCTCGATGCTGCGCCTGCGCGCCGCCTTGCTATCCATCCCCTCATGCGCCTTCAGCGTCTCGGCCAGCTGGAAGCCGATGGTGAAGCAGGGATTGAGGCTGGTGCTCGGCTCCTGGAAGATCATCGCGACATCCTTGCCGGTGAGCTTCCGGCGCTCCCGATCGGAGATCTTGAGCAGGTCGCGCCCGGCAAAGGCGAGTCGGTCGGCCTTGATTCGGCCGGGATATGCGACAAGTCCCATCAGCGCGAGCATGGTGACGCTCTTGCCTGAACCGGACTCGCCGACCACCCCGAGGATCTCTCCTTCCTCGAGCGACAGGCTGACACCGTCGACCGCCCGCATCACCCCCGTAGAGGTCGGGAACTCGACACTCAGATTCTCAACTTCGAGCAGCGGCATGGTCAGCGCTTCAGTTTGGGATCGAGGGCATCGCGAAGGCCATCACCGAGCAGATTGAACGCCAGCACGGTGATCAGGATCATCAGGCCCGGCAAGGTGACGACCCACCAGGCGCGCAGCACGAATTCACGCGCATCGGCCAGCATCGTGCCCCATTCGGGCGTCGGCGGCTGGGCGCCAAGGCCGAGGAAGCCGAGCGCCGCCGCGTCGAGGATCGCGGTGGAGACGCCGAGCGTCGCCTGGACGATCAGAGGGGCGGCGCAATTCGGCAGCACTTCCTTGAACATCAGGCGTAGCGTGCCGGCACCGCTGACGCGGGCTGCGATGACATAGTCCTTGGAGGTTTCGCCAATCACCGCCGCACGCGTGATGCGGACATAGTGCGGCAGCACCACGATGGCGACCGCCAGCATCGCGTTCATCAGGCCCGGCCCGAGGATCGCGACGATGACGATGGCGAGCAGCAGGCTCGGCATCGTCAGGACGATGTCCATCAGCCGCATGATGACGATTTCGGTGATGCCCTTGAAGAAGCCGGCAACCAGGCCGAGCGCGATGCCTGCCGCCATGGCGATGGCAACGACCACGATGCCGATCACCAGTGAGAGACGCGCGCCATGAAGCAGTCGGGACAGGATATCGCGGCCGATCGCGTCGGTGCCGAGCGGATAGGCCAGCGAGCCACCCTCCTGCCAGAAGGGTGGCTTGAGGAAGACGGCATTGTTGGTGAGATAGGGCGAGTGTGGCGAGAGGACATCGGCGAACACCGCCATCAGCAACACCGCCACGATGACGACGAGCCCGGCAACCGCGCCGCGATTGGCGCTGAAATAGCTCCAGAACTCGCGCAGCGGATGCGGCGGCGTGCCAGCCGGCACGGCAGCGGAGGGTGCTTCAAGCGTTTCGGCAGTCATCTGTCAGCGTCCCGCGAAGAAATCAGCCATGTCACGATCACAGGTCCTTCAGCGCGCATGTCTGATGCGTGGATTGATCAGGCCGTAAAGCAGATCGACCAGGAGGTTGACGCTCATGACGACGACGCCGATTAACAGGGTGCCCCCCTGCAGGACCGGATAGTCGCGCCGGCTGATCGCCTCGATCAGCCATTTGCCGACTCCCGGCCAGGAGAAGATCGTCTCGGTCAGAATCGCGCCGGTAAACAGCACGCCGACCTGCAGACCAATGACCGTCACCACCGGAATGAGCGCATTGCGCAGCGCGTGCAGCGCAATGACCCTGAGAGGCGCCATGCCTTTGGCGCGTGCCGTGCGGATATAGTCCTCACCGAGCACTTCAAGCATGGCGGAGCGCGTCATCCGGGCAATGACCGCAAGCGGGACCGTACCCAGGACGATCGCCGGCAGGACGAGATGCGACAGCGCCGACTTGAAGGCGCCGAAATCGCCCGCCAGCAGGCTGTCGATCGTCAGGAAGCCGGTTACCGGCTCGATATAATACTGCACAGCGATGCGGCCGGAGACCGGCGTGATACCGAGCTGCACGGAGAACAGCAGGATCAGCAGCAGGCCCCACCAGAAGATCGGCATGGAATAGCCGGTCAGGGACAGTCCCATGACGCCGTGATCGAAGATCGAGTTGCGTTTGACCGCAGCCAGGATGCCAGCCGGCAGGCCGATCGCCAGCGCCAGGAAGATCGCGCACAGCGCAAGCTCGATCGTCGCCGGGAACAGCGCCGAGAATTCCGAGATGACGCTTTCGCGTGTCACGATCGACTTGCCGAGATCACCCTGCAGGACACGGCTGATATAGATGCCGTATTGCGTCAGAACCGGCTTGTCGAAGCCGAACTCCTTGCGCAGAAGCTCGTGGCGGGCCGGATCGATGCCACGCTCGCCGGCCATGGTTTCGATCGGATCGCCCGGGACCAGCCGGATCAGGAAAAAGGCGAGCAGCGTGATGCCGATGAAGGTCGGAATCACCAGGCTGACGCGGGTCAGGATGAAACGCAGCATGGATGAGCCAGTCTTGTCGGGGTACCGGCGGCCTGAAGCATGGACCGCGAACGGGATGTTTCGTCCTGCTATTGCAAATTAGAACTATATCCTAATGCGAAGACCAGGAAACGCTGCAAATCGAGGATATCGTCGGCGATGTAGCGCACCGTGAACGCGTCGAGGCGCTCGATGCCCTTCAGCATGACGAGGTACTCGACCGGCTGCCGATAGAGGAAGCTGAGTTCCAGCGTGATCGGGCCCGGCAGCCGATAGGGGACGATCCCCGCCCGGCGTGCGATGGCGCGCTGCACGCCCTCGGCAATCAGCTCGTACGAGGCCTCCGGCATCAAGGTGCGCGCCGAGAGGCGGCTATGCGCCCATTTGACCGTGACGGCCTCGATATCGGGCAGGAGCGCCCTGGTCTCCTCGATGCAGACATCATCGCCGCTGACCAGCAGCACGGGCGTGCCGAAATGCCCGGCGATCGCGGCATTGATCATCGCTTCCGGGGCCGAGACGCCATTGACGCGAACCTCGCGCAGCGAAGCGCTGCGAAAGGTGTGCGCCAGGATGCCGTCCGGGTTGGTGGCGCCAGCGTGGTAGCCGATGAAAAGCGCGCCGGCATACTCGCCCGACTCCATGCCCTGCATCATCGAGAGCGGGCGCGGCCAGGATCGGACGACCTGGACTGCCTTGGGCAGGCGGTCCAGCAGCAGGTTCTGCGCGTTGCCATGGCTGTCGCTGATGACAACCTCGCTCGCCCCAGCCGCGAAGGCGGCGTTGGCGGCGGCGGCGACGCTGTCGGTCATCCAGATGCGCGCCGACTGATACTCAAACCCTTCGGGGCGCGTGTGCTCGCGCGTCACGACACCGGCGATGCCCTCGATATCCGCCGAAATATAGATCCGCATGATACTGCGCCCCCGCCACCAATTGTATTCGGGCGCGGTTCGCCTCTCCGCGCCCGAATGTCAACGTCATTTCGCCAGCGATACACCGGTAAAGGGCTGGCCGCCGAAGAAATGGATCTTGTAGTCTTTCACATCCTTGCGCACCGGCGTGAAGGCCTGCGCGTTTGCAAAGAGCAGACCCCCGACATCTTCCTGGAAAATCTCCTGCATGCGCAGGAACATCTTGGTGCGCTCGCCCTGATCCGTGATCGTATTGGCCTTGGTCAGGAGGTCGGAGAATTCCTTGTTGCACCAGCGGGCACGGTTGGCACCAGTTTTCACGCCATCGCAATGCCAGCCTGACAGCAGGATCTGGCTCGGATCCGGATAGTCCCAGGTGTAGCCGAACATGCCGACCTCATGGTCGCCGGCGCGGCCGCGCTTGAGATACTCACCCCATTCGAAACTCTGGATCTCGGCCTGGACGCCGATCTTCGCCCAGTCCGCCTGAATCAGCTCGGCCGCACGGCGTCCGTTCGGCATATAGGCGCGAACGACGGGAATGGCCCAGAGCGTGGTCTTGAAGCCGTTCGGCAGGCCCGCCTCGGCGAGCAGGGCCTTGGCCTTCTCCGGATCATAGGGGCGCGGCTTCAGGCCTTCGTGATGCGACCAGAGCGATGGCGGGACGATCGCGGCTGTCTGCTTGCCGGTGCCCTGATAGACTGCATCGATGATCGCAGGGATGTTGGTCGCATAGACCAGTGCCTCGCGCACCCGCTTGTCGTCAAAGGGCTTCTTCTGCTGGTTGAAGGCGAGGAAGCTCTGATCGGCAATGCTGCCGGAGAGCATCGTCAGATTGGGATCGGCCCGCATCGCCGGCAGGTCGCCGGGATTCGGATAGCGCGCGATCTGGCATTCGCCCGATTTCACCTTGGCGAACCGCACCGAGGCATCCGGCGTGATCACGAAGATCAGGTCGTTGACCAGCGCCATGCGATCCCGGTTTCCGGCCGCCTTGGTCCAATGGTCGGGCACCGCGCGAAAGCGGATCGTGGCGTCCTTCTGGTAGGCCAGCAACGAGAATGGGCCGGTACCGATCGGCGCCTGGTTGACCTGCTCGGGCGTGCTCGCCTTCAGCATCGCATCGCCATATTCCGCCGACAGGATCGACATGGGCTCGACCGAAAGCGCGCTGAGCAAGGGTGCGTAGGGCCGTGACAGGATGAGCCGGACGGTCTGGTCATCGACCTTCTCGACCGCCTTCAGGCTGGGCCGGACGATCTCGTTGAAGAACTGATAATTGGTGCTGCCGACCTTATGGTAGGGATGGTTCTCGTCGAACATGCGCTGGAACGAAAAGACCACGTCATCGGCCGTAAAGCCGCGTGTCGGCGTGAACGCCTTGTTCGCGTGCCATTTCACCCCGCTGCGCAGCTTGAACGTATAGGTCAGCCCATCCTCGGAAATGGTCCAGGATTCGGCCAGGCTCGGAATGATCTGGGAACCGCCGCGCTCGGTGGCGACCAGGCGATCATAGATCTGGGCCGCCACGTCGTAAGCCGTGTTCTGCGAAGAGAACTGCGGATTGAGGAAGTCGGGACTCGCCTCTGAGCAGACGACGAGCGTTTGAGCCGCGACCGCGCCAGCCTGTAAAGCTAACGCAACGGCAGCCGCCGCTGCGAAATGTCTAATCTTCATGACGCTCTCCCGAAGTAAAAAGGGCGCGGCCTCTCGGCCGCGCTCCAATCAATGCATCAGTCGGGGCGGGGCCTCAATTGATGTCAACGCCATAGAAGGTATGCCTGCTGAACGGGGATAGCTTGAAGTCCTTCACTTCCTTGCGGACAGGCTTCAGTTGCACCGCATGCGCGATGGTGAACCAGGGCGCCTGCTCCTTGAAGATCACCTGGGCCTGGCGATAGAGCTCGGTGCGCTGCGCCGTATCGGTAATCTTCTTGGCCTTCTGCACGATGTCCTCGAAGGGCTGGTAGCAGAACTTCGCGACGTTGCCGCCATTGTTCTTCGACGCATCGCAACCCAGCAGCGTGTGCAGGAAGTTGTCCGGATCGCCATTGTCGCCGGTCCAGCCGAACATGCCGGCCTGATGCTCGCCCGCCTGCAGGCGCTTGCGGTACTCGCCCCACTCGAAGGTCTTGATCTCGGCCTTGATGCCGACCTTGGCGAGATCCGCCTGCATCAGCTCCGCGATGCGCTTGGCGTTGGGGTTGTACGGCCGCTGCACCGGCATGGCCCAGAGGTCCATCTCGAAGCCGTTCGGATAACCCGCCTCGGCAAGCGCCTTCTTGGCGGCCTCGGGATCGAAGGGATCGTCCTTCACGGTCTCGTTGTAGGACCACATCGAGGGCGGAATCGGATTGATCGCCGCGATGCCGCTGCTCAGATAGACGGCGTCGATGATCGCCTTCTTGTTGATCGCCATGTTGACGGCATGGCGCACCTTGACGTCGTCGAACGGCTTCTTGGTGGTGTTGTAGGCGAGATAGCCGATGTTCAGGCCCGGCTGCTCCAGGATCTGGACATTGGCGTCCTTCTTCATCGCGTCCAGATCGGCCGGGTTGGGATAGGGCATGACATGGCATTCGCCCTTCTGAAGCTTGGCCCAGCGGACCGAGGCATCCGGCGTGATGGCGAAGATCAGGTCGTCGATCTTGGCCTTGCCGGCCCAGTATTCCGGGAACGCCTTGTACCGGATGATCGCGTCCTTCTGATACTGCACCAGCGAGAACGGCCCGGTTCCGATCGGATCCTGATCGATCTTCTCGGGCGTGCCGGCCTTCAGCATCGCATCGGCATATTCCTTCGACTGGATGCTGGCATATTGCATCGCGAGGTCTGACAGGAAAGGCGCCTCAGGGTTGTTCAGCGTGATCTTGACGGTGTAGTCATCGACCTTCTCGACCGACTTCAGCAACTTGGGCATGCCCATGTCGTTGAAATAGGAATGATTCGAGCTGGTGACTTTGTAATAGGGATTATCTTCTTTCCACTGCCGGTCGATCATGAAGATGAAGTCGTCGGCATTGAAGTCGCGCGTCGGCTTGAAGGCACGGGTATTATGCCACTTCACGCCCTTGCGCAGGTTGAATGTGTAAACCAGCCCATCGTCCGAAACCGTCCATTTCTCGGCCAGAGCGGGGAGGACCTTGGTCCCGCCGCGTTCGAACTGGACGATAGTGTCGTAAATCTGGGTATTGGCATCGAACGACGTGCCTGTCGTGTTGATGCTCGGAGCGAAGTTCTCGGGACTACCTTCCGAACAATAGATCAACGTCTTGGCTGACAGCGGTCCCGCCGCCATCAGGGCAGCCGCCGACAGCGTGGCGAACAGGATTTTTTTCATGGTCAGCTCTCCCACTTAATGACCCTCGGGCCGGATTGGTCCGCGCCCAGTTCCGCCGAACCCGCCCTGCCCGCGGCAGGATCGTCGGCCCGAACGGAAGTTGGTCCCGATTGAGGCTGAACCTATTGGAATGCGCAGAGAGTGGGTAGCTGATTTTCTGGGGTTATGAACGCCGATCGGACCTGAGCCCGGGACGGCCTCGCCACCGCATAAACCGGCCAGTCCCGGCCCTGCTTTCGCAATGGATGAGCGGCCTCGCTGCGGTGGCCGTCGCATGCTCACCAGGCCTATGCTGGGCAGGATCAGCTTCGCGGACCACTGCCGCCGCCAGCGCAGATCCCGCCGGCGCGTATCTGTTTTTCTGGGAACCTTTTCCGTCGCTTTCCATCTCTTACAGAGGGAGGAGATCGCCCATGCCGCAGGTTCGAAGAGATGCGCTCGACTCTATCTCGGTGCTCAACGACCTCGATCTGGCGCGCCGGGCGCTCGCGCGCGACGGCGATGCATTCCGCACGATCATGCGGACGCATAATCAGCGGCTCTACCGTCTCGCCCGCGGAGTCGTCCGCAATGATAGCGAAGCCGAAGACGTCGTGCAGGAGGCCTATCTCCGCGCCTTTACCCATCTCGAGAGTTTTCGCGGCGACTCCACGCTTGCCACCTGGTTGTCCCGCATCGTCATCAACGAAGCGCTCGGGCGTCTGCGCAAGAACCGGAAAGAGGCGGAACTCGCGCGATCCAGCGACCGGGGCGGCGCCGCCGCGCAGATCATTCAGTTTCCTTGCAACACGAGTTGTGACGATCCAGAGCGGGCCATGGCGCAACGACAGATCCTTCACCTTGTCGAGCGGGCAACCGACAATCTCCCCGATGCCTATCGCTCGGTCTTCATCGCCAGGGTCATCGAAGGCCTGAGTGTCGAAGAAACGGCAGTGCTGCTTGATTTGCGGACCGAGACCGTCAAGACCCGTCTGCATCGGGCCAGGCATCTCCTGCGCAAGCAGCTGGACGAACAGATCGGTCCCGTCCTGCTCGACGCCTTTCCATTTGCCGGCCGGCGCTGCGAGCGCCTGACCGACGCGGTGATGAAGCGGCTCGGCCTTCCCTGACTTATCCGGGAACGTTTTCGACCTCGCAGCATCCAATGAATGGCAAGGCCTGAAGCAATTCAGCAAGCAGGCGAAGGAGGCTCCATGATCATTCGACAGAACACGGCATTGGCCGCACTTGGCCTTCTCGGTGCGATGTCCTTGGCGCAAGCCGCCGACACGCCGACCGATCCGCAGATCGCGCACATCGCCTATACCGCCGGCACGATCGACGTCGAGGCGGCAAAGCAAGCAATCGCGAAATCCAAGAACAAGACCGTCGTAGCCTTTGCCCATGACATGGTTCGAGACCATGAAGCGGTGAACAAGCAGGCGCTCGACCTGGTGAAGAAGCTGAAGGTCAGCCCTGAAGACAACGATACCAGCCGCGCCTTGTCTCAGGCCGCGACAGCGGAGCGGAGCAAGCTCTCGAAACTCCAGGGCGCAGCCTTCGACAAGGCCTATGTCGATAACGAAGTGGCCTACCACAAGCAGGTGAACGGCGCGCTCCAGACACTGCTGATCCCCTCGGCAAGCAACACCGAGCTGAAGGGCCTGCTCGAAACCGGCCTGAAGATTTTCCAGGGCCACGAGCAGCACGCCGCACATGTCGCAGCCGAACTCCAGTGAGGACAAGATCATGTCGTTGAAGCGGCGCCTCTGGGCCATTGCCGGACTGTCGCTGACTCTGGGCGCTGTTCCGGCACAGGCGGAAACCATTCAGGTCGGGATCGACCGGCTGGTGTTTTCGCCTGCGGAGATCACCGTGAAGGTCGGGGACACCGTCGAGTGGCTCAACAAGGACATTCTCGCCCACACCGCGACCGTGAACGGCGGGATGGACGTGATGATCCAGCCGAAGAAATCGGCGAGTCTGGTCCTGCAGAAGGTGGAAACGGTCGAGTATTACTGCCGCTTCCACCCCAACATGAAGGGCCGCATCACGGTGTCGGCGCCATAGTCGCCGACATCCTGGCTTCGCGGTCGCGACAGCATCCGGCGCCACGACCGCGAGATCCGAAGGGGCTCTGCCCATGTCCAGCGCTGCTGCCCGACCAGCAACCGCCTTCGTCCTTGCGGGAGGTGGCAGTTTCGGCGCCATCCAGGTCGGCATGCTGCGATCGCTCGCGAGCCGAGGCATTGCAGCCGATATGGTCGTTGGTTCAAGCGTCGGAGCGCTGAATGGCGCCTATTACGCGGCCAACCCCACGCTTGAAGGTGTCCAACGACTGGAGACGATCTGGCGCGGCCTGCGCCGGCGCGACGTGTTCCCGTTGAGCTGGCGCACGATGCTCGGCTTCCTGTACC
Organism: Allobosea sp. 2RAB26; assembly: GCF_052115465.1. Classification (NCBI taxonomy): domain Bacteria; kingdom Pseudomonadati; phylum Pseudomonadota; class Alphaproteobacteria; order Hyphomicrobiales; family Alloboseaceae; genus Allobosea; species Allobosea sp. 2RAB26. The sequence goes on along the minus strand of NZ_JBFRGS010000001.1, from coordinate 18,608 downwards.
GGCGGGACTTCCTTATCGCTTGCATCAGCTTGTTGAGCACAATCTCTCCTACGCCAATCTGGAGGACGCAAAGATCCCGATGCATGTCGTCACGACCGACATTCTCTCGGGCGAGACGGTCGTGCTTTCGGAGGGCTCGGCTGCGCAGGCCATCATTGCGAGCGTGGCGATACCGGCAGCCTTCGCGCCGGTACGGTTCAACGGCCTCTATCTCGCCGATGGCGCGATATCGAGCAACACGCCGGTCAAGGTCGCAATCGCATGCGGCGCCAAGCGCCTGATCGTTCTCCCCACCGGCTACGCCTGTGCTCTCGACAAGCCACCGGTCGGGGCCGTCGCAAGCGCGCTGCATGCCTTGACGCTGCTGATCGTGCGGCAACTTTTCAGCGAGCTGCAAGGGCTCGACGGCAGCATCGATTTCTTCGTCCTGCCGCCGCTCTGCCCACTCGCCGGATCGCCCTATGATTTCTCGATGACCAGCGAGCTTATCGAACGGGCGGCGAACAGCACCGACGCCTGGATTGCCGACGGAGGCCTCGACCGACCGGGCGCTCTTGCCCATTTGAGCACACACAAGCACTCGGGATCACAGGGTGAATGCGGCAGCGTGCCCTCTCATTGAGGCCGCTCCTCTCGAAGAATCCTAGCGCGTCAAGCGCGAGGCAGCGCGCTTGCCACCCATGCCTCAGATTAGACAAAAATATTTGATTTGGAATTTACAGTCCATCTACCGCCTGTTATGGCTCCCGCAACGATCGGGAAGATCGGGGGGATGAATGGCTGCCGACAGGGTTGTTTGCCGGAAGGGCGCGATTTACGGCGATGAGATCCTGGAGGTCGCGGCGCTTCCCACGATCCGCAGACGTCATTACGGCCGCGTCGTCGGCGTCGCCCTGATCGTCGTCGCCCTGGCCTTCATCGCCAAGGCCTTCTCCGAGGGCCAGATCGAATGGAAGATCGTTGGCCAGTTCTTCACGGCCCCGGCCATCCTCTTCGGCCTTCTCAACACGATCTGGATGACCTTGTGCGCGATGGCGCTGGGCATCCTGCTCGGCGTGATCTTCGCGATCATGTACATGTCGCCCAATCCCGTGATCAGCCGCTGCGCGGTCGCCTATATCTGGTTCTTTCGCGGCACGCCGCTGCTGCTCCAGCTTCTGCTCTGGTTCAACCTCGCTCTGGTCTTCCCCACCATCTCGATCCCCGGACTCTTCGAAGCCCGCATGGTCGACGTGATGACACCCTTCGTCGCGACGCTGCTTGGGCTCGGCCTGAATCAGGGCGCCTACACGGCGGAGGTCGTGCGCGGCGGCATTCTCTCGGTCGATACGGGCCAGGTCGAGGCGAGCAAGAGCATCGGCATGACGCCGCTGGCGACGCTGTTCTACATCGTGCTGCCGCAGGCGATGCGGGTCATCGTGCCGCCGGTCGGCAACGAGGTCATCAGCATGGTCAAGCTGACCTCGATCGCCAGCGTGATCGGCTATAGCGAAGTCCTGCGCAACTCACAGGACGTCTATTACGCGAATGGCCGCGTCATCGAGCTCCTGATCGTCACCGCGTGCTGGTATCTCGCGGTCGTGACCTTGCTCCAGATCGGCCAGCACTTCATCGAGCGCTATTTCTCCAAGGGTTATACCCGGCGCAACGGGGTGCCCGCTCCGGCCGCGTCGGCGTGAGGTGGCCATCATGAACGAGATGGTCCGCGCCGCCGGCGTCAACAAGGTCTTCGGAACATTCGCAGCACTGAAGGACGTCTCGCTCGCGGTCTCGCGCGGCGAGGTGACCTGCATCATCGGCCCCTCGGGCTCGGGCAAGAGCACGTTCCTGCGCTGCATCAACCAGCTTGAGCGCCCCGATTCCGGTGCGATCGTCATCGACGGCGAGCTCATCGGCTATCATCGCACCAAACAGCACCTGCTGGAGCTCGCCGACAAGGAGGTTGCCCGGCAAAGGCTGATGACCGGCATGGTCTTCCAGCGCTTCAACCTCTTCGCGCATCTGACGGCACTGCAAAACGTGATGCTCGGGCCGATCAAGGTCCAGGGCAGGCCGCGGCGCGAGGTCGAGAAGGAAGCAGTGACGCTGCTTGAGCGGGTCGGTCTCGCCGATAAGCGTTTCAACTATCCCAGTGAACTCTCCGGCGGCCAGCAGCAGCGCGTCGCGATTGCCCGCGCGCTGGCAATCCAGCCGAAGCTGCTGCTTTTCGACGAACCGACATCGGCGCTCGACCCCGAACTGGTGGGTGAAGTCCTGAACGTCATGCGCGATCTGGCCCGCTCCGGAATGACCATGATCGTGGTGACGCATGAGCTCGCCTTCGCCCGCGAGGTCGCCGACCATGTCGTCTTCATGGATCAGGGCGCCATCGTCGAACGAGGTGCCCCCGGCGCCATCCTCGTCGATCCGCAGCATCCCCGGACACAGAACTTTATCAAAGCGGTCCTGAAGTGACCGAGCAGGAGGAAAGCCCCATGAAGAGATCAATTGCCCTTGGCGCCGGGTTGGCAGCGCTGCTCGCCTGCTCAGCCGCCCATGCCGACGACTCGCTCGCGAAGGTCAAGCAGGCCGGCAAGCTCGTCATCGCGACGATGCCGAACTATCCGCCGATCACCTACAAGGATCCCGCCACGAGCAAGCTGACCGGCTTCGACATCGACCTCGGCGAGGCCATTGCCGCAGAGCTCGGCGTCAAGGTCGAGTGGCAGGAAATCGCCTTCGCCCAGATGCTCCCCTCGCTCCAGACCGAGCGCGTCGACACCGCTCTCGCCGGGATGAGCGACACCGTTCCGCGGCGCGAGATTGTCGACTTCGTCGACTATATGCGCTCCGGCACCCAGTTCTATACGGGCGCCCAGCAGGCAGCCAAGATCAAGACCCCGGCCGATCTGTGCGGCAAGAAGGTCGGCGCCAGCCGCAGCACCAACAACCCGCAGCGCATCGCCGAATGGAGCACCGCAAACTGCGAGTCCAAGGGAGCGCCTGCGATCACCGTGGTCGGCACCGAAGGCTCGGTCGACGCGCGCAACCAGCTCAAGACCCAGCGCATCGACGCCTCCGTGCAGGGCAACGAGACCCTGCCCTATTTCCAGGCAATGGAGCCGAACACCTATGTCCTGCTCGGCGAACCCTTGACCGAGGAGATCACCGGTCTGCCGGTGCTGAAGACGAAGCCGGCACTGCGCGATGCCATCAAGGATGCGCTCGACAGGCTGGTGAAGAACGGCACCTATGCCAAAATCCTGGACAAATACGGCCTCGCCCGGAACGGTATGAGCGAGATCAAGATCAACAGCGCCAAGTGACACCCAATAGGTGACACGCAAAGGGGCGGCGCCTGCCGCCCCTTTCGCCTATCCCCCGCCTGAGCCTTGCCCTGTCTGTGCGGGGCTCAGGCCACCACGTTCTGAACAACAGGAAGCTGAAGAGATGTCGGAGCAGAAGAGTGGCGCCAACAAGATGTGGGGCGGACGCTTCACGACGGCGCCGGCGGAGATCATGAAGAAGATCAATCCGTCGATCGGCTTCGACTATCGCCTCTACCGGCAGGACATCGCCGCCTCGAAGGTCCATGCCCGGATGCTGGCGCGGCAGGGCATCATCGGCGAGGCGGACAACGAGACAATCCAGGCAGGGCTCGACCAGATCCTCCAGGAGATCGAGGAGAGCCGCTTTACCTTCAGCGTCGATCTCGAGGACATTCACATGAATGTCGAGGCGCGGCTGAAGGAGATCGTCGGCGAGCCGGCGGGCCGGCTACATACCGCCCGCAGCCGCAACGACCAGGCCGTCACCGACGTCCGCCTGTGGATGCGCGATGCGATCGACGGGCTCGATGCGGTCGTGCAGGAATTGCAGCGCGCCCTGATCGAACGCGCCGGCGAGCATGTCGAGACCCTGATGCCGGGCTTCACTCATATGCAGGTCGCGCAGCCCGTTACCTTCGGCCACCATCTCATGGCTTATGTCGAGATGTTCGGCCGCGACCGGCAGCGACTGGCAGGTGCTCGCGAGCGCACCAATATCTGCCCGCTGGGAGCCGCCGCCCTGGCCGGAACCGCCTTCCCCATCGACCGGCATTTCACGGCCGAGCAACTCGGCTTCTCCGCCCCGACCGAGAACTCGATGGATTCGGTCGCCTCGCGGGATCACATCGTCGAGCTGCTGTTTTGCTGCTCGATGCTGGCCGTGCATCTCTCGCGCATCGCCGAGGAGATCACCTTGTGGTGCAGCGACGGCTTCCGATTCATCGCCCTGTCGGACGCCTTCACGACCGGCTCCTCGATCATGCCGCAGAAGCGCAATCCCGATGCGGCCGAACTCGTGCGCGGCAAGACCGGGCGTGTCGTCGGCTCGCTGAATGCCCTGCTCATGACCGTCAAGGGTCTGCCCATGACATTCATGAAGGACATGCAGGAAGACAAGGAGCCCATGTTCGACGCATTGGAGACAGTCCAGCTCTGCGCCGAGGCCACGACCGGCATGATACGCGACCTGACCGTCCGCCCGGACCAGATGCGCAGCTTCCTGGAACGCGGCTTTCCGACCGCGACGGACCTCGCCGACTGGCTCGTGCGCGAGGGCGGCATCCCCTTCCGCGACGCCCATCACATCACCGCCAAGGTCGTCGCCAGGGCCGAGGCCAAGGGCTGCACCTTGAGCGCGCTTGATATCGAGAGCATGCGGGACGTCGATCCGCGCATCACCGAGAAGGTCTACTCGGTGCTTGCGCCGGAGCATTCGGTGAACAGCCGCCGCAGCTATGGCGGAACCTCGCCGGATGTCGTGCGCGAAGCGATCGCACGGGCAAACGCGCGCTGGCTGTGACGCCCGGCATCTGCGCGAAACCAGGGGAAGTGCTGCCGTTCCGCGGGGAGCCTGCAGCCTTTCCGTTCGATGGAAGGAATGAGCCTTGAAATTCGATATCTTCCAGATGGAGCGCAATCAGACGCTCTTCGAGAACGAGGTGGAGATCAATCTCACCGAGAGCGGCGTTCATCCCTGGGCGATCGAGGACATCCTCCCGCCAAGCGAGATGCAGGACCTGCTCAAGCTGCCATTGGGCTATGGCTGGACCGATGGCCGGCCTGACCTGAGGGCGAATATCGCCTCATGGTATCCGGGAGCCGGGCCGTCCAACGTTCTCGTCACCAATGGCTCCTCCGAGGCGACGATGATCGCGCTGATGACGCTCGTCGAGCCCGGCGAGCGCATCGTCTTTGCCGTCCCCAATTTCATGCAGGTGGATGGTCTTGGCCGCGCACTCGGATTCGACGTCCAGCGCCTTGAACTGAGCGGTGACAATGGCTGGCAGTTCGACCCCGCCAGCCTCGATGCGGCCGCGGCGGGAGCCAAGGTCATCGCCGTCACCAATCCGGCCAACCCGACCGGCAGCGTGCTGACGCAGGAAAGCCGCGACGCGCTTGTCGCTGCGGCAAGGCAGAGCGGTGCCTGGCTGCTGGTGGACGAGATCTATCGCGGAGGCGAGATCGACGGGCCTGAAACCCGGACGCTCTGGGGCACCTATCCGCGACTGGTGGTGACGAGCAGCCTGTCGAAATCCTTCGCCTGTCCGGGCCTGCGCCTCGGCTGGATCGTCGCACCAGTCGACGTGGTTGCCGGCGCCGCGGAACGTCAGGACTATACGACGATCGGCAGCGGCATCCTGAGCCAGATCCTTGCGGCAGCAGTCATGAAGCCCGATACGCGCAGCCGTCTCCTGTCGCGTGGCCGCGACCTGCTGCGAACCAATGCCAATCTCGTCGGCGACTGGATGTCGCGTCATCCCGGCTGGTCGTGGAAGCGGCCGGAGGCGGGCGGCATGGCCTTCCTGCGCTATCCTCTCAACCTGCCGTCCGAGGAATTCTCCCGCCTGCTTCGTGAGGAGGAGAGCGTCTTCGTCGTCGCCGGCAGCTGGTTCGGGATCGAACAGCACATCCGGATCGGCATCGGCGTGCCGACCGAAACGCTCGCCGAGGGGCTGAAGCGCCTCGACCGGTTTCTGGTCCATCACGCGGGGTGAATGCGGTGGATGACGCGGTCAGCCGTGGACGGGACGATCTGGCCCGTCTCGTTGCCATTCCCTCGGTCAGCGCCGAGGGACGCGGCCTGAACGAGGCGGCGACCCTCGTCCGGGATCTGCTCGACGACGCTGGCTTCGCCACCGAGATCCACCCTGGCTCGGTCGGTCCCTTCGTGGTCGGCACGGCTGGCGAGGGACCGCTGACCGTCGTGATCTACAATCACTCCGACGTGCAGCCGGAGGGTGACGCGGCGCTCTGGCTGAGCCCGCCCTACACCCTGACGGAACGCGATGGCCGCCTCTATGGCCGCGGCGCGGCCGACGACAAGGGCGAATTCGCCAGCCGTCTTGCCGGCTGGCGCCGCTTCCAGGCCCAGCAGGGCGGGCCGCTTCCGTTCCGGCTGATCTGGATCGTTGATGGCGAGGAGGAGATCGGCAGTCCTTCGCTCGATGGCTTCCTGGCGAAGCGCTTCGCCGGCGAGCGCGCCGATCTGTGCTGGTGGGAATTCGGCGAGATCGATGCCTCCGGCCGGCCTGTCATCCTGTGCGGCTTCAAGGGCATCACCGCGATCGAGCTGCGCTGCCGCACCGCGAGGGGCGACCTGCATTCGAGCTACGGGGCGGTCTACGACAACGCGCTCTGGCGCATCTGCGCCGCTGTCGCCTCGATGCGCGACGCCGCGGGGCGGATCACGATCGATGGCTTCTATGACGATGTGCGGGCGCCATCCGACGCCGAGCGCGCCGCCGCACTGTCGCCCCCCTTCTCGCTTGCCAGCGTCAGCGCCGCGACGGGCGGGGAGCGTACGCTGAGCGGCGTCGACGGCCAGAACTTCTTCTCCGCGATGAATTTCTTGCCTTGTCTCAATGTCAACGGCATCGGCGGCGGTTATCAGGGCGAGGGAGCCAAGACGGTGCTGCCCGCCGAGGCCTTCGCCAAGCTCGATTTCCGCCTTGTACCCGATCAGACCCCGACGCGCGTCGTCGAGCTCGTGCGAGACCATCTCGCGCGCCTCGGCATGGCGGATGTCGAGGTCATCGTTCACGACGCCATCGTCAGGCCGGTGCGCAGCGACGCGGGTCACTGGTTCGTGGCCGCCTGCGCGGAGATTCTCGAAGCTGAATTCGGCCGCCCCGCGATCGTCCAACCGAGTTCCCCGGCGTCCGGCACCGCCCATCCCTTCATCGACCATCTCGGCACCGATGTGTTCGGGATCGGCCTCACCCACCACGGGGCGCAGTTGCACGCGCCGAACGAAAACATCGAGATCGATCATTTCGAACGGATGGTCGCGGCGTCGTGCGCCATCTTCAGGATGCTGGCGCGCCGTGCGAATGCGGACCAGGCCGCCATCTAGCGCGACCTGTCATTCGCCGGCTACCCTTGGTCGAGACACCTGATCTCCGGTGCCCGCAGACACCATCAGGCACCCGGCCTCGGCGAGGCGCCGCGGCCTTCGAGGACGACGCGCGCGATCGCGATGTCCTGAACGGCAAGCCCGGTCAGATCAGCAATCGTGATGTCGCGGGCGTCGTTGCGTCCGATCGCGTGCCCGGCAAGGACCGCACCAAGTTCAACGCAAGCCCTGCGCTCGATCAGTCCCTCGCGGGCCGCGGCGGCAAATTCGCCATGGTCGAGGCATTGATCGAGGGAATCGGCGATTCTGATATCGGCTGCCGCGACGAGGCCGCTCTCGAGCTCCTGCTTGCCCGGCGCATCAGCCCCCATGGCCGTGATATGTGTGCCCGGGCGAATCCATGCCGCCTTGAGCAGGGGGCTCGTGGCCGGCGTCGTGGTGATGATGGCATCCGCCTCGGCACACAGAGCCTCGGGCGATGTCGCGAGGGTAACAGCAATGCCTTCGCCCAGCAGCTCCGCCTGCACCGCCTCGGCGCGCTCCGCCGAGCGCGCCCAGATCGCGAATTGCGGCGCCCGTTCGCGCATCAGATGCGCGGCGGCACGGATCTGAAAGCGGGCCTGCGTGCCGGCACCGACAATGCCGATGCGACGCGCGTCGCTGCGGGCTCCGGCTCTGGTCGCGATGGCACCGGCGAGCGCGGTGCGCAGATCGGTCAGCCACCCCTCGTCACGCAAGATCGCCACGACCGCACCGGTCTCGGCCGAGAGAGCGATCATCATGCCGCTGCTGGTCGGCAGGCCGCGCCTCGGATTGTCGTAGAAACCGGTCGCGATCTTCACCACGAAGATCGGATCCCCCGTGATGTGACCGAATTTGATATGGCAGTCGCCGTGATGCGCGGGAAAGCCGAGATAGCCGACGGGCGGCATCTGCACCCGTCCCGCCGAGGCGGCCTTGAACCCCTCCTCCAGCGCCACGACGGCCCGGTCGAGATCAATGGCGGCTTCGATCTGTGCCCGCGCCAGATCAAGCATCAGTCGGTCCGTTCGCCTGGTTCAGATAGTTGTAGACGGTGGCGCGCGCGAGCCCGAGGACGCGCGAGATATAGGCTGCAGCATTGCGCCCGCCAAAGGCGCCGCTCGCGGCAAGATCGGCCACCAGTTGCCGCTTCTGCTCGCGGCTCAGCGCGGTCACGATCAGGCCGCGCTCCTGCGTCCATTGCTGGACATACTCGTTGATGCGCTCATGCCAATCCTCCTTGAACAGGACAGGCGGCTTGTCGGCTCCCGCGGGCACGGCCACGAGCGCGCCGAGCGTCTGCATCACGGCGTGGAAATGCGAGACGTCGACATTGATGCAGAGCACGCCGATCGCCGCGCCATTGGCGGTGAGGACGACGCTGATCGATTTGATCCGGCGGCCGTCCCAGTTGATCTTCTCGTAGGGACCGATCGTCGTCTCGGCCTCGTCGAAACCGATCTCGTTCAGGAGCGATGGCTCGCCCAGGACGCGCTGCGAGAAGTTGCCGGCGATATGGACCACGGTCTGCGAGCCGAGATCGTGCAGCACGACCTCGGCATAGGGACGGAACAGCAGGGCGACGGCGTCGCAGATCGGCGCATAGGCCATGAGTTCGGTCGGCATGATCCAGGTCCTTGGCAGCCCCGGTCTAGCGCGGCTGCGACTTCAGATAGTCGCTCAGGCGTTCGAGACCGGCCTCCAGATGGTCGCCCGGAGCCCCGATTCCGATACGGATATAGCCGTCGAGACCGTAGACGTCTCCGGGCAGGAGCATGATGCCGCGTTCTTCGCGCAGCCGATGCACGAGTTCCGTCGAGTTCATCGAATGCGCATATTTCACGAAGGCCATGCCGCCGGCCTTGGGCGGAACGAAGGAGAAGAACTCGCTGTTGCGCTCGACCCAGCTCGTCAGGAGCGCCAGGTTCTGTCTCAGGATGGTCTTGCTGCGCTGGAGGATCTCGGCGCGCTTGGCCGGCTCGACGACGATGCGGGCGACATACTCGCTGATCGCGCTCGTAGTGATCGAGGTGTAGTCCTTGCGCTGCCAGGCGGCGTAAATATCGGCGGTGGGGCCGACCAGCCAGCCGATGCGCAGGCCCGGCAAGGCCATCGCCTTCGACAAGCCGCTGGTGATGATCGCCTGCTCGTAGAGATCGGCGAAGCTGGGCGGTTCGTCACCCTCGAGCTCGGCGCCTTTGTAGACCTCGTCGGCATGCAGATAGGTGCCGTTCTGGCGGGCAATCGCGACGAGCCCGTCCATCGTTTCGCGCGAAAGCAGGCTGCCGGTCGGGTTGTTCGGGTGACAGATCGTCATCAATTTGGTGCGTGGCGAAACGGCCTTGCGGACGTCGTCGAGATCCGGGGTCCAGCCCAGTTCCTCGCGCAACGCGACTTCCTTCACCGTGACCCCGATGGCCCGGGCCCAACCCCAGATCTGCAGATAGTTGGGCACGAAGACGACGATCTCGTCGCCGGGCTCGAGCAGCGACATCACCATCAGGAAATTGGCCTCGGCCGAGCCATTGGTGACGATGACCTCGTCGGATGTCCGGCCGCGATAGAGCCGCGCCACCGCTTCGCGCAACTCGACGGCCCCGTTCGTCCAGCCATAGCCCAGTTCGACATCGAGCAACGCATTGCGCTGGCCTTCGTCGAGCAGCCCGTTCAGGCTGTAGGGGTGAACGCCGCTATCCGAGAGATTGAACTCGACAGTGTTTTCGTAAAGCGACTGGATCCGCTCCAGGCTGAATTCTTCGATCTTCATGACGCTCGTCCAAACGCGGGTTCGAGCTGTCTAGCATATGGGATAAAGACAAAAAAGTCTAAATTAGAAGCATTGTCTAATTTAATGGATCCTGGGCCGCTCGAGCCCCTCTTCGCGACGGAGCCGATACACCGTCGTCGGCGTCGCGCGCAGGAATTCGCGTTTTCGTCATCGCAGCCGGGTTGCACAGGCGCGCCCCAAGATTGCCCCGGCGGAGGTTGCCCACCGCCGGGCCTGTTTCAGCGAGCGACGCGCCTCGCCTGCTCGGTGCGCCGATCAGTAGCTTCAGCCCAGCGTGTCGCGCATCGCCTCGTCGAGGGTCTCGAGCAGGATGTCTGCATGCTCGCGCCGGAAGGTCATGGGCGGGCGCAGCTTGATGACGTTGTCGAAGGGGCCGTCGGTCCCCATCAGCACGCCGAGCTCCCTGGACCGATTGACGATGGCCGAAGCGGGTTCGCCGGCATGCTCCTTGGTTGCCCGGTCCCGCACGAGTTCAAGGCCGAGGAACAGGCCGCGCCCGCGCACGTCGCCAATGACCGAATGACGGTCCATCAACTTGCGCATGCCGGTGAGGAGATAGTCTCCCTGCTCCACGGCGTTCGGCAGAAGACGCTCGTCTTCGAGCACATCGAGGACAGCGAGCCCCGCCGCGCAGGACACGGGATTACCGCCGAATGTATTGAAATACTCCATCCCGTTGGCGAAGCGTTCCGCGATCTCGCGGCGCATCGCGACAACGGCAAGGGGATGACCGTTGCCGATCGGCTTGCCCATCGTGACGATGTCCGGCACGACACCGTGCTCCTTGAAGGCCCACATCGATTGGCCCACGCGGCCGAAGCCCACCTGGACCTCATCCGCGATGCACAGGCCACCGGCGCGACGAACGGCATCGTAGATCGCACCGAGATATCCCGGCGGCAGGAAGACCTGCCCGGCGACGCTTGGGATCGTTTCGGCGATGAAGGCGGCGGGCGCATGCCCGTCCTTCACGAGCCGGTCGATGATCTCGCAGGCATGCTCGCCATAGCGCTTGCCGATCTCGCCCTCCGGCCACTCCGCCGGCGCGCGATAGGGATCCGCGACGGGCAGCACATGCGTATGCTCCGGCCGCCCGCTGCCTCCCTTGCGCTTGAACTTGTAGGGGCTGATGTCGATCAGGCCCTGTGTGTGGCCGTGATAGGCCCAGTCCAGGACGATCATGTCGCGTCGCCGCGTATAGGCTCGGGCCGCGCGCAGCGCGAGTTCGTTCGCCTCGCTCCCCGTGCACACCACGAAGAACGTATCGAGCTCACCCGGCAGCGTCTTCGCCAGGCGCTCCGTGTAGTCGATGATGTTGTCGTGGAGATAGCGCGTGTTGGTGTTGAGGCGCTGGGCCTGCCGCGTGATCGCATCCACCACGCGCGGGTGGCAATGCCCGATATGGGCGACGTTGTTGTAGCAATCGAGATGGGCCCGGCCGGTCTCGTCGATCAGCCAGACATCTTCGCCGCGAACCATCTTGAGCGGCCTGCGATAGGACAGCGACAGATTTGGGCCCAGTCGCTTCTTGCGCGCCGCCTGCAGGGCATCCTTTTCTTGTCCGGTCCTGTCGAAGGTCTCCGGCGGCAGGCCCGCGAAATCATAGGGCGAAGGAAAGAGGTCGTTCCAGACGCCGGGAAAAGCCGACTCGCCAACGCCCGGAATGACGCTGACGTCATCATAATCCGCGGCGACGAGCTGCAGATGGAGATGCGGTATCCAGCCGCCATTCTCTGCATAGTCGCCAAGCCGCGCCACACAGGCGCCGGCCGGCAGTTCCTCGCCGACGCGGCGCTCGCGAACCGACGCATGATCCAGGTGACCCCAGAGGCTCCGGAAGCGCAGGCCAGGTTCCGGCTCATGCTCGAGCAGCAGGAGCCCGCCATAATCTTGCGGCGCAGGATTGATCGTGGCCGCCACCACCTTTGCCGGCAGCGGGGTAAAGAGCGGCGCACCCGCAGGCGCGAAGATATCGAGGCCGAGATGGATGTTCCGGCGCGCGCCGTCGATCAGGGTCGAGTCGAAAAAGGGCGCCGTATAGACGGTGCGCAGTTCGCCATACGGCCCGAGGCCGAGCGTAAAGCCGTGTTCCCTCTGCAGATCGGCATAGGCCCGGTCGGCCGCAGCATGATCCTGCGCCGCGCTCGCCCGCGCCAGCGACGCCTCGGGATTGCCGAGATCGACCACATGCTTCTGCTGGCGCGCCGGATGCGGGTGCATGAGCGGCGCCAGCGTCCGGCGGTTTGCGGCCAGCCAGCCCCGCAGGCGCCCGGCCCCGGGCGTCGCCTCGAGGCCACAGGCGTTGCGCAGGATCGCCGTGGCGATACGGCGATCGACCTTGCCGAGCCGCTCCAGGAGAGTCCAGGCCGGCCTTTCGCTGACGAGGAGATAGGGATTCTCGATCGCTTCGGCATGACGCGTCGCCGAAATCGACACGCTCACCGCCAACCGTGCGGCGATCAGATCGAGCAGGATGTCGAGCTCGGCGTCCTGCAGCGGCAGTTCCGCGTGATAGCCCGCAGTGATCATGGCGGCTGTTTCGATCGGGCTCTTCTCGTCGAGCATCGCATACGTGCAGGCGACGGCGAGCTCGGCGATAAGCGGCGAATGGGCCGCGTCACCAAAATCGATAAGACCCGCGATCGCGCCCTTCTCGGGATCGGCGACCAACAGGTTCCAGTCATTGGCGTCATTGTGGATGACACCATGGCGCAGGCGCCGGAGCGTCGGCGCGACCCGGGAATCATAGGTGTCGAGCACCTTCTCCAGGCAGCGCCGCTGTGCCGCATCGGACACATGGGACAGGCGCTGGCGCGCCCGCGGCGTCTCTCGGATCTCCCAATCGAAGGCGACATGCGCACCGGGATGACCGAAGCTGCCGAGCACCCGGTCGAGCTGCCCGAGGACACGGCCGATGTCGCGCAGCGTTTCCGGCGTCTTGGCAACCTTGGCCAGCGGTGTGCCGGGGAGATAGGAGACGAGACGGACACAATGACGCTCGCCGCCGCGGCCGGTCAAAAGGCCGAATTCCAGCCCATCGCGCGTCGGCACCACACGCGGCGTCGGCAAGCTCGGATCGTTGATTTCGACGTGCCGCAGCAGCGCGGTCTGGAATTCGATCGCGGTGAGCGGCTCGGCCCCATTGACGATCTTCAGGATGAAACGCTGCCCATCGTCCGCGCGCACGTCGAAATTCTGGTCGCGCTCACTGGGCAGGCCATCAAGGCGGCCGACAACGCCGAAGCGTTGCCGCAAGACCTCCGCCGCCTCGTCGAGGGAGAATGTCGGGCGTGGGTGGTTGACGAAGGTCATCGCAGGCTTTCCGAATTGTCGCTCTGCCATCAATCTGACATTGATGCGGTGGCGGCCGCGCTGCTCCAATCGGCGGTTTTGCCGCCATTGTGGCGGTAGCAACCTGCTATCGCCGCCACACGGATATCTGCGAGCCCTTGATGGCGATGGACGAGACGAACGCGAAGATTCTGCGGCTGCTCCAGGACAATGCGCGGCTGCCGATCAAGACGATTGCGGGAAGCGTCGGGCTCGCCCGCAGCTCCGTGCGCGAGCGCATCGCCAAGATGGAGACCGACGGCACCATCCGCGGCTACACGGCAACCGTCATGGAGGGCCGTTCGGGTGTTGACGCATTCCGCGCCTTCCTGATCATCCGCCTCACCAAGACACCGGCGCGCGACACGGTGGATCGGATTGCCGTGCTCCCGGCGGTCAGGCGGTGCTACTCGATCGGCGGCGAAATCGACGTCATCGCCGAAATCGAGGCGGAGACGACCCGGGCGTTGAACTCCGTGCGTGACGAGATTGCGTCGATGCCGCATGTCGCCGACCTGACGACGGCAATCGTGCTCGCAGACGAGAAGCCAGCCTGAGCGATCGACGGACGCCGGCGGTCAGCTCTTCGTCACGCCCGCGCCGCGACAACCCGCATCACATGCGAGACCGCGCATGAGCGATCAGGTACTCGACCTGCGCGGGCGTCTCGATCGCGCCGGCTGCGTGTTCATGCCGGATTTTCGCGATCGCGGCCTCGGCTTCGAGGCCGCATTCGATGAGCAGCAGCGCTGCGACCGTCCCGGTGCGCCCAAGCCCCGCCTTGCAATGGATGGCCCAGTTCTCCCCCGCCGCGAGGCGACGCAACAGCGCAAGCTTCTGCCAGTCCGCGGCGAAGGCCGCAGTCGGCGCGCTGTAATCGGGAATGGCTGCATGGGCCCACTCCAGTCCGGCCTCCCGGACAGCCACGGAAAACAGCTTCTGCTCGCAAGGCAGCTCATGCGCCTCGACGAGACTGAGGAGCCCACCGGCTCCGAGCCTGGCGAGATGATCGAGATCCTGGGCGAGAGCCAGCACGGGATCGGCGCCTGGCAAGGGGCGCCCTCGCCACGATCCCGGACAAGGGGCCAGCACCAGCTTTCCGGCGATCCCGGGCAGCGCGATGATCGATGCTGGCTTCGAAGCTGACTTGTCCAAGCAGACCCCTCCGGCCCGCGCGCAAAGCGCGCAACGCCCATCAATTGACTCAGTGATATAGCTGTGTACAGCTATATCACTATGGAGTCCATGTCAGCCCCTCCGCCCAACACAGTGAGTTCCATGCCGCCTCCGCCACGGACGAGGCGTGAGCGGCTCGCGGCCGTGCTTTGGCCGGCGGCGACAATGCTCGGGATCGCCCTTCTCGGTCTCCTCGCGGCTCGCAACGTCTCTGCGAACCTTGCGGCTGCGGGAATGGAAATCGACTTCTCGTTCCTCTGGCAGGAAGCGGGTTTCGATGTCAGCGAAAGCCTGATCGGCTATTCGCCCCGCGACACCTACGCTCGTGTGCTGCTCGTCGGCATCTTGAATACCCTCGCCGCGGCGGCCCTCATCCTCGTCCTGGCAAGCGGCATCGGGCTGTTCGTCGGCATCGCCATGACCAGTTCCAACTGGCTCGTGCGCACGTTGGCGCGCACCTATGTCGAGTTGCTCCGCAATCTGCCGAAGCTCCTGATCGTGATCGCGCTCTATGTGGCGATGGTGCGCAACCTGCCCCATATCCGCTCGGCCTGGACCAGCCCCTTCGGCGCGATGCTGAGCAATCGCGGTCTCGTGCTGCCCTGGCCGATCATCGAGCAGGGCGGCCAAGCGCTTGCTATGGCAGCCTGCCTCTGGCTCGCAGGCGCGTTTCTGTGGCTCCGCGCCGCCCGGCTGCACCAGGACCGCACAGGCAAGCGCCGCCCGGTCTTCCTGCCTGTGGTCGCTGCCGCGGCGAGCCTCTACGCGGCGCTCGACCTGACAGGGACACTCCACGTCACCTGGTCTGTGCCGAAGCTGGCGGGCTTCAATGTTACCGGGGGCGTGAGCCTGTCCTTGCAGTTCACCGCGCTTGTGGTGGCCCTGTCGGTCTATCACGGCGGGCAAATCGGCGCGATCGTGCGCGGCGGCATCATCGCCACTTCGCACGGGCAGCGCGAGGCAGCACAGGCGCTCGGCCTCGACTGGTTGAAGACGATGCGGCTCATCGTGCTGCCCCAGGCACTGCGCGTGATCACGCCGCCGCTGGGTAATCAGTACTCCAACCTGCTGAAGAACACCTCGATCGCGCTGGCGATCGGATACTCCGATTTGCTCAGCGTCGTGAGCACATCGGTGAATCAGACATTCCGCCCGATCGAACTGATGGCGCTCGTGGCCGCCTTCTTCCTGATCGCGAACCTGCTGATCTCGGCCTTGGTGAACTGGTGCGACCATGCCTTCCGGCTGAAGGCGCGCTGAGAATGACGCTGACAGTCGAGACGATCGCCCGCGCGAATGCCCTTCCCCGGAAAGGGCTCGCGCCCATCCAGGGCTGGCTGCGCCAGAATCTGTTTTCGAGCTGGTGGAACACGGTGCTGACCGTCGTCACGCTCGCTCTTCTGGTCCTGTTCGCCTGGAGCGCGCTGACCTGGGTGGTGCTCGAGGCGGTCCCGTTTTCCGGCAACCGAGCCGAATGCCTGAATGCCTCGGGAGCCTGCTGGGCCTTTCTCAGCGAGAAGGCCAATCTCGTCCTGACCGGGACCTACCCGGCCGCCGAGCGCTGGCGCGCGCAACTCGCCAGCGGCCTGATCATCGTGACGATCCTCGTCTTTGCACTTGTTCCGATGAGGCTTGCGATCCGGGCAGCCATGGTCGTGGGCACTGCTGTGCTCTCCTACCTGCTTCTGCGCGGAGGTTTCGCTGGCCTGCCCTTCGTCGAATCCCACCGCTGGAACGGCCTCCCCCTCATCCTGTTCCTGTCTGCCTTCACGATGGCCGCAGCATTTCCGCTCGGCATCCTGCTGGCGCTGGCTCGCTGGTCGCAGCATCGCGCGCTGAACCTTGCCGCCGTCGCCTATATCGAGACGGTGCGCGCCATTCCGATGGTCGCGGTCTTGTTCGCCGGCATTTTCGTATTGCCGCTGCTGCTGACGCGCGGCGCGACCATAGAGCCCGTCGCCGCCATCCTGATCGTGCTGACCCTCTTCTATGCGGCCTATTTCGCCGAGGACATTCGCAGCGGGCTGCAGGCGCTGCCCAAGGGGCAGATCGAGGCGGGAGCCAGCCTCGGCCTCACCGCCGCGCAACGCATTCGCCTGATCGTGCTGCCCCAGGCCTTGCGGACGGCCATCCCCGGCATGACGAACACGATTATCGGCAGCTTCAAGGACACCTCGCTCGTCGCCATCGTCGGCATGCATGATTTGCTTTCGACAGCCCGCATGGCATATGCCGATCCTCTCTGGCAGGCCTATGCTTTGGAGGCGAACATTGCGATCGGGCTGTTCTATTTCCTCTGCTGCTGGATGATCTCCGAACGAGCTCGGCGGCTCGGGCACGGCGCCGGCAAGCTCGGCTGAGACCGGCCTTGCGACAGGGAGAGCTATGACGATTGAACTCACCAGCCCCGAGGCGCAGCAGCTTCGCCAGATGGTCCGCTCGCGCAACGACGTGATCTTCGAGATCGTGCGCGACCGCATCTGCCTGCGTGAATATGACGAAGGGCATGTCATCCACGAAGCGGCACTCGCCGCGGAGTTCCACGTCAGCCGCACGCCGATCCGGCAGGTCCTGCAGCGCCTTGTCTACGAACAGCTCGCGGAGACGCGAAACGGCGTCGGCACCATCGTTTCCTATGTCGATCATCACGCTGTCGACATGCTGCGTTTCCGCATCGGCCTGACGGGTCTGATCGCCGATCTCGTGCCGCTGCAGCTCCCGACTTCGCTCCGGTCCGACTATGCGCGGTTGCGCTCATTGGCCGAGGGGCTGCGTGACACCTCCCCCGTCAAGGATGTCTGGGGCGTCTGGCGCGCCCATCACGAGGCGCGCAACGCCTTGATCGGCGACGAGGCGCTGCGCCAGATGGACGACATGATTTTCTTCCGCATCGCGCGAAGCTGGGTCAGCTGGCTGAAATGCGATCCGGAGCTCGTGCGCGCCCTGCTCGTGCAGGAAATCGCGGCGACCGCCGAGAAGACCGAAAGCCTGCCGGCATCGGAGCTGTTTCGCCTGCATGCGGCGCATCTCGAATTGCTGCTCGCACGCTATGGCGAGGACGATAGCAAGTAGGAGACCTGGGCCTCGCTTTCGATTGCGCCCGGCCGAGCCGAGCGCACCGCGGCGATCGCGTCCTGCGGCGGCATTCCGGTCTCGATCAGCACGCGCGCGGCCATCATGCCGCTGCGGCCATATCCAGCGAGACAACAGAAGGCGACACCCCGGCCGAGGCTTAGCTCGCCAAGGATCGCCTGGGCCAAACGCGGCCAGTCCAATGTCTCGTCCGGCGCGGAAAAATCCAGGATAGGCGCACAAACGAGGCGGATCCCGCGCAGCTCCGCAGCGCGTTGCAGATGTTCGCTGTCATCGGCATCGCATTCCGTCTGGTCCAGGAGGCTCACCAGGAGCGTCGTTCCCCTCGACTTCAGAACATCGAGAACCTGCTCCTGCTGATCCGCGTCGATGGTCCGTTCGCCCCGCCGGAGGATGACGAGCCCCGGCAGCGGCAACATGCCCACGGCTCCGGCATGCCCGCGGACCGTAACCCATACCGGCCCTTCCTCCATGCCCGCCCCCTGCAAACCTTGCCGGATCCAGTGTTCCGATCGGTGCCGACTAGAGGCAGATCAGGTGGAACTGTCCAGAACAATGGCATCGGCCGTCTTGGAAGAGCAGGCGAAGGCGGTGCGGAACGCATTCCGGCTCGCCGAGCGGTCGGCGAGCCGGAAGAAGGACACGCAGTCGCACTGCGGTTGAACGACGGCCTAGCAGGCTGTTGAAAAAGTCTGTAGCGGGGCGGCGTTTGGCGTGATTCACTCGGCTTGAGGAGTTGGCTGGGGGCATTTGATGCGCGGGTCGGATGAGCGCTCTGGATCGCTGTTTTCCTATGTGGATCTGGAGGCTCGGGTCGGAG